>NZ_JBGCFU010000002.1:0-52996 GCF_045107095.1 Congregibacter sp. | reverse complement strand
CTTCTGCCCACTTACCCAGACTGTTTGCAGGTGTTTGAAGATTTCCTTGGGCATTCCCTCGGGCAAATCCACAAAGCTATGATCGTCTTCAATCTGAATGCGTCCGATGTACTCCGCATCAACTTCCGCTTCGTTGGCAATAGCACCCACAATATTGCCGGGCTTAACGCCGTGCTGATGACCTACTTCGACGCGGTAGCGCTGCATCCCTACATCAGCGTCTTTACCCACCGCCTCTTTATCACGACGGGGCTTAGGCGCTCTTTCTGCGTCACGTGCTTTTCCGCGCTCTTTGCGGCTATCCCTGTCCTTATTTCGATCCTGCCCTCGACTCTCTCGCACAGGTCTATCTTTAAACTGCCGAGCTGGCTCAGCTGCCGGTGTAGCTGGGGCCTTGCCCTGATTCATCACAACCAGTGCCGCGGCAATATCGATAATCGGGACGCCAAACTCCTGCTGATAGGATTCGACCAGGGCTCTCGCAGATTCTCTATCCTGCGTATCGAGCGTCTCGGTGATTCGCGCCTTAAAACGTGCAGCACGTTTGTCACTGACCTGCTCTGGAGTCGGCAGTGCCATGGCCTCGATCTTTTGCCCCGTCACCCGCTCGATGGTGCGCAGTAAACGACGCTCACGATTAGCCGCAAACAAAATCGCTTCACCGGTGCGCCCTGCTCGCCCCGTGCGCCCGATGCGATGGACATAGGCCTCGGGATCGTTGGGGATGTCGTAGTTGATCACGTGACTGATGCGCTCCACATCCAGCCCCCGCGCAGCGACATCCGTCGCCACCAAAATATCCAGACCGCCCCTCTTCAGGTTCTCAACGGTTTTCTCGCGAAGGTTCTGGGGGATGTCGCCATTCAAGGCTGCGGTGGCGTAACCACGAGCCGATAGCTTGTCTGCAAGTTCCTGGGTCGCGATACGCGTTCGCACAAATATGATCACGCCGTCAGAGTCTTCCGTCTCCAGAATACGTGTGAGCGCATCGAGCTTGTGCATACCGCCCATCATCCAGACTCGCTGACGTATGGACGCATTGGTCACAGTCTTAAGCTTGATCGTAATCTCTTCGGGCTTGTTTAAATGCTTCTTGGCGATACGCCGAATAGCGTCAGGCATCGTTGCCGAAAACAGGGCAATCTGTCGTTCGTTTGGCGTTTGCTCGAGAATCCACTCCACATCGTCGATAAAGCCCATGCGTAGCATTTCGTCAGCTTCATCCAGTACCAAAGTCTTCAGCTCAGACAAATCCAAAGAACCACGACGCATGTGGTCCATCACGCGACCCGGCGTGCCAACAATCACGTGAACGCCGCGCTGTAACTGGCGCAGCTGTGTTCGATAGTCCGAGCCACCATAGATAGGCAGAACCTTGAAGCCTTTACTATGTCGCGCGTACTTCTGAAAGGCTTCGGCCACCTGAATAGCAAGTTCGCGAGTAGGCGCTAGCACCAGCGCCTGAGGCTTGTTCAGCTTGGGATCGAGGCGCGCCAAAATGGGCAGCGCAAAGGCCGCCGTCTTACCGGTGCCGGTTTGGGCCTGCCCTACCAGATCCTTGCCCTCAAGAAGAGGAGGAATAGTCATGGTCTGAATGGCAGAAGGTGTTTCATAGCCCACATCGCTGAGTGCTTTCATCAGAAATACAGGAAGTTGCAGCTCATCGAAGCTGCCTGGGGTCGTTGGGGTGCTCATGGGAATTACCGAAAGAAAGTATGCTGCGCCCGGCTTCGCAACAAACCCTTTAACGGGGTCACACGCGAGCACACAGGCAAAGGGTAATTATACAACTTAAGCGTCACGCAGAGTTGTGACTAATTAAGCCCTTCCTGGTAGTCCTCTCCGGGCTCTTTTTCTGGTTCTTCGTCGCTTTCCGCCGCCTTGAGACGCCGCTGGCGAGCCTCTTCCTCGGCGAGCACAGCGCGAATCTCTGCCATCACAGAGTCCGTATCCGCTTCGTGAGTATCAAGCTCGGCCCACCCCGTAAGCTCGTGTTCCGGATTCAGATCGCCTTCTTCAAACAGACCCCAGAGCTCTTCGGCATAGTGAGTGTCGAGCAATTCCGGGGCGAACTGCGCGTAATACTCAGTGACATTGCGGATATCACGGGTAAGCATGGATTGCGCGTTGTTGTTCCCAGCCGCATCCACCGCCTGCGGGAGGTCAATAATTACCGGGCCGTCTTCATCGACCAAAATGTTGAACTCAGATAAATCGCCGTGAATCAAACCGGCCGCCAGCATCCGCAACACGTACTGCATCATTAATGCGTGATCTTCGCGAGCCTGCTCCGCGGACATGGACACGTCGTTCAGTCGTGGCGCGACATCGCCATCTTCGTCGGTGACCAATTCCATGAGTAGTACGCCATCGAAGCAACCGAAGGGCTGGGGAACACGAACGTCGGCGCGCGCCAGACGATAGAGAGCGTCCACCTCCGCGTTTTGCCAGGTTTCCTCCTGTTGCTTACGCCCGAACTTTGAGCCCTTTTCCATAGCGCGGGCACGGCGACTATTGCGCACCTTACGACCCTCGGTGTACTGGGCGGCTTTTTTAAAGCTACGCTTTACGGCATCTTTATAAATTTTGGCGCAGCGCATCTGCCCTGAGCTGCGAACGATAAATACATCGGCCTCTTTACCGCTCATCAGCGGACTGATGACTTCGTCGATAATCCCCTCTTCCATCAGAGGCTGAAGGCGCTTTGGTGTCTTCATGGCTAAACGAGTAAGTTCCGAATTATGTAAGGGAAAACCAATCCTGACACTCTGCCATATAAACGCGACGACTTCGATGCTCCACGAAGGGCCTCGGAGTTGACCCACGGTGAGTGCGTCGAGCAGCTACAATGACCCTGCAGATGCATCAATTATAAGAGCCACGGAGAAAGCCCATTAAAAATCCCGATATTGCGCAGCACGGAGCTGCGCCTTTGATCCGAGCAGATACGACGCGCGCAAAACTGGCATTAGTGGCTGCTCTCTGGGTTGGTTCAGCACCGCTCTTTGCGCAGTCGCAAATGGAAGACACGCGAATCGAAGCGCAGCAGGTCGCTGACGGGATCTACATGATCACAGGCCGCGGTGGCAACATGGGCCTCAGCACCGGAGACGACTCGACCTTTCTCATCGACGATCAGTTCGCACCACTGACGGACAAGATCGTCGCGGCGATCGCCGGCATTACAGATCACCCCGTTGAATATATTCTGAACACCCATTGGCACGGCGACCACACAGGAGGGAATGAAAACTTCGGTAAACAGGGTGCTTTGATCATGGCTCATGACAAAGTGCGCTCAAGGCTCGTGAACGGCAAAACCACCGACACAGGTGAAGTTCTACTGCCAGAGCCGGAAGCATTGCCTGTAGTGACATTCAACGACTCCCTAACACTCCATGTGAACAAGCAAACTATTAAGGGGGTGCATGTACACCATGCGCATACCGATGGAGATGTGATCGTGCATTTCGAAGAAGCCAACGTCATACACATGGGTGATACATTTTTTAACCAACGTTACCCATGGATTGATCTTAAAAGTGGCGGTCACATCGATGGCGTCATTAAGGCCGCAAAGGTAGCGCTTGCGCTAAGTGACGAGCACACCAGAATCATTCCGGGGCACGGCCCCCTCGCCAGTAAGTTGGATTTACAGAATCATCACGACCGGATTGTGGCTATCCGAGAGGAAATAACGTCTATGATAGCTGCGGGACAAACACTGGAAGAGATACAAGCGGCCAAACCTACAGCCCCTTTTGATAGCGAAGTAGACTCATCGGTATCTATCTCAGCGGAACGCATGGTCGATATCATTTACAAGTCTCTGAGCCAGTAAGCATTGGCAGACAGGACCGCAGACGCAGGAGCTTAATTCACTTGTTGCACCCTCGATCATGGCCATGTAACTTTGCCCCCTCACTGAGGTCTATCGATAACGCACTCAACTGATGCGCGACTATTTTTTGCGGCGTCTGCTCTTGATTCCGCCCACCCTACTGGGTGTAACCATTATTGTCTTCGCAATCACTCGGCTTGTGCCGGGTGGTCCGCTCGAGCGCGCAATCATGGAAACGCAACAAATGAGTCAGTCTGGTGGCGGTCAAGTTGCCGGGCAAGGCATGGCAATTTCTGACGAGCAACTCGAAGCACTAAAGGAGTATTACGGCTTCGATAAGCCTCTATTGCAAAGCTACGCCGAATGGCTTGGCAAGGTGGTCACGGGCGATCTAGGTTCTTCTTACCGATACAATGAACCGGTCTGGGACGTCATCAAAGAACGATTCCCGGTATCGCTCTACTACGGCATCGTAACGCTCATCCTCACTTATGCCGTGTGCATCCCTTTGGGTATTCTCAAAGCTATTCGCCACCGCACGTTCGTGGACAACATATCCTCCGTACTGATTTTTGTCGGCTACGCTATCCCGGGCTACGCCCTGGGCTCACTCCTCATATTGTTTTTTGCGGTGCGACTGGAATGGTTTCCTATGGGAGGGTTCGTCAGCTTCAACTTTGACGAATTGAGCGCCGCGGAAAAAACACTGGATTTACTGAATCATTCCCTGCTCCCGCTCATCTGTTACCTGGTAGGGAGCTTTGCACTAGTTACCCTTCTTCTAAAAAACCATCTCATGGACAATCTGGCCGCGGACTACATCCGCACGGCCATTGCCAAGGGCGTTTCCTTTCGCAAGTCCGTAACCGGACACGCCATGCGCAACTCCTTGATCCCCATCGCAACGACCTTCGGACAAAACATCACGCTTCTCGTCGGGGGTTCTTTTCTTATCGAAACCATTTTTGATATCGATGGTTTTGGTTTGCTGGGGCTTAGTGCGATTTTGGACAGAGACTATCCGGTGGTCATGGGTGTGGTATTGCTCGCCAGCCTTTTGCTACTCATTGGCAATATTGTCTCGGATGTTCTCGTCGCCCTCGTGGACCCAAGGATACGATTCAGCTAACCCATGCTGCAGCTCAACCCCCAGACTCTGAAGAAGCTTCGCCGTTTTAGGCATATCAAACGCGGGTATTACAGTTTCCTGATTCTTGCGGGGCTTATGGTCTTACTCAGCTTTGGTGAACTACTGATAAACAGTAGAGCATTGCTCGTCAGCTACGAGGGCGAGCTGTACTTCCCCACGTACACGGCCTTCCATCCGGGCACGGACTTCGGTCTCGACTATGACTACGAGGTCAACTATCGAGACCTCAAAGAGCAGTTTACCAAGGACAATAGTGGCAACTGGCTACTCATGCCGCTTGTGCCTTACAACGCATATGAGAACCATGCCCCCGGAGGTATTTTCACGCCTCTGGCACCAAACGCCGAGCAACAACACTATCTCGGTACGGATACGACGAGTCGCGACATTCTCGCCAGACTATTTTACGGCACGCGCATCGCACTGATCTTCTCTATCGGTTTTATGTTGTCGGTGTACCTCATCGGCATCGCCATCGGCTGTTCCATGGGGTACTTCGGCGGCGTTTTCGATTTGTTATTCCAGAGACTCATCGAGATCTGGTCAAACGTTCCCTTTCTTTACATGGTCATCATCATATTCTCGGTGATACCCGCCGCGTTTTCAGTGCCGACCCGCATCGTTATTCTGTTAATGGTCATGGTGTTGTTTTCCTGGACAGGTATGACCTACTACATGCGTACAGAGACGTACAAAGAAAAGGCCCGGGACTATGTTGCCGCCGCGCGCGTCATCGGCGCGTCCAACTCTCGCATTATCTTCCGGCACATATTGCCCAACGTTCTCTCCACATTGGTGACCTTCATGCCGTTCACCATCGTTGGCGCTGTTTCAGCGATTACCGCCTTGGATTTTCTCGGTTTCGGTTTACCACCACCGACCCCGAGTCTTGGAGAGCTCCTCAAACAGGGTACGGCAAACTTGCGAACCGCACCCTGGATCGTGACTTCAGCATTTGGCACCTTGGTGGCACTACTCACTCTTGTGACCTTTGTGGGTGAAGCCGTCCGCGAGTCCTTTGACCCAAAAACCTATTCAATTTATCGCTAAGAATTCAAAAGAGCATTGTCTATGAAACAACGATCTTCATCTAAGTGGCTTTTAATCCTTGCAGTACTAGCACTAGCGGGCTGCGGCGGTGAGAGCGATGGCGGGGACGAAGCAGCAAACGCGCCAGCGATAGATAACACCGAAGAAGTCAACGCGGCCTACGCTGCAGAACCCGACTTCTATCAATTCAAAACACTTGAAGAATTGCCTGATGGCCTCGTCTGGGAAAACGGATCAGAGCTAGCAGAGATTGGCTCCCCGGAAGCTAAGAAAGGCGGTACCCGCTACATTGCTCTTCCGGATTTCCCAAGAACATTGCGGACCGCCGGGCCCGACTCAAACGGGGCGTTCCGGCCGTACATACTCGACGATGTTGTAACGCTCATCGCCCACTTGCATCCGGACGAGCGTGAGTTTTATCCGGCTCTCGCCGAATCCTGGGCTTTAGACCCGAAAAACTCTACGGTGTACGTAAAGCTGGACCCAGCTGCCAGATGGTCCGATGGAGAACCAGTAACCACCGGCGACTTTTTCTTCATGTTTTGGTTTTACAAATCCGAATACATCCGGGCGCCTTGGTACAACAACTGGTACAGCACACAGTACACAAACATCACCCGCTACGATGACCGTACCTTCTCGATCACCACGGCATCAGCAAAACCTGATTACTCTGCGAGAGTTCTTGAGCTACATCCTCGCCCCCAGCACCACTTTAAGGAGCTCGGTGATGATTATCTTGAGCGCTACCAATGGAAGTTCACACCCACCACGGGTGCCTACGTTCTTCGCGATGGTGACTTAAAGAAAGGCCGATCTATCGTCCTAACCCGCAACAAAGACTGGTGGGCTAAAGACAAAAAGCACTTTAGATATCGCTTTAACCCCGACCGAGTCCAATTTAATGTCATTCGAGACACCCCTAAGCGATTTGAAGCTTTCAAGCGCGGCGACATTGATCAGTTTGGCCTGGCTCTCTCGGAGTACTGGTACGAGAAATTGCCTGACTCCGATCCTGATGTGCAGGCAGGTTACATCGCTAAATCAGCGTTCTATAACGACTATCCTCGTCCACCCTATGGGCTCTGGATGAACACATCCCAGCCATTACTAGATGACCTGAATGTTCGTTTGGGCATCCAACATGCAAGCAACTGGCAATTGGTGATAGATCAGTACTTCCGTGGGGATGCGGTGCGCTTGAAAACCGCCAACGAAGGGTTTTCGGAGTTCAACGACCCCAGCATCGAACCCCGAGCCTTTGATATCGAAAAGGCGCAGAACTACTTTGCCGCCGCTGGTTTTACCGAGCGCGGTCCTGACGGAATCCTAACCAATTCTGAAGGACAAAAGCTCGCCTTCACTTTATCCACCGGCTACGAAAACCTGGCGGACGTAATGACGATCCTGAAGCAGGAAGCCGTGAAAGCTGGTCTCGAGCTTCGCATAGAAGTTCTCGACAGCACCACCGGCTGGAAGAAGGTGCAAGAGAAGCAACACGAAATTCACCTTGTTGCCTTCGGACGCTTTCTTGAGATGTACCCTAGGTATTGGGAGCACTACCATTCCGACAACGCCTATGACGATGCTTTTCTTGAAGACGGGAGCGTCAATCCAGATCGTGAGTTGAAGACCCAAACCAATAATCTCGAAACATTCGCCAACTTCGAGATGGATGGCCTCATTGACCAGTATCGAGCGTCTCAAGACAAAGACGAGATGATAGAGCTGTCTCACAAGATCCTGAATCTACACCACGACCATGCATCGTTCTCTCCCGGCTGGTACCAACCAACAGCGCGCCTCGGTCGATGGCGTTGGATACGCTATCCGGAGTACTTTAATCACAAGCACATCTCTCAGATAGACGATCTCTGGGTGCACTGGATCGATACAGATTTAAAGAAGGAAGTCCTCGAGGCACGCAAATCCGGGAAGACTTTTCCTCCTATGATCGATGTTTACGACCAGTGGAAGCCATAACTCTTGGCTGATACACCCATACTGGAGGTCGATGGACTCGTCACTGAGTTTGAAACGGACGAAGGCGTCGTGCGCGCTGTCGACGGCGTTAGTTTCACGGTAGACCCTGGAAAGACCGTTGGCATCGTGGGCGAGTCAGGCTGCGGAAAGAGTGTGACCGCGCTGTCAATTATGCGATTACTACCACAGCCCATGGGCCGGGTGGTCGGCGGCGCCATCCGTTTGGAAGGGCAAGACCTTGCAAGCCTGAGCTTTGAAGAAATGGAATCTGTGCGCGGCAACAGAATCGGCATGGTGTTTCAGGAACCTATGACAGCCCTAAACCCCGTGCACACTATTGGCCGCCAACTGACCGAGGGACTCAGACTCCACAAAGGTTTGAGCGGGCAAGATGCAGTTCTCGAAGGAGTAAAGATTCTCGACAAGGTCGGGATTCCGTCTCCAGAAGTGCGTATGGGGGAGTACCCGCATCAGTTATCCGGCGGTATGCGCCAACGTGTCGTCATCGCCATAGCGCTGGCCTGCGGGCCCGCCCTCCTCATCGCCGACGAACCCACGACAGCTCTAGACGTCACTATTCAGGCACAGATTTTGGAACTCATTAAGGAGCTTCAGAGTGACATGGGCATGTCGGTCATGCTGATCACTCATGACTTAGGTGTGATCGCAGAAACCTGCGACGAGGTTGTTGTGATGTATGCGGGTAAAGTTGCTGAAAAAGGCACTGTCTACGACATTTTTGATCGCCCTTCCCATCCCTACACCCAGGGTCTGCTGCGGTCCATACCAACCTTGGAAACCACACCCAAATCGACACTGAATGTGATTGACGGAATGGTTCCCGGTTTACGGGATTTACCCAAGGGATGTCGGTTTGAAAACCGTTGCCCGAATGCGACGGACAAGTGCCGGGAGACACCTCCGTCCGAGGAATCTATAGAAGGTATGCACCAAGTGAGCTGCCACCAGTGGCAAGCGCTATGACACCGCTTCTGGAAGTTGACAATCTGCGCATGCATTTTCCGGTCAAGGAGGGCCTATTCATGCGCTCCAGTGTGGCCAACCGGGCAGTCGATGGGGTTTCTTTGCATATCAATCCCGGCGAAACCCTGGGGCTTGTCGGCGAATCGGGCTGCGGTAAGTCGACCCTTGGTCGCTGCCTCGTGCGTCTATACAAGCCCACGGAAGGCAGCATTCGTTTCGCAGGCCAGGACATAACGCATCTCAAACCCCGTGAACTGCGCCCTTTGCGACAGAACATCCAGATGATTTTCCAGGACCCCATGGAGTCGCTCAATGCACGACACACCGTGGGCGAGATTCTCGAAGAGCCCATGATCATCCAGGGAATCGGCGGAAATAGCTCCGAGCGTAAACAACGGGTTCGAGAGCTACTCAATATTGTGGGATTACCGGCACGATCGGTGAGCCGCTATCCCTTTGAGTTCTCTGGGGGGCAGCGACAACGTATTGGCATCGCTCGCGCTATCGCACTAAACCCTCAACTGATTATCTGTGACGAGCCGGTGTCGGCGCTGGACGTATCTATTCAGAGTCAGATACTAAATCTTCTGATAGAACTACAGCAGGAGTTCAATCTTGCGTACCTGTTTATCGCGCACGACCTAGCAGTGGTAAAACACGTTTCCGACCGCGTAGCAATAATGTATCTGGGCCGGATTGTTGAAACTGCAGAGTCAGAGACCTTGTATCGGAACGCCAGCCACCCCTACACCAAAAGTCTCATCTCGGCGATACCGATCCCTGATCCTCACAGAAGTCATGACAGGCAGATACTCGTGGGAGACGTTCCGTCGCCTATCGCACCACCGAGCGGCTGTCACTTTCATCCGAGGTGCCCGGTTGCGCAGCCAGCGTGTAGTCAAAGCTATCCAGCGACTCAAAGCATAGGCGAAGCCCACGAAAGTGCTTGCCTGCTCGATCCAGTGACGGGATTGGTTGCTGCATCGCAATAACTCGGGGCAGCAGATCTAATCGGGGTGTGATTCCTCGACCGTCGCGCCTCCATCTTCCATAAGCTGCCAGAACTGCGCTCGATCATTGGTGCGCGGAAACTCCGTTGCCGGTGCTTCTTCGCCCAAAAAATCGCACAAAGGCCCCCAACCTTCCTTCACTTGAAACAACAACAATTGCTCGGCGGGTATCGCAGCTTTGACGGCATCAGTGTGGGCGACAAATCTAGCCGCTAACTCGTCTTTACTCATAGCGGGATCTAAGCCCGAACGAGCTATGACCTTCATACACATGTCCAACCACGGCTGAACTTCGACCGGGGCATCCTCACGACTTAACAAGGCAGCGAAGATTGTTTCACCAATACTCGCCACCCAGGAATCTGGATCTCGGTGGGTGAGCACAAACTTTGCGTTAGGATACGCTGCATGTAGCTCGGGATAAAACGAAGCCGTTGGCCAATCCACTGCCGACTGCTGTCCCTCATAGATGGTGGTCCAATCGGGCTTTCCCGCCACTGCTGCATTCCACAAAGGCACATGAATGGGAGGATCACTCAGCACTACATCCATGTGATAGCACGGCCCCAATCCGAGTTGCTGAAGTGCCGTTCGCAAAGACATGGTGCCTGTTCGTCCAACGCCTGCCCCAAATACCTGCATCTTGCTCCTCCGATTCACTGGTCTCGAATAAGCAAGCTAGCGCAGCCGCTCAATCATGGCAACGTAGCTCGTCACCCAAAGCTAGCGAGGTGTAGCCGTAAACCAGTCTTCCTGATCAAGTTGACGCCAGATTTTCCTGGCGACCTCGCCGCCTGCGTGGAGAACCCCCTGAGGATCATCCGCGACAAACTGACCATTGCGCACTTGAATACGCCCACGGATCATCACAGTACGCACCATGCGGCCGTTGGCATAAAGCAGATTGTTCAGCGGCTCCGGCGGTAGGGCGCCGGTACCATTGAGCATGCTGGACACTTCTATGGACACCAGATCAGCCTGCGCCCCAGCTTTGATTACACCCAGGTCATCGCGACCCAGGCCTTTCGCCGGGATGCGCGTTGCGCCATCAACGGCGTTCCAGACCGTGGGACGCTGGCTATCTCGATCCGGGTTCAACTCACCGAGAAGCTCGTGTCGCGCCTGCCCGTAAAGCACCGCTAGCTTGAGGTTCTCGAGGTAGTCGTTGGAGTGAGTGTCGATGCCGATGTTCACTGCCATGCCTGCCGCAAGCGCTTCGGGATAGGGCTGTGTGCCGTTACCCGCGCCCCCGCCCGAGGGGCAATGGGCGTAGACCACTCCATACTTGTTCAGAATGGGTGGATCAATTGTCCAGTCCAAACCACTCATGTGCGCGCCGAACACCGGCCCGTCACTGAGCATACCGAAGCTCTCCATCCACTGCGTCGGCGTCTTTTTCCAAAGGCGCTTTACCGTATCGGTCTCCCGCTGACCCTGCGAGAGATGAATGTGTAAACCCGTACCAAGCTCTTTAGCTGCATCGGCTATTGCGCGCATGGTGGCCGGTGTCTGCGTGTCGCAGGCGTGAGGAGAGATCATGGGGTTAATCAGGCCATTGCCTTTGCCCATGTGCGCTTTGCAAAACGCCAGGTTTGCGGCGATCTCCTCGAGGGTGCCCTGCTCTGAGTCCATAAGGACTTGATCATCGGCGCGAAACCAAATGCCAAACAAGCGCTCGATACCGGGAATCATCGCACCGGGATAGGCGCGGACGCCCCAGGGCGCAGCGGAACGAACGTAACTCTCCGCCTGACGAAGACTCAGGCTCATCTCCAGGTGCGTTGTGCACCCTGAGCGCAAAAGCTCCGCCAAATTGAGTGCGGTAAGCGCATCCATCTCGTCATCCGAGAGCATCTCAACGAGTTCCAGCGGACGCGCATAAGAGCGTGGGCCCTCGATGATTCCTCGGGTAGGAGTGGCACTACAGCAATGGGTATGGCCAGAAATAAACCCTGGGAGCAACAGCTGCCCTGGCAGCTTCAGCCTCGGCAGGGCGTCAGTAAACACGCCTTCTCGCACGTCCTCAACAACACCGCGGCGTACTAAGACCTGCCCATTACGAACGAGCTTCAACTCACCTTGGGTTTCGGTGAGTATCCACCCAGCTTCAACAATAAAATTTTCGCCCAGCCCTTTGCCAAGCTCCTCCAGCTTTGAAGTCTGACTTGTCTTTGGAGCTGCAGCACCCGCTGCAGGCCCCACAGCAAGACTGCTTAGCGCCAGGCTTTGAATAAAGCCTCGGCGGGAAAACCCGGATGAGCCTGAGTGATTCACACCCTGGCCTCTCTCAGCATAGGCACGACCGCAGGAGAAGACCCGCTTTGGATAGTACCCATTTCCTCGAAGCCATGGCGCTTGTAAAGCGATATATTGAGAGGGTTCGATGATTCCAGATAAGCCTTGGCACCCAAATCATCGATTTTAGCTAGAGCATGCTTCATCAATTGAGCACCGTGCCCGCGCCCCTGATACGCATGGTCTACACCCAGGACCGCCAGGTACCAGCAATCATCCTTGGGGTGATATCTTTCCATTTCTCCCATCAGGCCGATACAGTCTTCATGAATAGATGGCCGTACGGTAGTGACCATACTCTCGACGAGGCGCTCCTCGTCAGGCCCTAGCCCCGGGGGGTACCACAGGGCTATCCCTTCGAAGCCAGGAGTACGGTAGGCCGTACCCGCAGCAATCGCGCCACCGCCAAAGGCGTCATAAAAATCACCGGTTGCTGCTTCGAGATAATCCGCAGCTTCCGGAAAAAACCAACGCATCAGGGGGTCTGCAGAAAAAGCGCTAGCCAAAGACGCAAAGACACGCGCTCGCTCATCTTCGACAACCTGACTGACTTCCCCATGTGATGGTGCCTCCACCACAGAATCAGACATCGATGCTCTGCCCAACTGCAGCATGCACTATGCCACCATCGATGGTGATGGTGTCGCCGACGACGTAGTCACCGGCGCGACTGGCAAGGTAAATCGCTGTACCCGCGAGATCCTCATCGGTGCCAATACGCCCCAAAGGAATGCTCTTACCGATCTCATCACCATGATCCCGAGCCGCCTTGTTCATATCTGAGGCAAATGCTCCGGGGGCGATAGAGGTAACAATGATGTTGTCTTTTACGAGCCTTGCGGCCATGCGTTTGGTCAAATAGATCAAACCGGATTTCGACGCATGGTAACTATAAGTCTCCCAGGGGTTCAGGCGCTGACCATCAATCGAGGTGATGTTGATTACCTTGGCGGGAGAACCGCTCGCACCGCCGGCCTTGAGCATTTCGTGCAGGGCCTGGGTCAAAAAGAAAGGCGACTTGAGGTTCAGATCCATCACCTTGTCCCAGCCTTTCTCCGGAAACTCTTCGAACGGCTGTCCCCAGGCTGCGCCCGCATTGTTGACCAGAATATCCAGCCTCTGCTCTCGCTCGCTCAAGGCCTTTGCTACAGACTGGCAACCCGCCACTGTCGATACATCCTGGGGAAGAGAATGGCAGTTAGGGCCCAACTCCTCTGCCGTGGCATCGCAATCCGCGGCCTTGCGTGAGCTGATGTAAACCGTCGCACCCTGGGCAATGTAGGCTGCGGCGATTGTCTTTCCGAGGTTGCGTGATCCACCGGTAACCAGCGCTACGCGCCCCTCCAATGAAAACAGTTTTTGCATGTCCAAAGTTATTCTCCATTACTGTGCAGATTGAGTTGGGATTGATGTGTGGGTTAAATGAGATTGATGTCAGAGTTAGGTGCAATTGCAGTAGTTATTCATTCACCGGTAAAGATCGGCGCGCGTTTTTCTCTGAAGGCATGAATCGCTTCCCGGGCATCGTTGCTCATGGCCAGCAAACTCTGGTGACGATTCTCCATGGCCATAGCGGCTTCCAGCCCCTGGGTGTCCAATGCATGATTCAGCGCCTCTTTAGTCAGCCGCAATCCCATGGGCGCGGCCCGCAGCATAGTATCCGCATAGGCCTGCGCCGCGCCAAGGAGTTCGTCGCGCTCAAGCACATGCGCAATCAGTCCCAGTTCGTAAGCGCGCTCGGCCTTGAGGAACTCCCCCGTGAGCAATAGCTGCGATGCGATAGACGCATTGATCAGTCTGGGGAGAAAATAGCTACTACCCATATCGCAGCCGGTCAGCCCAATATTGAGATAAGCCGCGTTCATTTTAAGGTCTGTACTGCCCACGCGAACATCCGCCGCCAGAGCCAGACTGAAGCCCCCGCCGCAGGCTGCCCCCTGCAGTGCTGCCACGATGGGCTGGGGGCAACGACGCATAGCAGGATAGATTCGCCCGATGGACCGCTGTATTGCCCACAAGGCCCCGGGGGTTCGCTCTCGCGGCGACATACCAGGGTCTTTCAGATCGAGACCACTACAGAAGTGTTTTCCCTCAGCCCTAAGAATCACCACGCGAACAGACTCGTCGTACATGAGCCCCTCAAAACAGGACACCAGACTGTCCACCATTGCTGTGCTTAGGGCATTGCCGTTTTCCGGACTATTGAGCGTTACGGTAAGCAGCGCATCTTGACGCTCGATGATCAGGGGGCTGTTAGTCATAAGTCAGGACTCTTCGGTGATGGGAAGCGAATGCTAAGCATCACTGCGGAACTTCAGCACCGCAGGTAGCATCTCATCAATGAGCGTTTCGATATTAACGTCACCCCTGGCAAGGGACGCTATCCCGCCGGCAAAAGCATCGCTGGATTCATAGCCTGCCAGCTCCCTGGCAAAACGTCGATTCATTTGTTGCGATAGTTCCATTCCCAACTGGGCGTAACGGCGACGCGCGAGCTCGCCCGAGGCCGCCAGGGATTGCCGTACCTCGGCGATCGCCTGAGCCAGCTCTTCAATCCCCGTATCTTCCGTAGCAACCGTCTCAATGACCGGGGGTCGCTGCGACTCAGGTCTGGCCATGATTACCCCATCAATGTCCCGGCGGGTCGATTCCAGTCCCGGTCGATCGGCTTTGTTGATAACGAAGATATCCGCGATTTCCATCAGGCCCGCTTTGTTGGCCTGAATCTCATCACCCCAGCCGGGATTAAGGACCACCACGGCAATGTCGGCGGTGTTCACGATGTCCAGCTCTACCTGCCCAACACCCACCGTCTCTATAATCACTAAAGGCCAGGCGCAATGCTGCAAAAGGCGGCGAGATGCCTGAGTCGCGCCGGCCAAGCCACCGTGATGACTACGGGTTGCCATGGACCGGATAAACACTTCGGGTCGGGTCGCGTGTTGATGCATGCGTACACGATCGCCCAGTAGTGCGCCGCGACTTATAGGAGAAGAAGGATCCACCGCCAGCACTGCGGCTGAAGACGCGCTCTTCAACAGCACCTCGGTGAGCGCGCTCACCAGCGTGGATTTTCCAGCGCCGGGAGCACCGGTGATCCCCACGCAGAGCCGAGACGCATCCTCGACATCCCCCAAAGGAATACCGGGCAATCGCTCTCCTCGCTCGATGGCACTGATCAAGCGCGCCAGGGCTCTACGATCGCCCCCCTCGGCCTCCTTCAGCCTGCTCTCAAGCGTGTCCGATGACGAGGCCATGCGCGAAACGCTTAGGCAATACCCGTTAGTCGGCGCGCCGAGTCGACTATATCCGGCAACTGGGACCCGGGCGGGAACACTTCGACGCCCAGAGCCTCAAGACGGCGCTTTGCGTGGGGCGGCACCACCCCACCGCAAAAGATGGGCATGCCTTCGCATTCCTTCTGCACGGTCTCAACCGCACGTAGCGCGACATCAATGTGCCCACCAATATTCAGTCCGACCAAATCAACATCCTCGTCGATCGCGGCCTGCAGTACCTCATCTGATCGCGCCATTCCAATCATAATGACTTCAAAGCCCGCGTCGCGGAGTGCCGTGGCGACAATAGTCGGCCCACGCCAATGACCATCAAGGCCTGTCTTGGCCATGAGAATACGTTTTCCAGTGTCCGCCATTTCTTATCCTCAGGTCTGTATGGGTGTGGCCCAGTCACCAAACGCCTCGCGGTAAATATCACCGACCTCACCCAAGGTCACTTCCGACTCAAGGGCGTTCATCATCGTTGGCATAATATTGTCCGAGGTTCGTAGCACGGCCTCCAGATCTCGCATAGCGCTTGCTGCCGCTTTTTCATGTCGGGTTCGCTTGACCTCTTCGAGGCGTGCAAGAGCTACATCAAAGGCATCATCCACACCCATAAAGCCGTCAACCTCGTACGGTGAAATGTCGTCTGTGTGATCAGTGACACCGATAATCTTCTGCGTACCGTCGCTCTGCGCCATAAATTCACGATGCTGGTTCTCTGCGGCTTTTTGGTGCATCCAACCGCTATCCAGGGCGGCCAGAAAGCCTCCCTGCTCCTGAATTTCTTCAAAAAACGCCCAGGCGCGCTCAATCAACTGCGCAGTCAGAGTTTCGACATAGTAGGAGCCTCCAAGAGGGTCGGTAACCGCGGCGATGTTGGTTTCTTCCTGCAGTACCTGCTGAATACGAACTGACATCTGATGCGCATGTTCCGAGGGAATCGAAAGCGCTTCGTCATACCCGCTCACGCCCAGGGACTGAACGCCGCCCAAGGCAGCTGCCAAACCCATCAGAGTGCCTCTGACAATGTTATTGATCGGTTGCTGGTAGGTCATGCGCGAACCTGCTGTCACGCAATGAATACGCAGGTTACTAACTTTGGGGTCGTGGACGTCGTAGCGCTCATTCAGTAGCTGCGTCCACATGAGCCGCGCGGCGCGCAGCTTGCTCGCTTCCTCGAAGACGTCCATGGACATGCGAAAGCTGACGCCACCACAGGCTCTAGCCGCTCGTGCAATGGGCATGGTTCCGCGGCGTTTAATCTCTTCGAGATACTCCACAGCATTCGCAAACAGTGCACCTAGTTCCTGGGGGGCGTTCAGGCCGCTGTCCGCACCGTTGTACCCAGCAATGGATACCGGGACCCAGCGCGGCAGGTGTTGGTCGCAAAACTCCATAATATCTGCGTTAAAGCGCAGTCCCGCGTCCGTGGGAATTTGCTGCTTGGTGACACAACCTAAATACGTGAGAAAGAAATCACTTTGGCCGGTCCCCGGAAGGCGCGCCAAATCATAGCCTCGCTGCTTGGCAACGCTCCAGTACCCGGCGAGTGCAAAGGGAGCGTGCTGTACTACGGCGCCCCCTGCATGTCCATAACTAGTCTCGATGGGAAGATCTTTCATGCAGATATCGATATCGCGGATGCTTTGCATCACCGCACCGGTCAGACCCACGTCTTCGCGCCGAGCCAAAACCTCAGGGTGGTCCACGTTATAGAGGTGATCAGCGGTATTGCGGTCGTGCTCCATGATGAAGCCTGTTTCGCCCTGCTCCAGCAGAAACTGAATCCGCTCATTTTCGTCTTCGGGTTTTCCAAAACCACTGAGCTGGAAGATCCGCCAAGGCTTGGTTCGATAGCCCGTTGGATAACTACCGCGATGAAAGGGAGCTTCCCCCGGTGCGGAATTCAGCACTTTCTGATGCGCCGAAGGAATGTCATCGGCCATGTAATAGCTTTTGAGAGGAATGCCCGAGGCACTCACCCAGTCGCGGGAATCATCGGGTGGTTGCTGCATAAAACGCCCTGACTTATTCATTATTTGATGGCTACAGGCAAGAGAAGATACTACCGGCTGTCCGCCCCTGTCTACTGAATAAATATTTACTTGACTGTTAATAAGAAAATATTACTCTACCTATCTAACCGCAAGCGCTGACATAAACAAATATAAGGAATCAGCAATGGTGTCTCCCTCGGCTCTCGATCTGACAGCTACAGAAAAGGTTTACATGGGCGAGCGTGCTGCTACCGCCATTACGCAGGAGGCTGAGCGTTTGGGCGCCCAGCGCGTGTTCTTGCTGGTCAGCTCTACGCTCCTGGAAAAAACCGATGAGATCGACCAGATCCGTAAGGCTCTGGGCAGTAAAGTAGCTGCGACCTACCACGGCATGCCCCCACACGCGCCCCGAGGCGCCGTGTTGGAAGCTGCCGCGATGGCGCGAGAAGTTAACGCCGATCTGGTAGTGACCGTCGGCGGCGGCTCCGTTACTGATGCAGGAAAAATCGTCACCATCTGCTTAAAGCACAATATCCTCACCCACGAGGACATGGATGACTACCGTGTTTACGTTAACGACGAGGGTGAAGTTGTGAAACCAGTTTTCGATGGCCCCGACGTGCGCGCCATCATCTGTCCCACCACACTTTCCGGGGGTGAGTTCAACCCCTTGAGCGGTGCGACGGACGAGAAAGCCAAACTCAAGCAAGGCTATGAAACACGATTAATGGCCCCCGTTACGGTAGTGCTGGATCCAGCCTTAACCGTGCACACACCAGAGTGGCTGTGGCTGTCGACAGGCGTGCGCTCTGTTGATCACGCATTGGAGGCTCTCGCCTCCTTCGAATCAAACTACTTCGCAGACGGCATGGCCGCGAGCGCTTTGGAACTGCTCAGCGAAGGTTTAGCGCGCGTAAAAGCTGACCCCCAGGATCTGGATGCGCGCCTGAAGTGCCAGGTCGGAGCTTGGCAATCCATGGTGCCGATCGTTGGCGGTGTTCCCATGGGACTCAGCCATGCCATTGGCCACGTGCTGGGCGGCAGTTTTGACGTACCCCACGGCTATTGCTCTTGCGTTATGGCACCGGCGGTATTGGCGTTTAATGAGCCTGTAAATGGCGAGCGTCAGAAGCGTATTAGTCGCGCCTTCGGTCGCCCGAATGACCCAGCATCGGTGATCGTCGATGAACTTATTACGAGTCTGGGAATGCCTCGCTCACTGACCGCTGTCGGTGTTAACGAAAGCGACCACGCTCTGGTCGCCGAAAACACCATGCATGACTTCTGGGCACGCACGAACCCACGTACCGTAGAAAAAGCCGAAGACGTGTTACCCGCGCTCAAGCTGGCTGCGGGATAAACCGGGCATTGGCAACGCAAGCTTCAGCGGTGAAAAAAGAGCCCAACAACAGCGGACTCAAGGGCGAGCTCGCTACGTTCAAGCGCAGACGGATTCGCGAAGAAGCTGCACACCTATTTTTTCAGCAGGGCTACGAAAGCGCCACTATTGACGCCATTGCTGATCGGTTAAAAGTTACCAAACCCTTTATCTATAGCTATTACAAAAACAAGGGCGAGATACTCTTCGACATCTCCAAGTTAGGCATCTCCCTATCTCTCGAAGCATTAGATAAGTGCCTCGCATCGCCGGGGTCGCCCTGGGATCGCTTGAAGCTCATCGTAGATAACGTTACGCGTCTTATTTTGGACAACGAAGAGAACATCGTCGTCTATCTTCGTGAAGAGAAGAACCTAGACGGCTCGGCCGCCAGAGAGATTCGTGAGCTGCGCTCGCTTTTCGACCACCGCATTGCTGAGCTACTGCTCGAGGGTAGCCAATCCGGTGATTTCACCGTCGACAACCCTGGTCTTACCGCCACCACTATCGGCGGAATGATGAGCTGGGTAGCGCTCTGGTATACGCCCGGCGGTCATTGGTCAGAGACAGAGGTGCTGGCAACTCTCATACAGAACGTTGCACGCATTGTGCACTCGCCGATTCGCACCGAGACCCTGGATCTTGAGTCCCGTACAAAATCTCAGGGCCCTATAGACAAAACATCAGCAACCCCCATAAAGAGCATCAAGCCGTAGAGGAAAGCGTTGTGAATGCAGTGAGCGATGGCCATCAGGACTCCCGGGTGCCACCAAGAGAAGAATGCGTGGTCAGGTACCTCATTGACCGTTGGGCTGTCGAAACACCTGACACCGTCTACGCCATCTTTGAAAACGGTGATACCTGGACCTACCAGGAACTGCGCGAGAAAGTCATAAGCGTCGCGGCTGGACTAGCAAAACGGGGCGTTTCTCAGGGCGATCACGTAGCGGTTTGGCTATTCGGTGGACGAGAAGGGATTCTCACTTTCTTTGCCATCAATTATCTTGGCGCTGTTTTTGTCCCCTTTAACACGGCCTATAAAGGCAGCCTTCTGGAGCACGTTCTTAATAACTCTGATGCTGCGCTACTTGTCGCGCACAAAGACCTGGTTCCAAGGCTCGCTGACGCCGACACCGCACAACTTACGGCTGTAGTGTCTGTGGGCGGCGAAGCACAAAACTCCGCGCTCCCTTGCGAGGCGTTTGAGCAACTAACGGGACTGGAGAGTGAGCTTCCCGAACTTGAGCGCCCCATCGAGCCCTGGGACAACCAGTCAATCATCTACACATCGGGCACCACGGGCCCCTCAAAGGGCGTGTTGTCCTCTTATCTGCACCTGTTTACCAACGCCGGCCCTGAAACATGGCACTTCGTAAATGGTAGCGATCGCTTCCTCATTAACATGCCTTTGTTCCACATTGGCGGCATGGGCATTATCTCGGTGATGCTCGCGCGAGGGGGATCCATCGCGGTAATGGAAACCTTTGATACGGAGCGTTTTTGGCCTTTCGTACGCGAGACCAAAACCAGCGCAGCATTCTTACTTGGAGTAATGGCCACTTTCTTACTCAAACAAGCACCCTCATCCCAGGACAAAGATCACAGCCTGAGACTGGCGTTCATGGTGCCCATGACTGAAGCCGCAGGAGAGCTGCACACGCGGTTCGGGATCGATATTTACACGATCTTCAACATGACAGAGATCTCTTCGCCCATAGTCTCTGACCCCAACCCCACGAGCCGCGGCACCTGCGGTAAAAAACGAGATGGCGTTGACGTTCGCCTTGTGGACGAGAACGACTGCGAAGTAGCCATCGGCGAAATCGGTGAGATGCTAGTTCGCACGGATCGCCCTTGGGGCATGAACTCCGGATATTACAAAAACCCTGAAGCAACCGCTGAGGCGTGGCGCAACGGTTGGTTTCACACAGGTGACTGTTTCCGTAAAGACGAGGAAGGCTACTTCTATTTTGTCGACCGGCGCAAAGACGCTATCCGACGACGGGGAGAAAATATTTCATCCTTTGAAGTTGAAGCCGAAGTTGTCGCCTATCCGGCAGTTCGCGAAGCCGCCGCCTATGGCGTGCCCAGCGACCTGAGTGAGGACGACGTCATGATCTGCGTGGCTCCGGTGGAAGGACACAGCATTGATCCCGAGGAACTCACACGGTTTCTTATCGAGCGCATGGCCTATTTCATGGTCCCCCGCTACATCCGCATCATGGATGAACTACCCAAAACACCATCAGCAAAGGTCTTGAAACATCTTCTTCGAGGAGAAGCTGTAACCAGTGATACCTGGGACAGAGAAGCGGCAGGTATCAAAGTTAAACGGGAGGCGCTAGGCAGCTAATCAACAGCAAGTAATAAATTACAGTTAGGCAACACGCAAGACACACCCGTGCAAACCCATAACTAATAACAGGGCAGGGAAACATCATGCAAAGCACAGCTTACAAAGTACTGGCCGCGGCCGTGGCCGCCGCAGTCATCTCACCGAGCCTTATGGCTCAGAATGTACTCGAGGAAGTCGTGGTCACAGCCACGAAGCGTAACTCGAGTCTTTCAGACCTGTCGGTGGCGGCCAACGTTATTGGTTCAGATGCTATCGGCCCCGGCGGCGTACAAACCGTCCGCGATATGTACACAGAAGTTCCCAACCTATCCATCGGAGATCAATTTGGCTTCGCCCGAATTTTTATGCGTGGCATCGGTATGACCAGTATCGATATCGGTGGCGAGGGAGCGGTCTCGATCCTTCAGGACGGCGCAATTATTCCACGTCCCGCGGCACAGCTAGTCGGCATGTTTGATCTCGAACAAGTAGAAGTCCTGCGCGGGCCTCAAGGTACGCTCTACGGACGAGGCGCGACTGCTGGTGCTATCAATGTAGTCACAGCAAAGCCTGGCAGTGAAATGGGCGGCTATCTAAACCTCACAGCTGGCAACTACAGCATGGGTACTTTGGAAGGTGCGGTGGACCTGCCTATCTCGGACGCATTGGCCTTACGTTTAGCCACAAAGATCGAACGTCGCGATGGTTACGGCAGTAATCTGTTCACAGGCAATGACGTCGACGATCGCGATGCAGAGGCCTATCGTGCCACCTTGAGTTACAACCCTGATGCCAACTGGGACGCCACCTTGTCTTACCAATACTACGAGGAAGATGACAACAACTATGCGTTTCACTACTTCGGTCCATCGGCAGGAACGGCTGGCGGCTTACCTCCCGCAGTAACCGCTCTCGGTGGCAGCACCATCTTTGATGTCGGCGGGACGCTATATGACATCTACTCGGATCAGGAAGCCATCAATACCCGTGAGGGATTTATGGCCAACATGATCCTCAACTTCCAGTTTTCGGATCGTGTATCTCTGCGCTCCACAACGTCGGCGCAGAACATGGACCGCTTCCTTAGGGACGATCTCGACTCCACCGAAGTAGATCTGTTTGGGCAGAATAACTACACCGAAGAGAGCGACTCCTTCGGACAGGAATTCACTCTGAATGTAGAACGTGACACTTACAGTATCTTGGCTGGAGCCATGTACTTTGAGGAAGATCTCTTTGGTGAGGTGTTTGTACCCCTCACAAACTTTTGCGAGTTTGCAGCGCCAGCCACCTGCGGAACACCGATAGGTGACTTTCTAAACAGTGGAAAATATCTCCAGGACGGCGACGTTGATATTACTGCTTATGCCGCGTTTGTAGAGTTCACCGTGCCTCTAGGTGATCGATTCACGGTCATCGCAGGCGCCCGGTACAACTATGAAGAACGCGAGGGCACCGGCGCTTTCATTTTTGATGCTGCCGGACTCAATGTCCCCACCGACGCAAAAGCTGACTGGGACGACATCACACCGCGGGTAACCCTGGAGTATCGTCCTAGCGATGACACTTTGATGTACGCGACTTACAACCAGGCGTTCAAGTCCGGCGTCATCAACACCGGTAGCCTTAGCCCACCGCTTGATCCCGAAACCGTTGATGCCTTCGAGGTTGGATACAAAGGCAGTAGTAGTGACGGGCGTATGACCTACGCTCTGGCTGCCTTCTTCTATGACTACCAGAATGTACAAATCTCCTTTGTCGACGAAACCAGCACGGTGAGCACTATCAACGCTGCAGAAGCTGAAAACTACGGAGCAGAGCTTGAACTAAACTACGCGATGACGGATGCCTTAAGTTTTGATCTGTTCGCAACCTACCTGAGCGCGGAGTACAAAGAGTTCATTAACGGTGACTATGCCAACGGCTTTGAACCGACGGACTTGAGCGGTAACACGCTGCCGAACGCACCAGAGTACACGTTCAAGTTAGGAGTGACTTATCAGACTGCGCTTGGAGACGGTAACTTGCGGCTTCGCGGCGAGGGCTACTATCAAGACGATGTGTACTTCACAGAGTGGAACCGAAACGATGCGTACCAGAAAGGCTACGGCTTGATCAACGCGAACGCTGACTACAGCTTTGGTGCCGAAGGCCGCTGGATGGTCAGCCTCTGGGGTCGCAACCTCAGCGACGAAGAGGTCATCTCCAACAACATCATCACGGCGCCCTTGTACAATTCCCTGCGCGTTGGATCGATGTTGCCCCCTCGTACTTATGGCGTAACCGGGTCTTACTCCTTCTAAACATCTGCGCCAGAAAGCTAGCCTTCGGGTATTTCGATACCCGGAGGCTCCCTATCCCGCCCCCACTGCTCCTAGCATGGTAAGTTTGTTTTCCGTATAGGAGGCAAGCTTGTTCAAACGCCCAAAAACCAAAGCTCCAAAACGCGATCAGCTAAGACCCGGCCAGCGATTCGAAGGCGAAGTCCGCGACCTGAGTAGTGATGGTCAAGGAATCGTTGCACACCCCAATGGCCGTGTCTTTTTCGTGCCGGGCGTTTGGCGAGGCGAACAGGGTCTGTTTGAAGTCACAGGCCTCAAGGGCCGAATGGGCTTTGCGCGGGTGCTTACTCTCAACGAAGTATCGCCTCGACGCAGGCCATCACCCTGCCCTCATCACGGATTTACAAACGATGCCTGTGGCGGTTGCCCCTGGCTGTTCATGGACTATTGCGAACAGCTAAAGAACAAACAACAGCTCGTCAAGAAAGCGCTTCAAGCGCTGAACGAGAAACTGGAGATAGCCAGCATCTGGGCGTCTCCGGAAGAACTGGGATACCGCAATCGAGCACAGCTAAAGACTGACGGTAAGCGTTTAGGCTATGTTGCGGGCAACTCCCGTGAAATCGCCGAAGCCAGCGACTGTTTGGTGCTGAATGAAAAAAATCGCTCGACCCTCAAGAATCTCCGAGGGAAACTCCCCAACCACTCCTGGAAGCCGAGTCGGGGAAAGCAGTGGTCGACACTCGATTTCGACGATGACATCACTGCAGAGGAAGTCGTCGTCAATCAACGTCGACCCTTTCGTCAAGGGAACACTGCGCAAAACCAGCGGATGCGTGATTGGCTGACAGAGCGAATCACTTCTCTAAATCCGCAGGATCCTGTTCTGGAGCTTTTTGCAGGGTCCGGAAACTTCACCGAGGTACTAGTGAACGCTGGCTGCAAAGACATTTATGCTGTGGACAGCTTTCGACCCGCGGTCGAAAGCCTCAAGGATAAAGCCTTGCCAGGGGTTTCTGGTCATTGCAGTGACTTAGATCGCATTGGCAGTGCAGAGGAGCTCTCGGCACAGCTTTCACGAGCGGGACTGTTGCTCCTGGACCCACCAAGGGAGGGCCTTAAGAATCTCGCGGACTATCTGGCACTCGCAAAACAGTTACATACAGTTATTTATGTTTCCTGTGACCCCGCCACGCTTACGCGAGATCTAAAAGTAGCTTTGACTCATGGATTTGAATTACAAGAAGTCCAACCCTTGGACTTATTCCCCCAGACACCCCACGTTGAAGTGTTGACGGTGCTGAATCGCTAGTCGTTCTCTGTCACCACGTGCTTAACAGCGCGGCGACTATCCAGAAGACCGCCATCCCCGTTATTAAGGTGAAGATGTGATTGCGTGTCTTCCAGGCAACCAACGCCGCGGAGCACAAGCCCGCCATCTCTGGCCCTGCAATACGTACTTGTCCGTCGGTGCTTGTGAGCATTGATACGATAAGTGCTCCCATCACCGCAGGAGCGACATACTCCAAAGCTCGAAGCGCCAAGGGAGGAAATGATCGATCCGCTAATGCGATCACGAAAATCGCACGGCTCAAATAGGTACCGATCCCTGCGAGCAAAATAGCAAAAAACTGGCTCACGAGCGCTGTCGCCGGCTTTCCAGGAGCAGCCCCAGTAAAACGCCAAGCATTGCACCCAATAAGAGCCCCGATCGATTGGGCATATCGGCGAAGAGCATTGTGAAAGCTCCGGATAGCAGCGCAACAACAAGCTTCTCCCAACGATCAATGGCGGTAACCAGCAAGGCAGTGAATAAAACCGGCGCCGCAAAAGAAATACCCCAACCCGCGGGCACAAGAGGACCAATGAACAAGCCCAGCGCAGTGCAGACCATCCACAATCCCCAAAACGTAAAGCCTGCGGCCAAAAAGTAAGCACGGAAGGCGGCGGGCTCCTCGTCTTTGCGCAAGACCGCCAAGGCGAATACCTGATCGATGAGCACGTAAGGGCCGACCCAGCGAAACCAGGTCGGTTGCCCCTGAAATCTCGGCGCGATGCTCACGGAATACAAAAGGTGCCGGGCGCCAACGATAAGAGCGGCGGTTACAGCGGCGGCAGCAGAGGCACCTTCGCCGAGCAAAGTAACAATAGTGATTTGCGCGGCGCCGCCAAACATCAGAGGCGATGAGCTCCACCCAAGCCAGGGAGCGATACCCGACTCTCCCACAACCACGCCGAACACCAGCGCAAAGGGGATCGCGGGAATAAAGAGAGGAATACTTTCGAAGATTCCCCGCCTTACATGGAGGTACTGATCACTCATGCGCGGCATTCTACGCCAGCTTATCGTCGCGGGGAATTTCGTCACCTCGCTTCCTCGCGTTATATTGCAAGACTCCTACAGCAACATGGGCTGTTACTGTTCATGCGGTATATCTCCATCAGTAAGTTACTCATTGCTTTGATCGCCTTTGCTTTACTCCCTAGCGCTAACGCTGAGGAGTCCGTATCGCTATCAAACGGAGAGTACGCTGTACCCGGCGTATTCTCGCGCCCTGTCTCCGCCGAAAGGCCCTCGCCCGCATTACTGCTATTGCATGGCACTGCATCAGAAAAGAATGAAGTGGGTGATCTGTATCTGAAACTTGCTAAGCGCCTCGCAAAAGCCGGCATCGCATCTTTGAGGATTGATTTTGCTGGCTCCGGGGAGAGCAAGGTAGATCACCAGCGCTATAGTCTTAGCGGCGCCACCAAAGACGCTCAGACTGCGTTTGATTTTCTTTCAGAGCACCCGCTGGTCGATGGTGATCAAATTGTGGTTCTGGGTTTTAGTCAGGGAGGACTGGTTGCCCAGCGCCTGGTGTTACAGGAACCAAAGGCGCTCGCTCTTGCCACCTGGTCGACAGCTGCTGCAAATGGTCGTGGCAGCTTCGCGCGTTTTTTTGACGCACATTATGCCGTTGCCATGAAAACGGGCTACGCCACGGTGGCGTTTCCTTGGATTCCCGAGCCCTTGAGATTTAGCGCTCAGTGGTTCAAAGAAATCGATGAGCAGCAAACTCTGAACGACATGCAGGATTTTTCGGGGCCGATTCTTTCCATCGCTGGCACAGGCGACACGACCGTTCCTTTTCAGCAGAGCGTGGATTTGGTGCAAACCTCTAGTCACCCCATGAGCCAGGTCGTTCTTTTGGCTGCTGCGGACCACATTTTTAATGTACTGGCTCCCAGCGATCCATCGTTGGACGGTATCGCCAGCTCCGAGCGACTACTGAGCGTGACGAGCTCATGGGCCTTGGATATCTTCCAACATTACCCTGGCCCAAGGGCGCCCTAGGCTATGTCCAGTGCCATCGGTATGAATTTGCAGACCAATACCTGCGAGGGGCCATAACGTTCCGCACTAGCTAAGAGCGTGTCACTTACCGCACTCATGACAGCTTGATGCTGGCCCTGTATCTGGGTACTCATGGCATTTGTCACAATTTTTAGACCTTCTCGCGTGTTGAGTTCATCGATAAGTGACTGAATAACAGGGATGTACTCTGCATTCAGAGGATAGAGACTGAGCTCAGCGGTAAGTGTCATCTAGTAATCCTTTGTCGGGGCTTGTTATGGCAAGAGTCGTGGATCGGGTCATAGGAGCGGTCATAGCGATAGCGGCGGGAACTGCCGTCAGTCATTGGGCATTAATCGTGCGCTGTACATCGGTGAACACGCGGAGGAAACCCCAATCAAAGTCAGGCCCGTGCATGTCGGCAACGTCTAACATCGAAGCCAAGGCAACAGGACGTTTGAGGCGTAAAGAGAGGCGCTCCAGCACGGCCACGACCCCCTCTCGGGTTTCATAAACCCTTAACCAGTCAGCGTTGGTCCAGCGCTCGGCGACGAGGGCAAGGCCCGTGGGAAGCAACTGTGGATTTTCTCGAAGCACGCGATAGGTACCCTCCAAAAAGGCATCTCGCTGCCACTCACTGAAGCGCTGCCAATGACGCACAAGGTAATGATCAAAGAGCACATCCAACACCAGTCCGGAATACCGCCGCTGATCCTCAGGAAAAAGTAGTCTCAGGGAACGATAAGCCTCGTGGCTATCAGTCAGAGCATCGACACGCCGATGGCGACGTACCCCATCGGCAACCCGGGGATGGAGCTTATGCCGATGCAAGGGCCCTTTTACCAAATCACCGGCGATGTTGCCGATCAGGCTATGCGCATAAGGCTCGGCGAGAAGCGCGTGGGCGAGATAGTTCAAAGGCTTTCTCGGGGAGAACTATTTCGCGCTGACCGCTCGTGCTGCTGCAAACACAACAAGAAACGTAATAATCTCGGCCACAATGGGCTCCACAGTCAAAGCCGCTCCGTGGACCTGCCAAGCGACGATACGCGCGGGAGCCACCAGACCGATCAATAGCGCGCCGGCCATCAGGTAACTTGGATGTCGGCGGATAACGCCATAGAGCATAAACAGCCCGGCACAAAGGAAGAACGCGGCACTGTCTCCAAGCTGAGTAGAAAGACCGGTCCCCTGCAACAATGAGGCACCGAGGGCGCCAGCGATTACCGAGGGTGCTCCAAGCCACGCCAGACCAAAGCTCAGGTAAAGCAGGCCAAACAATGCCGAGGCGCCAAGGGCAAGTTTGCCCGGCAATGAAAGAGACTGAGTCATGGGATGAATCCTTTTATGTTTTCATTGAGGGGTCATCGCCCAGGAAAGCTTTATGCTTCACGATTAATAACGTAAGCACGGCCGCGGCGATACTTGGAGCGTATACAGTGCGCGGCTCAGTGACAATAGACCCGAGCTAATCACTAAAAGCACGAAGAGAGTTTGCAGACTATGGCCACAACTACGGCTACAACTACGGCTACAACGATGGATGAGATATTCCTGATTGACGACTTCAGCAACGCTCAGACGGCAAGTAACGGGCAGCGTTGGCAGTATGTCAGTGACACCGTCATGGGAGGTATCTCTCAGGGCCTTGCGCACCATGAATCTGTGGAAGGCCGCCAAGCGCTGGTACTAAGGGGCAGCGTTAGTCTCGAGAACAACGGTGGATTTATTCAAGCTGCTCTCGACCTTGGAGCCACGGGGCAATTCCTCAATGCCAGCGCAGCTGCCGGTATTGCAGTGAGTATTACCGGCGATGGACGTTCCTATGCGCTAAATCTCCGCACGGGTGATACGCAGCAGCCCTGGCAGAGCTACAGGTGCAGTGTCGATACTGACAGCCATTGGCACACTCACTATCTCCCCTTTACGGCTTTCACACCGCATAGGCTTGAGCAGGCATTGGATACTCGCAGCCTTCGACGTATCGGTTTGATCGCCATCGGTTCACCCGGCGCGGTGAGAGTAGCCATATCCAGAGTTGCCTTCTATGGGGACAGCGAGAGCTAGCCCGGGGACGGATTCGCGGTCTTAGATTTAGCAAGACGTCGAGTACGCCAACTTTCCAAAAATGCCAAGGCGCCCCAAGCGTAAAGCGTCACCGCCACAAACGTCGCGAAGCGCTGAAAGAAAGCCGCGAAGGCATCCTTCCCATTGGCGGAATCTTCCACCGCCGGCCCAAGCAGAATGAGCATCGTCACCAGGGCGTTAATCCAAAATGATGGGGCCACGCGGGTCTTGAGAAACCCGTACAACTTTGCCGATGTGTACAGCGCAAAAACAAACATCCACAGGGAGAACATCCACAAGGTCGGAGATATAGAAAGCAGCTTCCAAAAAACTACGGCCATGATCCCACCCACAAAAGTCGACCCAATAAGTTCCCGCCCCGCGTGCCGCGCGTCCATAGCGGAGGTTTGCTGGCCAAGGGACACTGACTTCATGATCGTCATCAAATACTGCGATGGATTGGTAAGCGCCAGCAAATACGCCGGCATTACAATTAGCATCGCTCGCACAGCAAGCCAATTAGACTGTGATTCACCGCTGGCAGCTTCCTGAGGCGTTGCGCTCGTGGCTTGCTCGGGAAAGAACGGATAGACGATCCATTGACAGAGCACCGCCGAAAATATTCCCAGCGCCAGAGACTTAATCACCGTCGTAGCCAGCAGATAGTCGACGCTGCCGGCGACTGAAATCAAAGTAAAACCGATGGTTAAAAAAGTACCCAGCAAGCGCTTCCCATGAATCAGCGTCAGGTACATGGAAAAGTAGAGGCCCACAGCAACGATCAGTACCGCACTCACCGGGTAATAGCGAATCAGCGGGATGAGCAGTACACCCACGGTGAGCGACACAATCATAATGAGCAGCAAGCCCAGGAGGCCTTTTGGCCCCATGGGTGGCCCCGGCATGGCACTCAAGAACACCACAAAGAGTGGCGCAATAAATGGCAGAGGAAAGCCAAACGCGTAAGCCACTGCCAAGGCCAAAGCCGTCGCAAAGGCGAATCGCAGAGCTCGGTTCTCGGCCGTTTTTGTCACAAGCCGCTTACCGTTGATCTTGCTTGCTTGGCAGGCATCTCAGATTCATTAGTAGGCGTAAGACAGCCAGCTCATAAATCGGATATAGATCTGACCCAACCAGCGCAGCACTGTGGCGTCATCGCTATAGACAATCACCGAAGCTTGTCCGCCAATACGCAGCTGGTTCACGGTTTGGTCACGGGGGACCTTAAACCCCACTTCAACAGGAAAGCGCTGCGCCTGACGCAACCAATCGCGACTATTGCTAACCGTCGGCAAAGTACCCGGAGCCGGAGCCTGACCGGCGCTTATGCCTAATCCAACGTTCCTGACGCTGCCCGGAAACACTTCACCCGGCAAAGCATCGAAGAGAATCTCTGCGGTAGTCCCGGGCCGCATGTGCCCAAGATTGTTCTCTGTAAATGCCGCACTAATCCATAGATCATGGATAGCAATAATGGTCATCACAGGCTTACCTGTACCAGCGTACTGGCCAACATCAGCGCGCAAGTCTGTGATCAAACCGGCGGACGAGGCTTTTACCACCGTGCGCTCAAGATCCAGGCGCGCCTTCTCAACTGCGCTCTGTGCGGATAACAAGATAGCGTTGCTGCTCTCATCATCTCCACCCTTCTGCTCGATCGCGCGCTGAATATCAGACTTCGCGGCAGCCACTTTGGCCTCTGCCTGATCCAGAGACGCCTTTGATGACTCCAAGCGACGTACCGACAATGTACCGGGATCGGTCTCTCGAAGCCGCTTTAGCCGAGCATAGTCCTGACTCGCACGGAGCCGATTAGCCTCGGCCGCCGTGAGATTAGCGCGAGCACTCAGTACTGTTGCGTTACCCGCCTCCACCTGGCTTCGGGCATTCACCAGATCTGACTCTGCGCGGGAAAGCGCGATCTGATATTGCGATGGGTCTATTTCAAAAAGCGGATCACCTTCTTCCACTTCCTGATTGTTGCTTATCAATACCTTGGTAATGGTACCCGCTACTTCCGGCGCGACGCCGATGACGTAACCCTGCACTCGTGCCTGACTCGTATAGGGAGCATAGCGATCCGATAGAAGATACCAGCCGAGGCTTCCTACAATTAACGCCAATACAATCCAGGTCGTACGCTTCATCGCAGGTGCTGATGATTCCTCTGCTCCTGCTTCGATATCACTCATTGGGAACTTCCTCCTGATTGGGCGTTATCCAGCACCTCGGGAACCGGTGACTCCAAGTCGTCGCCCCAATTCACCCGATTGCGCATGGTTTCGCGCAGATCCTCGGGAATCATCTCTTCCAGAGACTGAGGCTGCCATCCACCACCCAAGGTTTTATAGAGCGTGATCACCGCAGAAATGTGTGCCCCTTCATTGACGAGCTCTTTCTCAGCTTGAGAGAACAACGATCGCTGCGCATCGAGCACTCGCTGAAAGTCGGCGTAGCCTTCTTTGTAACGCCGGTTTGCCAGCTCCAAGGCTCGTTCCGCAGCGGAGCGGGACTCTGTCAGCACATCGCCCGCCTCTGCCGTTTTGATGACCGCGATGGCCGCATCATCAATCTCTCGGGCAGCTTGGTAGACCGTCGCATCGAATGCCACCAGCGTTTGCTGCAAACGCGCGTCCTGTACACGAACATTCGAACGAATACGTCCGTAATCAAAAATATTCCAGCTGATCGCTGGACCGGCTGCGAAAGTCAGACCATCAGCTGTTACGCCCAGGCTATCGCCGTTCCAGCCAAAGCTGCCAAATAGCGATAGCGCAGGATACAGATCAGCCTTAGCGACGCCGATTTGAGCTGACTGAGCGCCCGCCTGCCAGGCACTAGCGCGCACATCTGGCCTGCGCAGCACAAGCTGTGCGGGTATACCTGTTAGCGCAACGGGTTCCACGCTGGGAAGCTTTTCAGGCTCACCTCCCAACTCGGCGATGGGACCCGGAGGACGGGCCAAGAGGACTGCGAGCGCGTTACGCAACTGCACGCGGCTGCGCTCAAGATCAGGTATGGTCGCGAGCGTAGCGAGATATTGGGTTCGAGCCTGCTGTAGATCGAGCTCGGATTCCTGGCCGCTATCAAACAGTTGCTGAGTAATATCGAAGCTGCGCTTTTGAATAACCGCGTTTTCATTAGCAATAGCAATCCGCAATTGCACCGTACGATAGGCGTAGTAAATGTCCGCTGTTTGCGCCACGAGCAGAACCTGCAGATCTCGTTGGTTAGCCACCGATGCCATGAAAGCGGCATCCGCCGACTCGATACCGCGGGCGAAACGGCCCCAAAAATCCAGTTCCCAGCCTACTGACACACCCGCATCGTAGCTGCCAAAACTATCTTCACTAGCGGGTAAAAGGCCATCGCTGCGCCGCTGGCGAATGTATGCCGCCTGCGCCCCTATTTGCTGAGACTGCGGGAAACGCAAAGCCTGTGCACCACCCAGTCTCGCCCGCGACTCCAGGACGCCCAATCCAGCGATCTGCAAGTTCGGATTCTGGGTAAGTACCTTTTGAATTAATGAATCGAGCGCCGGATCTTCAAAGCGCCGCCACCATTCGGTAAGTTCAGAGTCCGTTGCCGCAGCCGTTGTATCTAATTGACCATAAAGATCAGGCTGCCACTCCACGAGCCAGCTGAGCTCGGGCTCCTGATAATCCGGGCCTAGCGTGGTGCAACCGACAAGGACGACTCCCGCCAGAAAGACAAAGCTATTGCGCAGCGTCATAATTGTCATTAAACGAGCTTGAACTAACCAGAAACGTCTGCGGTATCGCCACTGTCTTCTGACGCGTCGGGCGCTGGCGCGGTTTCATCGACCCAGTCCATGAACAATTCATAGCCCACGCTGAGTATCACCGCGCCTACAAACAGCCCAACGATTCCGGCTCCCATCATGCCTCCCAAAGCACCAATCAAGACGACAGGCATCGGCACACTGACCCCCCTGCCCAGCAGCATTGGCTTGAGCACGTTGTCAGCAAAGCCCGCCACAATGAAGTACACAGTCAACGCGACATTGACTATCGTGCCGCCATCTCCCATGCCCCATACGTAGGCAATCGCCGGGATGGAGACTATCAATGCGGGTAGCTGAAGTATGCCAATCACTAAAACGACCAAGGCAAGTAAACCAGCAGCCGGGATACCTGCCAACATAAAACCGACACCCAACAACAACGCCTGAATAAATGCGACGCCGACGACTCCTGTTGCAACAGATCGTACGGTGAGTGTTGTGATCGTGTGCAAGCCGGGGCCTCTCTGCTCTCCCACCATGCGGGAAAAGATGCGCGCCATGGCGGCAGTTCCTGACTCACCATAAGCCATCATGATTCCCGCAATAATGAGTGCACCAAAGAAGAAAAATAGCGTCCCCGCGGTACTCGCGGCTGCTTGCAGTGCGCTTTTACTGAAATTTCCTAACTGCGGCTGGAGACTCTCGATATACCCTGGCAAATCAGTGTGCGCCGCAGACCAGGCAGCGTAGACGCGCTCACCCACAATAGGCCACTCTTTGACGGAGGGGTCGGGTAGCTCAATGGTCACCGTCTGCGCATCGAAATTTCCAATGACATCGAAGATATGCGTGGCAAAGGAACTACCCAACATTACTGTAGGAACACCCAGCAGCAGTATGCCCAAGACGACAATAAGCGTAGCAACTTTGCCGCTTCCCCAGCCTAAACGCCGGCACAGATACATGAACATGGGATACAGCGAAATTGACAAGATAATGCCCCAGATCATTATTGGCATGAATGGCGCAAACACACGGACACAGGCCACGATCACCACGAAGGTAAGTCCCAAGCGGATACAGAAGTCCATGAAGTCTCGGGACAGAAACTTTCTTGCTGCATCGGTATCGATAGTCATGGGCTGAAGGCTCCAGTAGATAGCAGTGGGGGGGTAAGCAGGTTTACCCGCGTAGTTTACGCGAAGAAGCTCCCAAACGCTGCGAAAACCATGGGTGATACGCGATGGCCGTGCTAACGTGTCGCCCTTCGAATTTATGGAACTTTCCGGTTACACACGATGGAGTTCAGATGCCACGCTTACCCTTCCTTTTTTTACTCGCGGTCCTGCTAATGCCTGCAGGAGTCCATAGCGAAGGACGCGTCATTCGTATTGCGACGTTCAATGTCAGTATGGAAGGCGGTAACTATGTGGGTAAGGGTGTCACTCCAAGTGGTCACGAACTCCCTGCTGCATTGAGCAACAGCGATCATCCCCAAATCAGCAATATTGCTGAGATTATTCAGCGGGTTCGCCCGGACATACTGTTACTCAACGAATTCGACTACCACGCGGATCCTGCCCAAGGAGTAAAGCCATTTCTTGAGCGCTACCTTCAGCAAGCAAGGGCTGGCGTTGAGGCGATCGACTACCCCTATTTTTATCAGGGACCTGTTAATACAGGCGTTGATTCAGGCATGGACCTTGACAGGGATGGCAAAGCGTCAGGCACCGGCAATGACGCCTTTGGCTATGGTCTTTACCCGGGCCAGTACGGGATGCTTTTGCTGAGCCGCTACCCCATCGACTTCGAGGCGATCAGAAGTTTCCAGTTGTTTAAGTGGAAGGATATGCCCAACAACCTCATGAAGGACATGCGCACCGAGAACAACGAGCTTTGGTATCCCGAGACGGTTCAGGAAAAACTGCGCCTCTCCTCGAAGTCACACTGGGATGTTCCTGTACGAATCAATGGCAAATCACTGCATGTATTGGCCAGCCACCCCACGCCTCCGGTCTTCGATGGCCCCGAGGATCGTAATGGGCGCCGAAATCATGATGAGATACGGTTTTGGGCAGACTACATCGAAGACGCTGAAACGAGTTCCTATATCTACGACGATCAAGGACGCTCGGGCGGCCTGAAGGGCGAGCGCTTTGTCGTGCTTGGCGACCTCAATGCCTCCATGGAAGAAGGTGATGCCCGACGGGAAGGCATCAGTGCTCTGCTGGGTCACGAAAAGGTACGACGAGGCCTACTACCCACCAGTGATGGTGGACGCGCTAACAATGCGGACAGTCGGTTCAGTCCTACCCATACAGCGAGTTGGGGTATGCGAGCCGACTACGTAGTGCCCAGTAAAAGCGGGTGGCGGGTGATTGATGCAGGCGTTTTTTGGCCCACACCCGATGATCCCCTGAGGCGACTGGTAAAAAAACGCAGCGCGTCGTCCGACCACCGCCTTGTGTGGATGGATCTAGAGCTGACCGACTGAACGGTCGCCCTTTTAATTGACTCTTTTTCGATCCTAGCCCTGGCTGCGTCGAGCCTTCAAAAACGTCGATTGCTGCTTGCCCACCTGCATAGCCGCTTTCAGAACGGACAGCTTCGGCAGCACTTTTCCAGTTCGTCCCAAAGAATCCAGCTGCGCGTAGAACCAATAGGTGGTTGCAAAGGTGCTCAGGGTCTTGATCAGACTGATGCCCTGCAAGAAGCCCAGCCATGAAGGCAATAAGGCAAGCTCATCTTCATAGCGAGGCAGCGACTCGGCTCCCGCGAGCAATCGCGCAGGACCATCCGTCTGTACACAAAGCGGCCGGCCCAAACCGATCAATGAAGCGCCCCCCTCCGCCAAGGCCTGCTCCATCGCAGCGCGGGACCGAAAGCCTCCAGTCACCATCAACGGGATAGAAACCTGTTTTTGCATAGCCAGAGCAAAATCAACAAAGTAAGCCTCTCTACGCAGCGTTGATTCGGCCACATGCTGCTTCTCCGTGGGTTCTATGCCCTCCATACCCAGCAGCTTGGGCTGCTCGTAAGTGCCGCCGGAAATTTCGATAACGTCAACACCGTGCTCTTCGAGCCACTTGGCCACTTGAAGGCTGTCCTCAAAAGCAAACCCGCCTTTCTGAAAATCGGCGCTATTGAGCTTTACGGCGACAGGAAACGCTGGCCCTACAGCCTCGCGAGTCGCATCAATAATTTCCAGTAGAAAGCGCGCTCGATTGGCAAGTTCACCTCCGTAGTTGTCGTCCCGTTGATTACTGCGAGGGCTAAGAAACTGCGAAATGAGATAGCCATGAGCGCCGTGAATCTGTACGCCGCTGAATCCCGCTTCCTGCATCGCCTTTGCCGCAACGGCAAAACGATTCACCAAATCGGCTATCTCTTCAGTGCGTAAGGCCTCTGGCTCGCCGAACTGGCCGCCCGGCAAGCCGAGCTTCACAGCCGAAGGCGCCTTGGGATGGGGATTTACCGTTTTGAGGGTTTGTCGCCCCGCGTGGCTGATTTGAACCCAGGTATGATTGCCCGCGCTCGTAGAAGCCGCCGCCCATTTGGCTAGTGCCTCTTTCATGGCCGCATCAGGCTCGCGATCAACCACAACGTTACCCGGTCGTTCCAGATGATTCGCATCCACCACGACGTTTCCGGTAATCAGCACACCGGAGCCGCCCTCCGACCAGATCCTGTAAAGCTGCTCATGGGCCCCCGTGGGATATCCGCCAATATCAGCCAGCCCCTCGGTCATGGCAGCTTTTACCATTCTATTAGGTACAACCGTGCCACAAGGTAGTGTCAATGACTCAGATAACGTTGTCACAAATAAACCCTCTATCGCTTGAATTCAGGCAAACCGCCACCATATCAGTCGTATAGTGAACACGAAACCAGAAGCGAAAAAAGGAGTGGTTATGAGTGGCATAGATATTGGTATTAACGAGGCAGATCGACTGAGCATTGCGGGCGGTTTAAAAGTCTTGCTCGCCGACTCCTACACCCTGTACCTCCAGACCCACAACTTTCATTGGAACGTTACGGGGCCCCAGTTTCGAGAGCTGCACTTAATGTTCGAAGAGCACTACAACGAGCTCGCGCTCGCGGTCGATGAAGTTGCTGAGCGAATTCGAACCCTCGACGTTGTCGCACCCGGCACTTACAAGGCATTTGCCGAGCTGTCGAACATCAAAGAAGTTGACGGTGTGCCGCCAGCCTCGGAAATGATCCGCATCCTGACTCAGGGACACGAGCAAATCGTTAAAACCTGCAGAGAAGTCTTGGTGAAGGCCCAAGGTGCTGACGATGAGTCATCTGCTGCCCTTGTTTCAGATCGCATGCGCGTACACGAGAAGACCGCATGGATGCTCCGCGCGCTAGCCGCCTAAGCCGACTCGGTTCTTAGGTCGAATCAGCAATTACTAGTGGGTGCTGAGGAACGCTATGGATAGGTTTGCCAGAAACTATCTAATAGGTCTACTGACCGTGATTACCCTGAGCGTAGCTTGGTATTGGCTGTCGCAAGACAGCCGTGTCACCGAAGTTAACGAGCGTCTGGCGAGGGATAGCCAGCTTGCCGAATTCCCTTTTCCCTTCCGCGTAATCGGCCTGGAAAATGGCATTGCCACGATGAACAGTCCGCGATCAGCGCAAGTTCCGGCAATGCGATTTCTGCGCACCGCCTACCCGGAACTCGGCGCCACCGCCGTGGATCATCCGGACATGATGGCAGCCCAGGATACGCTCGCAAAAGCGCAATCCCGGGCAATGGAGCTAGTTGAAGGCCTGCCTGATGTGAGTAGTATCCGATGGGTTATCGATGAACGCTGGTTCAATGAGCACGGGGTTTTTCTGAACCTCGATAACTGAAGCATAACCGCGAGCTTGTTTATCGCTGGACCGGTCTGCTATCGCCACTTACTTCGCTCGCTAGAAGGGTTAACGCTCGCTGCGCAAGCACCGATAGCAGACCTGCGCAGGTCGCTACGTAAGCAACGGCAGCAGTCCTCCACGCCGGCGTTAGGCAAGCAGGCAAAAAAAAGCCCCTATGCACAAAGGCTTAGGGGCTAACCGTAAGCTAATGCTCACGGACCGAAGACGAGTAACACCGAGCGGCGGTGGTGGGCCGCTGCAGTATTATTAGAAAATTATAATATAAAAGATCGCGAGGCGCGAGCAGTTTGCGATGGGAACTTCCAGCGCAAACTGTTGAGAGATAGATTTAGGAGAGGAGCCCCGCGATAAGCGGGACAACTATTTAACGACGCAGACCTTCATGCCTTCCATTTTCTTGGCTTGGTACATAGCCTCATCAGCGCGTCCAACAGCGCTTTCGAGCGTGTCACCCGTGACAAGCTCCGTTACGCCACAAGAAATAGAAACATCGAGGGGTTTGCCGTTATCGTTGAAGCCGGCGTTGAGCACTTCGTCACAAGCGCTTCGGGCGAAGACTTCCGCGCCCTGCACATGGGTATCAGGCAGAAGAATCACAAACTCATCTCCGCCATAACGACAAACGATGTCGCTGGCGCGCGCTCGAGCTTGAAGCACATCTGAAACCTTTACGAGTACGAGATCACCTGCGGTATGACCGTAGGTGTCATTGATCTCTTTGAACTTATTGCAATCAACAAAGACGATGGACAGGGCTGCACCAGCACGCTGCCATCGAGCGAAGAGCTCCTTGGTACGCTCGTCATAGCCCGCTCGATTGTAAACGCCGGTCAGCGCATCTTTTAGAGCGAGATCATTCTTGTTTCGAATCTCGCTGCGCAAAATATCGGCTTCGTCTTCCAGGTGCGCAAGACGATCATTGAGCTCAGCCACACGTGCTTTCGCGGTCTCGTGCTGCTCACGCTCTGCGACGACGTGTTCTTCAACGCGTTTTGTGAGAGTGCTCAGACCCTCTGCGATAACGCTACGTATCTGATTAATGTCATCGGTCTTAACAGCTTCGCCAAGGTTCTGGGTGTCCTTACCAACGCCACTCTGTAGCTCTTCTGAACGCTTGAGTGAACTGTCGCCATCATCGGACAGTAAATTCAGTACTTCCTCAAACCCATCGAGACGCGAGCGAAGATCACCTAAAAAGTCAGTTGTTTGATTCCTTTCCGCACGAATCCGCGCATCAATGGTTTCGATTTCGTCGGTGACTTCGGCAAGAAGCTTCTGCGCCTCAGCCGGATGTACGGCCTGCTCCAAAGACTCCTTGATGGCATGACTACGTATCGCGTTGCCGTTCAAGACATCAATGTGCTCTACGAGGCGCTGTAACAACTGCACAAACAGCGCTACGTAGCGATCATCTTCCCCTTCGGCACCGGACTTTTTACCAAGCCAGCCCAAAACACCGCTGTCTGATTTATCCCGGGTCGCCACCTCTCGCAGCGCTTCGGCAGAGGCACCGAGTAAGTCGACCAAAGCTTTCTGCCGCGCCATTGCCGTTGTACCCGAGGCGACCTGTTGAACAAGCTTACTCATGCGTTCTTGTTCGTCACCGCGTACCGGCATGGTCTTTATCAGCTTACGTAAACCGGAGAGGTCATAACCTCCCTCCACAGTTTTAGCTTTGTCGGCGTTAACGCCCGTATTGGCCAGCATGGTGCGAGCCAGGCGTCCTGACAGGCTCTCAATTTTTGAGGCATCGCCGCTGCCTTTGAGGAGCTTGCGGATCTGTACCAGCAGAGCGTCGACTTCTTCGTCCACGCCATCAGCCATGTGCGAAAGGCGAATCGACAGTTGCTCTAGTGCTTTGACCTTATCCATAACCGCATACATACATCAGCAAATCATAAGTTAGAGCATACAACAGCGCTGCCCCAGACGCGATATGCGGGGGCGACTTAGACGCGGCGGTCCACCTGTGCGTTAAGGCGGTAAACGTAAGCAAGCACTTCGGCGACCGCAACGTAAAGTGCTGGAGGCACTTCGTCTCCGAGAGGTATTTGGCACAGTAACTCCGTGAGCTGTTCGTTCTGCACAATCGGAACATCGTGCTGTGCGGCAAGCTCGACGATGCGGTCGGCAATCGCATTCTCACCCTTTGCTACCAGTACCGGCGCGCCCTCACCACTATAAGAGAGTGCCGCGGATTGCGAGCCGGAAGAGTGCGTTGGCTTATCTTTAACGCTCATACTCGGAGGTCCAGGGCAGGCCCGGTGGTTGAATCATCTAAAGAAACCTCCTGAGGTAGCAACTCAGCCGCGGGGCTCGTCGTGACCGATATACCGCGACTATTGAGAGCATTGATCAGACTGGGCATTCCCGCATCGATGAGACCTCGTACAGAGGACTGCGCCGCCGCGACACGCAGCGTTACCGCGTCATCCTGAAACTGCATCGCTATCTCCAGCGCGCCCAATGCAGCGGGAGCCAACTGAAGCTTGACGCTCCATTGCTCAGCGGAGTCATCGTCATCCGATTGGGCCCCGTTTCCAGCGTCTCGCTCAATCTCTATACGCAAGCTGTGTACAGAATCAGCCAGCTGAACTGGAATCTCCAGTTGCCACTGACGAGCGGCGGGGGTATCAGCATGTTGAGAGTTCAACTGGTGCAGCGTTATGCGGCCAAGGCCCGCCTCAAGCTCCCGCTTCATCTCCAGAAGCGCCTCCGCGTCGGATGCGGGCATGGCTAAGGCCTCAATACGAGCTAAGGCGGCCTCGACCTTTGCCAAAGCGCGGAACAACCCAGCTTTAAGGTCTCCTTGAAGCGCAAGAGGCCTACCCTCTGCAGATGCACGAACGTTACTTTCAAGAAACAAGCCGGATTCGCTCATCGCATTCGCCAGTCCTGAGGGCTGCGTCAACTGAACGGGCCGACTCACCTGTTTTAAAATCTGTGCAATCGAATCCGCTACCACGGGCGGCAAGATATTCGCGATCTGGCTGGCTTGCAGTGCTTGAACAACGTTTGCGATCGGCGGACTCGCAATACCTGAGGCGTTGCCGGGGAGTAACTGCAAAGTACCTCCCACATTGGCGGCCGCCGGACTAATGGTGGGGTTCAACACCTTCAGCGTTGGGACGGGCTGTAACTGGGCGACCTCCAACTGCAATCGAGCACCCTGCTGAATGGGAATGTCGGCTGTCGCAGTAATTTGTTGGCCGCCCACGCGCAGCACCAGCTCCCCCGTCGGCAGCTGATTTGTCACCAACGCATTGAGAGTCTGACCGATCTGCCAGTTGTTGATCCATAAACCAAAATTACGCTGATCAACACGGGCGGTCGTAAGTGCCAGTTGCAGTTCTTCCAACACCACCTCGAAATAGTGAATTGCGGAGGGCTCTGCTGCTCACCGCGTGCCACATTACCAGCGAAACATGTAGCTTTAGATAATTGCCAGAGTGCCGCTATATTTACATACCCTGTGTATACTTTAGCGGTTATTTTGACAACGATCTTTACCGAGGACTGAAATGGATCTGGCGACACTACTTGGTATGGTCGGGGCAATAGGTATTGTCTTGGCCGCCATACTGACCGGCGGCTCGGCGTTGGTATTTATCAACGTGCCCTCCATCCTCATCGTGCTTGGTGGCACCATCATGGTGGTGATGATCAAGTTCTCCATGGGCCAGTTCTTTGGCGCATTCAAGGTCGCTCTCACCGCTTTCGTCAATAAATCTTCTGATCCTGAAGAGCTCATCGAGAAAATTGTTGAGCTGGCAAACATTGCGCGAAAAGAAGGCATGCTCGCCCTCGAGAATCAGGAGATAGACAACGACTTTTTGGACGAGGGCGTGAAAATGCTCATCGATGGAAACAGCCGAGAGGTCGTCGACACAGTCCTAAGCAAGGACATGCAACAAACTATTGAGCGGCACAGTTGGGGCGCCAAGGTCTTTAGCGCAACAGCTGATGTGGCTCCCGCGATGGGAATGATTGGAACACTCATCGGCCTGGTACAAATGCTCTCAAACATGTCGGATCCCAAGTCTATCGGTCCAGCGATGGCCGTTGCCCTACTGACCACGCTTTACGGTGCGATGCTCGCCAATATGGTTGCCATGCCTATCGCAGACAAGCTCACTCTTCGCAAAGCCGATGAATTGAAAGTTCGATCCATGTGCATCGATGGAGTGCTGGCTATCCAGGAAGGCCAAAACCCCCGAATTATCGAATCCATGCTAAAAGCCTATCTCGAGCCCGATAAACGTGGCGGAGATGACGGATAACCAGTGACTGATGTATACGAGTAAATACGATGTCTGAAGACGGCCCCGCAGGCTCCCCCGCATGGATGGCCACCTTTGCAGATTTAATGTCGCTGCTCATGTGTTTCTTTGTGCTACTACTTTCCTTCGCAGAAATGGATGTAGAGAAGTTCAAGCAAATTGCGGGCTCGATGAAGGTTGCCTTTGGTGTTCAAAACGAATTTGAGCTGGAGGATATTCCCAAGGGCACGAGCGTAGTGGCAACGGAGTTTAGCCCCGGACAAACGAGCGACACCATCGTCGAAACCATCCAACAGGTAACTGACCAGACCACGGACCCGTCTTTGAGAGTCGGTGAAGGCGAGTTGGAAGATGCCGAAGCTGAAGAGCTGCTACAGCAGAAAATCACCGCACTGCTCGCTGAAACGGCGGCAGATGCAGAGAAGCTGCAGGACATGCTCGAAGACGAAGTACAAACCGGCAAGGTCGATGTGGAATCGGACGGCAGAACCATTACCGTACGTATCCGAGAGCAAGGCTCTTTCCCCTCAGGGTCTGCGACTCTCAACACAGACTTTGTACCCGTCATGGCTCGTATCCGAAATGCACTCGCTGAAATTCCAGGAACTATTTCTATTGAGGGTCATACCGACAGCACTCCGCTGCGCGGCGGTCGCTATGAATCCAACTGGGGTCTTTCATCAAGCCGTGCCTTGTCAGTAACACACGAACTCCTGCGGGAGGGCTTACTCAAAGATGATCGCATGATGGTGGTGGGATTCGCGGACACTCGTCCCTTTACTTTCAACGACACCGTGGAAGGCCGCGCATCTAATCGAAGGGTAGAAATCGTTATAAGACAAGGCATCGAGGACGCAGAAGAGTCAGAACTCAAGAGCATCCGTGAGATTAATCCGGACGCTCTAGAAATTCTCGGGATAGAGTAAAGCCATGACTGAACCACGAACCAATCTCATAGAGCGACGAAAGTACTACCGCATCAATGATGTGGTCCTTTTGCGTTATGAAGTTATTCCCGAGGCTCCAGAAGGACAACAAACCAGTCAAGACACCGGTGGCCTCGAAATTAGCACCGGCTCACTCCTGGCCGAGCTGGATCGAGAACTGAACAAAAGCATTAATGCGGTATGGCGCGAACACCCGATGGTGGCCCAAGCTCTCGGCCTGCTCAATCGGAAGGTATCAGTGATCGCCGCGCAGTCTCTAGAATATGAAGAGGAGGGCGTACATTCCTATGACAGTAGCATGGTCAATCTTAGCGGTTGCGGCATCGCTTTTGAGGGACGTCATACTCTAGAGCCTGGAACTAGACTGCAGCTCAGTATTATTCTGAAGCCGTCGCAGGTGACTCTATCTATAGCTGGGACCGTTGTGAGCAGTGAGGAGCGCCTTGACTCAGCCACCATGCCTTACTGGATTCGCGTTGACTTTGATGATGACCTGCAAGCTCAGGAACAGCTTATTCAGCACGTCGTGCAGAAGCAGGGAGCGCTTCTATCAGATAGCCCCGGAGAGGAAGGGGTCGCCTAACAGCGCTCGTCTAAAAACCGCCCCTTGCGGCTACCCTGATCTTTTGGCGTTTCGTCTTTTCCGTTACCGTTTTCTGACTCTCGTTGCTGGCGCCGACGCGTTTTGCGTTCGCCACTTCGGCGGAGCCTTCGCAGAGGCGGTGTCCCCGAAACCCCGGTCACGGGGCCAGGTCCAGACGGATCAGCCATCGCCCACTACCTGGGTTAACAAGGAACTGCGCACCAGAACAACCACGCGACGGTTTTCCGCTTGCCCCTCCTCGGTGGCGTTGTCTGCAATGGGACGATTCGGACCAAAACCCACTGCGCTGAGTCGTGAGGGGTCGACCCCCTCCTCCTCAAAGACCCGTGCAACAGCCGCTGCCCGCGAAGTCGACAGCTCCCAATTTGAAGGGAACTGCCCATTGCGAATCGGTTGATCATCAGTGTGCCCCTGCACCACCACCTCGTTAGGCAGGCCTATGAGCGTGTCGGCCAGGCGTTGGAGCATTGGTATAGAGCTGGCAAGGAGCGAGCGAGAGCCTGAGGGGAACAACATGCGCGCGGGAATTTTGATCTCGAGCCACTTGTCGTTCCCCGTCACGGCGAATCGATCCGGAGCGATAAGGTCGCCGACAGAAGATTGTAGGGCCATTTCCACTCCAGCGATTTCTTCTCCGGACGACACCTCCCCGGCCCCCGCAGTCAATGCATCTGTATTCCCCGCAGACTTTAGGGGTATCCCAGAGGGTTCATCAAGCTCCCGCGCCATGGGAATACCAAGTCTTGAAGACAGGGTGCCGTCGCCATCTGGCCGACTAGGGTCATAAGACACCCCCGGCAGCCCGAAGGCCTGCACAATGGAGTCTGACAGGACACGAAAGTCGCCAACATTAACCGCAGAAGTCGAGTACATCACCACGAAAAATGCGAAGAGAAGGGTAATAAAATCCGCATAGGACACCAGCCAGCGTTCGTGATTATCGATACTCTCTGGCGGCTTGCGTCTAGCCATGGTTAGTCGAGATACCCTTCGAGCTTACTCTGAATGGCCTGCGGATTATCACCATCGGCAATCATCGCAATCCCGTCGACGACCATTTCGTAGTACTGCATTTGATCCCCAGAGATCGCCCGCAGCTTATTAGCAATGGGCAAATAGAAAAGGTTTGCAAATCCAACCCCGTAGATTGTGGCTACGAAGGCAACAGCGATACCAGCACCCAGTTGCGTGGGGTCGGACAGATTATTCATGACATCGATGAGGCCCAGTACAGCGCCGATAATGCCTATAGTTGGAGAGTAACCACCCATGGCTTCGTAAACTTTTGCAGCGCGAACGTCCTGCGCAAGCGCGTTATCAATCTCGACATCCATGATCGTTCGGATCACTTCGGGCTCTAAACCGTCAACAAGTAACTGGAGGCCTTTCTGCGTGAGGGGGTCCTGTTCCTTACCTACCGCAGACTCGAGACCCAGAAGACCCTCTCGACGCGCCGCCTTGCTCCAGTCGATGGTTTTACTCAACACCGCAGAGCGATTGTAGGCGGGAGGCAGCAATACCCAGCCAAGCCGACGTAAAGCTGCCAGAAAATCGCTAAGTCGAGTCTGGACCAATACCGCGCCGAGCGTACCCCCCATAACAATCATGAACGCGGTCAACTGCATGAGGGCTGAGATATGCCCACCTTCGAGCCAGTTACCACCCAGAATCGCACCCACCGCCATGGTGACGCCGATGAGGGTCAAGAAATCGAAACTCACCCCTGCGGGTTTGCCTTTCTTCTTAGCTGACTTGGCTGGTTTTTTTGCCAATTTCTGGCCCCCTATTCGCGCCAGTGTGAAAGCGTGACACGCAATCGCGCCAACGCTTGACCATGCAGTTGAGAAACCCGCGACTCAGATACCCCCAACACCGCGCCAATCTCCTTCAAGTTCAGGCTCTCAGCGTAATACAAAGACATCATCAATCGTTCTTTCTCTGGCAGCTGCGTGACAGATTCTGCCAAAGCCTCCCGAAACCCCTCGGCTCTTACTTCTTCAAAGGGGTTCTCAGTATTGAGTAGGGCGCTCTCTGCCTCAACGCTATCTTCGATGTGAGTCATCCTAGCGCAGGCGAGCTGACCTGACAGCTGCTGATACTCCCCCAAAGGCATTTCAAGCTCTGCGGCAATGTCGGCATCCTGCGATGGCCGCCCCAGGCGCATATCCGCTCGATCTATTGCCTCTGACACCTGACGCAGCTGCGTTTGCACCGAGCGCGGCAACCAATCGTGGGTACGTATTTCGTCGAGCATAGCGCCTTTCACACGGATACCCGCATAAGTGGCGAAGCTCGCCCCCTGAGAAGCATCGTAGCTATCTCTCGCTCGGAGCAGGCCAATCAATCCAACCTGCATTAGATCATCGAGCTCAATCTCAGCGGGTAGCTTAGCGGCAAGACGGAGACCAATTTTTTTAACGAGCGGCAGAAACTCACGCACCATCGCGTCTGCACTTGGCGCCTCAGATTCTGCGTAGGCCGACGCTCGGCTCACACTCGACTCACTCTTAACTCAGACGCTGCCGCTGCGGTATTCGATCAGACGCTCTACAAAAAAGCCCAGTCCACCCGCTGAACGACTAGTAGGCAGCGCTTTCACCCGATCACTCATCGCCCGGAGGGCCTGTGCGGAGTCTGACCGAGGGTAGGCTGTGACCACAGCTTGCTGCGATCGAATAGCGCGCCGAAGATAATCATCTCTGGGGATCGCACCAAGGTAGCCAAGATGAACGTCCAGGAATCGATCCGTGACGCTGCAAAGCTTCTCAAAGAGTTGGCGCCCCTGAAGATCGTTATCCACCATATTGGCCAGAATCTGAAAACGTTTTACGTTGCAGTGCTGATTGAGCACCTTAACCAGTGCATAGCCATCGGTGAGGGACGTGGGCTCATCGCAAATCACCACGATCAATTCCTGACATGCTGCGGTAAAGGTTAGAACCGTATTGTCGATACCGGCTCCGGTATCCACAATGAGTGTGTCCACGGGCACGGCCAATTCACTAAACGCCCTTACGAGACCCGCCTGCTCTGTTGGCGAGAGTGCCGCCATCCGAGCGACACCCGATGAAGCTGGAATAACGCGAATACCAGACGGACCGTCTATGAGGATCTCGTCTAGGGTGCGCTCTCCTTTGATCACGTGCTGGATGTCGTATTCAGGCTTAAGGCCCAAGGCGATATCCACGTTAGCGAGACCTAAATCGGCGTCGAAAAGGAGAACCTCTTGCCCGCTCTCCGCTAAACTCACCGCAAGATTGACGGCGACGTTGGTCTTGCCAACCCCGCCCTTGCCACTGGTGACAGCAATTACATTTACGGGTGCTGCACCTGTCATTGCTGTTTCCTGTCCATCACTACACTCTACACACTCTGCGCAACTCTACACACTCTGCGCACTCTACACACTCTGCGCACTCTAAGTTGAGAACGCTGGCTGTCATTTTTTTGCAGTCCGCGGTTCTCGTGCAAGTCGCTAACTAGCGACGCGCAGCTGTCTGGCCGGCACTGCCGGATCAACATCGGCAAGTTGTACGGCTCTCCGCACAAGCTCAAGACCGTCTGCATAATGCAGGTCTTCCGGAATCCGTTGACCGTCGCTAAAACCTAACAGCGGTAATCTAGCACTGATAACAACATCCAAAACACCGCCGAGACTCTGAGCCTCGTCCACCTTCGAAATGATAGCACCGCTAAGTGCCCGAGGCGCAAAGTTTGCGGCCAAAGCTCGACATTGGGAGGCTTGCGCAGAAGCAGCAAGCACCAGGACATGCCTGACCGTTTTGCCGAAGCCTCGAACCAGCTCGTATTGCCGTCTCAGGCGAGCGTCATGCTGACTCATTCCCGCAGTATCTATGTAGATCTTTCGTCCCTGCATCTTCTTCAATGCCAAAGACAGACTTTGCCGATCATCGGCGACAAACAAAGGCACACCCAAGGTATCAGCAAAGCTCGCCAACTGTTCCTGCGCGCCTACACGGTAACTATCAAGCGTTATCAACCCCACTCGATTAGGCCCTATGCGCTGGATATCCTCTCCTGCCAAACGAGCAATCGTGCTGGTTTTACCCACACCGGTACCGCCGTAGACCGCTGTCAGCTCTCCTGGGATAGTTTCAGCTTCTGAGACCTGAAGTCGATCTCCAAGGGTTGTGACAATTTGGCGCCAGGCTACATCCAGACGCTCCGTGCGTGGGAGGCGATCAAGCAGCTCTCCTGCAAGCGTTCGCGATAATCCCATCCGCAGCAAACGCTGTCGCAATACGGATTTCTGCGCGGGCCCTTTACCTGTCTCCTGCCACTTCCGTCCACCCAGCTCCTTATCCAAAATATTGCGAAGACGCTCCAACTCATTCTCCAGCGCTTTCAGCTGAATCTCATTGGTAGGACTCGCGACTGACTTGGGTCTGCGCTCCGGCTCGGGCGCAGATCTTTGCTTAGGCACTGCGTTAGCGACAGCGTGCTCAACGTCGATGGCAGCGGTAATTTCAACCTGCCCCGCCACTCGGCGGTTGGCAAGTATCAGTGCATCAGCGCCGAGTTCTGCGCGCACTTGTGCCATGGCACTGCGGCTATCTCTTGCTACGTAGCGTTCAACTCTCATTTATCTTTACCTCTGCTGGTATAAGGCTGCAGCTCTTATCAGGCCGCAGCGCTAACGGCGCCTGCGGCAGCGCCACCCGCCTGACCACGTTCTGTTCCCGGATTGCCGCCCGGATTATTTCCAGGGCTATTCCCTGGGTTGCTGCCAATCGTGGCAACAACGCGAATGGACTTAGTGGGCGGCACTTCTTCGTAAGCCAGTATGTAAAAGTTGCTCATGCGCCCCTTGAGCAGCCGCGACAGGAACAACCGAATGTTGCTAGCAACCAGTAGCACTGGGTTATGACCATCCGTTTCCAGCTTTCCTGAAGCCTGAATTACCTGCTGAATCACCGCGTCCATTAACGAAGGCTCCAATCCACCGGGAGACCCCTCTACCGAAGACAGCAATATCTGTTCCAACTGTGAGTCAAGCACCATAACTGGCATCTCCCGTGCCGTTCCGTTGACGGTTTGAAAGATTGCAGGACCCAGAGCGATGCGAACTCTGGCGGTTAAAGCGTCAGAATCCTGACCCTTTCCACCATGATCCGACAGGGCTTCCGCGATGGTCCGCATATCCCGAACAGGAATCCCCTCCTCCAAGAGGTTGTGAACTACGCGGGTAACCTCCGAGAGACTCATAACACCCGGCACCAAACTCTCAACCAGCTTCGGCGACGACTTCGACAGCTTGTCCAGGAGCTGCTGTACCCCATCCTGACCGATAAGTTCGTGCGCCTGATTCTTGAGAATCTGACTCAGATGCGTGGCTATCACTGTGCTGCTGTCCACCACCGTGTATCCCATGGTCTGGGCTTCATCGCGCTGGGAAGCGTCAATCCACACAGCATCCAAACCAAAGGTGGGATCTTTTGTTGCAACGCCCTCAAGCTCACCAAACACTTGACCGGGATTAATCGCCAGCTCCCGCCCCGGGAACACTTCTCCCTCGCCGGCGATCACATCATGCAGGCTTATTCGATAATTGTTGGGCGATAAATCCAGGTTGTCGCGAATGTGCACTGAATGCACAAGAAAACCCAGTTCCTGTGACAGCTTTTTACGTACGCCCTTAATACGACTGAGAAGATCGCCGCCCTGATTTTTGTCGACGAGCGATATGAGTCGATAACCCACTTCCAAGCCTATCTCGTCAACCTGAGCGACATCATCCCAGCTCAGGTCCTTTGCCTCGGCAGGCTTGGGCTCTTCTGTAACTTCGGGCTCCAATGTCGCCTCGGGCGCTGGCTGTGCTTTTAGATAGCCTATGGCCCCTAAAACACCGGCGATACCGAGAAAAACAGTATTAGGCATGCCGGGAACAAGGCCGATGATGCCGATAATCGATGCCGCGACAAAGAGAATCCGCGGATTGTCTGTGAGCTGCGAGACCACCTCAGCACCCATGTCGGCAGTTCCCGACATGCGTGTCACGATGATCGCCGCGGCCGTTGACAAGAGCATGGACGGTATCTGCGCGACCAGCCCGTCGCCAATCGTTAACAACACGTAGTTTTCCGCGGCTTGAGCAGCGGTGAGATCATGCTGCAATGTACCGATCGCAAAACCCCCGAGAATATTGATAAACAGAATCAAAATACCGGCGACCGCATCTCCACGGACGAACTTACTAGCGCCATCCATCGCCCCGTAAAAGTCCGCCTCGCTACCCACTTCTTCGCGTCGGCGTAAAGCTTCGTCCTGCGTAATCAGTCCGGCATTCAAGTCAGCATCAATTGCCATTTGCTTACCGGGCATGGCATCCAGGGTAAAACGCGCCGTGACCTCAGAAATTCGCCCCGCACCCTTGGTAACAACGACGAAGTTGATGACGACGAGAATGGTGAAGAGCACCAGACCCACGGCGTAACTGCCGCCTACAACAAAATCACCAAAGGCCTCGATGACGCTACCGGCTGCGCCGGTACCAGTGTGCCCTTCGAGCAACACTACTCGCGTCGACGCCACATTGAGCCCCAGACGCAGCAAGGTAGAAATCAGCAGCACCGTGGGAAAAACCGCAAACTCCAGAGGCCGGCCTGCGTAAACGGCGGCGAGGAGAACAATAATCGCCAGCGCAATATTGAAGGTGAAGAGCACGTCCAGAATCACCGGCGGCAACGGTAATACAATCATCGACAAGAGCAGCATCATCACCAGAGGTGTGCCGATGCCGGACATCAGACCCATGGGTCCCTGAGTAGCACCCGGTAGCGTGTTAGTCGTCGCCATCATTAGGCTCCTTGTCCATCAGGTGCTCATAGTTGTCGGGTACTTCCAAATCCAGAGGACGGGGCACATAGTCCGTCGGTCTGGAGCGTCGCAGCTGGAACAAATATGCCAGTACGCGCGCAACGGCGAGATACAAGTCATTGGGGATTTCGTCGCCAATTTCGGTGCTGCCGTACAAGGCCCGAGCAAGAGGCGGCGCTTCATAGAGTGGAACGTCGTGCTCATTAGCTATGGTTCGAATCTGCAGTGCAATCAAGTCCCGACCTTTAGCCACAACCTTCGGTGCGCCACCACTGTCGGCGTAAGACAAGGCAACGGAGTAATGCGTCGGGTTTGTGATAACAACATCGGCCGTAGGGACGTCCTCCATCATGCGCCGCTGGGAGACCTCCCGTTGCAGGGCACGAATGCGCTGTTTCACTTCCGGACGTCCGTCGGTCTCTTTCATCTCATCGCGAACTTCCTGGCGCGTCATGCGCAGCTGCTTATTGAAGTTCCAGAGCTCGAAAGGCACATCAAACATCACAATAAGCACCATGGCGGCGCTCAGAATAATCAGAGATGTAACCAGCATCACAACGACGCGACTGCTGGCCTCTCCCGGCGTTAGAGCACTCAGCGTCAGAATCTCGTGCTCAAAGGCCATGATCAGAAAATAGGCGACGGTCATGAGCATTAGGAACTTCAGCAAAGCTTTTACCAGCTCCAGTAGTCCCTTTGCGGAAAACACCCTACCCAGACCTTTTACGGGATCGAGCTTTTCAAGCTTAAAAGCCATGGCTTGGAGACTGAAGGACCAGCCACCCATGATGAGTGGTCCCGCGAGTGCGGCAACGACAGTCACAGCAAACAGCGGGGCCAAGGTAAGCAATGCTGAAACTGCCATATGCATGAAATGCACCGGCAGCTGTTCTGAATCAAACGCCGCGGCGCGATCAACACTAAAGCCATTCGTGGTCACAGCGAACAAACCATCGATGAGTCCGCCACCCAAAATCCACAGACCAACGCCGGTGATGAGCAGCGAGAGCATGGTGTTGAGCTCTCGGGATCGCGGTACCTGCCCTTTCTTTCGCGCCTCTTCTTTGCGGCGCTCTGTAGGCGGTTCTGTGCGTTCTTGTCCGGTCTGCTCTTCAGCCATAGCGCCCTCCCCCTATCAGCCCAGCACCAACAGCGTTTGCTCGAGCCCAAGACTCAAAAAACGCTGGAGGGTAGATATGAACATTGGGAGCGCCAGTAACATGAAAACGAAACCGGCTACGATAGTGACGGGAAAACCCACTGCAAAAATGTTCAGCTGAGGGGCGGCCCGCGTGATAACGCCAAAGGCCACGTTAATCATCAAAATAGCGGTCAATGTGGGCAGCGCCAGTAGCAACGCGCTGGCAAACAGCTGACTGCCAAGAGCTGCGACATTCGCAAACATTCCCAACGGAGAAAACCCACTTCCCACGGGAATCAGCGCGAAGCTTTCTACAACGGCGCTGATCAACATGAGGTGGCCATCAATCGCCAGAAACAACAGTGTTGCCAGTACGACATTGAGCTGGCTCACTACCGGCACCTGCACGCCGTTCTGCGGATCAATGGACATCGCGAAACCGAGACCCATACTCATAGCCACGCTGTGTCCGGCGACAACCACCGCCGCAAACACCAATTGCATAACAAAGCCCATCACCAGACCAATGGCGACTTCGCGCACCGCGAGCACCAAACCCACCGCAGACAGTGGCTCGACTACCGGCGTCGCTGGTAACAAGGGAGCCACCAACGCAGCAACAGTCACCCCCAGCAAAATTCGCACTCTGATGGTAATAGAGGCGTAGCTGAAAATAGGTGCGGCGAGAAGCATTGCCGACACACGCAAGAAGGGCCACAAATAAGTGTGGAACAGCAGAATCAGTTCATCAGGTGTGAACACCATAGGATTCACCCCAGCAGGGATGGAATTTCCATGAACAGGCGTCTCGAGAATGTCACGACCACCTGGAGCATCCAGGGCCCCGCAACAAACAATGCGACCACCAACGCCAGAAGCTTGGGAATAAAACTCAGGGTCATTTCCTGAATCTGCGTCGCGGCCTGAAAGATACCGATGAGCAAACCCACCGCGAGTGCTGACAGCAGCAGCGGGCCGGCGAGAAGCACTGCAAGCCACAAAGCGTCCTGTCCAACGGCGAGTACTGCTTCGGGTCCCATACTCTGCTCCTAGACCGTAAAGCTGGTGACAAGCGTGGCGGCGATAAGCGACCACCCATCGATGAGCACAAACAGCATGAGTTTGAATGGCAGAGAGATCAGCATTGGAGAGAGCATCATCATGCCCATGGACATCAAGACCGCGGCAACCACTAAGTCGATGATCAGGAATGGCACGAACATCAGAAAGCCAATCTGGAAAGCGGTTTTTAACTCGCTGGTGAGAAATGACGGCAGGAGCACCACCATCGGAACATCATCTTGCGTGGCAAAGGGCTGATAGCCACCAAGCTCAGCGAACAACATCAAGTCTGTTTCGCGAGTCTGACCGAACATGAACTCGCGAAAAGGAATCTTTGCAGCGTCCAAGGCTTCGGTAAATCCGACGGTTTCGTTCATGTAGGGCTGCAGCGCAGTGGCCCAGGCAATTTCAAACACCGGCGCCATGATGAACAAACTCAAAAACAGCGATAAGCCCAAAATGATCTGGTTCGACGGCGTCTGCGCGGTACCCAAGGCCTG
>NZ_JBGCFU010000019.1:0-9421 GCF_045107095.1 Congregibacter sp. | reverse complement strand
CTCCCGCCACATCCACGCGGCGTGCTGCGGTCCGTTTGCGACACCGTGAGTGCGCTCGGCGAGCTTATCTTCATTACGGTTGCCGGCCCCGTCAGCCATGGTTGCGAAGTTACCCATATCGAGCCCTGCGCAGAAGCCTTTGCCGTCGCCAGAAAGAACCACTACCCGCACATCCGCGTTATCTCTTATTTCTTTGCCGGCCTGCTCAATGGCAGCGAACATCTTGTCGTCCAGCGCGTTCATTTTGTCGCCGCGGATTAGGCGCACGTCTGCAACGTGATCGCACACGCTTATTGAGACTCTATCGTTCATAGGTTTTTGCTCCGGGTTTTCTGCGCCTTGGCCACGCAATTTTTACTGACTTCGGTAATCGTTGCGTACCTTGATTAGGGTTTAACGGTTACCGGTGCATCGAGATCCAATACAGCTAGTCGCGGCTGCGTCTGAACTCACGAATGTGCTTGGTCAACCAATTGCCTCTGAGGCTTGTTGTCCGCTCATTGGAGACTACTCATTGGACACAATAGGCATGTTCGATAATGGCATACTTGTTTGTATATGTACAAAGGCGCTAGCTGATTGTTAGACATTTAATACCTTTAATTAACAATAGATTACAGTGCCTACTTAAAATATTTATTATCCTTTAGGTGTGCCAGAAAAGCGCGAAATCAATAATATGGAGAGTCTCAATGTCAGAGTATCTAAATAAACTATTCACACTGGACGGAAAAACCGCTCTGGTGACCGGTGGTGCCAAGGGCATTGGTCGAATGATCTCTGAGGCGTTATTGCAATCTGGCGCTCGAGTATTCATATCTTCGCGTTCTGCGGTAGATTGCGAGGCCGCGGCTGCAGAGATGTGCAACTTTGGTGATTGTCGCGCGTTCCCGCAGGATCTATCCAAACTGGAGAACATCACGGCGCTGGTGGCAGATGTCGAAGCAGCGGGTTTTGGACTGGATATTCTGGTCAATAACTCGGGTGCTACCTGGGGTGCTCCGATCGACGGGTTTCCCGAGTCTGGGTGGGACAAAGTGATGGACTTAAACGTGAAGTCACCCTTTTTCCTCGTGCAAAAATTGTTGCCGCTCTTAAGCGCGGGGGCATCTAGTGCTGACCCTGCGCGAATCATCAATATCGGATCTATCGCGGGCATGATGGGCAAGCCTGGGGGCGCGGCGTACTCTTATATGGCAAGTAAAAGCGCTATTTTGCACCTGACCCGCGGCCTCGCTTTTGACCTCGCAGATCGCGACATTACGGCGAATGCCATCGCTCCGGGTCTGTTCCCTAGCAAAATGAGCAATCATCTTACCGGCGACGAGGAAGCGAGGAGGGTTTCGTCCGCTGAGATTCCATTAAGGCGCATAGGCACGCCGGACGACATCGGTGGAGTGGCGGTTCTCCTATGCAGTAAGGCGGGGGCATACATGACTGGGAGTGTTGTTACGGTCAGTGGCGGGCTGGATCTTTAGGCCAGTCCTCATCCTACGCCGGCGTCATCTTTTGAACTGGTTCACATTTTTGTCCGTGACGTTGTGATCAAGCTCACACGCGTGCCGCAGTACGCTATGAGCGCCACCCAGTTACGTTTATTTTGACTCCTTAATCAAATTCAACGAGATCTTCGCTTGCAGAGGATTTTGTGGGAGTTAAGGAACCAGATATGTTTGGCAAGGTGATTACAGGAATACTCGTCTTTGGCTTGGCCACGAGCGCTCATGCGGGTCTCATCAACCTCGTCCAGAACGGTGAGTTCAGTGACACAGCAATCAACCCGGCAAAGTGGAATCCTACGGAGGTTGCCCACTGGGATAGCAGCGAAGGGGAGATTGAGATTTGGAATGAGAGTTTTCAATGGGGCACAGACCTGGGCAGCGATGGCCTCGCCACAGGTCAGCATGCCGAGATTACCTGGAAAACTGATAAATCGGAGATCTGGACGACCTTCGTGATTCCAGAGTGGTTCGCTGCGGGCTCTACAGCGCACTTCAGTTTTGACTATCAGAACCGCAAGTCGAGCGGGATCTTGGCTAGCGTGAACGTAAACGGAAAAGCGGCGACCCCCTTTAGCGTGTCGAGCGATGGGTCATGGCAAAGAATGAGCACAGGCATCGACGGCCTTGTTTCAGGGGACAACGTTCAGCTCCTGTTCCGCTCTCAGGGAGGTGGTTCTTCCGGAGCACACATCGATCAGGTTGAGTTCAATGTTGCGGTTCCTGTGCCCGGCACCGTCGCGCTATTGGGCTTGGGTCTGGCGGGTCTTGGGTTTTCTCGGCGCAAAACCGCGTAAATTTATACGGTTCACTCCTAGGTCCTATTTTTAGGGCCTTTTTTTTGCCTACAAGTATTTGCGCTGTGCGCTTCGTACCTTTTCCAAGTAGCGACGAGTTTCCGCAAAGGGATGGTCGGTGGTGAGCCGGCGATACACGTCCGAAGGGTTTATGGCGTTGATACGCCGAACGGCCACGGAACTGTTCCCATCAAAGGCCCGTAAGGCATTCCCAACCCCGCCGTTGTAAGACGAGATCGCGACAAATTGTCGGCTCTGTGGGTCGTCAATATTATTGAGATAGGTGTCGTCCAGCAGATGCAGATAGGCGCTACCAATGTCGATATTAAAATCGGCCTTGAACAACTGCTGCTTCGAGGGTTCTCCCTTAAGATTTTTGACCCGTTGATAAACGTCCCTACCTGCGGATGCAGGAACAACCTGCATGAGGCCGTAAGCGCTCGCGGAACTAACCGCGTAAGGGTTGAACGCGCTTTCAACCTCTATCACGGCATAGATTAAAGATGGATCAACCGCGTAGCGGCGAGATGCGGTTAATACAAAATCGGCGTACTCAAGTTCACGCAGGTGCAAGTGATCCTTGACCAAGGCGACTCGTACACTGCGTAAAACCTTGCCGTTTTGCCTGCTTGTTTTTAACACTTGGGTTACCAGGTATTCAGCGAATCGTTCTGCACGCCACTGCCATCGAATCGGCTGATCATCTGCGTCAAGTACCTGCCCAAGGAGGAAGGGCTCGCCATCGACCGGCGGACTCGCATCGGTGAAGATGTCTTGAACGCTCATATCGCGGGTGGTGAGCAGGGTGCTGACAATAGCTTGTCGCAACTTATCGATAGGGTCGTCTGACGCGATTGTCTCGACCTGCAGCCAGCCCGCGTCGAAATCAATGATTGCTCTCGCTTCGTAGGCATTACTGTATTTAACGTAGCGGTGGTCAGAGGCGACTTCTGGCTCTTTTTCTCCCCAGATTTCCACCAGTACGCCACTAACGGCCTCTATTAATTCTGGCAAACCTTCGATGTCCGTGGGAATACCCTGACGTTGCAACTGATCCTCGAGAACCGCACGGGCGATACGTTCGGGATCTCCACTCAGGGTGGCATCGATGACGGTTTGGGAAGGGTTTGCACAACTTCCCAGCATAAGCCCGAGGCCCAGGGTCGCGATGATCACGCGAAGCGTCATTGAAAGGTTCCTGCAGTTCCTTTAACAGAGCTCAGCATACCGACTTTCTGCTGACTAAGAGATCCTTCTGTCTGCACCTCGATAAAAGTTACTACTCAAGTCAGCTTCGACAAAGCATGAACAGTGACGGCCCAATACCGTTTGGCTGTCGTAAGTATTTGCGTAGTGCAAGTTACTGCGACGAGACAGTGCTTCCAACCAAGCGGCGCACTCCGTCTAATCAGTTTATCCCTTAAAGGACATGGTTATGAAAACGTTACAGAAGATTCAATTCGCAATGCTATTGATGGTCACTTCGGTGTTTGCTCAGGCAGCCCATCACGAAGGTGGTCATGATATGCCCACGCAGAACATCGTTGAAATCGCCGCTGGCAATGACGACTTCTCTACACTGGTCGCAGCTGTAAAGGCCGCAGGCCTCGTGGATGTGCTGGTAGGTGAGGGCCCCTTCACCGTGTTTGCGCCGACCAACGCTGCGTTTGCTAAGCTGCCTGCGGGCACAGTAGAAACGCTGCTGAAGCCAGAGAACAAAGATCAACTCGTCGCTGTACTCACCTATCATGTCGTCGCCGGCAAGGTCATGGCGGCGGACGTAGTGACTCTGGATAGCGCGGTAACGGTACAAGGCGAGTCGGTAAGCATCTCAGCGACTGATGCAGGCGTTATGGTAGACGCGGCGACCGTCGTGATGACTGACCTCGAAGCGACTAACGGCGTCATTCACGTGATCGATACGGTCATTTTGCCCGGCGCCTAAGACCTCTAGCTGGATCTAGCGCAGCTTTTGATTACATGAACTGTTGCTCGCACTGAAGAGCACACATACCTTAAGAGCCCACATAAGTTAAGAGCCCACATCAGTGGGCTCTTTTGTTATGTCAGTTTCAGAAAGAGAGAAGTTTATGTTCGGAATGTTCAAAAAGGACCCGCTAAAAAAACTCGAGCAAGAGCGTACAGACTTGAGTACCCGCGCATTCCAGGCGCAACGAAACGGTGACATTCGCACCTATTCGGCCTTAACCGCCGAAGCAGAAGCTCTTAAAGACAAAATCGACGCTTTCAAAGCCGAGGCATCGGAATAAGCGATTCGTGAATGGCTTAGGCAGGGGTCTCCAAGACTCGCTGGAGTAGGAGCAGCTTTAACTAGACTAGTTGGAGAAGGCAGAACGGATCATGCCCAAGCCACTTACCGTGAAGATGGTGGCAGTGATAGCCTCAATCCGCCGGCGAAATCGCGTATAGCTGATCATCACTCCCTCGACAGAAAATATGAATGAGTAAAGCGCGTTAGTGATAAATCCAACCGCGATGCAGGCAATAGTCGGAGCTGTCAGACTGCTGGCGCTAGCGTTGCCATCCAAGCCTATCGACAGTGCGGCCATCCACGCAATCACGGACTTTGGGTTGGACATGTTGAGCAGTAACCCTCGCAAGAACCATCGCCGGCTAGTGTTTGCAGTGTTCGGCGCGCGCTCGTCACTGAGCGACGACCGGGCTGAAAGGTACGCCAACCATAACAAGTACGCACCCCCGAAGACTTTCAGCGCCGTTAACAGATAAATAGAGCTTTGCAGTAGCGCTCCCATGCCAGTGACTGCGATCAGCCCCCAAAAGATCAAGCCGCAAGAGAGTCCTAATCCATAGACGAGGCTGGGTTTTCGGCCATAACTCATCGCGATCGCGGCGTTCGAAAGAGTCGCAGGACCGGGCGAGGCGGCGATAACGAAAAAAGCCAATGCGGTTGAGCTTAGAGGAAGTAGCTCCATCAGGTTGATTTCCTATAAATGATAAAGATTCTTGGTCTTTTGCTTACTGTTTGCTGAGAAAGAGCTGATATAGCTGCGATATGTCTTCGGGGTTCCAAACTCGAAAGCCGGCTTGCGACAGTCTCTCAAAATCTTCAGATGTTGGCAGCGAAAAGTAGGGTTTTGAGCTGGGTCCCTGAGCCGTGCTCGCGAGGTTTTTACCGGCAGCAAGATCCTCTATGGCGTTATTCATCATGGAGCAGCCGGAAGGATAAAGCTGAAGCACGTGCCACAACAAAGATTTCGATTTATCGACGGCAATCAGTCTTTGATCAATGATTGCTCCCGTATCGATGGAGGGGGAGTCGATGTAGTGAAGCGTGCAACCTACTTCGGTCTCTTGATTTACAAGAGAATGGAGCGTTGTAAGAATCCCTCGATAGTCCGGTAGTAGTCCAGAGTGAAGATTAATAACTCCAAGTGTCGGGACCTCAATCGCTGGTTCGCGGAGAATCGATCCAAACCTGATTGAAAGCGCTACGTCGGGCGCTGAGCGCCGAAACGCTTCAAGCTCCTGCTCTTTATTTATGTTCTTGCAGGTTCTAATAGGCTGCTCGGCTAATTCGCTAAGCTCCTTAAAACTCAGATATCTTCTGCCGGACTGTGGTTGCAGCTCAATCAATTCTTCAATGGTGTTTTTAAACAGCTCTTGTTCGAAGAACCTCATCTCCTGAAGGCCTTGAGGAGCCTGGTAGCCTTCTGAGGGAGCACCTACAGCGTCAGACAGAAAGATCGTGAAGCTGTGCTGCGAGAGCGTCGGTAGCAGCAGGTTCAGCGCTATGTTGCTGTGAAGGTCTCTATTGGCGAGGACGGTAATACGCATTGCGGTCTTTAGTAGAGTTGGTGCTCGTCACTCGCGCTGAGCGCTTGCCAATGAACAATAACGCTAAGGTAATGCCTTCGTTGTAAGATAAACAGCCTTTTGACTCATTCGGAGACCAGGTTGATGCTCAAGCGTCCGTCTATGCGTTCATTGTTCTTTCTGGGATTTTTCCTGTTGCTGTTGTCGGGCTGTAGTAGTGAGCAGATTTACACCGCTATTCAAGACAATCAGCGTTTTGAATGCAGCAAACTGCCTGAAGCACAGGCCGAAGACTGCGCGAGTCAGTACGACACGAGCTATAGCGAGTATGAGGAAGCGCTGGAGAGTGCTGCTAATGACAATAAGCAGTGAGGTGTGTTCATGCGTTGTCTAGCTGGTATTTTCATTTTCGGTCTGTTTCTCAGTAGTGTAGCCACTGCACAATCCCACATTCAGTTGCCTCTCCGTAGCATAGGCCCCGCGGGTATGAGTGGACGAATCACCTCGATAGCGGTGGTCCCATCCAACAAAAACATCTGGTACATCGGCTCGGCATCGGGTGGCCTATGGAAGACAGTGAATGCTGGTACGACTTTCGAGCCAATCTTCGATGCTCAACCCGTGCAATCTATCGGCGCCGTAGCCGTAGCACCGTCCCAGCCGGAAGTTGTGTATGTCGGCACGGGAGAGGGCAATCCTCGAAACTCCCAGTCTAGTGGCAACGGCCTCTACAAAAGCGTTGATGGAGGCAAGAGCTGGGAGCACTTGGGTATCGAGCAAAGTCGCAATGTCCATCGTCTGATAGTCCATCCCAAAAACGAGCAGGTTGTTTGGGCTGGTGTTTTGGGTGACCCCTTCAAGGCAACTGACAGTCGAGGCGTATACAAATCGGTGGACGGTGGCGAGAGTTGGCGTCGAGTGCTGTTTAGCAACAGCCGAAGCGGCGTAGCGGACCTTGTGATGGACCCCCGCAATCCCGATAGGCTGATTGCCACGCTATGGGAGTTTCGTCGCAGCCCCTGGGACTCTGCTTCCGGTGGTCCTGGATCAGGACTGTATGTGAGTAGCGATGGCGGTGAGTCTTGGGCAGAGCTTGGTGAGGCATCGGGCCTTCCGAAAAAGCCCTATGGCAGGATAGGAGTCGCGATTGCACCCTCTGAGCCTGATCGTGTCTATGCCTTGATCGAATCCAAAAAGAACGCGCTGTATCGGTCTGATGATGGTGGAGTGTCTTGGTCCATGGTGAATACCGAAACTATAGGCAGCCGTCCTTTTTACTTTGCTGAAATTCATGTGGATACGCAAAATCCGGATCACGTCTATAACCTCTACTCACGCCTGGCACGATCTAATAACGGCGGTACGGATTTTGAGGTGATCGAAGACTGGGGGATGGAGGTGCACGCTGACCACCACGCTTTCTGGATCGACCCAGATGATTCAAGTTTTATCATCGACGGTACCGATGGTGGTTTGTACTGGTCGCGGGATCGGGGCGATAACTGGCGCTTCGCAGAGAACTTACCTCTCGGACAGTTTTATCACATCACGGTTGATGACGCGGTTCCTTATAAAGTCTATGGAGGCCTTCAAGATAACGGTACCTGGTACGGTCCCAGTGAGGTTTGGAATAGAGGGGGTATTCGCAATAGTTACTGGCGAGAATTAGCGTTCAACGACGGTTTTGATGTGGTCCTTGGGGGGCAGGGTGATCCATGGGTCTACGCATTGTGGCAGGGCGGTATGCTTGTTCGCATCAATACGCTGACAGGTCAGCGAAAAACCATCATGCCCGTGGCAGATGCGCAGCCTTTGCGTTTTAACTGGAATGCTGCAATTGCAGCTAGCCCCTTTGATGCGGCTACGCTCTTTATCGGTAGTCAGTTTGTTCATCGTAGTAACGATCGCGGTGCTTCCTGGGACGTGATTAGTCCTGATCTCACGACTAACGACGCTACTAAGCAACAGCAACATTTGTCCGGTGGTCTGTCTATCGACGCGACAGCGGCCGAGAACCATACGACGATCACTGTGATCGCCCCCAGCGAACTAGAGAAGGGCTTGCTTTGGGTTGGTTCGGATGACGGTCGAGTGCACCTCACTCGAAGTGGCGGTGAATCCTGGGCGGATGTCACCGCTAATCTGCCCGGTGCGCCCTTGGCGGGTTGGGTTAAACAAATAATACCCTCGAGTTACTCGGCGAACGAAGCGTTCGTGGTGATTGATAACCACCTGCAGGGCGACACGACCCCGTACCTCTTTCGTACTCAAGACTACGGGGTGACGTGGGTCAATGTGCTAAAAGATCAGCACATCCCGGCCTATGCTCTGTCATTTGTACAAGATGCCGTTGAGCCGCGTCTGATGTTCCTGGGCACAGAGTACGGACTTTACGTATCTCTCGATGAGGGGGTGACTTGGCAGCAGTGGACAAAAGGTTACCCAGCAGTCTCAACCATGGATATGGCGGTACAGGAGCGAGAAGCAGACTTGGTGGTGGCAAGTTTTGGTCGCAGTATTTGGATACTCGATGATCTTACGCCCTGGCGAGTCCTGGCGGGGGAGCCAGAATTAACAGAGGAGTCTTTGCAACTTTTTGCACCTCCCGCGAGCTATCAACCGGTGATCGATCAGGCGATTGGCCAACGCCTATCTCCTGACAACCTGTATTCCGGTAACAACAACGGCCGCCAGGCGCTGATTAGCTTTTGGATAAATAACGAAGAAGTCGAGACTGTCACGGTATCCATAACGCAAAAAGATCAGCTTGTGCGCCAATGGGAGCAGCACGTTGAGCAGGGGATGAATCGTACATTCTGGGACTTGCAGTGGGCAGGGCAAGAAATCTATGGGCCGCTTATGAGTCCTGTACTGGAGCAACCGTTGGCTGCACCGGGTGTGTATACCGTAACGATTAGCGCGGGCACGCTTAAACGCAGTAGCGAGCTCCGGCTCTTGGCTGACCCGAGAGTTAAACACGAGGAAGGCAGCTATCAACAAAACTTGAAGTACCGTCAGGCCATTGAGTCTTTGCAGACTCAATCAAAGGACGTGCTGAAGGTATTGGCCTGCATGGAAGAGCGTCTGGAGCGTGACGTTGAGCTTCCTGAGAGAGCGTCAGCTCAGTTACATAAGAAGATAGTCGCCGTGTGGGAGCTTATCGCGTTTCGTGATTTTCAGGGCGTTATCAGTGATTCAGGCAAGCTGTCTCATCGTCTAAGTAAAGCTTTTTACTACACGCACTCGCCCTATGAACGCCTGACTGATAACGATAGACAGCTACTGAGCTCGCTGGAGGGTCAGACGCAAGAGGTGTTGAAAGCTTTTGGC
>NZ_JBGCFU010000018.1:0-46401 GCF_045107095.1 Congregibacter sp. | reverse complement strand
CTGAGTTTGGATACGCCGGCGTCAACGCTCAGTAGACCCGCTGGGGTGGCAGTCGATTTGTCCTCTATTGCCAAGGGTTATGCCGTCGACCAGTTACATGAACTGCTGCGGCTGCAAGGGATCGCTAACAATCTGGTGGAGATTGGCGGCGAGCTTCGCGCGTCCGGAGAACGCCCTGAGGGCGGCCCATGGCGCCTTGCCGTAGAGTCCCCAGATCCGTCCAAGTCTCGATTTATCGAGGCCCTGAGTGTCAGTAACGCGGCCGTCGCGACATCCGGAGACTACCGCAACTATTTCGAATACGAGGGAAGAAGGTATTCTCACCTCGTTGATCCGCGAACGGGTTATCCCGTGGCTCATGAGTTAGTGTCGGTGACCGTCATTGATCGTCACTGCATGGTAGCTGACGCTTGGGCGACTGCATTACTGGTACTCGGTCTCGATGAGGCTATTGAGCTGGCGGAGAGCGAAGGCTTAGCCGCGCATTTTGTTTCTCGGGGAGCAGATGGGCTTGAGGTACACTACACCGAGCCGTTTGACGCTTATCGGCAAAATACACAGCCCAGGGAAGAGCCCGAGGGGTAAGCTTTCCGGCGCAACGCGTCACTGACGTCATACTGGAGTTGTTATGGTTTTTGTTCTCGCATTCCTCGTTATGGGCTTGATCATGGCTGGTATGGCCATTGGTGCCATGACGGGTCGTGGGCCGCTGAAGGGCTCCTGTGGCGGGCTGTCGGCTGTGGGCATAGAGGGGCGCTGCGAAATTTGCGGTGATGATCCGAGCCTTTGCGAAGAACAGTCTCAAGGCTCCATACAAAACGCGACCACCGATGGCGAAGCGCGCTTTTACGACGCCAGTAAGTAACAGCTGCAGAATTTGATTCATGGCCTCCTACACTCGGTTTTTGGGGCTGCGTTACGGCTTTAGTCGACAACGTTCGCGCTTCACCGCGTTGGTGTCTCTGGCTTCGATGCTCGGAATGATGCTTGGGGTCGCCAGCCTGATTACCGTGCTTTCAGTGATGAACGGTTTTGGGGGAGAGCTGCAAGGTCGTATTCTTGCTCTCGTTCCTCATGCCTACGTGGAGCTGCATCCCAATGAGCAGCAAGCCTCGGCTGACCAGGAAGTCGACAGGACAGCGGCGCTGTCTGCTGGCCTGCTTTCTCACCCGAATATTCTCGCGGTAGCACCCTTTGTGCGTGAGACAGTCCTTTTCTCGGGCCCCTATCGTCAGCAGGGGGCATCCCTTACCGGGGTAGATGTCGAAAAGCAGTCGGGATTGACGGAGCTTGATGAGTTTTTACTCGCGGGAACCCTTGACGATTTAAACACTGATTTCACCGTTATCTTGGGAGCCGCTCTCGCTCGAATGTTGGGCGTGATTCCCGGCGATGAGATACGCATTGTCCTCCCACAAGTGAGTACGACCCCTCTGGGTTTGTTTCCCAGGTCCCGCCTGCTAAGGGTTGTTGGATTGTTCGAGGTCGGTGCTCAACAAGATGCGCTGTTGGCCTATGTATCGCTCAACACGGCAAATCGCCTGTTAAAGAGCGGCGGCACTAGAGGTGTGCAGATTCGTACCAACGACCTTATGACAGCGCCGAGTCTGGGTGCTTCGTTAGAAAACGCGATCAGTGGCCTCGGCGTTTACCGACCCTGGAGTGAAACACAGGGCTCACTGTTTCGGGCGATTCGTATGGAGAAGATCACCGTAAGTATTCTGCTTTTAAGCGTTGTGCTGGTCGCCGCGTTTAACGTGGTTTCCACCCTGGTAATGGCCGTGACGGAGAAGCGAAGGGATATTGCGGTGCTTCGCACCATGGGAGCTACGCCGATCGGGATTTCGAAGATCTTTTTGACTCAGGGTTTGGCGCTTGCGCTACTAGGGGTGTTGGCGGGTACGGTAGTGGGCGTGTTGCTGTCAATTTATGTTGCAGATGTGGTGGATTTTTTTGAAGGACTTTTCGGCGCACGGATTTTTGATCCGTCGGTCTATTTTATTTCTCGATTGCCGTCTCAGCTGATGTGGGTCGACGTGTTGGTCGTAAGTGTCGCGGCGACTTTGCTGAGTGTGATAGCGGCGATTTACCCGGCTTGGCGAGCCAGTCGCATAGCCCCTGCTGAGGTTCTCCGTTATGAGTGATTCACTGGCGCTAAGCTGCCGTAACGTACACAAAAGCTATGAAGATGGTCGGTCCCGCGTGACGGTTCTGCGTGGTGTTGATTTTGCGCTCGAGGAAGGAGAAAAGGTCGCCATCATTGGGTCTTCGGGGTCCGGCAAGTCGACGCTTTTGAATCTTCTTGGTGGGCTCGATCATGTGTCCGAGGGTGAAGTCGCTCTGGCGGGTAAAGTGCTGACTCCAATGTCCGAAAGCCAGCTGGCGGCTTGGCGAAATCTGCACCTGGGTTTTGTGTACCAGTTTCACCATTTACTTCCAGAGTTCTCCGCTCTGGAGAACGTGGCAATGCCCCAATTGATTGCCGGTGTGTCGCGCCGGGAAGCGCAGGCTAAAGCAGCTGCGATGCTCGACGAAGTTGGGCTGAGTAATCGCAGTACACATCGTCCCGGGCAGTTGTCCGGAGGGGAGCGGCAGCGAGTGGCTATTGCTCGAAGCCTCATCAATAACCCCGGCTGTGTTCTGATGGATGAGCCCACGGGAAATCTGGATCCGGATGCAGCGGAGCAGGTGTTGGAATTGATCGATAAGCTCCGTGAAAAGCACAGCGCCTTCGTTGTCGTGACTCACGATCTTGGCGTGGCACGACGCATGCAACGGGTGCTGCGACTGACTGAAGGCCGACTGGAAGCTGCTCCGTGACACTGTGGGAGACTCTGCGAATAGCGCTGCGCTATACCCTGGCATTTGGGCGGGGGCATCTCTCCGTGTTTATGGCTGGAGTATCGATAACGGGCTTGATTCTAGGCACAGCTTTGTTGCTCACGGTGCTCTCGGTTATGAACGGTTTTGAGCGGGAAATGCGCGAGCGTATCCTGGCTTTGGTGCCTCATGTGACCGTGCATACCCCTCCTGACGGTGGTGAAGAGTACGGCCTACGTGAACGCCTGGAAGCCTTGCCTTTTGTGCTATCAGTTTCCCCATTTGTGAGCTTTGACGGGATGGCTATTCGCGGTAGAGACGTCGTTGCGATTTCTGGATTGGGACTGGAGTCAATGCCATCTCCGCTTCCCGATATGGTCGAGCTGCCGAAGTTTGAAAACTTGTCCGGCGTAGTGCTGGGAGATTCTGTTGCGGAGCGCTTGGGCGCAGATGCCGGGGACAGCATTACCGTTATAGTCCCACCCCGCGGTGGAGGAAACCGCACAGCCATCGGTACCCAGCGTATTGTGGTTGCAGCGGTGGTAGATACCGGTACAGAGCTTGACGAAACCCTGAGTCTGATGTCCCTCAATCAGGCTTCGGTGCTTGCGGGCATCAATAACGGTAATCAACAGGGCATCAGCGGTTTGCAGCTGCGCTACGAGGATCCCTTCGAAGTGGAGCAATTGCTCTCTCAGTTACGCCAGGAGTTACCTCCCGGGAGTTACGCGACCACTTGGCGTATGACTCACGGAAACCTGTATGCAGCCATTCAACTGTCTCGCGATCTAGTGGTGTTGTTGCTGACGTCAATCATTGGGGTGGCTGCATTTAACGTTGTCTCGGCTCTGGTACTGATCGTGATTGATCAGCGCGGAGCTATCGCAATTATGCGAACCTTGGGTGCGACCCCAGGCAATATGGCATCCGTGTTTATTGCACAAGGTTTGATCATTGGCATCATCGGTTCAGCAATCGGTTGTGCCCTTGGCGCGGCACTGTGCACTGCACTGCCCGGGATTGTGGCGAGTCTTGAGCGAGGTCTGGGTTTCCAATTCCTCAGCACCGACGTTTACCCGGTATCGTTTATCCCCGTCGACTTAAGGGGCGGCGATGTGTTGCTTATCGCGAGTGTTGCAATCTTTATGTGCGTGCTTGCGGCGTTGTACCCTGCTATTCGTGCGGCGCGTCTTCAGCCCGCCAAGGTTTTGCATCAGGATCTTTGAGAACGGAGCTTTTTGCGCTTCTTCCATTGTCTGGCGACGCGGATGCGCCAAAGTACGTTGACCACAAAGTAGCCAAGACTTCCAAAAAACAAACCGCAAAGCAGGCAGCCAGCGACCAGCGGACGCCAGACTCGCAGCAGCTCTTCTTCAACCCACTGAACGCTTAAGGCGAACTCTACTTCTTTTAGGGGGACGTCAATAACCAGCGCGCCTACCTGATACGCCAGATAGAAAATCGCGGGCACGGTGAGGGGGTTGGTTATCCAAACGAGGCCAACGGAAATCGGTAAATTACATCGAAGCATGACCGCCCCTAAGGCTGCTAGAAGCATCTGCCCGGGAACCGGTATGAACGCCAGGAAAAGGCCCACAAAAAAAGCCATCGACGCAGAATATCGATTGATATGCCAAAGGTTACTGGCGTAGACCCAGTCACCAAGAATATCCAGGGCGCCATGCTTTCGAAGTCTGGCGGGCGAGGGCATCAGCGATTTTAGGGTTTTTCGCGGCATTCTCAGCTGATCACAATTGCTGTTCGATGGCACGCAAATGCTGTTCGTTGAAAAGAGTTGTCGTGCTTCACTAGAACACCGGCCACGTAGCGGAAGATTCCTGAATTGTGCGTAACATTATGCCGTTCGCAGGCCAGCGTTGGTAGCGCCGTATGCACTATTGCTTCCTTCCTTGCTTACGGGGGTTCTGGCGTTACAGTTGCCGATACTGCCGACTTTCGGACAGTTGTTACTAGGGCTAACAACTGCCACTGCCGCGGTTTCTCTTGGAGTCTTTGGCCTTGTATCAAGCGGTACTTGGGCGAGCGGATTTTGGGCCGGGCGTTATTCGTTAAACGGGTATCTGATCGCTGCTGTCGCTGCGAGCTGTATTTGCACAGGCCTAGTCTTTTTCCACGCCGCTGCTTGGCAACAGTGGCTTCTATCACCGCTCTGTGAAGGAAAGACGCTTGCCGTAGTCGGCACTGTTGATGGATTGGCTGAGATGCTCCCTGGGCCGAGACCAGTTCTTCGATTTGACGTGCGCGTGCGGAGTATCCTTCCTTCAAGCTGCGGAGGGCCCAGAAGTCTGCGAATGTACCTGGACCCCAATCATCAGATGATGGCGGAGCTGATAGACGGGCGCTCTACGAAGTCAGCGTCAGAGTCAGAGATTTTAAACGTGCCGTCAGTTTTGCTGCCGGGTGCGAGCATAGAGTTCGAAGCACGTCTTCGCCGTCCCTGGGGCTTGGTTAATCCGGCGGCTCAGCAGGGCGAGAAGTTTTATCTGACATCAGGCATTCACGGCGTGGGATCAGTGGCTCGTCTTTTGTCGGTGCCTGATGGACGGCGGGGGCGTGCCCTCAACCTCGGTCTCGTAGACGCGATCGACAGAACTCGCCATACCGTCTCATCTGCAATTCAAGAAGAGGTTCCCGGTGACGTGGGCGCGTTACTGTCAGCACTTGCCGTAGGTGACAGGAGAGCTATAACTAGTGATGTCTGGAGTCGTCTGCGGCTTTTTGGTTTGACTCATCTTATGGTTATCTCGGGGATGCATGTCACGCTGCTATCGATTCCTGGATGGTACCTTGGGTTGGGCCTTTCACGTACCTTAAGCTTGTTTCTAGCGAGAGGGCGCGGCTTACCACAATTAGCCCCGTGCGCCGCCCTCACGTTTGCCGGTGCTTACGCACTGATCTCAGGGTTTGCCTTGCCCGCGCAACGCGCACTTCTCACCCTGGGTCTAGTGATGTTACCCAAACTGTTGGGTCGGACTACGAACTCTGGTTGGTCATTCCCTATCGCAGTATTCGGCCTGTTTGTTCTCAATCCCCTCAGTATCATTACGCCCGGTTTTTGGCTTAGCGTGGGTGCGGTGACGCTTCTTCTTTGGTTTACGGCCTGGCGAGGCCGTGCCACGTGGCTTCGCAGCCTTTGGAGTGCTCAGGGCTACATGCTTCTGGCAATGATTCCCCTAAGTCTCTTTTGGTTTCAGGAGGCCAGCAGCGTCGGAGGAGTTATCAATCTAGTTGCTATACCCGTGATAACGTTCCTAGTCGTGCCTCTTGTCTTGAGTGCTATAGCTCTGGCTCCGCTATTTCCCGATATTGGGGCCGGACTACTGAATTCAGCGGCGAGTTTGCTGGGCATCATGTGGTCGGGTATGGCGTACTGGGCGCCAGTTTTAGGCCGGGAGAGTGTCCTGCGGCAGAGCCCCCATGAGCTTACATTTGTGATGCTTATGCTTGCCGTTGTTCTGTGGGTGCTCCCAAGGTTCCGCGGTCGGTTCCTTGTGATAGCGCTACTGGCATCTCCCATCGCTTTTATGTCTCGGGGCGCTGATAGTGGCGTAGAGATTGTGTTCTTTGACGTGGGGCAAGGTACGGCAGTGCTAGTGCGTCAGGGACGAGAGGCTCTGCTCTATGACACTGGCGGCGCTCACTCAGCGGAGGCCTCCGCTGCAAATCGGGCTGTTTTGCCGATGTTTCAATCCCGGGGAATCAATGTGCTGGACACCTTGGTGATTAGTCATCCGGACAATGACCACGATGGGGGAGAGTCTGCGGTATCTGGGCGGGCGCCGCCAAAGCAAATCAGGCGGGGCGTCGCGGTAAAAGAGAGCGAGGCCTGCAGATTGGGCGAAGCCAGACATTTTGGTGAATCAGTCACTCTTCGCTATCTATCGATGAGCCTGTCGGGCGATAGTGATAATAATGCCTCCTGCGTTTTGCTGGTGACCGTTTTTGGCAAGAGCCTTCTTCTGGCTGGTGATATTGCTTCATCGCGCGAACGGGAGCTTTTGAGTTACTGGGGCTCGCAGATACGAGCTGACATACTGCTCTCAACGCATCATGGCTCTGCCGGGTCAAACAGTCGGCTGTGGCTGCGATCAGTGTCCCCAAGCTTGATGGTGGTTACGGCGGGACGTGCCAACCGTTACGGGCATCCTGCGCGAAGGGTCATCGATGACGCACAGGATTCTGGCGTTACTGTACGAAACACCGCTTCCCACGGGGCGGTCACCCTGAGAATCTCTCCTGGAGGGAAGATTCAGTGCCGGGCCGCCAGGCATCGCTGGGCGCCATTTTGGCGGCGTGGTGAATTTACGCGTAATTGCCTTCCTCCCTGAGGGGCCATCCGCGGTTATAATCAGACCCTTAGCCAGAGGAGCCTGACAGTGCTGGAACTAATCACCGCCGGCGGTTTGCTGATGATCATCATCATCGCTTGCTCGGTCGTAGCAATTGCTATTTGCATTGAAAGAACCTACGTGTTGAATCGTCGCCGAATTGCACCGCCGCACTTACTTGCCAACGTCTGGAAACAGTTGAAGGCGGGCGAGTTGGACGCGACCAAATTACGTAATCTTCGAGACTCATCTCCCCTCGGAAGGATCCTCGCCGCAGGACTTGCGAATGCACATCATGGCCGCGATGTCATGAAGGAGAGTATCGAAGAGGCTGCCGGCCACGTAGTTCATGACCTTGAAAGATACCTAAATACCCTTGGCACCATCGCGGCTATCGCTCCGCTACTGGGATTATTGGGTACGGTAGTTGGCATGATTAGAGTGTTTGCCGAAATCATGTCTCAAGGCACGGGTAATGCCAGCGCGCTTGCAGGGGGTATCTCCGAAGCGCTGATTACTACCGCCGCGGGCCTTTGCGTCGCGATACCTGCCCTGGTAATGCACCGGTACTTTAGCGGGCGTATTGATGGCATTGTCATTGAGCTCGAGCAGCAAACCATAAAGTTGGTTGATGCACTGCACGCGCGGGAAGAGGGGCGTGATTCGGCGTGAAGTTTCGTCGTCAAAGCCGGGAAGAGCTCAACGTTAATCTGACGCCGCTGATTGACGTGGTGTTTCTGTTGCTGATCTTCTTCATGGTGTCGACGACATTTACCCGTGAAACTCAGTTGTCTGTGGACCTGCCCGAGGCAACAGGCCTTGTCCGTGATGAGGTTGAGAAGCAAGTAGAGATTCTTATCGACGAAGCGGGCAATTATCGGGTTAACGGGCGCGCACTCGTTGATACCAGCATGCGGACTTTGCAGGCAGCGGTTTACAAGGTGTCTGAGGGCGATACGACTCTCCCGCTAGTGATATCTGCCGACGCGCAGGCTGCGCATGAATCTGTGGTTAGGGCCATGGATGCGGCAGGGCAAATGGGATTTAGCCGACTAAGCATAGCGTCCGTTCAGCCTACACCTCAGACGCAGTGATTCTGATGTTTGATCGATTTGCACTGGCAATAGAGCGCGCTTGGTTTCAGCCCCCCAAACTACTGCTCCTCCTGTTACCGCTCGAATGGCTCTTTGCCGGTCTCACAGCCCTGCGCCGATCGGCTTATCGCAAGGGGTGGTTTGCAAGCGGGCACCCTGGGGTACCCGTCGTTGTTGTGGGTAACATCTCTGTTGGAGGCACGGGGAAGACTCCCGTGGTTATCGGGATTGTCCGGGCATTGGCAGATAGAGGTCTACGTGTTGCAGTGGTCAGTAGGGGTTATGGCGGGTCGGGAAGAGGGGTGATTCCTGTTAGCGCCGACAGTGATTATCGTGAGGTTGGGGACGAGGCCTTACTGATCGCGCAAAGCACGCCTGCAAGGGTAGTCGTGGCCAAGGATCGCTTTGCAGCAGCTAAGCATGCAGCCAAACAGGGTGTAGATGTCATTGTTTCAGACGATGGTCTTCAGCATTACGCATTGGATCGTGATGTTGAAGTAGTTACCAGTGATGCGAAAACGGGTTTTGGTAATGGTCACCTGCTACCCGTGGGGCCCCTTCGGGAGCCCAGGCGTCGTCTTGCGACCGTGGATTTCTTTTTGCTGCGAGGGGGCGAGGATCCGCACTCGGGGACCGCGTATAAGGCCTTACAGTTCAGGCGTCTTTCTGATGGGGAAACCCGGAGCACTAGTGCTCCGGGCTTTGGTCCGGATGTGCATGCAGTCGCCGCGATAGCGCAGCCCCAAAGATTTTTTAATAGCCTGCGAAACCTCGGGCTTACGCCGGTAGAGCACCGTTTTGTTGATCACCGGGAGTACCAGGTTGGCGACTTTGACGCATTAAGCGATTTGCCCATTGTTATGACGGCAAAGGATGCGGTGAAGTGTCCCGAGGAGCTTGAGGTGGATGCCTGGATTTTGGATATGGAGATTGAGTTTCCTGAGGGTTTTGTTGATCAGTTGGTGGATCGTTCAGGGTTGGCTGCAAAGAGCACAGGGCAGATAGGCGAGGATCGGAAATGAGTTTTGTCGTAGTGATACCGGCCCGTTATGCGTCCACCCGTTTGCCCGGTAAGCCGCTTTCAGACATTGCCGGAAAGACAATGGTCCAGCACGTGTGGGAGCGTGCCAGAACCTCTGCGGCCAGCCAGGTGGTTGTCGCAACCGATGATGAGCGGATCCAGGATGCGTGTTCAGCCTTTGGAGCACAGTGTTTAATGACGCGTACAGATCATGCCAGCGGCACTGATCGATTGGCAGAAGTCGCCGGCCAGCTGTCCCTTAGCGATGATCAGATAGTGGTGAATGTGCAGGGCGATGAGCCCTTGATTCCCTCTGCGACCATCGATCAGGTTGCGTCGAATCTAGCCAAGAACGCATCAGCGAGCATTGCAACGCTTTGCGAAGCTATCACCGATGTCGATGTGCTTTGCGATCCCAACGCCGTCAAAGTTGTCTTTGATGCAAATGGCCGAGGACTGTACTTCAGCCGTGCAACAATTCCCTGGCCGAGAGACTATCAGTGGGAGTCCGGCGTAATGCCTGAGGGTGAGTGGTTCAGGCATATCGGTCTGTATGGCTACAGGGCAGGCTTTTTGAAACGTTATACGCAGTGGGACCCGACCCCTATGGAGAAAAAGGAGTCTTTAGAACAGCTTCGGGCTCTTTACCACGGCGAGGAGATCCACGTGGAGGTCGCCTGCGCACCAGTCCCGGGTGGAATAGATACACCGGAAGATCTCGGTAGGGTTCGGGAGCACTTTGTGCGGCTGCAGGAATCTACGAAGACGAGTGGGTAATTTGCAGGATCAGGACTTGTCATCCAGGATTGCGAATACCCTCGCTTTACGCTGTGTGGCGCACAGACTTTTTGAAGTCTCGGGGGTGGAAGATGTGCGCCCGGCTATTGACTGGAGTCAGGCGTCAGGCCTGCCTTTATGCCCACTGGGTGCTGGTAGCAACGTAGTTCTTCCTCCGGAGCTAGCGGCTGGGGTTATCACGGTCCGTGATGACTCTGTCTCTGTGCTCAGCGAGACCGCGGACAGCGTTACGCTGCGTGTTGGAGCGGGGAAAGGCTGGCACTCTCTTGTTAGTGAGACCCTCCAAAATGGTTTCTATGGGCTCGAGAATCTCGCGCTCATACCGGGTCTCGTGGGCGCGGCTCCTGTACAAAACATCGGGGCCTACGGCCGTGAGCTCAACGAGTTCGTGGTGGCAGTGCATGGCGTGAGTCTGCATAGCGGTGAGCCGCGAAGCCTGAGCTCTGAAGAGTGCGAATTTGCTTATCGCGACAGCGTGTTCAAGCACGACCTTCGAGATAAATTCTTGATCAGCCACGTCGACTTTTGCCTTAGCAAAGTCCCGGTGGTGAACGTCGAGTATCCCGCTCTTCGCTCAAGTCTAGCTGACGGAGAGAACTCGCCGACTGCCGTTTTTGAGGCGGTGGTAGCACTGCGCAGAGAGCGTTTGCCGAATCCGGATGAGATTCCCAACGCCGGCAGCTTTTTTAAAAATCCGATCTTGTCCCGTAAGCAATTGGAAAAGCTTCAGTTTATCGAGCCAGAGGTTCCCGTCTATCCAGTTGCCGGCGAGCAGTTCAAAGTATCCGCCGCTTGGTTGATAGAAAGAGCAGGGCTGCCCGGCTTTTCTAAGGGACCGGCGTCGATCTCTGAGCAGCATGCCCTGGTGTTAGTCACAAATGGCAAGGCTTATCAGGCCGATGTTCGGGAGCTGGCCAAACATGTGCAGGGGGTTGTGAAAGGACGCTTTACGGTGATGCTCGAACCAGAGCCACGCTTCTATGACTGAACCAAAATCCATGACTGAACCAAAAGCTATCACTGAAGCAAAATCGAAATTGGTTTCCGATGCTCGGCCTGAGAAGGGCGACTTCGACTCCGAAGCGTTTCTTAAAACCCTGACGTCCCGCTGTGGCGTGTATCAGATGTACGACGCTGCGGGAGAGTTGCTGTATGTCGGTAAAGCCCGCAATCTTAAGAATCGGGTCAGCAGTTATTTCAGGAATAGCGGCCTCAACGCAAAGACCGTGGCATTGGTTATGCGTATTCGTGATATTCAGGTCACGGTGACGTCCACAGAAGCTGATGCGCTGCTTCTGGAACATAACCTCATAAAGACCCATAAGCCGCCTTACAATATTCTGCTCAGGGACGATAAATCCTATCCTTATATCTTTCTTTCCAGTGAGGACGAGTTTCCTCGTTTGACGGTGCATCGAGGTCGAAAGCGCAAAAAGGGTCGGTATTTTGGGCCGTATCCGAGCGCCGGTGCAGTGCGCCAGTCTATGCACTTTTTGCAGAAGGTTTTTAAAGTGCGGCAGTGCGAGGATAGCTATTTCCGCAATCGTTCAAGGCCCTGTTTGCAACATCAGATTGATCGATGCACAGCGCCTTGCGTTGACCTGGTTTCGCCCGAGGAGTATTCAGAGCAGGTTGAGAAAACCGAGCTTTTTCTTTTGGGGAAGTCACGGGAGTTGCAGGTTCGCCTTGCCGATGACATGGAGCAAGCGGCTGCGGAATTGGCCTATGAAAAGGCTGCGACTCTGCGGGATCAGATCCAACATTTGCAGCAAGTCCAGAATACCCAGGGCATAGAGGGCGGGCGCGGTGATCTCGACGTCGTTGCGGCGGCGATGGAGGGAGGACAGTGCTGCCTGCAAGTGCTCTTTGTACGTGACGCCAGGGTTTTAGGCAGTAAATCTTTCTATCCAAAACTACGATTGGAGAGTACCGAAGCTGAGGTTCTGGAGGCCTTTTTACCGCAGTTTTACCTCAATGGTGAACAGCGCGTGCCGCCGGAGTTGATCCTCAGCCACGTGCCCGATAACGCGGCTACTCTTGCGGAAGTTTTTAGTGATCGGGCAGGACGGAAGGTTGTAATGCGGGAGCGGGTTCGAGAAGCCAGGGCGCGCTGGCTACAGTTGGCTGCGCAAACAGCAGAGACCAACCTCATTGCCCATCTCACGGGAAAGCAAACCGTTCAGGAACGACTGCAAATGCTGCAGGAAACTCTGGAGATGGAAGTGCATCCTCAACGTATCGAGTGCTTCGATATTAGTCACAGCAGTGGAGAGGCTACCGTTGCATCCTGCGTTGTGTTCGATGGGAATGGTGCACGGAAGTCTGATTATCGGCGATTCAATATTGATGGGATTGAGGGCGGGGACGATTACGCCGCAATGCATCAGGCTCTAACACGGCGTTTTCGAAGATTAAGAGATGAGGGAGCGACGCTCCCGGATATTTTGCTTATTGATGGCGGCAAAGGGCAGGTGACTCAGGCGTTGGACGTACTCAAGGAGCTCCAAGTATCAGCTGTAGAAGTTGTAGGCGTGGCCAAAGGCACCACACGCAAGGCTGGTTTCGAGACCCTCATCCTTGGAGACAGTGGGCGGGAGCTGCAATTGGCGTCTGATAACCCCGCTCTTCATCTAATACAGCAGATACGAGATGAGGCTCACCGGTTTGCGATTACGGGACACCGCAATCGTAGAGACAAGCAGCGTAAGCAAAGCTCTTTGGAGTCCATCGCGGGGGTTGGCGCCAAGCGGAGAAGAGAGCTTTTGCGCCACTTTGGGAGTGCAGCTGCTGTGGAGAATGCAAGTGTCGAAGAGCTTCGAAAGATCTCGGGCATCAGTGCTAACATGGCGCAAACCATTTACGATCACCTACACGGTGTTGCCGACTAGTTTCTTGAGAATGAGTCGTTGTCTTTAAACATATGTCCCTAAAACTATGTCTCTAAACATACCCAATTCCTTAACATTGCTCAGAATCATGCTGATTCCGGTAATGGTCGGCGTGTTTTACATGCCTTTTGAGGGGCATCTTTTGGCCGCAGCGGCGATTTTTGCGGTTGCGGCGATCACAGATTGGTTTGATGGGTACCTGGCTCGGCGTTTGGGGCAGATGACCCCCTTTGGTGCTTTCCTTGATCCCGTAGCTGACAAGCTAATGGTCGCGGTCGCTCTTGTACTGTTGGTAGAGCGGCACAACGACTTGCTGTTCACCCTGGCCGCTTGCGTGATAATTGGCCGGGAGATCGTCGTGTCAGCTCTTAGAGAGTGGATGGCTGAGCTGGGTAAACGGACGTCGGTGGCGGTATCGATGATCGGGAAGGTGAAAACCGGATTCCAGATGGTGTCTATTGTGGTCTTGCTCGCTGTGGATGCACAGAGGGACGGCAGCGAGATACTCGCTCTAGGCGTACTGCTTTTGTACATTGCCGCGGCATTGACGATTTGGTCCATGTGGCAGTACCTCCGTGCGGCACAGCATGTGTTAGCCGAAGAATCTGCTGAGTGAGTGACTCAGCCGCGCTTACTGCTTGACTAGCTTTGATCAAACCCTACAATACGCGTCCCGCAGGAGCTGCGGGAATCTTAGCGGGAATAGCTCAGTTGGTAGAGCGCAACCTTGCCAAGGTTGAGGTCGCCGGTTCAAACCGGTTTCCCGCTCCAGATTTTAGGCTCGGTGGCAGAGTGGTTATGCAGCGGATTGCAAATCCGTCAACGCCGGTTCGATTCCGACCCGAGCCTCCATTTTTACAGTCACGCGACATTGCTATGTCCCCTGGCGATGTGATTTAGCGAAGTGCAGACGCAAGACTACGCAGTTTTGAGTGAAGCGTTAAACGCAGTGAGCCGAGGGCAAGATTGCTGGCTGGCGACTGTTGTCGCTGTGCATGGCTCGTCACCAAGGCCCGCAGGCTCCTTAGCCCTTTTTCTTCCGCCCACGTCTCAGGTCGGCTCCCTCTCGGGCGGCTGCGTCGAAGACGAGCTCCAGGCAAGTATTGTCCGCGGCGAATTCGCTACTGATGTACCCCACGTCCTCGAATATGGTGTTTCAGCTGAAGAAAATGCTCGCTTGGGTTTGCCCTGTGGTGGGCACCTTACCGTGTTCCTTCAGTGTTTGATTGCGTCGAGAGACCTTCATTGGCTGCAGTCAGTGAAAGACACCATCGAGACTCGGCAGGTTGTCACGCGATCAGTTAATCGACAGCAGGGTTACACCACTGTCAGTGTCGCTGAAAGATTTTGCGAGCTGGCCTTTAGCGACGAAACACTGCTCCAGAGTTTTGGCCCGCGACAGCGAATGTTGCTTGTAGGGGCGGGGCAACTGGCCGCCAGTGTCGCTGAACTAGCTTTGGGTCTGGATTACGATGTGCTGGTTTGCGATCCCCGAGAGGAAGCCCGAGCCGACTGGCGTGGGCCTCCGGTAAGTCTCCTGCCAGCGATGCCCGATGATGCCGTTCGGGCACATGCTGATGACCCTCAATCCGTGGTCATAACGTTAACTCACGACCCCCGCATAGACGATATGGCGCTCATGGAGGCATTGGAATCAAAGGCCTGGTACGTCGGTGCACTGGGCTCAATGCGAACAACGGCGCAGCGTAAGGAGCGATTGATGACCCTGGGAGTCGCGACGGAAGCTATCGACAGACTACATGCGCCTGTGGGCCTGGATATCGGCAGCAAAACGCCGCCCGAGATCGCAGTATCCATTATTGCGGAGCTGGTTCGCTTACGCCGACGCGGTGTTTGAAAGCCTTATATGCTCATAGGCGTCCAGCGCTGCCTGACGGGCTTCGCGATGATCCACTATGGGCTCGGGGTAAGTCTGGCCTAGCTCTAGCCCAGCCTCTTCAAGGACCGTTGCCGGAGCTTCCCAAGGCTTGTGCAGATATTTGTTTGGCAGTTTCGCGACCTCTGGTACCCAGCGGCGAACATACTCTCCCTTCTTATCGAACTTCTCACCTTGAGTCACTGGATTGAATATTCGGAAGTAGGGCGCGGCATCTGCGCCGCTGCCTGCAACCCATTGCCAGCTACATCCGTTACTGGCTAAGTCCGCATCGACCAGGGTGTCCCAGAACCAGTCTTCACCTGAACGCCAGTGCTGCAATAAGTGTTTACATAGAAAAGATGCCACGACCATGCGCACGCGGTTGTGCATAGTGCCTGTCGCCCAGAGTTCTCGCATACCCGCGTCGACAATAGGGTAGCCGGTGTTCCCCTCTTGCCAACAGCGTAGACGTTCCTCATTCGCTTGCCAGGGGAACTCGGTGAAATTCTCTTTGAAGGAGGATTCGGGTATGCCGGGAAAGAAGTGCAGTAGATGATAGGAAAACTCGCGCCAGCCTATTTCAGCTTGAAACTTTTTGACCGCGGTCTCGCTATGGGGGCTCTCCAGCTTTTTTTGCTCGCACATAGCCCAAATTTGTCGAGGGGAAATTTCCCCGTGGTGTAAATGCGGAGACAGACGCGAAGTAGCCTCCACAGCGGGGAAGTCCCGCTCCTCAGCGTAGCGAGCGACTACGTCATCGAGGAACTCGTGAAGACGCCCTTGGGCGCCATTCTCGCCAGGGTGCCAATAATCATTCCACGACTCTGCCCAGTTCGGCGCTGTGGGGAGTAATGTCCAATCATCCAAATCATCGCTCTGGACCGGATCCGCCCAATGTTTTGCTGCTGATGTTACCGGGGGTGCCATCTCTATCCGCTGGCATGCGCGCCAAAACGGCGTGAATACTTTGAATGGACCTCCACCTTGGGTCATCACCTGACCGGGCTCATGGAGGAGGGTCCCACCAAAGCGTTTGAAGACTATGTCTTGGCGGTCGAGCGTCTGGTGGAGCATCTTCTCCTGCGCACTTGCCCAGGGTTCATAGCGACGGCTGCAGTAAACTGCTTTGGCACCCGATGCTTCACAGACCTCTTGAAGGATGGTGGACGGCTCACCCCGACGTAGTATCAACTGGCCTCCTGCGGTCGCTAAATCTTTGCCTAGCGCACTTAAGCTGTGATGTAGCCACCAGCGACTAGCACCACCCATCCGCCATTCATTCGGTGTCTCGTCGTCAAGAATGTACAGCGGCAGCACACGAGTACCTTCGCGAGCCGCTGCCTCCAGGGCAGGGTGATCGTTGAGCCGAAGATCTTGCCTGAACCAAAGAATGATCGTATCCGTCATGCCGCCGTGTTTCCTGTATGCGTTTGTTTGGTGCTCTTTTTTCGTATCGCCGCGAGTAGGGTCTCAAGGCCGGTGTCTGCGTCAACCTGCCACTTCTTCGCCATATCGTCTGCTCTTGTCTTACCGGGGTTTATTAAAAATATCGGTTTGTTTGCCGCGGCAGCCCACTTGCAGAAACGATAACCTGAGTAAACCTGCAGTGAACTGCCTATAACCAGTAGACTGTTAGAGCGCCCAAGCGCCAGTTTGCTCTCGGCCACTCGCTCGGAAGGAATGCTGCCTCCGAAAAAAACCACGTCGGGCATCAGAGTGCCTTCACACTCCCGGCATTTGGGCACTTTGATGCTTTCTACGGTTTGATCTGGCATATCGGCATCGCCGTCGGGCCGTGCCGCGACAGTAGAGTGGTTTATTCCGGGATTGAGGCGTTCCAAATCTTTCTGGAGAAGGTCTCTACTGAAAAATGTTTTGCAGCTCAGACAAACGACGCGATCAAGGCGGCCGTGGAGATCTGTGACCCTAGTGCTCCCCGCGCGCTGGTGCAGTCTGTCCACATTCTGGGTGACGATATGAGAGAGGAAGCTCTTGTGCTCTAACTGGGCAAGCAAGCGATGGCCCGCTGCAGGTTTAGCATCACGTACCGCGGGCCATCCCAATAGGGATCTACCCCAATACCTCTGCTGTTGCCTAAAATCTCCCATGAACTGCTGATGAGTGATAGGGTCGCTGCGCAGCCACTTCCCAGTTTCATCGCGATACGTAGGGATTCCTGTGGAGACACTGATCCCGGCACCGGTAACAACGAGCGCTGGGGTTGCTTCAGTGAGCTCGGCAATGAAATCCTGGGCAAGGTTTGTGGCAGTGATGTCCATGACTACATCATACGTTGTGGCTTGCTCCCGTGGATTGACTGTCCGGTTTTTGATCTGAATTCGCATGGCGCAAGTACCTATCATGTATTTTTTGGAGATCGCTAAATGAGAATTCTGGTTACCGGCGGGACAGGATTTATAGGTGAAGCACTGATTCCGGCGCTTCTCGACAAAGGACATTCCGTCACCGTTCTCAGCCGCCAAGCTTCGCCCTCAACTATTGCGGGCGTAACCTACATTCAACAGCTTGAGGAGATCACAGAGTCAATTGATGTTGTCATTAATCTCGCGGGCGCATCGCTGGCAGGCAAGCGGTGGAACACGGCGTACAAAGACGAGATTATTTCCAGCCGAGTTGCGTTGACCCGCTCACTGGGGGAGTACTTTTCCGCTGCAGAGCAACGACCATCAATTTGGTTGAATGCCAGCGCTATTGGCTACTACGGCCCGAGGGAAGACGAAGAGTTAAGCGAAGATTCAAGTTCAGGCCACGGCTTCTCCGCGAAACTCTGCCGCGATTGGGAGGCATCCGCCGTCGAGGCTGCGGGGGATGCTCGAGTCTGTCTTCTGCGTTTGGGGGTTGTACTGGACGAGGGTGGCGGGGCCTACGCTCAAATGGCACAGCCCTTCAAAATGGGGGTAGCAAACTGGCTTGGTGACGGTAAGCAGTGGTTGAGTTGGGTCCATCGAGACGATGTGGTGAGCGCTTTTTGCTTTGCGCTGGAAAACGACCAGCTTGACGGTCCGGTCAATGTCACAGCGCCTGAGCCGGTAAGCAGCCGTGGATTCTGTTTTGCAATGCGCAAAGTGCATCGCACCCTCGTCGCTATCCCGATGCCCGGTTTCGTAATGCGAGCGATGGTGGGTGAAATGGCCGATGAGCTGCTGCTTACAGGACAGCGAGTATTACCTGCTGCGCTAATGTCTGTGGGTTTTTCCTTCTCCTGTCCGAGTATTGATGACGCTCTCCTGCAAATCGAAGGCGAGCGCTAACTACAATCGACACCTGTTTTTGCAGGTGCCGGTAGCTCAGTCAGCGGCGTCGATGTAATCCGAAAATGCTGCGCGGATACGCTCGTTAGCGCTCAGTTTAGTCAAGGCTGCTCGCTCTAGTTGCCGTACCCACTCTCTGCTCACAGACATGCGATCTGCAATTTCTGCTCGCGACAATGGCGGGCCGTCGTGTAAACCCCAGCGGGCTATGACAACCTCACGCTCAGCTTTATCCAGGCTTTCCATTTCCAGTAGCAGCCGGTCGTGCAGGGACTCAGTTTCGGCTTCCGACTCTGATGCTCCAAAGGGTCCACCGCTCATGGTATCCAGTAGCGTGCCCTCGTCGTCGTCGTACTGCGGAGCGTCCAGGGATACCCCGAGATTACGCAGCTGCAACAGGTCACGGGTTTTCTCGAGACTCAAGCCTGCCGCTTCAGCAAGGGCCGCGTCGCCGGGCTCTTCGCCGGTGCGCTGCTTCTCGGTGACACGCAAACGGTAAAGCTTGTTTACCTGCTCTTGGACATGGGTAGGGTAGCGAATGAGCCCGCCGGTATCTCCGACGTGTCTTCGAATTGCCTGTGTTATCCAGTTAAAGCAGTAGGTGCTAAAGCGAAAGCCCTTACTATGATCGTATTTCTCAGCGGCGCGGATCAGACCGAGGGTCCCTTCCTGAATCAAATCAAGATAGTTGACGCCCTTGCCGCGATAGCGTCCGGCGATTGAGTACACCAGTCTGAGGTTGTGCATAGTCAGTGTGTCTCGAGCGTCAGAGTAACTCTCCAGATGAGCGATCATCTGCTCACGCACTGAGGCGTCTAACCGCTGTTTTGGGCGCTTTTCCGTGTGGGTCCAATACGTTGCCCATTGTTGTAGCGCATCAGCAACGCTGTCCTGAAGTTTCACACCATCGAGCCTGAGCACAACAACGGCGAGCCCCACCGCGAGGCTTGCCGGAAGTTCCAGGTCGCCCATGCGCTGGTCAAGGGTGCGTGGAGTCCTTTTTTTCTGTAACGCAGTATGGAGAGCCTCCATACGATCGGCCTGCTTGCCATCTGCCATGTAGCTCGACAGCTCCCTACGCAGAATGAAGTGGTGCTCCCGGTTCGTGAAGTATGCAATGTCCAGAGGGGTCAGCGCTGTGTTGCTACTCCACGCCCGAAGGTAATGAAGTGCTACGTCATCTCGCGTGAGAAGCTTTCTGAGTTCTCGGACGGCTAACCATTTAGAACCATCTATGGACTGCTCCTGCTGACTGGTAAGAAGTGGATAGCGGCGTGCCTCCGCGAACAGGCGCTCCAGATCACGGTCTTCGGTTTCTACTGCTAGCGATTCCAACTCGTCTGCCTCGATAACTTGATGTCTAGGTATACGAGGGTTTGTCGTGAATTGGATACCGCTAAATGCGAATTGTCCGGGTATGTTTTCGACAAAACATGAACAACCAGGAGGTATGGGTAGATCTAGTACATCTTTTGTCGCGTAACTACCACGACACCATATGAGAGCTCACCATGAACGCAGCGATATTTGAACCTCGTCCGCTTTACGGCATTGGTACCGTAGCCCGCTTAACCGGGCTGAAGCCAGACACCCTCAGGGTCTGGGAGCGGCGCTATGGTCTAGGGGCCAGTCACAAGTCGGCTACGGGTCGCAGGCAGTACACTCAGTCAGATCTGGAGCACCTACAGCTTGTAGCGTCTTTGGTTAATGACGGGGCACGTATCGGTGAGATAGCGAAGTCCGAGCGTAAAACCCTGGAGATGCTTCTCAAGCAGCGCGGTGTTCGTGGGCGCGGTGCGGATGCAGCGGTAAAGCCCCGGGCGGTTTTTCTCGGAGTGGCCCTGTGTGATTGGTTGGATAAGCATCAGGGCTGTGTAAGCAACGTCAACGCTCACCTTGCCAGGACCGAGCTCGCCGACATCAATGAAGACGCGTTCGATGCCATAGAAGAAAACGACGTTCTGGTTGTGGAGTGTGGCTCTTTGGGCAGTGCTCAGGTCGCGAAGCTCCAAAGTTTTCAGCGTGCCGGAGTGGCGTCGAGGATTATCGTTGCCTACCGCTTCGGTAATGAGCATTGGCTCGAGGAACTCGACAAGTCCGATATAGCCGTTATGGAGTTTCCGCCAGATTCCGGAAAGCTGGCTTTTGAGATCGCTCGTGGTGTTGCGGAGTCATCGATACACACCGGTGAGACAAACCTCGGCGAATTGATGCCCGGTAAAGCGCGGCAGTTTCAGTCGGCGGAATTAGCCGCAGCGGCGAATCTCAAAAGTACCCTTGATTGCGAGTGTCCGAAGCATATCTCTGACTTGATTACGGCGCTTGCCAACTTCGAAGAGTATTCAGCGTCCTGTTCGATAGATAACTGGCACGATGCCGCCGTGCACTCATGCATCTACGCATACACGGGCCAAGCAAGGCATCTTATGGAAAAAGCCTTGCAAGCTGTACTGGAGGAACGCGGTGCCGAGTTTCAAGCCGAACTCAATCGACAGTCTCTTGCTTCAGGAGAGCTGCGCAATGCCAGCTGATTCTAATCGTTTACCCTGTCGTGGTTGCACAACCAGTTGCGCCAATTACAGCAGATGCGAGGGTAAGCCTTGGCTCCTTCGCGATCAGTCATTGTCCTCACTGGTGAGGGAAGGTCTTATCGCCTCGGGCAGTAAGCCGATAAAGGTTGGGGAGTCCTTAGCGGTATAGGCCCACAGCAGGACGGGTGCGAGGGGTGGAACCATCAGCGTTGAGAACTGGTAGGCCAGGGCGATGATGTCCGTGGGCGGTACCGCCTCGCTCTCCATGAACGCTGCGCCCAATCCCAGCATGAGGTCTTTCAGTGCGGTGCTGATAAGGCCCAGTGCAAGCAGTATCCACAAGCCTAAAAGGCACCAGGCGAACTTCTCCCAGCTCGCACGCATAGGCGTGGCTAGATGCAGCGCGGTGAAGAAGGGTATTGAGTAAGAAAGTGTCCGTGTATTAATCGTATAACCAAGCTGATTGCCGGCTTGCTCGGCTGCCATGATGCGGCCACCGTCTTCGCCGTAGTTGGACATGATCAGCAAGTCGGTGCCTTGGAGCCCGACGCTTGCCACGGTGTCCCCCAGCCAGGCAATCAGGACGGGTTCGACCAAAACAACAGCGGGCGCCGCTATAAAATTTCCGAGAAAGTACCAGACCAAAAAGCAGGCGGGTAGCAGCGCAAAAACTATCAGCGTGAAGCGCAGCAGGGGACGATGCTCGAGATAGGCAATCATGCGCTTGCGGCAGTGTTCTGCGATAGGTATCGCAGATACAGCATGAATACTACGAGTACGTCCAGCATGATAAGTACCGGCCAGAGGTAGAGGTGCGTCCAGGTGAATACGTCTAAATTCCATTGCCCCAGGTAGAACAGACTGATGATGCGCGCAATGTTCATTACCTGAATGGCTAGGAAGCCCAAAGAAATGGCTGCCAGCTTTCGTTTTACGCTCGCAGGAAACGCTAAAACGCCAGCAATGAGCACGATGGCCGCTTCTACACCGTTACAACCGGCTTCAATAGATACCGCAAAACCCGTTTGCGTATGACTGATTATTCGGCCGCTTGCTCGCACGTGCTCGTCAAAGGGGATTATGATCGCTGCACTTACGTCCGCTAACCATCCCGTAAAAGGCTGGATTACCGCTGCTTGAACCGGCTCTAACAGCTCTAGCGTGAATAGCCCTAAGAGCAGAGCGGTGAACAGAAAGACAAATTTACGCACGGTACTAGCTGGCTACGGATGTCATAGAGGGCTCCTTGCTTAGCGCAGGGATTGCACAAAAATCAGCAGAATTATCGAAGGGCATACTAAGCGGAGATGCCAGGGCCATATCTTCCAAAACCAGCCGTCGGCTATTTCTGGGGCGCCTTTCTTAAGTTCCGTGAGCACCGCATCGCGATGCCATATCCAACCAACATATATACAAAATACAAAGCCCAGAAGAGGTTGGCTGTATCGTGTAGTAAACGCGATCACGAGACCGAACAAGGAGCCAAAGTTGAGGAGGATGATCAGGCTCACGATAGCGATAATCGTGCCGATCACCCAAACCGCCTTTAGCCGATCTACGCCGTGATTCTCTATGGTGTAAGCCACGGGTACTTCTAGCATCGATATGGACGAGGTTAGCGCTGCGATGCTCATAAGAAAGAAAAACGTCAGTGATACAACACCTCCAGCCAATCCCATGTTTGAGAAGAGCTCGGGGAGTACCGTAAAAATCAGAGTGTCTTCGGAAAGGAGGGTGCCGTTCTCGGCAAAAATTTCCACCCCATTATTGAGTGCAACGTACATGGCCGGGAGTACGAGAAAACCCGCAAGTACTGCAATTCCAATGTCCACCGCGGTCACCAAGCCACCTGCGACGGGTAAGTTCTCTTTGTCACTGATGTAAGAGCCGTAGATCAGCATTGTCCCAACGCCCAGTGACAATGAGAAAAAAGCGGAGCCCAGAGCTTTGATAATTAACTGGGGCGATAAGGCGCTTTCAAAGTCGGGCATCAGGTAGACGCGAAGGCCTTCGCTAGCTCCATCCAGGGTTAGGACATAGGCGACCAAGGCGAACAGTGTGAGTAGGAGTAAAGGCATTAGCCGACTAGACCATCGCTCAATGCCGTTGCGTACGCCGGCTGAAATGATCGATATGGTAAGTCCCATAAAAAGAGCCATGAAAACCACGTTACGCGATAGGGAAAACCCTACCAGCCATTGCGCGATCGCATCTGCGCCGAAAAGTGATGCAAGGGAAGAAAGGCAGTGCGCAATCATCCAACCGGCGACGATGGCGTAGAAGCTCAAGATTAAACTCGCAACAATGAAGCCCACTATGCCAGCGGTGGCACCGAGGTTTCTCAGCACGGGTTTTTCGCTGGTACCCTTAAGTGCAGTAACCGCATTGGCGTGAGCGTGCCTGCCCAGAACCAACTCCGCCATGAGTGCTGGGTAAGCGAGAACGAAAGCGAGAATTAGATAAACGATGAGAAAGGCAGCGCCGCCATTGCTGGCCGCTTGGGTCGGAAACCCCCAAATGTTTCCTAGTCCCACCGCGCTGCCAGCGGCCGCCATAATAAAACCAAAACGTGAAGAAAATTCGCCCCGAGCTTGCGCCATTTTTGTATTTAATCCCTAGCTTGGAGGCCGCGAGTGTAGCATGTCGTCGATCCCCCGTGAGGCTCAGGAAGCCTTGGTTTCACAGGGTCTGTTTTGATCATCGGGGCCGTCAAGGCCAAAGATTTTGAGAGTCAGACTTGGCAATAACAGTAAGGCCTGAGCAGACAAGTCAGCACCGGCTTGCAGGGCCGAGGCACTGACTTTCGGGTCCTTCAAATCACCAACGATCCGGATAGCGCTGGGGAACTGGATCGCACGGGACTTGGAGCGAGGCTCGATGCGAACGTCGATCTTGCTCCTGGGTAAGTCTATGGAAGCTTTCCCCGTGGCTAGCATACGCGGGGTTTCGATGTAGATGCTGTCACTTCGTGCTACGCCCTCAGCGATGTCGAATTGCGCCATCGTGCAGTCAAAGGTCGTGGTTTTTTCGCCGGCTCCCTTAACTAGCCACGCTAGAAGATTACTCATTAGCAAGTCGTAGGCAGCGCCGCTCACTGTGACATCGCTGAGCGCGGTAGATAGACGCCCCTGGAGATTGCCTTCCCAATCTTTTTGAGCGACCCCTCTCGTTACCAGGCCGCCCTGAAAGCTAAAGGCACCACTGACGTTTTGCTGGAGTCCCAGATCCTCGGTAACAGCGCCTAGAGGCACTCTGATTCCGCGGCCTGCCAGACTGACTGCTAGTGGATCGATTGTGCTATCGATATTGCCCCTTAAAATCAGTTCGCCACCTGCGTAGCGTGCATCGAATTCCCGGAGGGTTAAACGCCCCGCGCCGGTGTCTATCGCAACGCTAAGATCCTCGAGCTGGGTCAAAGGGCCGGTTACCTTGCGGCTGCGAAGGGTCGTTGAGGTAGGGAACTCTGGCAGGACATCATTGAGGCCCTTAAGACTCAATGAGCTTTTGACAGCAGCGGGGTCTGCTTCGGTGCTTTGGGATGCAAAGTCGTCGAGGTGCAAGTTAGGGGTGTATAAATCTACTGACAATCGGTCGAGGGTGAGTCGGTCGATGTCGCCGGTGACAACGCTCTGGATTTGGGTGTCTCCTATAAGCACATCGGACAGAGCTGTAAGGTAGGTTGGGCGGAGGCGCACAGTGGTTTCGAATTTTTTAGGGGCGCCCATCGGTAGCGATAGCGCGGCCCATGCGTTCTCGGTCGTGTCGATCAGGTTCAATTGCAAGTCGGCGGTGATTTCTTTTTCAAAGATCGCCCCTTGGCCACTGAGCTCAATGATGAGGCCTCGTAACGCTTGGACCCTAGCTTCGACTTCTCGAAGGCGGAGCGTATCGCCCCCACGCAGGAGGAGCGCACTCCCATCAACTGCTCCAATTTCGATAGGGGGCGCTATGCTCAAAAGATCCAACAGTGGAGAGGGGGAGACATTGTCTAGTTCCAGCTCGAGAGCAACTCCTCGAGCTTGAAGTACGTCAGCTACGGCGCCTCGAGCGTGAACTTGCTCGGCTTGCTCGCTATGGCTAATGCGTAAATCAAGCTGTGGTGCTGAGAGAACGTTCTGGTGCCATAAGAGCTTCGCCGTGCTCTCAAGGTCGTAGATGGGATGAGTACCCCGGAGACCTTCAAGATCTATCCGAAGTTCTTGCATATTCCCGCGCGCCTTTCCTTGAAAGGAGGCACTGGTTTCGTTCAATCTAGCCCCATGGACGGCATCTTTTGATGCAGCGCCAGCTACCAGAAGAAGTTCCCCCAGGTTTCCGACAGTGCCTTCTATGGTTGCGCTGGCTGTTTCGGTGTTAAGTATGCTATCGAGCTCATTCAGCCGAAGTGCCTTGCTTTGAGTTACGAGGCTTATACGGGTATCGCCTACGCCATAGAGTACGAGTGCAGCCCGTTGGATAAGCGGTTCATCAAGGGTCCCTTGAACGGCGATTTCTATTTCACTGCGCTGCAACAGCGCTGAGAACGCTCCAGAATGAGGTAGCAGTTCGTTTATCTCTTTCGCTGAGCCCTGTGCGTTGATGTCCAAAGACGCATGCTCGCTTCCATTTTGAGTGATCTGGCCTTCGGCAGAGAACATGTAGACGTCTCCTTCGCTAAGGCCAATCTCATCTAGCGTCAGCGTGTAGCCCTTCAGGCCTCCTTCGAGTATTCCCTCTACCGTGAGGTTGCCTGCGAAGGGATAGGCATCACCATCCAGAGCACGAAGAAAGTCGCTCACCCGTTCATACCGTCCATTCACGGCTAGTTCGTAGCTCAGTTCCGTATCGATGGCATCAACATAACCGGTGGCCTGCAGACGTGAATCTTCTTCAAGACCTGTAAAAACCGAGTCGACCTCGAGTCTGTGGTGACCTTCACGGCTTACCCAGTTTGCCTCAGCGGCAAGTTCTACCTTGCGTTCGGCAACATCCAGTCCGGCTGTAATATCCATGCTGCCAGCCTCATTTCGATCGGCATGCACATCGTAGAGGGGAAAAATCCAGAGGCTCTCGTTTCGCGATATGAGATGCACAGACTGCAGGTCGATCCTGTTGGGCAGGCGTGAGAGCGGGGCGAGGAGCGCCTCTATATCAATCGGCTCTTTACTGTCTTCGTTGTCCAGGTAGTAAGTAACATTTTTCGCCTCAAAGTATCCGCCACTGATGTTTCCAGAAAACAACTCCTGCAAGGGCATCGCAAACTCGACTGCCTGTAGTGACACCACTGGTGGTCTCGATGGGTCGTCGTAGTTGAGTAGAAGAAGCTCTGTTTGAAACTCGAAAGGCGACCACTGTAGTTTGGGGTTGCCGAAATTGAGCTTGTAGGGTGTGAAACTGGCGGTAGCGCTTTGAAGGGCACGGATAGCGAGATCGGGAGATACCCAAAAAACTGCCGCAGCCATTGCGAGAGTGACGATCAAGGTAAGCGTCAAGGTCAGTAGAATGCGTAGGGGAGTCAGAGCCATCGGGTCATGTAAGGCTGCTAGGAAAGTAGGCAGTCTAGCATTGGGTAGAAAATATTAGGCTCCAGACTGGCATCAATGCAGGGTCAGCGTGCTAAAATCCTGCGCCTCGCGATCCGCACTGCCCGGGTGGTGAAATTGGTAGACACAGGAGACTTAAAATCTCCCGACTATTGCAGTCGTGCCGGTTCGATTCCGGCCTCGGGCACCAATATATCTCCCAGCGCTTAATGCAGTTGAGAGTCTTTCAACAAAACAATTTGTTTTTATCTGGCTTATGGGTCTCGTGGCGTCATCAGTTTTCTGCGGCCGGCCTAGCCCTTGGCGCAGTAGCGGTGTTTGGCGGAATTCTCTTCTTATCAGCGTACTTGTTCGTCGTTACAGGGCAGGCGCGTGGCGATGTCAACGAAGTGCTGTTAGGAAAGGCACGCCTCAAAACCTAGAGTCGCCGTTTATCGCTAATCGTTCCCTGTGGGGCTTCCGATCACAGCGCGGCGCTGGTTTTCCTGCGTAATGGTTTGGGCTTGCTCCTGGATGCGATCCTTCTCGGACTGTCGGATACATACTTTTCTGGCGATTCGCGTCCCCGATGGGATGTAGTTTTCGCAGATCAGCGGGTCGTCTTCATTCGCTTGGGCGACGGCATTGGTGGTGCCATTTGCAGTGCCAGCTGAGGAGCCTCCCGTAGAGGAGCAGGCGGAGAGTAGCGCTGTCACTGCGAGAGCAACTACGACGAGTACTTGTAGTTTCATGGAGTCGTTCCAGGCGTCGGGCTTGATATGAGTATTACGCAAGTTCACAGAAATGGCTAAGGGTTTGTTACCTCGGTCGATTGGTATGAATACAGCGGTCACTTTGAGCGTTGTACTCCACGGAACAAATAGCGCGCGTTGTTGGTCAGAGTTACGGTGAATTCCGCGTATTTTTCATTTGCAGAGGTCCGACAGGTTCCGAGTAGGAGGCGTCCGCCGCTGCTTGTTGCCGCGATCTTGTCGGTGCTTGCACACGCGCTTCTGTCCCTTTTTATCTTTGACCGTTGGGAAAGCTCGAATTTTTCCCCTAGGGAGCCGGAGCAAGCCCGGTCGTTGGAGGTGCTGGTGAGGACCGCCAAACCCCAACTGTTAGCTCCGCCCAAACCTAAAACAAGCACCGCCGCGATGGCCGAAGAAGTCGAGGGCTTGCAAGAGAAGTCTCCAGCAGTCGATAGTGCTGTCGTTACGAAGCCCCGTGAGTCGGTTGACGAATCATCCCTAAGCAGACCGACGTTCAACGATTTAGATCTGTCTCTAGCTGAGGTAGAGCCTAGCGCGACGGCCCCCTTACGATCACCGCGTTCCTCGACAGTTTTTGACCCGCAACTGCTCAGCACTCTCAACGTCTATGGTGAGCGTTCCGGCGCCTACTCGTCGCCGGTGCCGGTCGAAGAGGGGCCGCCCGGATCCTTCGTAGGTGGTCGTTGGCAATCCTTTTTGAAGATAGGGAAGCTGTGTTTTGAGGTGATAGAAGCAGATCCCTTTGACAGCCTCAGCACAGATCAATGGTTTCCTCGCGACTGCAGCTGACAGGCTGAGTGGCAGTCCTGCCAATCAGCTGCCTTTGGTGTAATGATTCGGGTGTCAAACACGCCGGAGCTTGCTATGTTTAGCACCGCCTTTAGCGAGTCAGCACGAAGCAGCTACAGAATAATCAGGAGAGTCAATGCAGGAAGCGCTTACCACGATGTTGCGGATGCAGGATCGCATGAATACTCGAGTTCACCCTCAGTGGGTTGCGCAGGATTTTGCCTGGCACCGGGCTATTTGGGTCGAGTGTGCTGAGTTGGTGGATCATCACGGTTACAAGTGGTGGAAGCATCAGGAGCCGGATATGGAGCAGGTTCAGCTCGAGGTGGTGGATATATGGCACTTCGGCATGTCGGCCTATTTTGAGGGGGATGCACCAATCGAGCAGCTTGCCCAGAGCATCATGGGAGTATGGCCGGACGCCCCTCAAGAGCTTGGGATTCTCGAGGCCTCAGAGGCACTAGCGGCTGTCGCGGCCGGTGAACAACGTTTTTGTGTCGTCTCTTTCGCCTCTTTACTGAGCGCCGTCGATTTGGACTTTGCGGGACTGTATCGCCATTACCTTGGTAAAAATGTACTCAACTTTTTCCGCCAGGATAATGGCTATAAAGAGGGGAGCTACCGAAAGCTTTGGTCAGGCCGAGAAGATAACGAGCATCTGATGGAACTTCTTATCGATATCGACACGGGCGCGTCCGATGCCGAAGAGCAACTCTACAGCGCGCTCTCCCAACGCTATGCAGAGACTGCATAAGCGGTGAGTAAGAGCGACGACAGTCGGCTCTCTACCTCGGCTCTGGCAAAACGCCTAAAGCTGCCCATTCAGCAATTGTTTGTCACCTTGAGGGACTATGAATGGATTCAGCGGCAGGGGAAAAGTTGGGCGCTCACGGCGAAAGGTGAACTGCAGGGCGGCGCTTATCAGGAGAGTCAGCGATTCGGGCGTTACATCGTCTGGCCGGAAACCCTCATGGAGCATCCGCTGGTTACGGCAATCGAGAGCAACCAGCGAATTATGCCCGGCGGGATGCAGAGGTACTATCCTCACCTGGGTGTGCGCCAAATAAATAGGAATTTCGCTGAGTTAGGGCTACTTAATCTGACCCGACGAGGGCTGGAACTTACGTCTCTCGGTGAGCGCTTCGGTGGAAGGCAGGAGCGCGATGAAGACAATGGTCTACTGTTAGTAAGCTGGCCTCACGAGATCGTAGACGACGCAGTGATTCATCGAGAGCTGAATCGCCTGGCCGGTAATGGCACTACCACTGATGATTCTGGTTCTGGCTCCGCGGTTATCGAAGCCGCCGAAGCGCCCGAACTGGACCATGTGGCGCCAGATCTTTTTTCCGAGGCTAACGAAGCGCATGCTGCGTCGGGCGCCGAACCGGACACGCAGCGCCATGCTCTTGATGGGCATACCGTAGATAGCTTGTTACAGCTCAGGGTTTGCGACTGGCTTTACACCGCGCAGTTTGCCCATGCTCGAAACAGGAGGCTGCCGGTCGAGGAGTCACTGACTGCGGATTTTTATGTGCCTGCACTGGGACTCTACATAGAATGTTGGGAGCGGGACGTTCCTACGAATACGCTGACACGCCGACTGCGCACGCGAGAGGTTTGCAGGGAGTTGGACCTCGCCTATCAGGAAGTCACCGCCGCCGATATCGATCGCGTTGATGAGCTGCTCACAAAGTGCGTGGCTGGGTTGTATTAGAGAGGCTGTCTAGATTCGCTGGAGTAATACGGCGCTTTCTATGTGCTGTGTGTAAGGGAATTGATCGAACAGCGCGAAATGTTTCACCGAATGGGTATCTGCAAGGGCTTCCAGGTTTTGTTTTAAGGTTGCCGGGTTACACGATACGTAGAGTATGGCTTCAAACTGGCGTACACACTCTAGAGTCGCGTCGTCCAGTCCCGCTCTCGGCGGGTCGACAAACACCGATCGCAGATCGTACTCAGACAGTGGCTTGGGCAACGCCGAGAGTCGTCGAAACTCTCGAACTCCAGCCATCGCTTGACTCACTTCCTCGGCACTCAAGCGTATTACTGCAACATTGTCGATGTGATTGTCGTGGAGGTTTTCTAAAGCAGCACGAGTACCGCTCTTGGAGAGTTCTGTAGCGATGACTTGGGGAAACTGCGAGGCAAGGGGAAGCGTAAAGTTGCCGTTGCCGCAATACAATTCCAGCAAATTCCCCGGGCACTGCGCCGAATGTGTCCAGGCCCAATTGAGCATTTTCTGATTAACCGGTGCATTGGGCTGTACAAACGATTGCTCGTACTGGCGATAGCGATACCAGCGGTCGTTGACGCAAAATTGATCGCTGACGTAATCCTGTCCGATTACGCGCTTTTGCTTACGGCTCCGTCCTACAACTGAGATATCAAATTCTTTGGCGAGCTCACTTGCTTCCAGCTCCCATTGATCATCGACGGGGCGGTGATAAATTAGGGTGACCAGCAGCTCCTTGGTCGTGGTGGCCATGAACTCCGCCTGAAAGAGCTTTCTCCGCAGGGTGGGCCGGGACTTCAGATAAGTTAGGAGTCTTGGCATTAGCTCCCTGATAGGAGCCAGTGCCGGTACAAAGTCTTTGATCGCAACGGGAGCTCGTGGGCTTGCCGGGTCGAACATGACATAGTCAATTTCGTCCTCATCGTGCCAAACGCGAAACTCGGCCCGCACTCGATAAGATTCTGTGGTCGACGGATGGCGCACGGCAGGCGGCAATGAGAGCGGCAGCATGCGTTTTTCAACGTCCTCACACTTGTGTGCGAAGAGTTGATCGTATTCTTGAGCGTTGGTTTCCCAGGGCAGCATAGTCACAAGCAGTTTGCAGGTTTAGGAAGGCCGGCAATTTTACTCGCCAACTTCGCCGGCGAGCCAGGAAAGAGTTTCAATAAATAGATACTGCGGCCCTTATCCTCATCGAGGCGTAATGTGCAGAATTTCACTAATGCACGCATCGCTGGTGAGGAGTCGTAGGTCGCGTAATACTCTCGTAGCAACGCTATGATTTCCCAGTGTGCCTCAGATAAATTGATGGCCTCTGCGCGGGCAAGCTCTTCCGCAACACTCGGATTCCAGTCTGTCTGGTTAACCAGAAACCCTTCTTCGGTCAGCGCAGGAAGCGTTGGTGCACTCATCTCCAAAGAACTTGCGTACGGTAGATCTCGCTCAAGCTTACCCAGCCAGCGTAATCGGTGGAGACCACTGATGAGTGTAAGTCTGTTATGCCGTGGGCGAGCAGGTCTTCTTTCAGGGCGTGGATCAATGCGCCTGTAGCGAGCCAGTCAGTGATGGATGGATGAGAGGCCGCAGCAAGAACCACGGCTTGGCCATTAAGCAGCACGGGATCATCCTTTTCCAATTGCGCCAACAGACGCTGGCCTGCTAGGGATTCCGGCGCACTTGCAAGACAGTGAAGTGATCTGTCAGAGGCTAATGACATGGCTTGCCTCACGCATCAGGGTTCTCAGTTCGTTCTTGGACAGGAGGATTGTAAAGTCTGGAAGGTCTTCTAATGTCAGTCCCAAGGCCTCTACGGCAGTTTCATCTACAAAAACAGCGTCGACGTCATAGAACGGCAGGGATTCTATGACCTTCCGCAATGACTTGCGGCCAATTGCCCCAGTACTTTGCCCTGCTTTGAGCGACAACACGCCCTCGCCACAGAACACCAACTGGGGTTGTTGAGCAAACACGGCCAGGCTCATTGCCAGGTCGAGTGCCGAGCGCGCGAAAGATCCCTCATACGGAGCCCTTTGGAATATCACCAGCGGTGCGGGCTTTGGAGTGTCAGAGGCCATAGCGGTGTTCTAATCTGCGAAGGTCAAAAGGCGGTCGGAGCTGCTGGAAGCCTCCACGAACTCGCCAAGACCTGCGATGGCAAACTCTGGGCGGCAACGATCGCTGTCGCTTCGCCCATCACCAAGGCCAAAGCGTAACGCCGAAGCCACACAGGCAACCAACTGTGTGTCCGTGTCCTGGGCAAAGGCCTGCCAGTTACAGCGAAGGTCCTCTTCATCTGCGCTAGGCTCCGCTCCCGGGAGTGCAGTGAGTACGCCAGCGTCATAGAAAAAGACGCAGGCTATTTCGTGTCCTGCCCGACAGACAGCCTTAGCAAATTCCAGAGCGTGGCGGCAGCTGGAACCGCTATCTGGAGGACTCAATACAAGAAGGGTGTAACGCATGGACGGGGAGTATAAACAATGTGCTCATAAAAAAGCCCCGGACGACGCCGGGGCTCTTCAAAAAATCCGAGACTATTTAATTAAGCTACTGTCCCTCGGATTAATTCCGCGTGATCAGTCGTCGCCGGAAAGAGCAGTCAACAGGTGAAGGATGTGAATGAACAAGTTGTAGATGTTCAGATACAGACTCACCGTGGCGCGGATGTAATTGGTCTCGCCGCCGTTAATGATGCGGCTGGTGTCGAACAATATCAGCCCCGACATGATCATGATTACCGCCGCAGATATTGTCAGCGAGAGCGCTGGAATCGCGAGAAAGATATTAGCAATCATCGCCACGACCGCAACGATAAGTCCGACCATTAAAAAGCCACCCATGAAGGAAAAATCCTTGCGGGTTGTCAGGGCGTAAGCCGACAGTCCAAAGAAGACCACTGCGGTTCCTGCTAAGGCCTGTAAGACCAATGCGGGACCGCCTGGCATCGCCAGGTAGAAATTCAGCATAGGTCCTAGGGATGCCCCCATAACGCCAGTGAAGGCAAAAATCGCAATCAAGCCGTTAGAGCTGTCCGCCGTGCGATTGACCACAAAGAGCAGTCCAAAGCCCACCAAGCTCAGAATCAGAGCGGCGCCTTGAGGAAGTCCCATAAACATGGAGATGCCCGCGGTAATAGCGCTAAACAACAAGGTCATGCCCAAAAGCATGTAAGTGTTTCTCAGAACTTTGTTAGTGCTGACTGCCGCGCCTAGCGCTGCATCAACGTCATACACTCTTGGATTCGCCATTATTTACTGCCTCACAATTAGCTGAGTTGGTGTTACACGCCCTTGGGCGTCTGTATCTAAGACGGTAGTCGCGGTAAAAAGTTCCCAATCCGCGAGCTAAATCGCTTTAGATTTTCTCGTCAAGTGGTTGATAAATAATTGTTTATCGCCATTTTTAACTTTGGCTAAAACCACTCCCAAACCGCAGTATAGCGGTACATCAAAGTTCAAAAAACCACTAATATCTGGTTGGTCAGAGGAGTTGGATGACCACCAGTACGCCCAGCATTATGAAAAAGCCTACCAAAAGGGTCTTGGGCGTAGTTGTCGGCACCACGATTGATCGCACGGCGCTGCCACTAAGCGCCATAGAGACTCGCCAGCCGGCCAAAAGCATGGAAACGGCAAGCGTTGTTAGGCATCCGCTTAGATTCCACCATAGCCAAGACACATCAGGCAGGAATTGCCAGAGGGCTAGATTGAGGGCGACACCCACGGTGAACCCCTTTACTGCAATTGCAGATTTAGTTCCGGGGAGGAACACCGCCACGACGAAGAGCCCCAAGAGAGGGCCGTTAACCACCGAGCTCACTTTGTTGATGGATTCGAGCAGGGTGCTCGCGATATGTTCCACGCCAAAAGAAAAGGCAATAGCGAAGATTCCCCAGCAAAGGGTGATGACTTTGGACTGCATGAATCGCAGTCGCTCGGTGCTTGCACTCGTGGCGGGGAGGAAGTCTTCAAGGGTGCTTGCCGAAAGACTGTTCAATGCAGAATCTATGGAAGACATGGCCGCAGCGAACAGGCCGACGATCGCCAGCCCCGCGAGTCCCGGTGCAAATTCCCGTAAAACAAACGTAGGGAAGACCATGTTCAGGTTAGGCTCCCCCGCGCTTGTTAGAGGTAGTTCACTGATAAATTCGGGTCGGTCCAGTGCATAGGCTGCAAGGCCAAGGCCTAGCAGGCAGTAAGCAAGAACGAGGGGGAAGCGCATGAGTCCGTTGAATACAAGAATTCGATTGAGGTCGACCTCATGTTTTGCAGCCAAAAGTCTTTGAGCTTGGCTTTGATCGCAGCCGTAATAGGCCATGTAAAGAAATAGCCCACCAAACAACATGGGCCAAAACCCGAAGTTTGTTTCTCCGCTCAAGCCCCAATCATTCACCAAAGGTTGACTGCGGTGCGACAGGGTATCCGCGTATTGCCAGAGATCGGGAGAGAGCCATATTAATGACACCACAACCGCGGCGATGAGAAGCAGCATTTGTACCACGTCAGAAATGACCACCGCACGCATGCCTCCGATAACGTCGTAACAGACGGTAACGCCCATGAGTAGCGCCACGGCTGGGATGTAAGCGATGCCCGTAATTAAGGAGAGCACTGAGGCAACGCCATACACCGTGACGCCGGTGGCGATGCCGCGAAAAAACAGAAAGCTCGCACTGGCTGCTAATCGCGCAGCGCGACCGAGGCGTTGCTCGAGAAAAGCGTAGATAGAAATAACACCGCTGCGATGCACCGCTGGGAACAAAAAGGCCAGGCCGAGCATGGCCAGTGGCACTGCCAGTTCATATTGGAGCCAAAGCAAGCCACCGCCAGCGGCAAAACCGACAAAAGCGGGGGCCCCGAGTAAACTGTTCGTAGAGCATTGGGTGGCAAGGATAGACGTCGCCAGCGCAGGAGCCGGCAAGCCTCCACCGAGATAGTAATCCCGCTCATTTTTTTGGTCGCGCCCCAACCATATAGCGAGGGCCATCATCGCTACGAGGTAGCCACCAATCACCCACCAATCAAGGGTAGTCAAACTGCTTGCCTCAGGCCTGCGTAAAAACTCATGATAGGAAACTCTGACCCCGGTATTGGATGAAGGATCGACAAATGAAGAATATCAAAGGATTTGGCATTGGCTTAATCGCAGCAGGCATCTTCTGCTCTCAAACAGCATTATCGGGCGAAGCCGTAGTTTACGAGGTCGCTGGCCAGGAATACGAAGGGTATTTTGAGCCTGCTATGGACAGCCGGGGAACGGTGCTCATCATCCACGACTGGGACGGACTGACTGATTACGAAGTAAAGCGAGCCGAGATGCTTTCTGCCCTGGGCTATAGCGTGTTCGCTGCTGACTTGTACGGGAAAGGGGTTCGTCCTACTGAAACCAAAGACAAAATCGCCAGATCCGGTGAGCTATATAAGGATCGCGAGAAGATGCGTTTGCTCATGCGGGGCGCTTTGGCAGCGGCCTCAGACAGTGGTGCTGATATTGAGGATACAGTGGCTGTTGGATATTGCTTCGGCGGAACGGCCATCCTCGAACTCGCTCGAGCGGGGGAGCCACTAAAAGGTTTTGCCAGCTTTCACGGTGGATTAACCACTCCCGAGGGACAGACTTATGCCGACGCTCAGGGTCCGGTGATGGTGTACCACGGCAGCGCCGACACCGCCGTCAGCATGACGGACTTCGCCTCTCTTGCTGAGCAGCTGGAGTCCCAAGAGATACCTCATGAAATGACCACCTACAGTGGTGCTCCCCACGCTTTCAGTGTCTTTGGGAGCGCGCGGTATCAAGAAAAGGCCGACCTGCAGTCGTGGGCATCTTTCACGAGCTTCCTCGATGAAACTTTGGCGCAATGAAGTTGTTTATCGAGGTGGTTGTGGGAAGTTTTTTGAGTCTACAAGGTCGAGTGCGGGTTTCGAACTTAACGGCATGGGTTGCTCTGTCTAGCGCGGCGCTCCTAAGTATTTCTTTCTCGCAGGCACAGAGTGCTCCCCCGGGAGAGGTGCTGCCGCTCTACGACATTGCAGCTGCCCCGTCTTCTGAGCGGATAATGAGCGATATAGAGACGTTGGTGAATTTTGGTACTCGCCATACCGCTTCCGACGCTGAGAGTGACAGTCGCGGGATTGGCGCAGCGCGACGTTGGATTTTTGATGAGTTTGAGCGTATTTCCGATAGCTGCAACGGCTGTCTTGAAGTGATCTACGTCGGTGAGACCGTTTCAGGAGAACGCAGGGTTCCTGATGCTGTGGAAATTGTGTCGGTCTTAGCGATACAGCGCGGGGCGCTGGATCCTGACCGTATGGTGCTTATGTCCGGAGACATAGATAGCCGAGTTTCCGATGTCATGAATTCCACCTCAGATAGTCCCGGTGCCAACGACAATGCATCTGGGGTCGCGGGCGTGTTGGAGGCCGCGAGGGTCCTCAGTCAGTATCGTTTTGATGGCAGCATCGTTTACGCCGCACTTGCGGGCGAAGAACAGGGACTCATCGGCGGGCGTATCGTTGCTGCTCACGCTTTGGAAGAGGGCTGGCAGATTAAGGCTGTTCTTAACAACGATATGATCTCGAACATCTCAGGGATCGACGGAGTGATCAACAATACCGTCGCCCGTGTGTTTTCCGAGGGCACTCGGGCGGTAGAAACCGAAGAGGAGGCTCGGGCCAGGCGTTTTACCGGGGGCGAGGTGGACAGCCCGTCGCGAAACCTCGCACGCTATATCAACATCATGGCCGACGACTACATGACCAATCTCACTGTCGAGATGGTGTATCGCCTGGATCGCTTTGGTAGAGGAGGGCATCACCGGCCGTTCAATGCAGTGGGCATTCCCGGCGTTCGAATTATGGAAACGCATGAGCACTATGACCGACAGCATCAAGACCTTCGGGTAGAAAACGGGAGAGTCTTCGGCGATACCCTCGATGGGGTGAACGCGGGCTACGCCGCAAAACTCACTGGACTCAACGCGATCACGATGGCTGGTATCGCCGGTGCCCCACCGTTCCCCGCAGACGTCAAGGCAGCTGGCGCTGTACGCGCATCAGCTACTTTGAGCTGGGAGCACGGGGGTACGGAACTCGCTAGAAAGAATCTAGCCGGCTACCGCGTGTGGTGGCGTAAGACCACCGCTCCTCAGTGGACGCACTCGCGCTTTGTAGGAAACGTCACTGAGTGGGAGTTCACAAACCTGGTGATCGATAACTACTTCTTCGGAGTGTCATCGGTCGCGGCCGACGGTAGTGAAACACCCGTGGTGTTCCCGGGGCCAGCGGGGGCGTTCTAAAACAGTTTGGCTAAGTTCGGTCCTAGGCAGCGTTTAACAAATCCGCAAACGTAGTTTCCATTTTTGCTATGTCCACAGGCTTGGGAATGAAGCCGGAGAATTGGCGCATCTCTGAAGAGTCGGTGTCGTGCCGTAGCACGTCGGCACTGAGGGCTACGATAGGTATATCGTGATTAAACTCGCGTATTGCCTTCGTTGCATCGATACCAGACATCACGGGCATTTGTAGATCCATGAGTATTAGATCGAAGGACTCTGAGCTCACCGCGTCCACAGCTTCCCGTCCGTTGTTTGCAACGCTGTGGGTAAGCCCAAATTTTTCGACGATAAGGGCAACGAGCATCTGGTTCGCAGGGGAGTCCTCAGCGATGAGGATGTGGCCCTTGAACTGCTGAGGTGCGGAGAGTGTGTCGGGCTCGGGTGACTCTGGAGCGGTTTGCTCCGTCTTGACCGGACCCGTCACCTCTTCGGTCTTAATGGTTAATCGGAAAAGACTGCCTCGCTCCTGGGGGACATACTCGATATCACCATCGAGGAGCCTGGCGAGGTTCTGGCTAATATACAGGCCAAGACCTGCGCCTCCGTGGGTACGATTCATGCCCGTGTTTGCCTGGGAGAATTTCTCAAACAATTTGCTTCTGAACTCTTCTGGGACGCCTATACCGGTGTCACTCACCTCAAAGACTATTGAGCTGGAGTCGCTCTTGTAGGCCACGGCTAAGCCCACCGTTCCTTCTTCCGTAAATTTGATGGCATTAGCGACTAGGTTCAACAAAATTTGATTTAGGCGTCTTGCGTCGATCAAAATGTAGTCGGGTATCGAAGATCCCTTTGTGAACTTCAGTCCGACGCCTTTGCTATCGGCCTCCGGTTTGAGGATGCGAAGGAGGTTATCGAGTAGTGCGGGCAGGTTAGTGAGCTCTGAATCGATCTCCAGCTGACCCTTCTCGGCTTTGTTGAGATCAAGAACATCATCAATCAAGGCCGCAAGATGCTTTGCGCCAAACACGACAGCTTCAAGCTTTTCCCTATCCGCTGGAGAAAGTTCGTTCTGGGACGCGAGGTTTTCCGAGTAGCCCAGCACGGCCGTTAGGGGTGTGCGCATTTCGTGGCTCATATTGGCTATAAACTCAGATTTAACCGAGTTAGCCTTGTCCAGTTCGTCAAGGTTCTCCAACAAGGCTTTTGTGCGATTCTCAATGCGCATCGAGAATATGTACGAAAAGGCCGTCACGAGTGACAGGGTGATCGCCATTCTTACGCCAATAGCGTTACCCAGTAGTTCAGCAGATAGGGGTACGACCACGGCGATAAAGATAACATTGGAAATTAAGGCTACACGTTTGTTGACGACTAAAAATGAGGCGACAACGACCACATAGGCCCAGTAGATGCCAAAGGCATTAGAGTAGATCGCCATGATTACCGCTGTGCCTCCGGCAAACAGAGTTGCCACGACAAGAAGCAATGTGGGTTGAAAGAAGAATAGAAGCACGGCGTTTAGGAGCATTGCAGCCGCCAAAACCAGATCCACTACGCCAAGCGCTGCGAAGCCTGTATAGAAGTTATTGATCCCGAACAGGCACAGTACTGCCGACATAATGAGGCAGATGTTTCTAAGCACTGACTGGTCTATAACCAGATCGAGATTGCCTCTCTCTTGAAGGGCCTGTGCGTCGGTGGGTCTTGCCGCCGCCCAGGCGTCTGCCTGTTTAGACCACACTTTTATTCCCTCTATCAACCGTGGCGCTCAATCGTGACGAATAGCTGTAGCTCTAAGCCAAGGGTTTTTTTCCAATATTTTTGGAACCGAACACAGTCTAAAGCAAAACCATGATCACACAACGATCAGAGATCGGTGTTTATTGAGAGTCTTTAGGGAGGTTCAATAGAAAATGGCGAACAAAAAAGGGCTGCCCATAGGCAGCCCTTTCTAAGAAATTATGGCGGTGGGCTAAGGATTCGAACCTTAGGAAGGGATAAACCTTCAACGGTTTTCAAGACCGCCGCTTTCGACCACTCAGCCAGCCCACCGGATTCTCGCGCCGCGAGAGGCGCAGATTATACCTACTGTTTCTGGCGAGGCAACGGTAGTTTCATTTTTGTTGCGCCAATCTAGATGTACGCGTTCTTAGCTACAGATTTACTCTAATGCGGATCCATCTTCAGAGTAGATAACCCATATTTTTTTGTAGCCATCGGTCTCCCAGATCCCGGTCCACTCTTTGGGAATAGTGACCGCTTCGCCAGCAGATATTTTGGTCACCGTGCCATCGCTGGAGGTGAGGGTGACTCCGCCTTCAAGAAAGTACATGAATTCGTCGACGCCGTAGGGCTCATTGATCTCCCATCTGGACTTTCCGGCGAGGTACATACCGCTGGCGAAGCGACCATCTGATGAGAGGAGCGAGGTGACATCCCAGACGGTATCGCTGCCTTCTCCTTTTACGAGAGTGCCGGGTCTGTCAAAAATGGCGCCAGCGATATCCTCGCTATTCATCGTTGCGGGGTAAACGGTGGTTTCTGCCTGAGAAAATGGTACTGCCGCGCTAAGCAAGACGCTGCCAACAACTGCGTGCAGTATTTTCTTTGACCAAATTCGATTCACGATGTGCCTCCTGACGTTAGTCGTTTCTGTTTTCATGTTTTTCTAAGGTATATCAAAAGACGTATCCCATGACGAGATAGCCGAAGGCTGCAATGCCAGCCGCAATTAGTGCGAAGGGCAGCTGCGTGAGGGCGTGCTGCATTGGTGTGCAACCTGTTGCCTGAGCTGTAAGCACTGTTGCATCGGAGTAGAAGCAGGCGTGGCTCCCAAAGGTGCTGGCTGACAGAGTGGCGCCAATTAGGAGCGTCATATCGGAGCCTACGCTGTTTCCGAGAGCGACCACAATGGGTAGGATTATCACAAAAACGCCCCAATTTGATCCTGTCAGGAAAGACACGAGGCCCATAGAGACAAATATAACTACGGGTAGACTTTCTGCGCTGAGCATCGGTTCCAGCGAGGCAACTACAAAGCTGGCCATCCCCAAATCATCATTTATCTCTTTCAGAATAAAGGCGGCAATGAGCACAGCGAGAGGTTCGATCATGGTCTTAAAGCCATCTAAAACTGTGTCAAAGGTATCGTGAAGGTCGAGAATCTTCATGCTGAGTACAACGACGATAGTTGCTCCCAGAGTGATGTAGATGCCTACTAGGAAGTCATTCCCCGATGCGATCGTGGCGCCCACGAGACACACCATGGGCGCGATGAACAACCACAGCCGTGGTTTTACGCCAGCCTTTGGCTCGATCGATCGATTAGCATTCTCGATATGCTGCGCCTCAGGGGGAACGGTAACGCCCGTTGAACGAGCCCGTTCTTCGGCCGCACGCATGCTGCCAAGAGAGGGTATCCAGCCCGCTATGACCAGGGGCACGACCAGAACAGCCGCCCAGGCGTAAAACATGTAGGGGATGGCGCTTATGTAGACCGCAAGCCCGCCGCCCTCGTCAGCAAGACCATTCGCAACGATCAGGCCTGAAAAAAACGCACCCCAAGTAGAGTAGGGAATGATGACGCTAATAGGGGCGGCAGTGGAATCTACAACGTAAGCGAGCTTTTCCCGAGAGATGCGAAACTTGTCGGTGATATCCCGCATTGCCGCGCCAACCGCGAGGGAATTTAGGTAGTCATCGACAAACATAGCGATGCCCAGCAGCCAGGTGGCAAGGAGTGCTCGTCGATCATCCCCGACGCGATCGCTGACAAATTGCGTAAACGCTGTGCTACCTCCGCAGCGCATTAGGAGCGCGATGAGGCCACCCATGAGTCCGCATACCAAGATAACCCAAGCGACGTCTGGATCGGTAAGTACGGCTATAGAAGCCTCTGCCATACCTGTTACGAAGCCGCTGCCAAAAAGCATGAGCAGGCCCAACAGAGAACCACAGAGGAGAGATTCGATAGGGCGCCGCGTCCAAACGGCAAGGGTAAAGACGAGCGCGGTAGGAAGAAGGCTTAGTGCGCCCGCGTCATTGGGTTCCATATCCTCAGCTTAGCTGTTCGCGGGTGGCGCGATAGGCTGCGTCGATGGCTCCGTCTACAAAGGCGTAAGCAGAGGCATCAGAGTTCGCGATGGAAATTCGACCCATTTGTCGTGCGCCCAAGAGGTGAGGGCCATTCTTAGGTCCATACTCTGGCGGATCAGAGTAGTCGTTGTATTCGTAGGCGTAGCCATGGGGCCAGCGGTTCACCGTAATGGCAGCAATATCCCGTTCGGCATCAAAGCTAGTTCCGCCCAGCCCGCCGCTAATCTGTCTGAGAATACGAGTCTCCATATCATCCCAACTCATGGCGTACATCGCTTTGCGACCGATAACGTGTTGTTGCTTTGCGCTTAGCCCCTGGTCGGGCGCGCAGGGCACGACACTGCCATGAAGTATGGCCGCCTGGTCTGGGCTGTTAGGGTACTTGACGCCCCCCATTGTCACCGGGAAATCCATGCCGAAGGAGTGCATAAAGTCGGACTGCAAAACATTGATGCGATGCATGCCGAGTTCTGCAAAGGGCCGCCAATTGCGTACCGCGACACTGATGTAAATGAGTGGCACTTTGGTTGCGTAGTCGATGGCCTCTCTTTGGTCGGCAGGCAACTCCGGCGCAAGGTGCGGAATGATACCGTTGTAGCAGGCCAAGACCGCGTGTTTTCCACGGACGCGGTAAGTCTTTCCGTCGCGAACGTAGCTAACATCGACAGCAGATTCGTCTGCCGTGTGGCGCACACTGACCGCCGTGCTGTTTAGTCGTACTCGGCAAGAGTTGGAGCGTAGGTCGAGCTTTCCGTAGTCGGTGTTCGCTAAAACCAGGTCCTCCATCGTCGACCCGGGCACCGCGCTGGGAATAAGCTTGCGGAGAATCGCCCGAGCGACCCCCGCGTTGCCATCCGGGAAATGGAAGATATAGGGTTCATCTCTTACGGGTTCGTCGGAACTGCCTTCGGGGATATCAAGATACGCAGTGCCGGGCATGCCCATGTCGGTCGCTGCAAATGCGGAAAGCGCATCCCATCCAACTCCCCACCAGCCGCGAGCGCCGTCTCGAAAAAGGTAGTACACATCCTCGGGAACGCCCACGACGGAGAGCAAGAACTCTCGATAGGTTTGTTTGCGGAGCCATTCGACGCGTTTGTCTTTCGGAATGTGTGCTGCGTAATTGGTTGTGCTGTTCATGAGTGAGAGCAGAGCCAATCGCGCGGCATCGGAAATGGGGTAGTCCTTGACGTCTTCTTCGCTAAGTTCTGTGTCTTCAGCGCTTCGCCAGGTATTGAGCCCGGGGAGAGTCAGATCTTGACCGTATATCTCTTTTGAGAAGTAGGTGCCGCGACCGAGCTTCTCGTCAGAGAAGAACTGTTGATCGAAGTAGTCGTAGAAGCGATCTGTCACAATTCCAACGTCCCGCAGTAGTTGTGCCGCCGCGGGGGAGTAACTGCTTGGCGTATCGATAGACTGACTGCCGCCGTAACCAACGAGCTTTTCACCATCCACGGTGAACTCATTCCTTCGTGCATGCCCTCCGAAATCGTCGTGGTTGTCGATAATCAGGATGCGGCTGCCTGGACCTTTCTCCTGTTGCCAGTAAAACGCAGCGGCAAGGCCCGATATCCCGCCACCCACGACCACAAGATCATAATCATCGTCGGTTTGCTCACGAGGCTCAGAAAACTGCTTGCCGCCCCAAGCCATTGCATGGGCTACGTCAAAGGACCCGGGTTGGCTGCCTCTCATTCCCGTGAGAGCGGGAGGATAGGGTGCGGCACTCGACTGCGCCAGCACCTCTAAGGGTGTAAGAGCTCCCGCGGTGGTACCAAGCGCTATGCCGCCAAGAAAGTCTCGGCGCGTAATCTTAAGCCGAGAGGGCATGATGAATCCTTAGAGGTTCCAGGTGAATCGCATACCAACCGTGCGAGGCCTGCTTGGGCTAATGCTTGACTGAACATAGGGTTGGCCGCCTATGCTGATTCCGCCTTCTGCGTCGTAGTACTCGTCGTCGAGTAAGTTCTCTACGTAGAGCGCCAAGGCCCAACCCGATTCGGAGCGGTAGCCACCCAAGGCCTGAACCTCGGTATAACTGCCTGTTTCTTGAAGGCCAGCTGCTACAGTGGCAGGGACGAACGGCTCCCAATCAGTGACGGCATCGTCCTCCCAGCTAGCAGTTAAGTTCCCATAGAGTTCACCGGAGCCAAAGGGCAGCACGGCGTCAATCGTTCCATAGGCCGTCCACTCCGGGATGCCCGGCGCAGGGGATCCCTCACAGATGGTGTCGTCGCCCAGTAGCGCGAGACCGCCAGTGCACTGTGCCTGGATGTTCGAACCCTCGGTGTCGAGCCACGATATGCCTAGGCCAAAGCTGATTACCTCGGTGAGGGCCACATTCCACACACCCTCGGCACCCAGGCCATCAAGCTCGGCATTACATACCTCCACAATAGGTGAGCCGGGCTCGCTGCATGTGGTTTGTAAGCCCTCATAGGCATAGGAGAACGCGTTTAGGGATAGCTGACTTCGTCCATCCCACTGTGTGGCTTTGTAACCAACTTCGTAGGAGACTACCGTCTCTGAGTCGAAGGAGGTGGGACGGTTCACGCCGGGCAGGGCTTCGCCGCCAAAGGGGACATCAGATACAAAGAAACTGTTGAAACCACCCTGTTTGTAGCCTGTAGTGACACTGAAGTAGACCAAGGTGTCATCGTTGGGTCGCCAGTTCACGACGCCACGCCATGTTGGTTCACTCCAGCTTAGCGTGTCGGATACGGCACCCTCAGGCGTTGTAAACCCTGTCTGGACCACCTGGCCGAGCAGGCTGCCATTGCGCTCACTCAGGACCCTTTGGGAGAACTCCTTTTCGTCGTCGTTGTAGCGCACACCGAAGCTGGCATCCAGTTGCTCGGAGAAGCGGAACTGCAGGTCGACGTAAGCTGCCCAGCCCTGGAACACCCCTTCTGTGCGGTTCCAGTCGTCGATCAATCCGTTGTTGCTACTGGGTGTCCAAGTGCTAGTGCCAAAGTAATACACCAAGTAATCACTCAGGCCGTAGTAATTATAGTAATCAAAGACGCCTTGGCAGTTATCACCCCAGTAGACGTTGCAGTAAACATCTTCTTCCTGTTGACCAAGGAACTCACTATCTATGTCCTCACGGTAATAGGATACGCCGGCATACCAATTGAACATTCCATCGTTGTCAGAGGTTAGGCGCAGTTCTTGTTCAAAGTACTCACCTTCCTGATCCTGTTCGTAATTAAAGATAGTGAGGTTTGTCGCGTCAAAATCTTCCGTGTAATTGTATTCATGGGTCTTGTAACCAGTGAGCGACGTGAGAGTTGCCCAGCCAAGGTCATAATTCAGTTCAAAGCCAAGTTGAAAGACTTCGCCGCGGTCGAAAATACCGTTATTGGGGCCATCAATGCGTACATCTCGAGGATCAGACGGCAGTGCTATATCGCCGTAAATACTCTCGAGAAATTCGTAAGAAGCACCGCGACCCGTGGCACGATAAATTGTGCCGGACTGATCGCGGTCCTCGTATTCCAAAAAGAGCGTTGCTGTGAGCGCGCCACCAGCGTCATAAACGCCAGTGAGACGTAGAGCGCTCTTCTCATGCTGGATAAAATCCTCACCCGTAAGCTCATTATTCACGTAGCCATCTTCGCGGGAGTGTAAGCCCGCAACACGGACGCTAATCGAGTCACTGACATCGAAGTTGCTTGCACCCTCAACTCTGAAAATACCGCGTTCACCCGCGCGCACATCGATGTAAGCGTCGGCATCATCCTGAACAGGACGACGACTGATGATGTTCATGGCGCCGGCGATAGAGTTTCTGCCGAAAAGAAAACCCTGAGGTCCTCGAAGAATTTCGGATCGCTCCAGATCAAAAACACTGGTGACTGCCGCTCCGTTGCGGCCTTGGTAGAAGCCGTTTTTATAAATACCTAAAGAGGGGTCCGCACCGTTACCGAAATCGTTAGTAGTAATACCTCTTACGGCCACGGTATCCAGAAAACTGTCTTTCGAGTTGCCGGTAACACCCGGTGTAAAGGCAATCAGGTCTTTTACGTCGTCGGTGTTTACTGTGCGTAGAAAATCGCCCGACAGAGCTTGTACCGCAAGGGCGACGTCCATGACGGACTCCGCACGTTTGGTCGCGGTAACGATGACCTCTTCCAGCTGCTGCGCTTGAACGGTGCTGACGGAAAGAGCGGCTGATACCGCCAAGGCGAGATGCTGTCTGGACAGTAAGGGGCGGCTGAAGCCTTGTTGTGACTGGGTCGGTGGCAGGGTTTCTGGCATGGTTGTGCTGGAATTGGCTGATGACTCTTTGTACATGCTACTCATGAGAACCCCTCGTTCGTTGCGTAATAGCTCGGGCCACCGTGTGCGCCTTTGGCTGATGCACCGGGTTTCGTAGCGAACCCTTGTTGTAGCGATCCAATCTAGACTACGAAACTACGGGGATCCAGACAAGCGTTAGATCATTAGATTCGCCACCCATATTGGGGTATCACGCTAGTGCTCGAAAGGTACCGCTAGCCTCTCGAGTTCCTGTCGCATGGGGGCTAGTTGAGTTTCGTAGCGCCTCCAACGCCCAACGGATCTCGTATGAGCGGCTTCCCTTACTTGAACCACGCTCGCAGTGGTTACGGCTCCGCTTTGTTGGTAGAAATCCAGACACTGATTTTCCCATGGTAGTTCAAGATAGCTGAGAAGAGCATGGGCGTGGGGCTCTGGGTTGGCCGCGACCTTTTCGTAATCAAGTTCGTGGTATCTGTCACCAAAACGCTCGCGCCAGTCAGCCATCAGATCGTAATAGCGGCCATGATGCCGCGCCATTTCCTCTTGGTCATAAGAGTGAGGGTAGGCGTCCGCAAATAGCTGTTTGAAACTCGCGAAGCAGGCGTCCATGGGGCTGCGACGGACATGGATGATTTTGGCATTGGGTAACGCAGCCAGGATGAGCGGTACAAAGCGGAAGTTCACGGGGAGCTTGTCCACGAAGCGGGCTTTGTCGCCCTGCATAGGCTGAGTCAGAGTTAGATACGCGCGTCCTAGTTGCTCGGGATCCAGATTAGCTGCAGCCTGAAACACCTCCTTCAGGCTGCCATCCCCTTGGGTACCCAGGAGTCGGCGACAAGCCCCCTCAAATTGGCGTAACTCACCCGCTGAGTGCACCGCGCTATGACTACTGATGATCCGTTCAATTAAAGTGGTACCCGTGCGCGGCTGACCCACGATGAAAATAGGTGCTGTGCTCGGCGCGCCCGGCGCACGGGAGCCCAACCAGTCGCGTGTATAGGTCTTGCTGAGGATTTCGAAGAGATCTATCTCAGCGCGCTCGTTGTAGTTTAATGATCGGCGACGCGCCTTTGCGCCATCTGCGAAGGCATCAAAAGCCTCCGGCCATTCTTGAAGATCCTCTAGTTCCTTGCCTTTTGCGTAGGACAGGAATGCTCGATCGCTATCGCGCAGCGTGTCTGTGTGCAATATGGCCGTGATTTCATCTATGTGTTGACGACCCTTCGCTTTCTCAAGACTCGATAACAACCAGTGAGCATTCGCGTGCCTGGGATTTTTAGCAATAGCGGCTTCAAGGCGTGATCTAGCACCCGCGAAATCACC
>NZ_JBGCFU010000017.1:0-11754 GCF_045107095.1 Congregibacter sp. | reverse complement strand
AACCCACTCGGGCTTCGCTCTACTTACCTTTACGCCGTAGTCTGCATAAGGATACCGCCAGGCTTCGACCCTGCGCGTAAATCCCATGACACGCATATCTGCACCAATTTCTCCAAGCCTGGCACCTTTGGAGTAACTATCCCCCGGCTCGATGCCCAATGATCGCAACAGACCTTTGGCAAACACGTGATTGATCATGCTTGCAGAATGGAAGTTGCCCGGCGGGTAGAAAGCCGGCTCATCACGAAGCTCAAGCAGTTCTTCCACGGGAAAGTGAATCAAGTAGTCTTTCCCCTCAGATCTTGATTTTAACAGTCCAGCGGTGCTCAGCATGGGATCAAGAGATGTGCAGGCCCTACGGACCGGCGCAGGCACGGTTCGCGGAAGACGGTCCGGATACAACAGCGGCTTGGAGGGCACTAAGGCATAACTGATGCTAGCTCCGCGCCGCCGAACAGAAGAACCAAACTGCTCCATTGCCAACTCAACGCTCTTCACCTGCGGCATTCTGGCTATACAGGACTTGCGTAGCGCCGCGTGCGGCCGCGCTGCACTGTGAGCATTGAAGAACACAAATCCGTCTTCGCCGACGTCCACATTGGCAACAGGACTGTCTCCAAACAGGTAGAACTGCAGCATTCGATAGGTTTTATTGAGAGACATGGCGAAGCCAATGTGGTCGTTAACAAACGACTCAAGCTCAGGAAAAAACGTTTTCGCAGACTCCGCTTGCCTGACATCAGGAAAAGCTGCCAGCTCGCGCTTCTCCCAGTTTTGACGAGCCTTGTGATCGGTAAAAAACCCAGCAACAGCGGGCAAAAGAAACACCAGAGCAACCGCTGCTATGGCCAGTCTAGTGCGACTGCCGAATCCTACTGTTTCAGTTTCAGTCTGCTCGCTCACTGGCTAGAACCTGAAGTAGATAAATGGATTGTAAGTGCCCGACATGATGTACATCGAACACAGGAGGAACAAGACGAGTGCGACAAGACCGTTCGCTACAGCAGAAACGGTCGAAATTTGGAGAGCATCGCTATCGCTGAAATCCTCGCCATTCCTGAACACTCGCAAGCCCTCAAGCACCGGCATGCAGAGCAGAAGACCCAGCAGCATAAAAGCCAAATTCTCGTTACTCACCAGGCGTACAAAACCAATCCCCTTAGCGGGAACATCAAAGAACATAGCCTGCAGGTAATAGCTTGCGTGGCTAAAACTTTCGGCTCGAAAAACAACCCAACCAATCATCACTAATAGCAAGGCGTAGATATGCTGCGCTGGACGAGGAAGCATCCCTATAAGTCGGCCGAGCCCGGCGCGCTCCACCGCCAAAATAACGCCGTGAAAAACACCCCAGATGATAAAAGTCCACGCTGCTCCATGCCAAAAGCCACACAACAAAAACACCGTAAACAAGTTGATGTACGTCCGCAGTCTGCCGTGTCTGTTACCGCCAAGCGGAATGTAGAGATAGTCGCGGAACCAGGAAGATAACGACATATGCCAGCGTCGCCAGAACTCAGTAATCGAGCGTGACACATAGGGAAAATCAAAATTCTTGGGAAAGTGAAAGCCCATCACCCGACCAATCCCAATGGCCATGAGGGAGTAACCTGCAAAATCGAAAAAAATCTGCAAGGTGTAAGCGACGATGCCCGTCCAGGCATTAAGCGTCGACAGCTGCTTCGGTGCAAAGCCGAACACCGTGTCCGCGACCTCTGCCGCATTGTTAGCGATGAGGACCTTATAGCTCAGCCCCACTACAAAAAGAATCACACCACGGTAAACATCGTAGGACGAAATCTGGCGAAAACGAATCGCCTCGGCAACTGTGGAGTAGCGAACAATCGGTCCGGCGATGAGCTGCGGAAACATAGCAATGTAAAGCGCCAGATCGAAGTATGAGCGGGCTTTGGGCGAGTCGCCTCGATAGACATCAATGAGGTAAGAAATCGACTGAAATATAAAGAACGAGATGCCCAACGGCAGGTGAGGAATATCCTGCTCCGGGATAGGGATCTCCAGCACGCCGCTAATAAGAAAGCCGAAGTACTTGTAGTAGCCGAGCACCAACAGGTTGGCCGCAACCCCCAGCGACAGAAACCGAAAACGATGATGCCCCTCCTCCAACCGCTGCCCAATGAGATAGTTAAAAGCTACGGTCCCCAACAAAAGCAGGACGTAAGCACCTTCCCCCCAGGCAAAAAACAAGAGGCTGAAAACCAGCGCCGTCAGGTTTCGCCATGGCAGTACGGCATAGCACAGCAAAAACAGCGGCAAAAATACGAACAGGAATGATGTGGTGGAAAAAACCATAATTAACGCTAATGAGCGCTCTACAAAGACCGGCAGTCTTATAACAGGACAATCCGCTTATGGCGAGAGCCGAAAGAGAAGAGGCGTGCGCAAAGGACTCAAACTCTTAGCTCACCCCGGTCTGATCTCCACCACCATGGGCATCCAGTGCCTGGCGCCTGGTACTAGAGGCACCATCGAACTTGCCAGCTTGGTGACACCTCGTGGAAAGCCCGGATAATCAATAAACTCAATTTCACAGGAGCGTCCAATCCAGCTTTTGAGTTGTCTGGGCAACATGAACCGGTGAACACCCCAGGGCATTACCGGCGTACGATAGTGTCTTGTTAAAGGTAGCCCCCTTGCCAGCACAGACGCTCGCGACACCCAATGGGGAATCACATCAAACACGATACGGCACTGCGGGAACCGAGCGACCATATCCCTCAGAAGGTTCCTAACCTCTTGCTCACGAAAGTACATAAACAGGCCTTGCGCAGCGATCATTACCGGGCGATCGTCGGGAATGACCTCCATCCATCCTCTATCAGTAGCCGATAGGGGAATGTGCTCATGCTTATGATCAGGAGAAATAAACCGCTCCCTGACCGCAATGGCCTCCGGTAGATCTACGGTGTACCAATGACACACCTCTTCGGCAAGTCGATAGCGCTGAGTCTCCAACCCCTCCCCAAGGTTAACCACGCTGGCATCTGGGTTATCCGCAAGGAAAGCATAAACACGCTCATCAAACAGTCTTGCACGCAGCGCAGCCATAGGGTTACTCCGTCCAAAGCTGCGCTCAAAGTCATAATCGAGCCCCTGATAGATTTCAATCGCTTTACTGTCTGAAAAAACCCCGTCTTTCCGCATTGCTTCCTGCGCACGACTATATAGTGTCCAAAGCATGGTCTCGGGCACGTCGGTAAGCCCTGGTGGCCGAGACTCTGTCATCGAACCTTCGCTCGCTGTTCGCGGGCCAGATCTTTCAGCAGCCTTGGAATATAGCTGTTACTGGCCGTCGCAAGCCGATGATTGTCGGCAATGTCGAAGCGCTTGCCAGTCATGTTTACGAAATTCTTCAATGCAGCTATACGCTCATCCAACCAGGAGCCCTTAGTACGTTTTTTGTGATTGTGCTTCAGTATGACCCGTGAACCCGGATGACTAAAGAACGGCTCTGGCGGCACATGAGGAACAACATCGCCAGAATTCACAACACGATAGTGAGGGCCGCCGACCTTGTTGTTAAGTGCGGATGCAAATTCCTCGTTTCCCGGGCGCGGACTGGCGAAGGTGTAAACGCCGTAGACGTTGATTTTGTTCTCCAGAAGCATCCCGGCAAACAACGAACACAGGGCACCTCCGAGACTGTGCCCTGTTATCCAGAGTCGGCGAGGCTCCTTGGAATCTTCTCGGAGGATTTCCGTAAGCTTTATGACCGCAGGGTACAAAGAATCCTGAAAACCCTCATGAGCACCCGTGCTCTCAAAAGGCCCGGGATCCTGAGAGGCCTGAAAGTTTGCAAACCAATCGCTACCCGAATCACTGCCACGAAAAACCACAACGATATTGCTGTCATCAGCCATGATAAAACACTGGGTATCGATGTCGGGCTTCTTCTTTCGCGATACGAGGCCCAGGAACCGGTAACCCCAAGTGGTTTCTACACAGCGTTTGATGTCTTGCAATGTGGCATAGGAAAGCTCGCAGGCGAGCGCCAGCGAAAGGGCGTTTTGTGGGTCGTAGGCATTACTGACCTCTAAGGGCCGAAAATGCTCCGCGTACTTCATACACACCCCGATAATGTGAATGTCTCTTACGCCATTATGCCGCTATGCTGCCGCTTGATGGCAACTAACTACAATAAGGAGTTTCTTAATGTCCACGGCAGATCAAACACTGGCCGGCAAGGTCGCCCTCATTACGGGTGCAGCATCTGGCATAGGGGAAGCCTCTGCTCGCAAGCTGGCTGCAGATGGCGCTGCGCTGATCCTCACAGACATTGACCAAGCCGGCGCGGAAACACTCACAAACAAGCTCACAGCGATCGGCGCGAAGGCTATCGCGGTACACCACGACGTCACCAAGCCCGACGATTGGGACCGCGCGGTAAGCATCGCGGTCGAGAGCTTTGGTGGCTTAGACATTCTGGTGAACAACGCAGGCATCGCCGGTGACAACACTGACCTCATGAACCTTGATCTGGAAAAATGGCACAGCGTGCTCTCAATAAATCTGGATGGCGTTTTTCTCGGACTACGCTACGCTGGGCCAGCTCTCGAAAAACGCGGCGGAGGATCGATCATCAACATTAGCTCGATCCTTGGCAAAGTAGGCTTGCCCGGGGCCGCCCCTTACTGCGCCTCTAAGGGTGCTGTCACATTGCTAACCAAGTCCGCCGCGCTGGAATGGGCCCCCTTGAACATACGCGTTAACTCCGTGCATCCAGGCTTTGTAGAGACGCCGCTGGTAACACAGGCACTGAAAGATCGCGAAGACGGCGAGGACATGCAGCAGTTACTGATCGCCGCCCACCCGGTTGGCCGCCTCGGCCAGGCGGACGAAATAGCGAATGCTGTTGCTTTTCTGGCCTCTGATGAATCGAGTTTCATGACCGGATCAGAACTGGTCATCGATGGCGGCTACACCGCGCAATAAGGCTCTTTAACTAAAGATTTCTGACTTGGGATATCTCGGCTAAAGGTCTTTTTACAAATCGCCCAAGCAAAGCTTCTTTGCCAGGAGCGGCAAGTGTTGCCGTCCGATGAAAATCTCGTCATCCAGGAGCACATTCACACCCGGCATTGCCGGGCGTTGCAGTTTCTCGGGTACATCTAGAGAAAGTTGAATGTTCAAGGAGTTCAGCAAGACTTCTATCGCTTCGGGGTAGGAATCCTCTGCAACTCCCAAAACACCGTAGCGCTCGCGGCTAGCGGCCGCATTGTCCTTGCGATACTGCCGATGCATTGCACTTCGAGAACTAACGCCATCAGCATTGTCATCGCCCTCTACCTTCGAAACACTCGGCTCTTTTGAGGTAACTCGTACCCAGCTGACAGCTCCTGAGTAATTCTTTAGCAGAGCAGCCAGTTCTGGTATTGCGCGAAGACTGTCCAGAGAACTATCCACGCCCACATACACATGTTCGGGCAAGCTTGCGTATGGCAAGAGATCAGCAGGCAAAGGGTTCGCAATATCGGGAGCATCTCCCCGACCACCTTCAATCTGCCAACGCACCCGAGGCAAATGCTCTCGCCCGAAATAGCGCTCACCATCGACTACAAAGGTTGGAACACCGTAGACTCCCGCTTCAAAGGCGGCGTTTTGAAAATCGGCGTTAAGCGCTGTGCCCTCCTCCCGCGCCCATTCCAGAAACGCCTGCCCATCAAGACCACAGGTCGAGAGTAAGCCTGCAACAACCTCCTCATTCTCGATATCCAGGTCCCGAACCCAAAACCGCGGATAGACACTATCGATAAACTGTTGTGTCGCTGCATGGGATATCTGCCGAGTCCATAGCATCGCTGTTGAAACCAAATTTGTATCCCATATCTTTTCGGTCCCGCGAATCTTCAAGCCCCACAAGTTCGCATAACGCCGGCAGTCATAATAGGCGTACTTCACCCCCGACCATTGTTCCTCACTGCGTTGCTGTTCAACGACCTCCCCCGCTTTGCCCAGGCGGGCACTACCCAGATAACTCGGAATATCCAACACAAAGGGCCGCCAATCAAACTGCACACCTAACTGCCGTTCAAGTTCCCGCGTCGGCTCTATCGCGAGATAGGCATACGGGCTCTTAAAGTCGATATAGACAATGGCTGGAGCTTCGGAAACTAGTGGAGAGAGGGGCATGGTCAGGCTCATGGGTGAAACGCCAAAATACATGGGGAATCTGAGTATAGCCGCCGCTTATCAAACAGACCGAATCATCTGATAAAGTCTCTAAGGTATTTCATAGCAACAGTGTCTGCGCAGCACATCTGCTCAGCGAAGCAATCATACGAGTACGACAAACACCTGGGAGCACTCTATGCGCTGGAAAGGGAATCGCCGCAGCGACAATATTGATGATCGTCGATCACGTCGCGTCGTAAGATCGGGGGGCACCCGATCATCCATGATGCCGCTAATTCTTCAACTGACCCGTAGTCGCGGAGGCTGGGTGGTGATCGTGATCGCCGCGGGCCTGATGTTCTTCACGGGGACAGACTTATCTACCCTTCTAGGCCTTGCGGGCGGACAGACACCGCAATCTTCGAGCACTGTCGTGCAGCAATCAGCGGAAGAGGCCGAGACAGTAGAATTCATGGCAACGGTGTTAGCTGACACCGAAGACACCTGGGCCACATTACTCTCGAAAGGCCAAACGCCCTACAAAGAACCAAAGCTTGTGTTGTACCGGGACTCCACGCGCTCAGCCTGCGGCCTGGGGCAAAGCGCTATGGGGCCGTTCTATTGCCCTGGCGACCAAAAGATCTATCTGGATCTGTCGTTCTTTGAGCAACTGAGTAGCCGTTATGGTGCGCCCGGCGACTTTGCGCAGGCCTACGTGCTTGCTCATGAGGTGGGACATCACGTGCAGACTCTGCTGGGCATCAGTGCTCGCAACCATGAGGCTAGGCAGCGCGCTACACCAGTCGAAGCAAACCTACTGAGCGTGCGACAGGAACTGCAGGCCGACTGCTTTGCAGGACTGTGGGCCAATAAGGCCGATCAAGCTCGGCAGATTTTGGAAAGCGGCGATGTAGAAGAGGCATTGGCAGCAGCAACCGCTATTGGGGACGACACCCTACAGCGGCAAGCACAAGGGAGAGTCACGCCAGACTCCTTCACTCACGGTAGTGCTGAGCAACGTCTGCGCTGGTTCACCATCGGACTAGAGCAGGGCTCTATCAATAGCTGTAATACCTTCGCGACGAACACGCTGTAACCCAAGCTGAGGGAGTAAGCCTAAGAATATAATCAGAGGTGCTGGCCGCAGCACCAACCGGAAGCCCAAGCCCACTGAAAGTTGTAGCCACCAAGCCAACCCGTCACATCAAGGGCCTCTCCGATGGCAAATAGGCCCGGCACACGCTTTAGCTCGAAGGTTTTGGAGGAGACTTCATCCGTATCGATGCCACCGAGGGTAACCTCCGCGGTTCTATAACCCTCGCTTCCTCCGGGCATAAAGGACCAGTGATTCAAGCGATGTCCTATATCAGCAATTTCGGGAGGCGAGAAGCTACCGATTTTCTGATCCTCAAACCAGGACCCGGACATAAGATCCACCAGACGATTGGGAAGCAGTGTTTTGAGCACGCTGAGCAACCGCTGCTGGGGATTGGTCTCTCTCGCTGCGGCCAGCCACTCGGATGCATCACGATCGGGAAGTAGATTGATATCCACTGCCAGCCCTTCTCGCCAAAAAGACGATATTTGCAGGATCGCGGGACCACTCAGACCTCGGTGGGTAAATAACAGGTTCTCCCGAAAACTGTGGCCCTGACAGCTGGCAATAACCTCTGTGGATATTCCCGAAAGTGACTCGTAGACGGCTTTGTCGCTGGAATTCCAGGTTAAGGGTACCAAAGCAGCTCGTGTTGCATTCAGTTGTAAGCCCAGCTTTTTAGCGGCACGAAAGGCCAGATCACTCGCGATTTTTGGCATAGACAATCCACCGGAAGCGATGACCACCTTGTGGCCCTGATACTCAGAATCTTGTGTGCGTACAGCAAATCCGATCTCGCCCTCGGGATCTATGGAAGTCACAGCCTGGCGCAAGCGAATCTCAACTCCCGCGTAAGAGCACTGCTCCAAAAGCATGGCCACGATGTCTTTGGCGCTGTGGTCGCAAAACAGCTGCCCCAGCTTCTTCTCGTGATAGTCGATGCCGGCGGTCTCTACCATCTGGATAAAGTCAGACGGTGAAAAACGCTTCATGGCAGAGATGCAGAAGTTGGGGTTCTGTGACAAATAGTGTTCCCGCGGGTCTGCAAACAAATTGGTGAAATTGCAGCGACCACCGCCCGACACCAGAATCTTTAAGCCAACTTTCGGGCCCTGCTCGAGCACTAAAACACGCAGTCCACGGTAACCCGCGCTAATCGCGCACATGAGGCCACTTGCGCCGCCACCGACAACAACAACATCGTATTTTGAAGCGCTTTTACTCATCTACGCAGCTTTGCAAAAGACTCTGGAGCCTCTCTCTTCCAAGGTGATTTAGTGTGCGGATATTGTCGTTAGGAACACTCGCGATATCTGGATGACCGGCAACCGCACGCTCCACACTCTCCTCTCTTAGTAAATGCAGCATCGGATAGGGCGAGCGGTTGGAGTAGTTCTCAGCATCATCAAGCTCGGTCCCGGCAAATTGATAATGGGGATGGAAACTGGCGATCTGGTAGATCCCTTCCAGCTTCATCCGCTTAAGCAAGGCATCACCGCGACCCAGAAAATCGTTGAAGTCATAGAAGTCGCTCAATACTTTCGGATGGACAATAAACGCAGTCTCGATCTCCGGACAATCCTCGAGTCGCTTAAGCTCCTGTGCCAGGGTAGAGAGCAACGCCTCTTCATCGCCAGCATCGCTCAACGTAAACGCCACGCTATCCCTGTCGAGCTCGCGCTTAGCAAAGGGACACAGGTTGTATCGCACTACGAGGCTGTCTATCCAGCGCCGACAGGCGTCTAAAGCTTGGTCGTTCAGCTACATAACTCCAGAATCGTGCCCCGGCGCTAAAACCGAGTGCAAAAAAGGCACCTTAGGACGTAAATTAGGCAACCTATAAATACTGTATAAATATACAGTACACTGTGCGGCCGAGAAATTTTGGCACTGCCGCAAACAATGTCCTACTGCGAACTCCACTGCCTGTCATGTTACAGCTTCCTGCGCGGCGCTTCCCGTCCAGAAGAGCTTGTCGCGCAAGCTGCGGTAAATGGTTATGCAGGCGTCGCTATTACCGATGAGTGCTCCCTCGCTGGAGTCGTCAAAGCTCACGTAGCGGCCAAGGAATACGGAATACCACTAATTATCGGCAGTGAGTTCACCTTAACCGAAGGCGTTCATATCATTGCCCTTGCTCCCACACGTGCAGCTTATGGCGAACTCTCGGGACTCATCAGCCTTGGCCGGCGCCGTAGCCCAAAAGGCGAGTACGAAGTCACGCTTAGAGATGTGATCTTTCATCTCAAGCGTTGCTTGCTCATCTGGCTTCCTAAAGAAGACAGCGAAGCTAATCACGGCTATGGCAAACAACTCGCAAGACTCTGTCGAGAGAGAGTCTGGATCGGAATCCATTATCTTCTTGGCAACGATGAACTGCGTCGCTATCGGGCATTACAGGCACTCGCGGGAAAACTACAACTACCCCTCGTTGCCTGTGGTGATGTGCGTATGCACTGCGCAACTCGCAAACCCCTGCATGACGTGATGACCGCCTTGCATCACAATTGCAGTGTTGCTGCGCTGGGTCGCCGTCGGCTGCCTAATGCTCAACAGCATTTACGCAGTGTCCGGCAGCTGCAACGCTTCTACCCTGCCGAGCTATTGTACGAAACGCTAAACATCGCCCGGCGCTGTCAGTTCACTCTCGATGAATTGCGTTACGAATACCCAGAAGAAGTCGTACCTGATGGGCATAATGCTCGGGACTATCTGAGAGAACTTACCTGGCAGGGCGCAAGCCAACGTTGGCCCGACGGGACGCCCTCAGTCATTCGCGAACGCATAGAAAAAGAACTCGCATTAATAGCTGAGCTGGATTACGAGTACTACTTTCTTACGGTACACGACATTGTTCGTTTCGCTCGGGGTCGCGGCATTCTATGTCAGGGTCGCGGGTCCGCCGCAAACTCCGTAGTGTGCTACTGCCTGTTCATAACGGAAGTGTCCCCGGAAAAAATCTCGCTACTCTTTGAACGCTTTATCTCCCGGGAGCGTGACGAACCGCCAGACATCGATGTGGACTTTGAACACGAGCGCCGCGAAGAAGTTATCCAGTACATCTACGAAAAGTACAGCCGACGCCGAGCGGCACTTGCCGCCACGGTGATCACCTACCGCGCCCGCAGTGCCGTGCGCGATGTGGGTAAAGCCTTGGGTTTAGACCCTCTTTTTGTCAACGATCTTGCCAAGTCTCTCGCCTGGTGGGACAAGCAGCGCGACCTCGAAGCACGCTTTAGCGAGCATGGCTTACCAACCGAAAGCCAGGATGGCAAACCCAATACCGCCCAACTCTTTTATCAACTGGTGCAAGAGATATTGGGTTTCCCAAGACATCTGTCTCAGCATGTGGGTGGCTTTGTGATATCCAGGGGGCCTATTTCACAGCTGGTCCCCGTAGAGAATGCGAGCATGGCGGACCGCACGGTGATTCAATGGGATAAGGATGACATCGAAGCCCTGGGGCTACTCAAAGTTGATATTTTAGCGCTGGGCATGCTCTCGGCGATCCGCAAATCTCTGGCATTAGTGAATCGCTATGACCCTAGAGTCCGTACGCTGCAAGACATTCCGGCAGAAGACATCGCAACCTATCGTATGTTGCAAAAAGCAGATTCCATTGGTGTTTTCCAGATCGAGTCTCGAGCACAGATGAGCATGCTGCCGCGCTTAAAGCCGGCGTGTTTTTATGATCTTGTTATCGAAATTGCCATCGTGCGCCCGGGTCCTATTCAGGGAGATATGGTGCATCCCTATCTGCGTCGACGGCAGGGGCTAGAAGACATCAGCTATCCCGATGAAGCGGTGCAAAGTGTTTTGGAGCGCACTCTTGGCGTACCCATTTTTCAAGAGCAAGTCATTCGTCTGGCGATGGTAGCCGCAGGCTTTACCGGCGGTGAGGCGGATCAGTTACGGCGGGCCATCACCAATTGGGGTCGTAACAGCAAACTACTCACCTTCGAGAAAAAGCTTACCGATGGCATGCTCCGCAGAGGCTATAGCGAAGATTACGCAAAGCGACTATTTGATCAGATAAAGGGTTTTGGCGGTTACGGCTTTCCTGAGTCGCACTCCGCAAGCTTCGCTCTATTAGCCTACGTGTCTTCCTGGCTTAAATGTCACCACCCCAGCGCCTTTTATGTGGGGCTGCTTAACAGCCAGCCCATGGGTTTTTACACGCCTTCGCAACTAATTCAGGATGCTCGCCGCCATGATGTTGTGGCACTACCCCCGGATGTGAATCACAGCGACTGGGACCACCAACTATTGGATGACGGCGGGCAGACCACGCGCGCGCCTATTCGTTTAGGTCTTCGATTGATTAAAGGATTGTCTAAAGGTGCCGCCAAACGCATCAGCATGGCACGCAGAGATGCGCCCTATCGTCAGGTTTCAGATTTACGTAAACGGGCTGCGTTGAATCGTAAAGATATGGAGGCGCTGGTGGATGCTGATGCGCTTTCCAGCCTGAGCGGCCACCGCCACCAGGCTCGCTGGCAGGTTATGGCACTGGAGCCCGAGCGACC
>NZ_JBGCFU010000016.1:0-53512 GCF_045107095.1 Congregibacter sp. | reverse complement strand
AATGTCAGTGACGGGTCTGGTGGTGGCACTAGGTCTATTGGTCGACGGCTCTATCGTAATGACCGATGAGGTACGCAAGCGTCTATTAGCAGCGGAACCGCCTTTGGACGCTATCGGTGAGTCCGTGCACCGCATGCGCATGCCCCTTCTCTCTTCTACCGCCACGAATATTCTCGCATTTGTACCCATGGTTATTTTACCGGGCCCCGCAGGAGACTTTTTAGGCTCTATCGCAAAAGCGGTAGTCATTATGCTGGGATCTTCACTAGTGTTAGCTTTGGTGATCACCCCGGTATTGGCGGCACGCTTACTCCCCGGCGGTCTCAATAAAGGCTCCCACTGGTGGGAAACGGGTCTATCAAGCGGCGCCATGGGACGCGCTCTATCTCGCGCTCTGGACTGGTCTATTCGCCACCCTGGCGGCTCAGTCGCTCTGGCACTGGCCCTCCCCTTGGCGGGCTTCCTCGCCTTTCCCACACTCACGGCTCAGTTTTTCCCGGGAACAGATCGCGACCAACTGTCGCTCAAAGTTACCCTGCCCCCGGGCCGTTCGATCATGGATACCTATGAGCTTGTGCAGGAATTGGACGAGCGTTTGCGTGGCGAGCCGCTCATTCGACGGGTGGATTGGACCGTAGGCGAAAGCTCACCCCAGTTTTACTACAACCTCGTACGCAATAAAGAAGGTATACCAAGCTATGCCCAGGCCATGGTTCTGACGCGAGACGAAAACCAAACCGATGATCTGATCCGAAGGCTGCAAACAGAACTTGATGCAGAATATCCTCAAGCGCGCATTGTGGTTCTCGGGATAGAACAGGGACCGCCGGTTGCCGCCCCCTTGGAGATTGATGTACTGGGTCCCGACCTCGAAACCCTCCGGCAGCTTGGGGAGGAGTTTCGTCTGCGCATGGAACGGGTACACGATATCACTCACAGCAGTACCGGTTTGGTTGCGGGAGCCCCCAAGCTTGTATTTAAACTGGATGAGCAGCGGGTCCGCATGGCCGGACTCGACCTAGCGACCGTCGCAGAAACCTTGGACGCCGCGCTTCGAGGACGCGTTGGTGGAGAGATTTTGGAAGGCACGCAGCGCCTACCTGTGCGCGCCCGACTCAACGAAACTGACTGGGCAGACCCTGAGCAAATTGCCAGCATCCGACTCCCCTTACCTTCTTCCGATGGTGATAGCCGAACCCTTCAAAGCATCAGCCTGAGTACTCTTGGACGATTCAGTCTTGAGCCTGCCAACAGCCCCATTACACGGAGAGATGGAGAACGCATCAACACGGTACAAGGCTTTGTTACCCGCGGTGTACTCGCCGAGGGTGCGCTTAAGGATCTACAGGCAATTCTTGACGAAGATCCCGTCGTATTGCCTTTTGGGTATCGTTATCAATTTGGCGGCAACTCCGACGCTAGGGCGAGCGTAGTACAGAACATCATTGCGCCTATGGGACTGATAGTCTCTGCATTGCTTGCAACCATCGTACTCACCTTCAACTCCTGGAGGCTATCAGCGGTAGCATTCTCCGTATTCGTTTTATCCATGGGATTGAGTCTGCTATCTCTCGCTATTTTTCGCTATCCCTTTGGCGTGCAAGCCCTCATCGGTGTCATTGGATCTATCGGCGTGTCCATCAACGCCGCAATCATCATCCTCACGGCTCTGCAGTTAGATACACGTGCCGCTCGAGGTGAGCCAGACGCTGTTCGAGACGTGGTGATGGATTCGAGCCGCCATATTGTCTCTACCACCATCACGACCTTTGGCGGATTTCTACCCCTCATATTAGAGGGCAGCCAGTTTTGGCCGCCCTTTGCTATGGCTATCGCGGGCGGGGTTTTACTATCCACCGTCGTCTCATTCTTTTATATTCCCCCCATGTTTATGCTTTGCTACAGACGCAAACACCGCCGCCTTCAAGCCGAGCAGCATCCGACGCTGTTCGAGAGCAGGCGCAAGCAAACTATGAGTAATGTGGCATGAGCCTCGCGGCCAAGACCTATCACCATGGCAATTTGCGCAATACCTTGATTCTGGCTGCGTCCGAACTCATTGAAGCCAGCGGCTCTTTGAACTTTGCTATGGCAGACGCCGCCCGTCAGGCGGGCGTCAGCAACGCGGCTCCCTATCGACACTTCCGGGATCGCGATGCGCTGTTAGAAGCGGTCAGCCAGCTTGCCTACTATGGACTCGGGGAGCGCGTTCAGAAAGCTGTCGACCGCACGCAACAAGGCAGCATAGAAAGCATCATTGCCATTGGTCACGCTTACCTCGAGTACGTTATCGAAAAAGCTGCCTTTTATGACCTCATGTGGGGCGATATTGGTGCTCGCGCGATGGATGTAGACAGCTTTGATAAAAAATCATCGGGGTTTTACATGCTCGTAGACGCCGTTAGGGCCTTCGTCACGGAGCAGGGTCTTCAGGGTATTGATGAACTGGACCTTTCCGTGAAGCTTTGGTCGATGGTTCACGGCATGAGTGCCATTTCTATGAGTGGAAAGCTGCCCTACTTTTACCCCAACGCAGACATTCCCGCGATGCTGGATAGCAGCACACGGATTTTCATGGCCGGGCTACAAAACTCCTGTGAAATGCCTCCACCTTAGATACACTGCGAAACTCATCCCCTCGCGATTTCACAGCCCTGCCCCATGCGCGTCGTCTCTCTCACTGTTCTTTGCATCATTGTTACTGCGTTTTTTCCTCAGATCGCTGCAGAGGCACGCGTACTCAGCCCTCCCCCTGACTTAAGCCCGGAACAGGCAACCTACTCTAGCGGCTCCGTAAGTTCCGTTGTGCGAGAAGCGTTTGTGGTACGCCCTTTTGACGACATTGAGTTGCCCCAGGCATCGGTTCGCACAGTGCACGTGAGCCGGGGCGGCTACCTTTGGGCGGGAACGCGGGAAGGACTCGTCCAATACAAGTCTGGCCAGCAAACAACCTGGCGGCAGACACGGGATGGCAGAAGTGGCTTACCCTCAGGTGTCATTAACACAATCCACGAAGATCCTCAGGGCACCATCTGGGTCGGGACTACAAGAGGCATCTCTAAGCTGGGAAAAGATGCCGATGATTTTAGTATTGTCGTTCAGTCAGATGAGAGCTTTGCTACTCCTCTGGACGTTCTCGAGATCATCGACCTCAGTGGCTCTTTGTTGGCTGTATGCAACAGCGGAACTCTCGTTTTAATCAACGACGGCGATGTCGAGACTTTCAGCGACATCGGCTTTTTGGCCGATGAAAGCTTGCTATCGGCAACGGTCTTTGACGGCGATGTCTTTGTCGGTGGAATGTCAGGACGGATCTATAGACTGAAATTTACCGGCGACACATTCGAACTCGTCGCCACTCGGCAATCTGCAAGTCCGGTGATACAACTTGAAACCGACGGCAACTCGCTGATCTGGTTAGACAGAGAAGAAGGTCTCGTGTACTCCCCTTTGGAGGACGACTCGACTAAAGCCACTACAGTTTCCTCAAACATCAACCCCCTAAGTGGAGACACTCAGGGGTATTACCGCGCGATGGCAGCCGAGACACCTACAAGCGCATGGTTCGCAGCGGGCCCCAGTATTGTGCGACTCAAAGACGGTGTTACAGACATTGTCAGGCTTCCCGGCAGAGGCAATGAGGTTCGATTCATATCCGTGGATACGGTGGGGAATATATGGATAGGGACTTACTACGGCCTGTACTACGCCCTGGACACTAGCTTCACCGTTTTACAGACAGCGAGCGCCTACGATGCGGGGGTCATTATGAGTCTTGCAGCCTCCGACGATGAGCTGTTCCTGGGTGGACAAAACTTATGGGTCGGAGATTTAGACGCCCAACGCTTTACAGAATTTCGCGACACGCTGCCACGTGAATCTCGTCAAAAGTTACGCATAAACCCCGAAACGGTAGGGCAAAGCCCAATCACCGCTATGGCTGTAAGCGATAAAAATTTGCTCGCAGGTTACCTCGTCGGTGGCATGGATGTTGTCGATCGCAGCAACGGCCAGGTAGCGAACCTCACGGAAACTGCGGATGGTCGTAGTATGCAGGGCGCGGGACTTAGCGGTCTCGCTGAGGTAGGCCCCGACGCATGGTTGGGGTCATTTTACTTCCTGGGCCTTTTTGAAATTCGCATCCTCAATACACCCGACGCCCCACCGCAAATAGACATGACTCAAATCTCTGATGAAGAAACCTTAATCGGCGTCTATCGGTTGAGTAATGCCCAGTACATTGCTGTTGATCAAAACGCAGCGTTTTTCCTTGAGCGCGGCACAGACGGTCAATACACGAAACACCTCATCGAAGATTTACCCGATGGCATCGTGTTCGCTGTGGAACCCGACGGCAACGGCGGCGTGTTCCTGGGAATTGAAAACGTAGGCGTCCGGCATTTGAGCCAGGGGATGATTCAAAGCCAGCGCTACGCGCCTCAAAAAGTACCTGTGATCGAACAGTACCTGGAACGGAGCACTATCTGGCATCTCATGCTCGATGAAGAGAATTCCCTCTGGGTTGCAACCAATCAAGGGATCTATACCTTTGATCTAAGCAAGCAGGAAATGCTTGCCCACCTAACCTATTCCGATGGCCTTCCGTCCAACGAGTTTGATTACAGCCCTCACGCGAACCTGCGGGCACCGAACGGCGATCGTCTATTTATTTCGGCAAAAGTCCCCGTGGTATTTAAAGAGCCCATTAGGTCCTCGGGAGACAAGCTGCGACTGTTTTGGACAGACAGTACCCTCAACGGAGAGCCCTTTGGTCCCGCCGTTTTCAGTGCCAATGGAAGCGGGGCTACTTTGCCGGTGGACTATTCAGCGGCATCCAACGGGCTGCTCGAAATAAACTATGGCTATGACAATCATGTACAAGCCATCGAACTGAACCACGCGATGCGCTTCGCAGGAACCGACGAGTGGCTCCCCCAAAGTGGCCCGACTATCCAACTCACGAGGCAACAGTCCTGGGGGGAGATTCCCATCGAGATCGCGATGATCGATACCAACGGAGACATCGCTTCGGAACCGCTATCGGTCACCGTAGATATTAAACCTCCGATCTACATTTTATGGTTCTTTGATCTTCGATATGTGATACCAGGAACCCTGTTTATGGCAGCCCTGCTGCTGGCTATGCAACGGCGTAGTCGCGACAATCAAGCCAGGGTACTCGAGGAGGCGGGTCGTAAACGAGAGGTATTTGAAGCGGAGATGCGTGGCCGCTTGAGCGAAAAAGAGATCCTACTGCGAGAGCTACACCACCGAGTGGGTAACCTCCTGACCAACTTCTCGGCGAACGTAAGCTCCATGCAACGATCGGCAAAGCAAACAGAAACCAAGGAGTCTTTGGCCAACCTAAACGCGCGACTCAAAGTTCAGAAAGCCGTGCACCAGTTGTTACAGCGCTCAGATCGAACGGACGTTAACGTCGCGACAATGATCCAACGCGTGAGTCACGGCGTCCGTGACTTGTTCCACGATGTTGATGGGAGGCCCATCGAGTTTGATCTTGATGACATTTACGTCACCTACTCGAAAGCGCAATATCTCGGGCTGATCGTGAATGAGTTGCTCACGAATACCTACAAACACACCATCCAGACCGAGACTCCCTACCTAGCATCTATGTCTTTGAAAAAGTGTGACCTCAAGAACGAGGTGCGATTTCACTACCGTGACAACGGTGAAGGCCTGGATCCTGACGAAATTACAGCCGCCTACGTACGCAAACGTTACTCCGAGCTAAAGGGCTTTGGCCAGATTGTGGGATTAGCCAGAGAACTCGGCGGAGAGCCACGTCTCTACAACGATAACGGCATGCACTTCGAGCTCGTCCTGAAATCGAAAGCCATCGGGTCGGCGCCTGAGCCATCCGCGGCTTCACCGACATCGGCTCATCGTGCAACTAACTCAGCGGTCGAACATACCTGAGCCCGAGTCTTATATCGCTTCAATGTGAGCCTTAGGAACTAAGCTCCGGCCGACCCATAGAGCAACTTCTCCTGTGAATCTCGCGCTGCCACTATCAGCGAGTCCTCGCGGACACGATTCCGAAGATACCTACGATAGCGGTACCCTATCCGGGTTCTTTCATAGTGCTTCGATTCGCGTTGATCTACCGCGACACTTAAGTACTGCAACTTCACCCAATAGGCCACCTCGGGACTTGACGTCCCCAGCGCCTCTGGATCAAGCCCGCCATTAAGCTCTGCAGCCCAGCAGGCGCCAATCAAATTAGGCGCCTTCACAGCGATCGCCCGACACTTGTTACACGACGCCGGATAGTTGGCTCGCAACCGCGCGACCACAGAAGCGCTGAACACATGCCCCTTGTCGCAAAGCCAGTGGAGTGACTCGTTGGAACTCTTGCGCTGGGTAACCGCCGTGTCCGGCGGATTGAGTGTGGGATGCAGCTCCTTCGCAAGTTCCGGCGCACTAAACGCTATGGCCTTACAAGACTGACAGGTAGCTTGATGGCGCGCCGTGCTTGTTCGATGGCAAATGGGAGAGCTCCACGAATGCCCGTTGTCGCATATCCAAAATGCTTCACGCTGGCTTCCCGGAGCAAACTCTTCTGGTCCCCGCGCATTGCGCTGGTAGTCCCACTGCTCTACCAGACCGGGGTGAGTATCAACCAGGCTAAGGGAGGGGTCTTTCTTTCCGGAAATCTTCCACTCGGTTTTTCCTTCCCGGCGGCACTCCTGACAGCGGTGCCCGGTGGACAGCACGCGATATGGCGCACGAGCGAATGAGTGGCCATTCTCGCAACGCCAAAAACGCCTTTCGCGATCGTAGGCCGAGATATTGGTAGGTGAGCATTCATTGAGATCATCATCCCAAAACGCCAGCAACCCTGGCATACGAGTCGCTACAGATCCCGCACAGATACCACAACCGCGACTTCGACGATGAGAGGAGCGGGTTTCTCGATATTCGTGGCCACCGGGGCAGCGCCATGTGCACATGACCCTCGAATCTTCCGCGAGCGATGAAAACGCACTCCCATCGTCACTGGAAACAAAACGACTCATCAGCTCAGCGCCGGTGAACTCCTGAAACCGCGGTGGCAGTACGACGCCCTCGGGAAGACTATTCGCTTTCTGTGATTCGCTCATTCGGCTCAATTTCCTCGCTTATTCGCAACGCATCATACGGTGCTGTCAACCGATAAAGAAGGTACCTTTTCGGACATCAACAGCGCATGATAGCAACGTAATGATTTATTATTCGCTGAGTTTCACGCATGTCCATCTTATGTGAAACTTTATAATGTTTCTTAAACGAAAAGTGTGAACCAAGGCCGCCTCGAATGCCATCGATCTCACCATTTCAGCCTGAGTATCAAGCACTTGTCGTAGAGAATGAGCTCGACTTCAGGTCTGAGCTCATTTATTTCATAGAGGCATTGGATGTAGGCATCAGCGTTGTGGCCGAAGCGTCGAGCTTCGGTGATGCGAAAGCCCTTCTGGATCGAGGCGGCATTGACCTTCTCGTCACAGACATCAACCTTACAGACAGCCCTCGATTTACCGTCGGGGATCGTGACGGTCTGGAACTGGCTGCCTATGCCAAAGACACTTACAACATCCCGTCAATATTTTTAACAGCATTTGCGGATTTTGACCCTGCGGTATTTAACATTGCCGCTGCTTGCGAGCCTGTGGGATTCATCCAGAAAAATGGCGATCACATTGATCTGCAAACTAGAGATCACATCACGCTTGCAGTTCGCCGACTCGAGGGCATCCGCAGAGAAAGAGAGACCGCGCGGCAGCTTGCAGACATTGGCGAGCTTGTCGGTAGAGCCAAGCTATACATCGACGATGATGGATTGATCTACGACTTTGACAATGAAGCTTGCGAAATCCTCGAGCGCCCCGCCGATGAGCTTCGAAGTCTGCATTGGGGAGATGTGATATCTATATCACCCCCACCACCTGAGGGCTCTCATCCACTTCAGAAGGCTATTGATTCCGATGAGCAGGTCTATCTTCCGTCCATCGCCATAAACTTGCCAAACGACGGACTGTTTTTGGGATCAGTACTGGCAACGTCGAGCGAGCATTTGCGACGCCCCTGCAAGCTGTTGCTGCTAAGAGATCTCGGCCAAACAACGAGGGATCCCGAAAACTGGGAACTCTCCGAAGGTAATTGCCTAATTTTCATCGGCGTATCGCCCGCACTCGATGAGAACACCCTCGACCTATCTCTGGATGCTCGCACAGTCATGCTAGAGCTGCAAAGTGGTGTTCTCGCGCGATTTCCTTCAAGCGTCACGGTTAGCATCCTACAACCCAAGACCTTAGCGGTGATCCTTGAATCAACGTCAGAAGCCGTCGGCCACAATCTCATCTCTACCTTCGTCATGGAGATGGAAGGCATGCTCGCCAAGCGCCATTCCGGATTAAAGCTGCATGCCGGGGTCGCCGGAGTCAAACGCCACATGTCCGTTCGTGACATGCTCTACGAAGCCTTGAGCGCCCTGGAGGACGCGCAACGCGATCCGACAAAGCGCGTGCATAGCGCTACCAAAAAACTGCGAGCGTCCTAGGCGCGCGTGGAGAGGTAGCTATTTTGGCAAGGGCCGCAAAATCTGATCAATATGTGCTTCAACCGATGCTGCCTGCGGGAGTAGCTGTGCTCGATACTGATGCGATTTTTCCTGTGCGACGCATCTTTTGTGTGGGTAGGAACTACGCCGAGCACGCCAAAGAAATGGGCGCGGACCCTCAGCGAGAACCGCCGTTTTTTTTTACAAAGCCTGCTGATGCCGTAGCCGCCGACGGCAGTGATGTGCCCTACCCCAGCGCCACTAGCAATCTGCACCATGAAGTAGAACTGGTGATAGCGATTGCAGTGCGCGGACAAAACATTGCCCCCTCTGCCGCACTCGACCACGTCTTTGGTTACGCGGTGGGAAATGATCTGACGCGCAGAGACCTTCAGGCAACGGCTAAGAAAACCGGACGGCCCTGGGATACGGCAAAAGGCTTTGACCAGTCAGCACCGATTGCGGCCATCAGCCCGGTGGATCGCTGTGGGCATATCAGCAACGGAAAAATCTCGCTCAGCGTCAATGGAGAGTGTCGTCAGACGGGTGATATCAGCGACATGATTTGGAGTACTGCCGAAATCATCAGCACACTGTCGACGCTGTTTACCTTACAGCCCGGCGACCTCATTTTTACGGGTACGCCCGCTGGTGTTGGGGCGCTTAAGCCTGGGGACGTGATTGAAGCCTGTATCGACGGACTACCGACATTGAGACACGGCATAGCTTCTAGAGACTAATATTCGTCGTCGGGGAGGTCCTCCGGATAGAACCCCGTAGTGAATCTTTCTACACTGGAGCCGTAAACTATCAGTGCGGAACCATGTGTCCGGAACTATGTGCCCGGTATCCCGGTATAAAGTGCAAAGGATGTCTCCGGTACGTACCCTTTGTGATTGGCGCGCCCAGGAGGATTCGAACCCCCGACCGCCGGCTTAGAAGGCCGATGCTCTATCCAGCTGAGCTATGAGCGCGTAGATCAAGAAAGCTGCTGCGCAATTGTAGGTGCTGCGCGCCTGTGATGAAACCATTAAACGGCCTTTCAGGCGCAAAGCAACGGGAAACCATTGAAGGATTGACCAAAAGTGCCCGACGCTTGGGGGTTTCAAATTTTTGAAAAAAATGGGGTGGCCGACGGGTCTTGAACCCGCTACCTCCGGAGTCACAATCCGGTGCTCTACCTGGTGAGCTACGGCCACCACTAAACGGTTTCCAAGCACCTATGGCATACCGGTCTGAGCAAAGCTCGCTCTATGCCAAGTTAGTAGCGCTCTTTCGGAGGGGTGTGCAGATTCGGCTTTAAACAAAGGTGGTCGGGGTAGAGAGATTCGAACTCCCGACATCCTGCTCCCAAAGCAGGCGCGCTACCAGACTGCGCTATACCCCGATGTAACTTTGTACCTTTAAAACCTTACCCCTACACACAGTTCACACTACCTTTCTCGTGATCTGTGAGCAAGCCCGATTTAGGGAGCGCGAATGTTACTCATCCGCCCCACCCTCGTCAATCAAAAACCTAACTGTTTACCCGTCGCCACAAGGTTCCTTGGGCTGAGTCTTCCAGCACGATGCCGGCCGCGGTGAGTTCCTCGCGAATTTCGTCTGCCCGCGCGTAATTTCCATCTGCCTTGGCCGCCGTGCGCTCCGCGATAAGCGCATCTACCGTTGCGCCATCCAAGGCACCCGCGCCCGCAGCGCTTTCACCCTGCAGCCACTCCAGAGGATCTTGCTGGAGTATTCCCATGAGATTTCCTGCCGCAAGAAATCGAGCCTTTAGCACAGGCTTGTCAGCCTCCTGGGCCTTGTTGATATCCCGGGCAATAACATGAAGCTCACTGATAGCCAGAGGCGTGTTCAAGTCGTCACAGAGCGCCGAATAAAACGCCTCGCCTTCAAGAGCCACATCCGTATCCAGCTCGATATGTTGTATTCCACGTAAGGTGTTGTAGAAGTTCGTGAGCGTTTGTTCCGCCTGCTCCAACAAAGCCTCGGAAAAATTAAGGGGCGAACGATAGTGAGCAGACAGCAAGGCAAAGCGAAGCACTTCGCCACGATACCGTGTGAGCAGCTCGCGTATGGTCGCAACATTCCCCAAAGACTTGGACATCTTCTCGCCGTCCATATCCAGAAAAGCGTTGTGCATCCACACGCGTACAAACTCATCGCCAAACGCGCAGCAGCTTTGCGCGAGCTCGTTTTCATGGTGCGGGAAGATAAGATCTCGACCGCCACCGTGAATATCAATAGTCGGCCCCAGATGCTCTCGTATCATCGCTGAACATTCGAGATGCCACCCAGGTCTCACGCGGCCCCAAGGGCTATCCCAACCAGGCTCGTCGTCGCTGGAAGGCTTCCACAGAACAAAATCGCCGGGATGGCGCTTATAACTCGCCACTTCCACTCGAGCACCCGCCAGCATGTCGTCAAGGGAACGGCCGGACAACTGCCCGTAATCTTCCATAGACGTCACATCGAAGAGCACGTGACCTTCTGAGGCATAGGCATGCTCTCGTTCAATCAGGGTCTCTGTGAGCGCAATCATCGGCCCAATGTTGTCTGTCGCGTGCGGCTCCAGCGTAGGCGGCAGTGCATTTAGCTCCGCCGTATCTTCTCGATACTTCTTTGTGAACTCCTGCGAGATCACATCGATGGCGACGCCCTGCTCCCGCGCCGCCTGCATGATCTTGTCGTCGATATCGGTAATGTTGCGCGCGTAAACCACCTCGTCGTAACGGGTTTGCAGCACACGAAACAAGGTATCAAAGACCACCACGGGACGGGCATTCCCGATGTGGGCCAGGTTGTAAACCGTTGGCCCGCATACATACATGGTGACGCGATCAGGGTCGATGGGGCTAAAGACTTCTTTGCCTCTGGCTCGCGTGTTGTAGAGCTGAAGATCCACTTTGGCTAATTCCTTAAAACTAACATCAGGTCTTGCTCGCCCAAACGTCTCGCAAGCCTATGGTTTGATTGAACACCGGCGCCTCAGCGCTATGGTCATAGCGGTCAGCGACAAAGTAGCCCTCTCGCTCAAACTGGAATCGCGACTCAGGACTGGCAGTCGCGGCACCGGGTTCTAGCAGCGCGCCTTCTGCAACCCGCAGGGAGTCGGGATTCAAAAATTCCATAAAATCCGCTCCACCGCGATCGGGAGCCGGATCGGTGAATAAACGGTCGTAGAGACGAATCGTTGCGGGGACCGCTGATGCTGCCTCAACCCAATGAATGACGCCCTTGGGCTTTACTCCATCCGCGGGATCGTTACCCAAAGTGCCTTCAATAAGATCTGCGATGACTCCTACGATCTCTCCGTCAGCGTTCTTCTCTACATCTACAGCTTCTATGACGTAGGCATTCCGGAGACGCACCCGCTTGCCGAGCACCAAGCGCTTAAACTTCTTGTTCGCCTCTTCCCTGAAGTCCTCAGCATCGATAAACAGGTTTGCAGAAAAAGGCAGGCTCCGCTCGCCCAACTCATCTCTGGACGGATGCGCGGCGGCAGCGATTGGCGCGTGGCCTTCGGGCACATTGCGCAGGGTCAGTTTGAGCGGATTGAGTACGCACATCGCGCGGGGCGCGTTCTGATTCAGGTCATCACGGATCGCGTGCTCAAGCATGGCCACATCCACAACTCCATCGGAGCGCGATGTACCCACCATTTCGCAGAAGTGACGAATCGCTGCCGGCGTGTATCCGCGACGACGCATACCGGCTACCGTTGGCATTCTTGGATCGTCCCAGGAATCTACAATAGCCTCATCTACCAGCTGCTTTAGCTTGCGCTTACTCGTGATGGTATAGCTGGTGTTTAAGCGACCAAACTCAAACTGTCTTGGCTGGCTTTCCACCGGCAGATTGCTGATAAACCACTCGTAAAGCGGCCTGTGGTCCTCAAACTCCAAGGTACAAATGGAATGTGTGACACCCTCGATGGCATCTTCCTGCCCATGGGCAAAATCGTAGGTGGGATATATCGGCCAGGCATCACCGGTTTGATGGTGGTGAGCCTTGCGAATTCGATACAGAATCGGGTCGCGAAGATTCATATTGGGGCTGGCCATGTCGATCTTGGCTCTAAGCACCCGCTCTCCATCGGCGAACTCACCGGCGCGCATTCGCCGCAACAGATCCAGATTCTCTTCCGCAGAGCGATCTCGAAAGGGGCTATTACGGCCGGGTTCTGTAAGCGTACCGCGGTATTCGCGCGCTTCATCAGGACTCAAATCATCGACATAGGCCTTACCTTGCTCTACGAGGTACTCTGCCCAACTGTAGAGCGTCTCAAAATAGCTCGAAGCGAAACGCACGGGACCTTCCCACGTGTATCCTAGCCAGGCCACGTCAGCCTGAATCGACTCGATGAACTCCTGGCTTTCCTTCTCGGGATTGGTATCGTCAAACCGCAGACGGCAAATGCCGTTGAATTCTTCCGCCAATCCAAAGTTCACACTAATGGACTTCGCATGACCAATATGCAGATATCCATTAGGCTCCGGGGGGAAACGCGTGACGATCTTTGGGACCTTCCCTGATCGAAGATCTTCCGCAATGAGCGAGCGCAAAAAGTTGTTACTGGCCGTACCAGATTCCACAATAAGGGCCTCCGCCCGTCAAAAAGCGGCGTAGTATACCGGCAGCGACTGCAGGGCGTCAGCACGGAGAATTGCCAAATCCCGCCCCCTGCTACCTTGTACAGAATAAGTACCGCTATTCAGTAAACAAACGGCATCATAAAAGTAGTCAAGTGGTTCTCACTGTGCTTCAAAACAAGTACCATCGCGCCCCTGCGGTAGACGCCTGCGGCACTGCGCTGCACTGGCTCCCGAAGCATGACAATGAACGCGACTAACGTATCCGAGAGCGAAGCCGAGAACGTACCCGCGAAAAACACATTCGGTAAGCACATCGCCGACCCATACAGAACAAGGATTTTCTATGGTCACCCTCAACACCACTTACGGTCCGATCAAACTCGAACTTAACGCCGAAAAAGCACCGGCCTCGGTAGCGAACTTTCTGATGTACGCTCGCGAGGGACTCTACGACGGGACTATTTTTCACCGCGTCATTGATAACTTCATGATCCAGGGCGGCGGTTTTGACGCTGATATGCAGCAAAAAGAAACGAAAGAGCCCATCGAGAACGAAGCGGATAACGGTCTTAAGAACGATTTCGGCACCGTTGCCATGGCTCGCACCATGGATCCCCACTCAGCGACCGCGCAATTCTTTATTAATGTTAAAGACAACGACTTCCTGAATCACAGCGGCAAAACCATGCAGGGCTGGGGCTACGCAGTGTTTGGAAAGGTGGTTGATGGCGCCGACGTACTGGACAAAATCCGAGCGGTTCCTACGACTTCTCGCGGCGGCCATCAGGATGTTCCTGCAGAGACCGTGATTATCGAATCTGTAGAGATCGACGAAGACGCAACTGCAAGCTAAGCGACAATCACCGCCCCGGGCATGAGTAAACGTTGCTTCTTTATTTCAGACTTGCACCTAGATGAGTCTCGGCCCGATGTGACCCAGGCCCTTGCAGAGTTTCTCGATCAACGACGAGACGCGGCAGCGCTTTACATCCTTGGCGATCTGTTTGAATTCTGGATCGGCGACGACGACGATACCCCCATAGCCAAGGAGGTTATTCGTGTTCTCGCTGATTATCAGCAATCGGGTCCTGCCGTATACATCATGCACGGCAATCGTGACTTTCTCTTGGGCGAACAGTTCGCGTCTGCTGTAGGCGGACAGCTGCTGCCCGACCCCAGCGTTGTGGAGATTGACGGGCAGCGTCTGTTGCTCATGCATGGCGACAGTCTCTGCACCGCCGACGAGGAGTATCAGGCTTTTCGTGCTCTTGCCCGAGACCCCAACTGGCAGGCGAGCGTTCTGACTCAAAACCTGGAGGTACGACGAGAACTGGCGGAGAACCTCCGCAAGACCAGTAAGGATGCAGGTAGTCGCAAAGCCGATGACATCATGGACGTCACCGAGGCTGAAGTGGTTCGCACGATGGACGAGGCCCAGTGCACGACCTTGATACATGGTCATACCCATCGCCCAGCCAAGCATGACGAGGCAGCGGGCACCCGTTGGGTACTGGGAGATTGGGACAAAACCGGCTGGTATATCGAACTTAAAGGTGGCGACCTAAATCTCAATGAATTCGATATAAATCAATAATTTAACGCAAAAAGCTAACGTAAAATAAAAGGTTTTATCTGCAGCCTAAATCGTGGGCATTCCCGAGTGAAACCGAAACTCTCCGTCCACCGCCTGAATCAAATCACGCTCTGCCTCCAGAAGCGCAGTCAGCCTGCTCTCTAGATCCAAAGTCGGCAACAAATCCTTGGCAAGCGTTAGATAGTCTGTGAAGTGGCGCGATTCCGAGCGCAGCAAACTGGCATAAAACTGACCCAGCTCTTCGTCCACGACGGGTATCACCGCGGCAAAACGCTCACAGGAGCGCGCTTCGATGATTGCACCGACTAACAAGGTATCCAGCAGACGATAAGGCTCGTTCTTGTCGACGTGCGCGCGTAAGCCCGCGGCATAACCAGAGGCTGTGAGCTGCGGATACTCGAATCCACGCTTTTCTATGATCGCCAGGACCTGCTCAAAGTGTCGAAGCTCCTCTCGGGCGAGGCGCGACAGCTTATGAAGGAGCGCAGGATGCTCTACATAGCGGTACATCAGGTTAAGCGCGGTGGACGCCGCCTTTTTTTCACAGTTGGCATGATCCACGAGCAGAGTATGGAGATTTTGCGGCGCGCCCGCCGCCGCCACCCACTCTTCGGGTGTATCACACAGCAGAAAGTCACGAATGGGCGACATATCCACACCCGACACCATCATCGCTGTCACGAAATCTGCTCCTCTGTGAATAGATCCGGTACCAAGTGGTAGCGGTCGTAATGAGCACTCGACAAGGCGAAGTACTCCTGATCGATCTGTTCACGCAGCGCCAGTAAGGGCTCATGACGGAATCGTACATCGACCTCAAAACCAAAGGCTGCGGGATCATCGATCTGCCCTGCCCCCGCCTTCAACAAGGCAAACAGCCAGCAATGGGGATCGTGATCGGGATTGTGACGAACCTGCTGAGTCTGTAGCTGCCAGGCCAACAGCGTTGCGTCCACGACCCGCATACGGTTTTGTACGCATTGGGCTAGAAACTGCGCAAGCCGGGCATCCACAATGCGTTTTTGATCCTCGGTGTAGCCGTTCCAGTTGATCACTTCGTGAGCAAAGCGCTTGCACCCCCGGCACACGCTGTCTCCAATGCCTGTAGAGCAGACGCCGATACAGGGCGTTTTGACACGGGGAAGGACTTGCATGATGACTACGGGTTTCCTTTGTTAGCTGCCGGGCGACTAGGTACGAATGTAAGTGGCGCAAGGATAATGGCTCTGGACGCTAGATGCACCGATGATTCATCAGTTACGGCAACCATAGCCAAAACGATCAGTGGGAGTGAATGGCATACCACCTTTGCAGTACTCTCTAACTCCGCTCTCTAACTCCGCTCTCTAATGCCATTTTCTAGATTGCACCCTCCTCTATTCTGCGCAGACATAAAGCCCGTATTAACATTCGTCCGATGAATATCACCCATAAACCTCTGATTTCTGGTGTGATTTGCCCCGCTAGTCTATAATCCGCGCTGCAATTTTAGGGTGCTGAGCGCTGAGAACAGAGTCCGCAGCCCCCTCACAATCGTTATTTATCAAGGAGTTATCAATGCTCGAAGCCTATCGCCAACATGAAGCCGAACGCGCTGCCCAAGGCATCCCTGCCAAACCCCTATCTGCGGAGCAGGTCGCCGGACTCATCGAGTTGATCAAAGCACCCCCAGCCGGTGAAGAAGCATTCCTGTTGTCTCTCCTGTCAGATCGCGTTCCCCCGGGCGTCGACGAAGCCGCCTACGTAAAGGCTGGCTTCTTGTCGGCCATTGCCAAGGGCGAGACCGACTGCGCACTTATCAGCCGGGTCGATGCGGTAAAGCTGCTGGGCAACATGCATGGCGGCTACAACATTGAAACGCTCGTTGCGCTGCTGAGTGATGACGCACTGGCCGCGCAGGCGGCAGAAGAGCTTAAGCACACGCTCTTAATGTTTGAGGCTTTCCATGATGTGGCGGAGCTCGGCAAAAATGGCAACACCCATGCGCAGGGCGTCATGCAGAGCTGGGCCGACGGCGAATGGTTCACCAATCGCGATGACGTGCCCGAGTCCATCAAGGTAGCCGTGTTTAAAGTCACCGGCGAAACCAACACTGATGACCTGTCCCCAGCCCCGGACGCCTGGAGCCGCCCAGACATCCCGCTCCATGCACTAGCCATGTACAAAATGACCCGCGATGGACTGACGCCCGAAGAGCATGGTGTTAAAGGCCCCATCGACAAGGTACAAGAGATTCAATCCAAGGGCTTGCCCGTCGCGTTTGTGGGCGACGTGGTCGGTACCGGCTCATCGCGTAAATCGGCAACCAACTCGGTGTTGTGGTTCTTTGGAGATGACGTCTCTGGCGTACCCAACAAAAAAGGCGGCGGCATCTGTATCGGCGGCAAGGTCGCACCGATCTTTTACAACACCATGGAAGATGCCGGCGCACTGGTGTTTGAAGCACCGGTAGAAAAACTGGGCATGGGCGACGTGATCGAAATCCGTCCTTACGACGGCAAGATCCTCAGCGAGTCCGGCGAGACGCTCTCAGAGTTCGAACTCAAGTCTGATGTATTGCTGGACGAAGTGCGCGCCGGAGGCCGGATTAATCTCATCATCGGTCGTGGCCTGACAGCACGTGCACGGGAAGCAATGGATTTACCCACATCGGATCTGTTCCGCACACCCGAGCAACCCGCCGATACCGGTAAGGGCTACACCCTAGCCCAAAAAATGGTGGGCAAGGCCTGCGGTATGGAGGGCGTACGACCCGGCACCTACTGCGAGCCACTCATGACGACGGTGGGATCTCAGGACACAACCGGCCCCATGACTCGCGACGAGCTCAAGGACCTGGCGTGCCTCGGGTTCTCGGCAGACCTGACCATGCAGAGCTTTTGCCACACGGCGGCGTACCCCAAGCCTGTGGACATCGACACCCAGCACTCCTTGCCAGACTTTATTATGACTCGCGGTGGCGTCAGCCTGCGCCCGGGTGACGGCATCATCCACAGCTGGCTTAACCGCATGCTCCTGCCGGACACTGTCGGTACCGGCGGTGACTCGCATACGCGATTCCCCATGGGAATCTCGTTCCCGGCGGGCTCTGGTCTGGTGGCTTTTGCGGCAGCGACCGGTGTTATGCCATTGGATATGCCCGAGTCCGTGCTGGTGCGCTTTAAGGGCGAGATGCAGCCGGGTATCACATTGCGTGACCTGGTCCATGCGATCCCCTACTACGCGATTCAGGAAGGTCTTCTCACCGTCGACAAAAAAGGCAAGAAGAACATCTTCTCGGGCCGCATTTTGGAAATCGAAGGCCTGAGCGATTTGACCCTGGAACAGGCCTTTGAGCTGTCTGACGCATCCGCCGAGCGTTCCTGCGCCGGCTGCACCGTGGACCTGTCAGAAGAGACCGTCGCGGAATACCTTCGCTCCAACATCACGCTACTGCGCGCCATGGTGTCCGAAGGGTACGGCGATGCCCGCACCCTGGAGCGCCGCGCTAAGAAGATGGAAGAGTGGCTGGAGTCGCCCTCACTCATGCGCGCCGACAAGGACGCCGAATACACCGCCGTGATCGAGATCGATCTTGCGGATGTGAAAGAGCCCATCGTGTGTGCGCCGAACGACCCGGACGATGCGCGGCTGCTGTCAGAGGTAGCTGGCGACTCGGTAGAAGAAGTATTCATTGGTTCGTGCATGACCAACATCGGTCACTTTAGAGCAGCCGGCAAATTGCTGGATCAATTCAAAGGCACCATCAACACTCGCCTTTGGATCGTACCGCCCACGCGCATGGACGAGCACCTGCTCATGGAAGAAGGCTACTACAACATTTTTGGCGCAGCCGGTGCGCGCACCGAGATGCCCGGCTGTAGTCTGTGCATGGGTAATCAGGCGCGGGTTGCCGCGAATTCCACAGTGCTGAGTACGAGTACGCGGAACTTCCCGAACCGCTTAGGCGACGGGGCCAATGTGTATCTGGTGTCGGCAGAGCTGGCCGCCGTGGGATCAATCCTGGGCAAACTGCCCTCGCCTGCTGAGTACATGGAGTACGCCAAGAACCTGGACGCCATGAGCAGCGAGATCTACCGCTATATGAACTTTGACCAGATTGTGGAGTTCCAGAAGCTGGCGGAGGACGGCAAGCGTATTGCTGCGTTGGAGATTAGTGAGGTCGCTTAGCGAACCCATACTCCAAAACAAAGGGGGCTTAGGCCCCCTTTTTGTTGTCACACTCTCGTGGAGACTAGCTACGAGAAAATCTTGCTACCGGCCCAAGGGCCGCGCAGGTACACCGGGCGTAGTTCGCATAAGCTCAAGCTCTCGACTGAACAGGCTCGTATCACTAACTCTGTCTAGAGTGCTCACCAAGGTATCCAGATCTGGCCGGCGCATACGGCAACATTGGAGGTACGCGCTTAAAACCCGAGACAGGCTGCTGCCCTGCTTTTTTAGCGCAGCGTCGATTCGCTCAAAGTACACTGCACCACCCCAGTAAAAGGTCGGATACGACCGCTTTTTTTTCAGGTCGGGCATGTTCTCCGGGAGGCTTACGGCTGTGCCCGCCAGCGCGGCCACCGCCTTTTTCATCTTAAGGTCCCGTCGCCGAAATGCCTCCGCCTCGGTGATTGCACCCGACTCGACCATCACTGAGTACTGCATATAGCTGGCAAAGCCCTCAGCAAACCAGGCGTTTGCAGAGCCAAGATAGGGCAGCAGCAAATGCGAGAACTCATGGGCAGCTGTCCAGTCATCCATGAACGATGCCCGATCAAACTCGGGATTAACATAAAAATACAGCGCCTGTTCGTTGTTCCGCCGGGTGTTTGCCCAGGGCACGGGCTGATCCGCCCCGTCGCGGCGATGCATGTACACGTGCACGTCAAAGGGTAAGGGCGCCACAAAGCTCTCCAAGGCCCTATGCGTATCGGTCAGCCAAGGTACGAGCGCCTTCTGTTCGAGCTCTGTGAAGTCTCCCACCCAGTGCCAAACGATCGCGCCCTGTACGGGCACACTGAGTGACAGCGACGCTAGCGTAACTAGCGCAAAAAGCCGCGCGCAGGTGATTTTGAACTTAGAGAGAAAACTGGATTCCACGTATACGTTTACGCAATTCCCGGCGCAGTCGATTACTGTCCTGTGAATCAACGCCCCGCGAGTAAACCGACAAAGCGAGCGCTCGATACAGGGATCGCAAAGCCTCAGCCTGACGAGGCCATCGCTCTACGGCACGCTCGGTCAGCTGCGCCGGGGTTTCTCCCGGCACTTGCTTGAGCCCACGGCGCCAGAGCGCACGCTGAAAACGCAGTAACTCAGCTTCGAACATGGGTCGCGGTGCGGGTCGGTTACCACTGAACAGAAACAGAGAAACAACCGCCATAGTCAGGACGCCACAGCCAAGAAGCATACCCAGAGAACGGCTGACCGAAATCTCTCCGAGCACGCCGCGCAGTAAGTCAAACTGCGCCTGTCCGTCAAAGCCCGTCACCCAGCTTTGCCAGCGGTAGGTCAAAGCGTCGTAGCGCAACCGCAAGGAGTTCACCCAGTTAACGCCGCGATAGCGCAAGGGAGACAGCGGGGAATCCAATAAGAAGCTGCCTTCCGCAGCCACCGCCCTCTCGAGGCCGTAGAGAATACGTTCCGGCGACACCGCTGCGGTAGGATCAACACGAACCCAACCGCGCCCTTCCAGCCACACTTCATTCCAGGCATGAGCATCAAACTGATGGACAATGACCGTACGATTAACCGGGTTTACCTCCCCTCCGAGGTAGCCCCCAACAATGCGCGTTGGAATTCCCACTGAGCGCATCATCACCGCAAAAGCATAAGCGTAATGCTCACAAAAGCCTCGACGGCTAGTGAACAAAAACTCATCCATCGCATCGTCATCGCCCAATAAAGGCGGCTGCAGCGTGTAAAAAAATGCCTCGTTTCCAAAATAGTCCAGCACCGAATCGACGAACGCTTCGGAAGACTCAGCCTGCTCGTATAGAGTCTGAGCCAGTGAACGGGTCTGGGGGTTCTCCGTAGGAGAAAGCGCTGTCTCGACACCTCTACGCCAATCGCTAATACCCTGATCCATGGAGGCATCCGGCCAGCTCTGTACGGCATACTGATATTCGTTTTCAATAATTACTGGCGAGTACAAGCGGTAATCATTTAGCTCCATTACCCCGGGCTTAGCCGTGCGGGCATAACGCAGGGCAAACAGCCAGTTCTGCTGCGTCGGCTCCATAATGATGCTGTAACGCAGGGGATCGCCCTCGGTAACCACGCTGGGCGCCCGCCGGTCCTTGGCGGGAATCTCAAAATACCGGAGGCTGCGCCAGGTGCCCTCGTCCAGGGCGCTCATTACCACACCACGCCAGTAGAGCTCCGACGCCGGTGGTATGTCCCCTTCGAACTCGGCACGGAATGCCACGTCTGCGGATTGGCTCAGGTTAGACACATCCCCCGGTCGTAGTCGATCACTCATCCCTGTCTGCGCCGTGTGGCTCTTCAGGGGAACAGACCACAGCGGCCCGATACGCGGAAACAAAAAGAACAACACCAGCATCAGCGGCACCGCCTGTACCAGCATCAGCCCCGAAGACTGCAAAGGCTGTAAGTCACGAAGAAGCCCCGCTGGACGATGAACACTGACTAACGCCGTGGTCAAAATCCAAACGAGGACCATTGAGTAGGCGACGATAAGCAGGTCCTGGGTAAACAGAAACTCCGTAAGACAGACGAAATACCCAAGAAAGATAACCACATAAGCATCTTTTCGTGAGCGCATTTCGGTGAGCTTTAAAGCGAAGGCGGTAAGCAGAAACGCCACCATGGGCTCCATACCCAACAAAGAGCCAAAGCTCAGAACAATACCGCCCGCGGCCGCAACGGAAAGAACGACCTTAAGCCATCGTCCCGGCAACTCTACCCGTCCCCGAAACGCCTGTACTCTCCAGGCAAAAGCCAGCAGGTAGACTACCGCCACCCAAATCGGCAGCCTCGGAAGATGGGGAAGTAGCAGTAAAGCCTGCGCGACGATGATCCAAAGCAAAGCCGGACGGGGAAGCTGCTCAGATTGCTTCACGAGGTCACCGAGCCTTCAGTGACCCCAAACAGCGCGAGTGCTCGTAAAGCCGCATCACGCTGCCGATCACCCGACGCGGGCGCAAGTTCAATTCCCGGTATTCGCAAACCGAACTCAAACTCCCGCCGGTGGTAATCAAGTACCCAATGGCAAAGCGCCGACAAACGCCGCTCATTATCGAGACCCGAGAATTGCTCCCATTCAAGCCACCGGGCATCAGCGATCGCACTGGCGTAATCCTTGGTCTGCAGACTCTGCCCTCGGGCCAGACCCTTCCAGTAAACCCTTCGAAGATTATCCCCTGCTCGGTAGTCCCTGATACCGTAAAACTCATCGTCCCCCGCTCCAGATAGCCATCGACCATCGAGGGCGTCGCCGGCCGCGCCCTCAGGCTCTGCAGAAACCGAAGGTGCGGGATACACCAAAGCGCGAAAATCCAGATCTATCCAGGTCCAGCAGCGGAGCAAACCCAGGGGATAAGTACTCTCAATACGCAGACGGTCCGGCCGGTACCAGCCCCGGGTCCCCACAGGGATATGTAAAACGAGATCCTGCGTCTGCGTTGGCGCTATATCGATCTCTTCTGCGGCAACCATCGCCGGACTGGACAACAGTCCGGAAAACAATCGTCGGCGTCTGCGAGCCTCTTTGGCTTCAGGCCATCCTACGACCAACGCATTGTGTCCACGCTTGTTCGTCGAGGAAAAGCGTAAATGGAAGCCGCTTCGCTGTCCCGCGAAGGCGTCATCCGCAGATACGGCGGTAATCGTCAGTCCCGATAGATTTGCGTAGGTGTGCAACACTGCAACGACAAACAAGTTAGCGAGCAAAAAAGTGAGCGCATAGCTCATATTGTTTTGGTAGTTGATGGCTGCAATGAGCATCACGAGCAAGCACAGGGCAAAAAAGAAGCCGGTGCGAGAAGGAAAAATAAATATCTGCCGCTGACTGAGTGTGACGGATCGCGAACGGGGTATCCGTCTATCGAGCCAGCGCGACCAGCGCTGGCTTAGAAACTCAGACCACGTCGACGTCACGCCGCAGTAGCGCCACTAGCGCCATCCCATCACCAGAAAACCCACCGCCGGGTTGCAAGCGGTGCGCTACTACTCCCGGCAACACCGCCTGCACATCATCGGGAAGAACATGGTCCCGATCATCCATGAGCGCCCAGGTCTTGGCCGACCGTAGCAGAGCCAATACGCCTCTAGGCGATAAACCTACCGCGAACTCACCGCCTTGGCGGCTACGGGAAGCGATGCGTTGAACATAATCCAGCAGGGAGTCCGACGCGTGAACATCGTCTACCGCAGCACGAATACCGGCAAGGGCCGATTCGTCAATGCACTGCTTAAGTGTGGGTTTCTGAGTGGCCTCATGCGTGGCCCGAAGCATGAGTCTCTCTGCCTTTGCGTCGGGATAGCCAAGCTCTATACGCATCAGAAATCGATCAAGTTGCGACTCGGGCAGAGGATAGGTACCGGACTGCTCCAGCGGATTTTGTGTGGCAATCACAAAAAAGGGTGTCGGAAGCGCACGGGTATCCCCTTCCAGCGTCACCTGCCCCTCGGCCATGGCCTCAAGCAAAGCACTCTGAGTACGCGGGGTGCTGCGATTTATCTCATCAGCCAGGAGCACCTGGGTGAAAATTGGTCCCGGGTGAAACTCAAAGCTCTGGTCGGCACTGTGATAAATCGACAGACCCAGGATATCGGCAGGGAGTAAATCCGAGGTGAATTGCACGCGTTTATAGGAAAGACCCAGTACCTGCGCCAGGGCATGGGACAAAGTCGTCTTCCCCATTCCCGGCAGGTCCTCTATAAGCAGGTGACCACTGGCCAGCAGGCAACATATGGCTTGACGAAGCTGAGGCTCCTTTCCCAGAAGGACCTTGGCGATCTCCGCAACGGCGGCGTCGACAAGTGCCTTATTACCGGTTGTCATAACGTCCGCCTTTGCGTGAGCGCCGTATCCCGGTGGGGCAAGTATGAACCAGTGTTTATCCGCATTATCGACTTATCCAAGACTATCCAGGCCACGGGCGAGATCAGCCTTTAAGTCTTCGATGTTTTCTAGTCCCACTGCAACGCGGATCAAGTTGTCGGTGATACCCGCCTCCAGGCGCTCTTCTGCAGAAATGCGGCTGTGCGTCGTTGTCGCCGGGTGGACAATGGTTGTTTTAGCATCCCCGAGATTCGCGGTCAGTGACATCAAACGCGTGGCGTCTATAACCTGCCAAGCTTCGGCTTGCGCACCCCGCACTCTGAAGGACAGTACGCCGCCGAAGGCTGACTGCTGTTTTTTCGCAAGCGCATGCCCGGGATGGCTTTCCAGGCCAGCATAGAAAACAGCCTCTACCTGGGGATGTGCTTGCAACCACGTTGCCAACTGCATAGCCGAGGCGCTGTGCGCTTCCATACGCAGCGACAGTGTCTCCAGTCCCTTGAGAAACACCCAGGCGTTAAAGGCGCTCATGGTGGGTCCACAGCTGCGTAAAAACCCCAGAACCTGTTCCATCAGGTGCTGGCTACCCAGAACCGCTCCACCGACACAGCGGCCCTGGCCATCAAGATACTTGGTGGCAGAATGAATAACGATGTCTGCGCCAAAAGCCAGGGGCTGCTGCAGCGCCGGAGAACAAAAGCAGTTATCAACCACTAGTAAGGCCCCCGCTGACTGCGCCAGTGTCGCCATGCTCTGCATGTCAGCGACTTCGCAAAGAGGGTTCGATGGGGTTTCGAGATACAGAAGTTTGGTGTTGTCCTGCATTGCCGCCCGCCAACCATCCACCGGGAGAAGCGGTACGAAGCTGACTTCCACGCCAAAGTTAGCCATGTATTTTGCAAACAGTGTGCGTGTGGTTCCAAAGACATCGCGTGAACACACCACGTGATCGCCCGCTTTCAACAAAGCCATGCAGGTACTCAAGATCGCGGACATACCTGATGCAGTCGCCACGCAAGCTTCCGCGCCCTCTAGAGCAGCAAGTCGATCCTCAAAACCACGCACTGTGGGATTAGTGTAGCGGGAATACACGTTACCGGGATCATCGCCGGCGAAGCGCGCCGCGGCGTGCTCTGCGCTATCAAAAACATAGCTGGAGGTCATGAACAAGGCTTCGCTGTGCTCGCCTTCGGGAGAGCGCGAAATACCACTTCGTACTGCCAGGCTCTGCCAGTGCAGCTCGTCCATTACCGGGTCGTCTCGCTTACTCACAATGCACTCTCGTTATAAATCCCCACACCGTCACCGTCACTTGTTTGGCGACTCTGGCTCTGCGCCTCATCGTTACGTTCCGCATCTAATGCTGCGAGGTAGGCCGCATCCACATCGCCCGTCACGTACTTGCCATCAAACACTGAGCAGTCAAAGGCCTCTATCGTGGAATTACCATCGCGAGAGCAGCCAATCAGTTCATCAAGATCCTGATACACCAGCCAATCGGCATTAATGAGCGCGCTGATCTCCTCGACAGTGCGATCGTGGGCGATGAGCTCACTGGGAGAAGGCATATCAATGCCGTATACGTTAGGGAAGCGCACCGGCGGCGCCGCCGATGCTAGATATACGCGTGCTGCGCCGGCGTCCCGCGCCATCTGAATGATTTCTCGGGAGGTTGTCCCCCGCACGATGGAGTCGTCTACCAGCATAACGTTTTTGCCTTCGAACTCCAGGCGAATGGGATTCAACTTTTGGCGCACAGACTTACGCCGCTGCTGCTGGCCGGGCATGATAAATGTGCGACCAATATAGCGATTCTTTATAAAGGCTTCGCGATACTTGATGCCCAGAGACCCCGCCAAGGATAGCCCCGCCGTACGACTACTATCGGGTATGGGTATCACCACATCGATGTCGTGATCGGGCCGCTCTCGAAGAATCTTGCGAGCAAGCGCTTCGCCCTGACGTGCGCGCGTCTTGTACACCGAGATTTCATCGATGAGGCTATCGGGCCGGGCAAAATACACGTGCTCAAAGATGCAGGGACGAAGCAGCGGTGCTTCGGCACACTGACGCATATGCAGCTGACGGTTAGCGTCGATATAAACCGCCTCACCCGGCGCTACATCACTCAGCAAACGAAAGCCCAATACGTCAAGGGCAACACTCTCCGAAGCCACCATGTACTCTCGCTCGCTCCCTTCACCTCGATAACCGACTACCAGAGGACGAATACCGAAGGGGTCGCGAAACGCGATAACGCCGTAGTTCACTATCATGGCCACGGCAGCGTAGCCGCCTCTGCAGCGCCGGTGAACCTCAGACACAGCGGCAAAAATGTCATCCGGTTCAGGATGCAACTTGCCCCTAGCTTGAAGCTCATAGGCGAATACGTTCAGCAATACCTCCGAGTCCGAATCCGTGTTCAGGTGCCGCATTTCACTTTCGAAGAGTTCCTGACGCAACTCCCGGGAATTAGTGAGATTGCCGTTGTGGGCGAGCGCAATACCGTAGGGAGAGTTCACATAAAACGGCTGGGCATTGGCTGCACCCGCGCTCCCTGCAGTGGGATAGCGAACGTGACCAATGCCAATGCTGCCGTCCAGGCGCTGCATGTGGTTCTGACGAAACACATCTCTTACGAGTCCGACGCTCTTTCGCTGATGAAAACGGTCATCGCTGCAGGTCATAATCCCCGCGGCGTCCTGACCACGATGCTGTAACACGGTCAGCGCATCATAGATCTCGGGAGCTACCCTGCCCTTACCGACAATACCCGTTAAGCCACACACGGCGAAGCATCCCCAAGGTCAGTTGCTGCGCTTTGAATCACGCTCTTAACCACGTTCTGAACAAGCACTAACATCACGCGTTCAGCCCCTTTATCTCTACGTCGCGAAACTCATCGAACAATCGCATACTCCAGGCCAACATCACATCGATATGCGGCATCAACTGAGACTCTGCCAGCAGGCTTTGCTCGCTTTTGGGGACGATCTCCCGCACCACAAAGACCAGTGCCATCACAATAAGAGCGCCGCGTAAGACCCCAAAAACTGAACCCAGAATGCGGTCTAGTACCCCTAAGCCTGTGGCTTTAACAAGGCTTGCGAACAGTTTTGCAGACAGCGAACTTGCTACAAGGGTAAGTACAAACAACAAAGACCACGCCACGATGTACCGGCCAGTGCGATTGGCGATTAGGTCGCCGATCTGATCCGCCACGGTAACCGCAAGGAGGTTGGCGACGATAAAGGCAACAACCCATCCCGCCAAAGAAATGGCCTCGCGGACAAAACCTCTCCACAGACTTAACAAGGCGGACAACGCGATAATCACGACGACCACCCAGTCAAAGCCATTAAACAGACCCAATTGCGGCCAATCAGTCATGGTAAGTACCGAATAATCAGAGACTCAACACGCCAGCTTTTGTCTACAGCATCTTTTACCGGCAGGAGCTCATCTTTGCTGTAACGGGGTCCTACGAGTACACGGTAGAGCACACGATCATCACGGCGCATGCGCTTCACGTAGCCTTTATAACCCGCAGCCACCAATTCATCGCGAAGAGACTCGGCGCGAGCCTTATCCCCCATGGTTGCCACTTGCAGAGAGTAGGCGACGGGCAACCCGTCCTCATCCATTGCCGGCGATTCCAATGCGCTACGCGCGTCGTCCAAATTAGCGACAGGCATAGTTTCCTCTCGCGAGGGCAGACCGGCCGGCTCCGCGTCTAACTCGTCGCTGGCGGGAAGCACAACGTCTGGCGTATCGATGTCCTGCGCAGCCGCCCTCTTCCCCGAACGCATGCCGAGGCTATCAGGCTCTGGTAGCGGCGTGAGATCAACCGGTGGGGCGCTGGGAACCACCACACGCAAGTCTGAACTCTGCTGGGCACCCGGCACAAAAATAATCGGCCAGAAAACCACCGCCAGGGCGACCAGAATGAGCGCGCCCACAAGACGCTGTTTTACTAGATTATCCACCGGTTTTAGGTGCTCATGACGAGGGGCTTGAAAGTTCGATGTCTAAAACGCTCATTATACCCGCAACGCTATGAAAAGAGCCGCAGATCACCAAGCGATCACCAACCTCGCTCCCGGACAACAATTGCTCCCATACAGACTCGGCGGTGAACTCTGCCTGAGGTATCGCTATACCCGCTCCATCGAGGGCTTGCCAAACCTCTTCAGGGTCCGCGGCTCGATCTATTGCTGGAATAGCCAGTGCGCAAACTCCATCCACTGCGATCGCCAGAGCATTGGCCATAGACGTAAGATCTTTGTCTTTCATCAGACCTAGTGCAGCGAAGGTCTTGCCACTCACCTTGTGATCTTGGAGGTACTCCACAAGCGCATTCATAGCCGCGGGATTGTGGGCCACGTCTAGAATCACTTCACGATCTGCAACAAGCAGGGTCTGCCGTCGAGCGGGCACCTGAAGAGTCGCAAGCGTCTCTGCCCCCGTGGAACCGTCAAAGTCAGCACCGAGCAACTCCGCACTCACCTGAAATGCGGCCGCAACATTCGATGGCCTTAATCCGTCAGGAACAGGAACAATCTTTGGCTCGACTTCGTTTTTCAAACGGACCCGCAAACCATCTGCCTGAAACCACTCCCAATCCTTACCCGAACGCAGCGGGGTTGCGCCTATCTCTGCAAGGGTTTGAAAAAGTGTTTCGGGATAGCTGGTCTCTGCAAGAATCACAGGACAGCCTGCCCGTGCTACCGCAGCCTTCTCCGGTGCAATCTTATCTACGCTGTCTCCTAACCAGTGCTGATGATCAAGATCAATGGCCGTAATCACCGCCAGATTTGAATCGACGACGTTTACGGCGTCCAGGCGCCCCCCCAACCCCACTTCCATGACTGCAACATCGACTAGCTCTTCGCGAAAAATCCAGAAAGCTGCCAGCGTAGCAAACTCAAAATAGGTAAGGGTTACTTCCTCCCGAGCCGCATCAATAGCGCTAAAAGCACGAACGATGTAGTCATCACTGACGGGCACGCCATCGACGGCGATACGTTCATTGAAACTCAGGAGATGTGGAGAGGTGTATCGTCCCGTGCGCTTTCTATGGCCGCGCAAAATACACTCAGTACTGTAGACCACGCTGCCCTTACCATTGGTACCGGCAACAGTGATGACCTGTGGGACATAGGGTAGTAACTGCAGGCGCTGGGCAACGATGCGTACCCGCGCCAGCCCTAAGTCGATATCTACGGGATGGAGCTGCTCAAGGTAGCGCAGCCATTCTCCGAGGCTGCGTTCAGGCATCCGACTTTTTGTCGGAAGGCTCCTCATCCGCGCCAGACTCTGGATCGCCCTCAGTGTCAGTTTCCACGTCGGCATCAGCCGCCCGCTCTGATTCATCGGCAACTTCAGCGTCGATCACCGGCGCAGCGTCATCAGCTGCCTCATCTACAGATTCATCGGCAACATCAAGCTGTTCAGCTGAATCTTCGGCGATATCTTCACTTAAAGACTGCTCAGACTCATCGTCTTGAGACTCCTCAGCCGGCTCTTGCGAATCTAAAGCGTCCTGCGCAACGTCACTGTCTGCATCTTCATTGGCGGCATCGTCTGCTTCTGCAGCATCCGCTACCACCTCTGTCTCCGGTGCTACTTTCAACGACTCAAGAGCCGGTACATTCATGAGCTTGGCCAGAATTCGCGCGACAGTGTCGCGCAACTCCAGGCGTGGCACGATCATGTCGATGGCACCGTGTTCCAGCAAAAACTCGCTGCGCTGAAAACCCTTAGGCAACTTTTGGCGAATCGTTTGCTCGATAATATTGGGGCCAGCAAAGCCCGCGCGCGCATCCGGCTCAGCGATATTCAAATCACCCAATAAGGCCAGAGAAGCCGATACACCGCCGTAAATTGGATCCGTGAGCACCGAGACATAAGGAACAGACTCCGTATGCATACGCTCAATCACAGCACTGGTTTTCGCCATCTGCATCAACGAGATCAACGCTTCCTGCATTCGCGCGCCACCGGAGGCGGCAAAACAAACGAGAGGTATACGCTCTTTCAATGCGAGCTGAGCAGCTTGAGAGAATTTCTCTCCGACCGCCTGGCCCATCGATCCACCGTGGAAACCAAATTCAAAGGCGACTGCAACCACAGGCATGCTGTGCAGCGTACCGCGCATCGCCACTAGTGCATCGCGCTCACCCGTAGATTTTTGTGCGGCAGACAATCTCGCGGAATACTTTTTCTTGTCCCGAAAACGAAGGCGGTCGACGGGTTCGATGTCCGTGAACACCTCTTCGCGGCCTTCCTTATCCAGAAAGATATCGAGCCGCTGGCGCGCGCCCAAACGCATGTGATGCTCACACTTGGGGCAGACGTTGGCATTGCGTTCAAGATCCGGGCGATAGAGCACCGCCTCACACTTGATGCACTTGGTCCAGACCCCTTCAGGCACTGTCGCCCGTTTCGTATCATCGGACTTACTGATGCCCGAGGGCAGAATTTTGTCGATCCAGCTCATGGAGCTCTCTCCAGCAGGTGATACCTAGACATTATACGCATCCGCGGGGGCTTACGTTATGTTCTAGAAGCCGTTATCGACGTGTTTGCGGATATCACCGACCATTTGTCTCGCCGCATCCAGCACCTCGGCATCGCTGCCCCCCTCTGCCGCCACGTCAGCCAAGCGCTGAACCAGAGCGGAACCCACGACAACACCGTCGGATACCGCCGCGACCGCGGCCGCTGACGGGCCATCCTTGATGCCGAATCCGACACAAATGGGCAGATCAGTATGGGTGCGTATCTCTGCCACAGACTGCGCCACGGCGTCTCGATCTAGATGACCCGCGCCAGTGACACCCTTCAGAGACACGTAATAAATAAAGCCACTGGCCTCTTCCGCTATTAGGTTCATACGCTCGCTCGGGGTTGTCGGCGCGATAAGAAAAATATTATCCATACCCACGCGACGGAGCTCCTTGTTGAGACCCGAAACTTCCTCAGGCGGAATATCCACCGTCAACAGTGCATCGACGCCACAGGCAAGTGCTCGATCGGCAAATACCCCATGCCCCATATACTCCACAGGATTCGCGTAGCCCATGAGTAATACCGGGGTGGATTGGTTGTGCTCGCGAAACTCAGACATGATCGTAAGTACGCCTCGCAGGCGAACGCCTCGATCCAGGGCCCTCTCATGACCCCGCTGAATCACGGGACCTTCGGCCATGGGATCCGAAAACGGCACCCCAAGCTCGATGATGTCCGCTCCAGATTCAACCAGAGCGAGCATCAAGTCGACGGTGAGCTCAACACTTGGATCTCCTGCCACGATGTAGGGAATCACTGCTTTCCGTTGACGGGACTTTAGATCGGCAAAACAGGCCGCAATTCGACTCATAGCTGACTTAAACCTCAATGCCTTCAAGACGAGCCACGGTGAGAATATCTTTGTCACCGCGACCAGACAGATTCACCACAATATGCTGATCAGGCGTCATGCTTGCCGCTAACCTCTCGGCGTAGGCGAGAGCGTGCGCGGTTTCCAGCGCCGGCATAATGCCTTCGATTTTGGTTGTCTTGTGGAACGCCGCTAGCGCTTCCTCATCGTTAGCAGACACGTAGTTCACGCGGCCAATATCTTTCAACCAGGAATGCTCTGGTCCCACACCCGGGTAATCAAGGCCCGCGGATACCGAGTGGGTATGAGTGATTTGTCCGTCCTCATCCTGCATCAGATAGGTGCGATTACCATGGAGAACACCGGGAGAACCTGCAGACAGAGGCGCAGCGTGCTGACCACTATCGATACCCAATCCTCCCGCTTCTACGCCATACATAGCTACTGACTCATCGTTCAGGAATGGATGAAACAACCCAATAGCATTGGAACCACCGCCAACACAGGCGACAAGTGCATCAGGCAATTTGCCATTTTGAGCAAGGCACTGAGCGCGTGCCTCTCGACCGATTACGCACTGAAAATCGCGCACGAGCATGGGATATGGATGGGGACCGGCTACCGTGCCAATGATGTAAAAAGTGTCGTCTACATTCGTCACCCAATCGCGCATCGCCTCGTTCATAGCGTCCTTGAGAGTGGCTGAACCAGAGGTTACGGGAACGACGGTCGCGCCGAGAAGCTTCATGCGGTACACATTGAGTGACTGCCGCTGAACGTCTTCCGCACCCATAAACACGTGGCACTCAAGACCAAGGCGCGCCGCTATCGTGGCAGTCGCCACGCCGTGCTGCCCAGCACCGGTCTCAGCGATCACGCGGGGCTTACCCATATGCTTGGCTAGCAATGCCTGGCCCACGGTGTTGTTCACCTTGTGTGCACCTGTGTGATTCAGGTCTTCGCGCTTAAAAAAGATCCTCGCGCCGCCAATTTCATCGGACCAGCGGCGAGCTTCATAGAGTGGCGATGGACGTCCGACATAGTGGGCAAGATCGTGATCAAACTCCGCTTGAAAGGCAGCATCTTCAGACAGCTGGCGGTATACGCTCTCCAGCTCAGAAAGCGCAGACATCAGAGTCTCCGCTACGTACTTTCCGCCGTAAGATCCGAATCTCCCATCAGCATCGGGCTGATTCGAAAAACTCAATGGGTTCAGGTCAATAGTCATACCGCTGCATCCTCATGCTTGCGTTTATCAGCTTCGCGCACCGCATTTACAAATGCGCGCATACGCTCCGGGTCTTTAACACCTGGGGCAATTTCTACACCCCCGCTTACATCGACAGCAGGGGGTCCCACCTGCTCGATCGCTTTGTTCACATTGTCTGCGGTAAGCCCGCCGGCCAGTATCCATGGCTTACGAAGCTTCGGAAGCCGGTCCCAGGCGAAGGTATCACCAGTGCCACCCGGTGCATCGGGGCGCCAGGCATCAAACAAAACTGATCGAGCTTCCGAGTGTTCAGTAAGCAAGGCCTCAATATCGACCTGGGGATGCATACTGATTGCCTTGATGTAGGGACGCCCGAACTGCTGACAAAACTCCGCCGACTCGCTCCCGTGAAACTGCAGGCAATCCAGCGGGCAATGATCCAGCACCTGAGCGACTTCATCTGCACTAGCATCAACGAACAGGCCAACGGTAGTTACCAGAGGCTGTACGCCTCTAACAACCTCAAGGGCTTCTGACGCGTTAACCGCGCGCGAGCTCTTTTCGTAAAAAACGAGGCCAATAGCGTCCGCCCCCGCCTCACAGGCCTGCTCCGCCATTACTGCGCTGCGAACGCCACATATCTTGACCCGAGTCATTGCCTTGCTGTGCCTTGATACCGCATTTGGAAAAGCGCGCAATGATAGCAGAAGCGCGGGCTTATTCCTGCGTTGCTGAAGGGAAGAAAGGCAGGTCAGGTGTCGCCGGTATCTCGAGGGTATCGGGATAGCGAACCCCCGTCAGGTACAAGCCATGCGAGGGTGCAGTGGCTGCCGCCAGGGTGCGGTCCTTCGTCGCTAGCAAGTCCCCCAGCCAGTCGACATTTCGTTCACCTAAGCCGACCAGAAGAGTAGAGCCCACAATGTTGCGCACCATGTGATGGAGAAACGCATTCGCCACCACGCGTATTTGCACCAGGTCACCCCGGCGCCAGGTTTCAGCCGATTCCATAAACCGCATGGCCGTCGTTGACTGGCAGGATGCCGCACGGAAAGCTGAGAAATCCTGCTCCCCCAAGAGAGCTTGCAAACTCCGCTGCATAGAAACTTCGTCGAGAGCCTGGCGCACCCAGAGAATGCGATTCGCCAACAAAGCGGAGGGCGTGGGGCTATTCGAGATCAGATAATCATATTGGCGTGCAACAGCGCTGTGACGGGCGTGAAAATCCTCGCTCACCGCTTTCGCGCCAGCAAGACGAATATCCAGCGGTAGTTGCGCATTTCCACCAAAAACCCAGGCCTTGAGGCTCCGAGCAGCAGGCGCATCGAAATGAAACCATTGCGCCGTAGCATGCACGCCCGTATCTGTGCGACCAGCGCAAAATACTCGCACATTATCGGCAGCTATCTTCGAGAGTGCTGATTCTACTTCGGCCTGGACCGTTCGGACGTTGGAAAGATGAGGCTGAGACTGCCAGCCGCTATACACACTGCCGTCGTACTCAACCCTTAAAGCAATACGCTGCCCTATGGGCAGCGTATTGGTGGGAAACGGCCTGCTCTGATGGTCAGCCAATGCGCGTCAGGAGATCACGCGATTCCTGTTGTTGCTCCTCAGTGCCCTTCTCGATCACTTCCTCGAGGATACCCCGCGCTCCTTCACTATCGCCCATATCAAGATAGGCTCGCGCAAGATCAAGCTTAGTCGCCATCTGGTCGGCATCGTCAGCAATGAGCAGCTCTTCAGTGTCGGCCTCTTCGGCGACCGGTGAGGCACTGTCAGCGCTGGCGTCATCCATAGAGACAAGAGCGTCGGAAAGATCCAGCTCTTCGTCAGCTGCAACCAGATCGAGCTCATCATCCACTGCGCCACCGGGACCGTCTTCTTCAATCTCGAGATGTTCAAATTCAATCGAATCCAGATCAGCTTCTTCCTCGGGCGCTGGCGCTGCCAAAGCGTTCTCAGAGTCCGCGTCTTCAAGACTCAGTTCCAGGGGATCGGGCTCTGTTGTGGTGTCAGCCTCCAGCTCAGGCTCTAGCTCAAGACCATCGGTAAGATCCAGGGCTGGTGCTTCATCCATCGCATCAAGATCAAGACTTGGAGCGGGAGCCGGTGCACTAGGTGCGCCACCCACCAGAGCCTCACCTCTCTCTATCGCTTCAGGGCTTCCATGTTTGCGAAGCTCTTCCAACTGATCAGCAGCACTCGCTTCTTCGCCCATATCAACGTAGAGCTCGATCAATTTAACGCGATAGGCACCGTTGCCCGGATCGCTGCTGATCGCTGTCTCTAGAAGCTCGATGGCCTGAAGATATCGACCATACGCGATGTAGATATCAGCTTCCGCAAGCGCGTCTCCAGCTGCGCCTTCATCGATGTAATCATCATGCTTTCGCTCGCCATAGCCTCGACTACCGCCGCGAGAGTTCGCACCTTCAGCGTCGTCATCCTCGACCTCTGGCTCGGCAGCCAGCGCCGCGTCGAGCTCAGGAGTCGCAACAGCATTTTCAGTAGAGTCCACTGAGTCGGCAGCAACGAATGTTTCTGTCTTGAGACTAACACCTTCAAAGACATCACCTTCTTCTACTTGCTCAGGCTGAGCACGAAGGCCGGAGGACTCATCTTTTTCACCACTGGCGCGGCGACGGAGGAACAACACAACTGCTCCCGCCAGCACCAACAGACCACCCGTAATAGGCAGCCATGGAATACCGCCCGACTGATTTTGCGGCGCAGCGGTCGCTGGCGCAGGCGTCGGAGTAGTCACGGTAGGAGCAGGCGCTGGTGCTGCCGTGGGTGCTGCGGCAGCTGCGGCTGCAGCCTCCCTGGCTTCGCGAAGCGCCTGCTCAAGGGTCGCAATTTGTTCGTCTTTCAGGGATACAATCTGCTCGAGGGTATCCAGGCGAGATGCCATTGCATCTAACTGTGCAGCCAGTTCTGCGGAGCCGGAAGGCTCACCTGCGGGCGCTATGTCTGCGGCTTCGTCGGCGACTGCATCGATACTCGAAGATTCCTGACTGGCGGACTGCCCTGCTGACCTGCCACCAGGATCCGCAGTAGCAAGCATGTCGCCGCTTTGCGGACTAGTCTCAATGGCGCTGTCGGCGGACACGCGCAGTGTAGCCGCGGCCGTTACCCCTGGGGCGCCCTGACCTTCTCTCCACGCCTGGTTTTGGTCGCGCACTTCATCCAATGCACGTGCCAAATCATCAGAGCTTACTTCACCCGCAGCGGGCAGATAAATAATGTATCCAGCCTTGATGCGATTAATATTGCCATTTATGAATGCTTCAGGATTCAGGCGCTGAATCTCCAACATGGCCTGCTGTACCGATATTCCACCCGGCTTACCCTCAGACGCGATCTGCCACAAAGTCTCATCACGCTTAACCATGTAACGATTGCCCGAGCGCGGCACATCGGCTGTTTCGGCTGAAAAAGCACGCTGGGGCATTTCTCCCGCTGGGAGGCTGCTCTCCCGAACGGCCACGCTGTCTCCCCTAGTGCTGGACCCCGTCGTGCTGGCTCGCGGTCGCGACTCCGGTGCCAGCGCGGGCTTTTCCAGATTGGTGTCTTCCTGGATGCGCTCGGAGGCAGAAACAGTGATCACGTCCTGGCGAAAAGCAGGCGGATCCACAAGAACAGTGTATTCGCGCAGAAGTCGCCCGTTTGGCCAGCGCGCCTCAATGATGAGGTCAATAAATGGCTCTAGAACCGCTTCTTCTGTGCTGAGCTTGATGACGCCTCGACCGCTGCGCTCATCAACCTGAATATCGAACTTAATACTGGTGAGAAAGTAGCTTCGCTCGACGCCCAGGCGATCAAAATCATCACCACCCGCGAGACGAATACGTATGTCATCGATGGTGAGTTGTCGTGTATCAAGAAGCTCTACCTCTGCACGCAGAGGCTCATTGAGGAAGGATTGCATCTCGATTTCACCAAGACCCAACGCCAAAGACGGCAATGATGCTGCCGCCCCATACGCGATTACCGCTGCACGAACAGCAGCCCTGACCACCGACTTAGTCACCATCGCCCCGCCTTTTTTCACCCTGAATTGCCATTATGCCCGAAGTGCTCGAGTCACAGGCTCTTTCTTCGACCTTAACTTACTTAACAACAGAAAAGGCTTTTTACACAACAGCTTGCGTCAAATTACCTACAAAATGCTGCAAGTTGGAGAAATGTAGCCTTGCGCGCGCAGGCGCGTCAAGTGCAAGAGGCACCACAGAAGTGCTACGAAGGGGCCCAGGACTTCAATTGAGCAGTTGTTCTCTCACTAGCAATTCAGCGATTTGAACGCTGTTCAGTGCCGCGCCCTTGCGGAGGTTGTCCGACACCACCCAAAGGTTCAAACCCCGATCGTGGGAGATATCCTCGCGAATTCGACTCACGAAAACCGGGTCACTTCCCGCCCCCTCAGTGACAGGCGTTGCATAACCACCGTCCTCTCGCTCATCTAGCACCGTGACGCCAGGCGCGGACTCGAGCAGTGCTCGCGCTTCCGCGGCAGTCAGTTTTTCTCGAGTTTCGATGTGAACCGCTTCAGAATGCCCGTGAAAGACCGGCACGCGAACACAGGTTGGGTTTACCGCAATGCTGTCATCTTCAAAGATTTTCTGAGTCTCCCAGACCATCTTCATCTCTTCCCGGGTGTAGCCGTTCTCCTGAAAAGTATCAATATGCGGCAATGCGTTGAACGCGATCTGACGGGGATACACCTTACTTTCTGCGGGCTGACCGTTCAGCAAACGTGCGGTCTGGCCTGCAAGCTCCTCAATCGCCGACTTACCGGTTCCCGAAACCGCCTGATAGGTAGCCACATTAATACGCGTGATGCCTGCCGCATCGTGCAACGGTTTAAGGGCAACCAACATTTGAATAGTCGAGCAGTTAGGATTGGCAATGATACCGCGGGCATGAAAATCCACGGCTGCATGCGGGTTAACCTCCGGCACAACCAAAGGAACATCCGCATCTCGACGGAAGTGCGAAGTGTTATCAATCACCACGCAGCCGGCCTCGGCAGCGATGGGGGCATACTCTTCTGAGATGCTACCTCCGGCAGAGAACAAGCCGATTTGGACTTTCGAGAAATCAAAGTTCGCAAGGTCCTCTACAGCGCACTGCTTCCCGCGAAAGTTAACTCTCTTGCCAGCAGAACGCTCAGAGGCGAGTAGATACAGTTCCCCTACCGGGAAATCACGCTGCTCCAGTATCTCGATCATGGCTTCTCCCACCGCACCGGTGGCGCCAACTACGGCTACATCGTAGGTTTCACTCATTACTTTCTTATCCGTCCGTCTTCGTTACTTTAGACAGGGCAGCCACCACGGCGTCTCCCATCTGATTCGTTGTGACTACTTCCTCACCTGCACCGGCAATATCCGGCGTTCGCAGCCCCTCATCCAGCACCAGACCTACTGCTGCCTCGATACTGTCCGCCGCTGCGGGGCACCCCAGGGAGTAGCGAAGCATCATGGCCACGGACAGGATAGTCGCTAACGGATTTGCCTTCCCTTGCCCCGCAATATCCGGCGCGGAACCATGACAGGGTTCGTAGATACCCTGACCGCTTTCATTGAGAGACGCCGAGGGCAGCATACCGATGGAGCCTGTGAGCATTGCTGCGGCGTCAGAAAGAATGTCGCCAAACATGTTTCCGGTCACAATGACATCAAACTGCTTGGGCGCACGCACTAACTGCATAGCAGCGTTATCGACATACATATGTTCCAGTTCGATGTCCGGGTAAGACTGCGCGAGCTCCGTAACAACCTCACGCCACAATACCGTCGCTTCCAGTACGTTAGCCTTATCTACAGAGCAGACACGGCCGCCGCGCTTTCCAGCCAGCTCGAAGGCCAGCTTAGCGATACGTCTAATCTCGCTTTCGCTATACACGTAGGTGTTAAAGCCTTCACGCTCGCCGTTTTCAAGTTCGCGAATACCTCGAGGCTGACCAAAGTAAATACCACCGGTGAGCTCGCGAACGATGAGAATGTCCAGGCCAGCAACCAACTCGGGCTTCAGGCTTGATGCATCGACGAGCTGGGGATACATGATCGCGGGACGCAGATTGCCGAACAAGCCAAGTTCGGAGCGAATCCGCAGCAACCCTTTTTCGGGACGTAGATCCCGCTCTACGTTGTCATAAGCTGGGCCACCAACGGCGCCCAACAAAATGGCGTCGGCCGCCCTGGCCTTTTCCAGAGTGCTCGCTGGCAAAGGATAGCCCTCTGCATCATAAGCAGAGCCACCGATCAGAGCGGAATCGGTCTTGATATCGAGATCGTAGAGCTCGCAGATTCTCGCAAGGACTTTCTCGGCCTCGGGTACGATCTCCTGACCAATGTAATCTCCCGGTAGGAGTAGTACGTTCTGACTCATGCTCCAACTCCCGAGCGAAACAACCATGGGGACCGCGCTCGTAAAGCCGTCTCATAGCTGCGAATAGCATCCTCACTTTTTAAAGTGACCCCAATGTCATCCAGGCCTTCGAGCAAACACTGACGACGATAACCCTCGACCGGGAAAGGCCACCGACGATCACCGTTAAGGCGTACCTCCTGCTTTTCAAGATCCACCGTGACGCTAAAGCCTTCGTTGGCGTACAAGTCGGTAAACAGTTCGTCCACTTGCTCCGCTGGCAGCACCACCGGTAATACGCCGTTCTTGAAACAGTTGTTGTAGAAAATATCCGCGAAACTGGGGGCTATCACGCAGCGGAAGCCGTAGTCTTCCAAAGCCCAGGGCGCGTGTTCGCGACTGGATCCGCAACCAAAATTTTCCCGCCCCAAAAGTACCGATGCCCCCGCGTAACGGGGAAAGTTCAACGGAAAGTCTGGATTCAAGGGACGCTGACTACAATCCTGCCCGGGCTCTCCTTCGTCGAGATAACGCAACTCATCGAACAGGTTGGGCCCAAAGCCACTGCGTTTGATCGACTTCAAAAACTGCTTAGGGATGATCAGATCGGTATCCACATTGGCCCGATCCATGGGCGCCACCAGCCCTTCATGTACGGTAAAAGCCTTCATAACTGCGCTCCCTGCTCACCCTGGGTGAAGTCACGAACATCCACAAAGTGACCCGCGATTGCCGCCGCGGCAGCCATTCCCGGACTCACGAGATGCGTGCGGCCCCCAAATCCCTGACGACCTTCAAAGTTTCTGTTGGATGTAGAAGCACAGTGCTCGCCTTTACCTAACTTGTCCGCGTTCATTGCCAAGCACATGGAACAACCCGGCTCCCGCCACTCCAGCCCTGCATCGAGAAAAATCTGATCCAGCCCTTCTGCCTCGGCTTGCGCCTTTACCTCTCCTGAACCCGGAACAACCATCGCTTGCTTCACCGAGGCAGCCTTTTGTCTTCCTCGAACAACAGCAGCTGCTTCACGCAAATCTTCAATACGCGAATTGGTGCAAGATCCTATGAACACACGGTCCGCCGGTATTGAGGTGATAGGCACTCCCCCATCCAAACCCATGTAGCTCAAGGCGCGAACCGTTGCCTCTCGTTGGGAAGGGCTATCCATGTTCGCGGGATCGGGTACTTCGGCAGTCACCGGTGCAACCATCTCCGGAGACGTGCCCCAGGTAACCTGAGGAGCCACTGTCGCCGCATCTAAGTGAATCTCCCGATCGAAGATCGCATCCCCATCGCTGTGGAGATCGCTCCAGGCTTGTACAGCGAGGTCCCAGGCATCGCCATTGGGAGCCATGGGGCGACCACGAACATAATCCAAAGTCACCGCATCCACCGCGATCATTCCCATTCGCGCACCGGCCTCGATGGACATGTTGCACAATGTCATGCGCCCTTCCATGCTGAGCGCCTCTACAGCTTCGCCGGCAAACTCAATCGCGAAACCGGTACCTCCCGCCGTGCCAATCTCGCCAATGATAGCCAGCGCCAGATCTTTTGCCGTCACACCCAGGGCAAGCTTTCCGTCTACGCGGATACGCAGGTTCTTCATTTTTTGCTGAATCAGGCACTGCGTAGCTAAAACGTGCTCGACTTCGGATGTGCCGATACCATGCGCTAGCGCTCCTAGCGCGCCATGCGTACTGGTGTGGGAGTCGCCACACACCACGGTCATACCCGGGAGGGTTGCGCCCATCTCAGGCCCCACGACATGAACGATGCCCTGCCGACGATCATTAATAGGGATTTCTTCAATGCCGAAATGTTCGCAGTTGTCGTCAAGGGTTTGCACCTGTAGGCGAGACGTAGAATCGAGAATACCGGCCACGCCCCCTGCCCGCTCTGCCGAATCTGTCGGCACGTTGTGGTCAGGCACCGCCAGGTTGGCATCGAGACGCCAAGGCTGCCGCCCGGCAAGACGTAGACCCTCAAAAGCCTGAGGCGAAGTCACTTCATGAATGAGATGCCGATCAATGTAGATTAGCGCAGAGCCGTCCTCGCGCTCTTCCACCAAATGAAGATCCCACAGTTTGTCGTACAAGGTTTTACCCGGCATAGCAGCGTGCTCGATTGCGAAAAAACGCCGCCATCCTAGGCTTGCATTAGAAATAACTCAAATCTATTATTTTTATACAGTCAATAACTTTTGGTTATTTATGGATATCGCAAATCTCCGCGCCTTCGCCGCCGTTGCTCACGGCGAATCATTCTCTGCCGCTGCAGAACAGTTGCACCTCACACAGCCAGCCGTCAGCAAGCGCATTGCGGTGTTAGAAGCGGAGCTGAACGCGCCTCTGTTCGATCGGCTGGGGCGACGCATCGAGCTCACGGAAGCGGGTCGAGCGCTGCTGCGCCATATTCCCGAGGTGGAGCAAAGCCTGCGCCAGGCGGAGCAGGCTGTGCGGGATATCAATGGAGAAGTTTCCGGTCCTCTGCGCATTGCCACCAGTCATCACATCGGCTTACACCGCTTACCACCAGTGCTATCCGCTTTTCAGCGCCTTTACCCCTCTGTCCAGTTGGCAATAGAGTTTCTGGACTCAGAGCAGGCCTATGAGCGCCTCAGGGTGGGAGACATCGAACTCGCTGTAGTCACCCTCGCGCCCGGCGACGTGTCACAGCTGCAAAGCGAAGTGGTATGGACTGACGAGCTATCGGTCATGGTTGCGAGAGAGCACGAGCTCGCTAACCGTCGGCGGGTTGTCATAGCGGAATTGGTGGAATACCCAGCGGTCCTTCCCGGTTTAGATACGTTTACCGGACAAATCGTACACGGGCACTTTGATGCTGCAGGCGCCCCTCTTCAACTGCGGATGGCCACCAACTACCTGGAAACACTGCGGATGATGGCCGTAGTCGGTTTGGGCTGGACGGTACTTCCCAAGAGCATGGCCGGGCCAGATCTGCGGACACTCCGCGTAGACGACACGCGGCTTCACCGAACTCTGGGTCTCGTTCGTCATCAGGAAAGAAGCCTGTCCCGTAGCGCCTCCGCATTCCTAACGCTCCTCCGTGAGTCCGGAGAGAAAAGCCCGCAGTAGCTGCAGGTCTAGCGCCGGAAAATTAGCGACGTTTAAGGCGCGTCGTCTCCCAGGAGAAACTTAGCTTGCTCAGTATTATCGTTTGTCACGACCAGCCCGCCGTGATCAGGGCAGTAAAAGGTTCCGCTGTACCTGAGAATGGCTTTGTCACCATCGAAAATAGCACCGCTGCAGAAGCCAAATCGACGTTTGGCCTGAACGTGATCTGAGCGAGTTTCAAGCCAGTGCCCCAAACGCCCCGGTGCCATGAAGTCAAAGCTTAGATTGATAGTAGGTGACGCCGCCGGCTTCTCTCGCAGTACACGGATGCTGTTCGCTGCTGCTATGTCCGCGAGGGTCATAAGCGCGCCCCCGTGGACGATGCCCATCGGATTAAGGTGTTTTTCTTCGACCAGCATGCCAAAGCTCACTTCCTTATCGACAATTCTCCGGTAAAAAGGCCGAAGGCTGTCGGCAAAGCCCATACCATCCGGCACCAGAACAAAGCCTTCAGGTACTAATGCAGAAGTACTCTCCTGATCATCCATCGTCATGCAACTACCATCCCGTATTCATAAAAAATATCTGCGGATTAAAAAATCCCCATATCCAGGCCCGCTGCAAATCCGGCGCCAAACTCTCTCGCTTTGTGAAGCGCCACCCGGTCCGGCAGGCCACGGATTATCAGCGGCTCCAGGGCCTCTGTAAAAGGAACGCCACGGAGGATTCGCTGAGCTTCGGCAACTGCCCCTCGCCCATCGTTACCCGCGGAAACCAACAACGCGTAAGGCAAACTACAACGGTGCTCAATCAGGGGATAAAACGTTCTGTCGAGTAAGTCCTTCATGCCACCAGCAAGGCGACCCGAATTTTCTGCACACACCAGCAAAACGCCAGTGCTCGCGACTATTTCCGGTGCGCCTACGTCTACGGAGCGAGAAAAACGTGCCTCGGGGCAGTGTTCTAACGCCCCTTCCATACTCGCCGCAGCCAATTTCGCAGAGGCGCCACTTTGACTGTGATAAACCACCAACATGTCAACTAATTTTTATTCCTCAAAACCCCACCGAGATGTGGATAAAGCAGTGCGCAAAAAAAATGCAAGAGCATCCGAGTTATTCACAAGCAAATATTGATTTTCTTCTTCTAAAACAAAGCATTCTTATATTTCTATATTTTTCAATGGTTTATAAAACACTAATAACATCAATTATTGATTTATGCGGCGCTATCACATTGTCAGATTTTTTTGCAAGCGCTGTGGATAACTTTATTTTTTCTCGCCGGGTAACGCCTCTCAAGGCGTCTCATGACGGAATTCCCAGCACTGATGTGGCACCGGATGTCGCTGGAAATCGGGATCCAAAGTACGCTTGGTTATGTCCTTCACAGCGAAGCGCTCACTCACATCTGCATCCAGGCGAAACTTGCGGCGGTTATTGGAAAAATACAGAACTCCAGTGGGAGCCAGGCGCTTCATCGCAAGACCCAAAAGGCCACCGTGATCCCGCTGCACGTCAAAACTACCGGGCACCTTTCGAGAGTTCGAAAACGACGGAGGATCTAGCAAAATTAAGTCAAAAAGATCATCACCCTCGCGCAACCATTGCATGACATCAGCGCGTTCTAGGTGATTTCGGGTCTCAGCGAGCCCGTTATGCGCCAGATTTTGCCCCAGCCAGCTCAGATAACTATTTGATAAATCGACGCTCACGGTTTCGCGCGCGCCCGCAAGCGCGGCATGAATCGTCGCCGAGCCCGTGTAGCAGTAAAGGTTAAGAAACCGCAGCCCTTTTGCCTCTGCCGCGATACGCAAACGCAGCGGGCGATGATCGAGAAACAAACCCGTATCCAAATAGTCATGGAGATTGACGAGGAGTTTTGCATTCCCCTCACGCACCGAGAGCATCTCACCCGCGTCACCGCGTACCTGATACTGGGACTTACCTCGCTGGCGCTCGCGCTGCTTATAGACGATCTTGTTCGCCGCTGTACCGGTAGCCTCCGGCAAGCTCTGGCGGATATCTGCGAGACGCTGCGCCGCGGCTTCTTCACTAATTTGTACCGGCGCCTTGTACTCGGCGACATGCAGATGCTCCCCGTAGCGATCAATGGCGACGGCATATTCCGGAATATCCGCGTCATAGAGGCGATAGCATTCGTTGCCACTGCGCTTAAGCCAGGATGCTAATTTGCGCTGATTCTTGCGCACACGATTGGCAAACATTTCTGCGCCAGGACTAAGGACCAGATCTGCGTTCTCTTCTGTTACCACTGGAGCTTCCTGATCCGCGGTGCCAGCATGCCCATCAGTGAGTCTGTTTCCCTCGAGGTCGATAAGCAGTAGCGTCACCGGCAGGCGGCCATTGAACAGCTGGTACTGACGATGGCTGCGCAGCCCCAATGAGCGCCCATGTTCCCGGTCACCTGCGAGGATAGCGGCCTGCCAACCCTTAAACTCGCGATTAAGCAGCTCGCCGAGATGCCGATAGAGCTGGGGCAGGCTATCTTTGCGCCCAATCCGTTCACCATACGGTGGATTGGTGATAAGCAAACCCTTAGGGAGTGCTATATGCGTTGGTTTGCGCACTTCTCCAAGGGCTTTGACACTCACCCGGACCCACTTTGCAAGACCCGCGGCGCTTATGTTTTCTTCGGCACGCCTGATCACCTTGGGATCGGCATCGTAACCGCGAATCTCCGGCAATCCCTGAGCGAGACCACGCTCTGCCCTACCCCTTGCCTCACTCTGAATCGCCAGCCATTGCTCATCGTCGTGTCCCGACCACGCCATGAACCCAAAGCTTGACCTGCCTAGAGCCGGCGCCTGATCCGCGGCTATCTGTGCGCCCTCCAGAAGCAGTGTGGCCGAGCCACACATAGGGTCCACAAGAGCCGCACCTTCTTTCGCAAGACGCGGCCAGTCAGCTCTCAACAACAGAGCTGCCGCCAGATTTTCTTTTAGCGGCGCATCCCCGGCCGCACGGCGGTAACCACGACGATGGAGGCTCTCGCCCACCATATCCAGAGCCACATCTATCCGGTCACGATGTAAGCGAACGACGATCTGTAGATCAGGGGCTTCCAGGCTGATCTTCGGAGGCGTTAGGCTAGCGGCACGATACACATCTACGATGGCATCCTTGCTTCGCTGCGCGCCAAAACGTGTGTTTCGAATTTCGCTGTTGGTGCCATGAAAAGTAACCGCTACGCTTCGCTCCTCTTTCAATAACTCAGGCCAAGGCAAACCACACAACGTTTCATACAGAGCATCCGCATTGCCGGCAGCTCCATCACCAACAGGCATCAGTACGCGTGTAGCCGTGCGAGACCACAAACAAGCCCGGTACATAACGGCCCGCGTACCGACAAAACTAACGCCGGCCTGCTGTTCTCGAAGATCCGTAGCCCCTAGCGATTCAAGCTCTTTTGCCAAAATCGGCGGCAACGCACGGGGGCAAGTAGCCAGCCATGCTTGGGGGGTATCAGCGATCACTGTTACGAGGCTTCACTTTGCGCACCACGGGTTTTGCTGCGGACGGAGTTTTTGTTTTTGCCCTGGATCTCGTTCCAACGGGCTTGTTGGCTGGGGTGGCGCTCGAAGCCGCGACGGGCGCCTTTTTTTGAGCTTTAGCTCGAGGGCGAGGTTTTGCTTTTTGCTTGGGGGCCGCAGCCTTGGTCTTATTAGCTTTTGCACTCCCCATACTTTCGCTGGCGTTCGCTGTTGCTTCCCGCTCCATGACGTCCACTACCAACTGCGTAGAAGAATCCATGTACTCGATGAAGCGCTGATAGCCCTCGTCGCTTAGATCTCTAAGAAAATCGTGTTGGCGATAGAGGTTAACAAAGCGACGCTCCCGCTCGAAGTTTCGCGGCAATGCCATGACTCCCCACTGCTCAAGGGTCGCCTCCAACTGCGGGTTGTAACTGCGCAAAAATTTGATCAGAAAAGGAACGGGGTCATGACGCGCGAGGAGCGAAGCGGTCCGCAGCATCAGCTCCAAAGGCAGTATGGACTCGCCTCGCTCGACGCCTTCGAGCACGGCTTCATCACCCAGATCCAGACGATCCGAGAGTTCGGAAATGGTCAGGCCGGCCATTTCACGAGCATCACGCAGGAAGCGCCCTGCTTCCGCCATCGCCTCCAAACGCTCTGGGGACGCGCCATTGAGAAGCAGGTCACGCACCCATGAGTCTCCAAACATGGCGCTCATGGTCGCTACGTCGACAGCGAGGTCCAGCGTGCCGCCGGCTACCTTTCCAGCTCGTTTAAGAAGCGTATCGACAAGGGATGAGCGACTGCTATCAGTTCCCGCGGCAGGATCATCGCCACCGGCACGAAAATATTTGTCTCTAGGATTGTTTTTCACGGTGAGAGCATAACGCAGGTGCCGGGCAGGCCCTAGCGACCGGGTGGAAGCTGGCCTCCAGTCTCAAGAGCATTAATGCGTGTGAGTATTTGCCGCCACTGCGAATATCGATCCTGAACGCTGCCGCTTAAACGGAACACGCCATCGTCGACCTCGAGTACCGTTTCCAGTGACTCGCCAGAAAAACCCTTCACGATCTCACGCAAATCCTCTTCCTGAATCTTCACTTTTCGATAGCTCGCGTATACCTGCTGCATGGCCGCGTAAGACCCCCGACGGGCGCTGGATTTCCGCTCCGACGCGGTGCTTCGATAGTCGTCACCAAAACGCTGCAGCTGATAGTTGTATTCTCTCCATAGGGCATAACTATCTTCTACGTCGCCCCGTAAATCGGTGTACTGTTCATCCACAGCGTCGATAAACAAATCATCCTGACGCCGCACTCGAGATAGCCTCAGGAGCATGGGATCGCCGTCTGCAGGAAAACTGATCAGGGAGTAGTTACCCTCATCTGTACGTCCCACAAAGCGATCGAAAGTCGCTGGTGACAAACCCGCGGCGAAACGCATAAGTGCCAATCGCTGCAGGGTCAGCCTTCGCTCTTCGTTGAGGGTGCCAGCTATTGCCAATAGATCGTTGCTTATCGCCCGATAGATGTCACCGAAAGGCTCTCTTCCCGCTGCCACGGGGTAGTCGCCGTCAACGGCCTCGTCACGATAAATTTTATCCAGGAGCAAACTGCCATCGGCCCCACGCGCCCGAAGCTGTAACTCGAGCACCTCGCCATCGGCCCTCAGGATTTCACCTTCGATTAGCATGGGCATGAACACGTCGCTGGAGTGAACTACGCGCACTGCGCCCCAGGCACCGCTATCCTCCAAAAAGGTCGACAGTGTTACCGGTATCAAAAGCGATTCCGCTTTGCGTACGGTGGGAAACACACGTCCACTTTGCTGGCGATTGTCGAGCCCCTGATCGAACACCGCGATACCCACGTCCAGAGGTAGGGCGGCCGAACTCGCCGTCTGTAAACGCACAGTTCCCACTGGCGGCGCCAGGGGCTCAGGCTCCGGCGGCGCTTCTGGCACACCTCGATTGTTGCTGCAGCCCTGCAAAAAAAGCAGCATCAAAAGCGCAATGACCCACGAGCGAATCATTACTGGGATTCCGTGGTGCATACACGGCCTCGGGTTAAGGTCTCGGTACAGCGATAACCGTTGCTACCGGGAACGAATCGCCGGTAGACCCGACGGATAGAGAAAGGTTCGGAGACCCCGCGAGAAAACAGGCTAGTGACAATGGCTAGCGTTTGCCCGGACTCGGCTACGGACAAGCGATGCACGATATCAAGGCCATCAGGAAGACGTATCTGAAACACGAGTTGTTGCCCATCCCAGAAGCAGCGTTCGCTACCCAAACCGTAGTCGACTTGCACTGGCGCATCTGGTCCATAGTCGCAACTCAGGGAAAAATTGCCTTCCCGCTCAACTCGGATTGCCACACGACTCTGTTCGATATCCAGCAACTGAGATTCGGTGATCATTTCGGCCATTCGCGCCATTCCCACTACTCTCTCCTGAGAGGATGTTGGTGGCGTGCCCACAGTGTTACGGCCGCGCTCATTGGTGTTTCGAGCCGCCTGAGCACGGAGACCGCGCATGGTCGAATTAAACTGTGCCTGAAGATTATCGCTCCGCGCGTAGTCAAGCTCCCAGTTCCCGGACATATCTACGGGATCTGACGCAACCTCCTGCACAACGGGCTGATCCGCACAGCCGACGACAGCTGCGCCAAGGAGCAGCGCCAGAAATTGCAGAAGAATAATGCGGCAGGCGCGAAACATCGTAAGACGAAACATGAATATCCGGAGTATTAAGGCTAGTGACTCGCGCTCAATGCGAGATAACGGATGCTGACACAGGGACTCGTTATCAACAAGGGCAACGGTGCCAGCTGTCTTTGACAAAGGTATACTCCCGCCGCGCTGGAAATACCCAGACGCAGCAATAGCACGCCATTTTGAGCATCGGGAGTTACAGAGTGACACAAAGTTTTTTTCCACCACAACGCACACTTATGGGCCCTGGCCCCTCAGATGTAGCCCCTCGCGTGCTCGCGTCCCTTGCCCGCCCAACCATTGGACATCTGGATCCTCTGTTCGTTGCGCTGATGGATGAAATCAAAGAGCTGCTTCAGTATGCCTTTCAGACAAGTAACGAACTCACACTCCCCATATCTGCGCCGGGTTCGGCTGGCATGGAAGCATGCTTCGTGAACCTTCTATCCCCCGGCGACACCGCTATCGTTTGTCAGAACGGCGTTTTTGGCGGTCGCATGCGTGAAAACGTTGAGCGCTGCGGTGCTACAGCGATCATGGTTGAGGACGATTGGGGGAAGCCGGTAGACCCTCAAAAAGTCGAAGCGGCCCTCAAGAAGCATCCTGAAGCCTCCGTGCTGGCTTTTGTGCACGCGGAAACCTCCACGGGAACCCGCAGTGATGGCGCCACTCTGTGTAAGCTCGGTCACGCGCATGACACCCTCGTCATAATGGACACCGTTACCTCGCTTGGAGGCATCGAGCTCAAAGTGGATGACTGGGGCGCAGACGCTGTCTACTCCGGTTCGCAAAAGTGTCTTTCCTGCGTGCCGGGCATTTCACCCGTGACATTCAGCCCTCGAGCTGTGGAACGCATTCAAGCTCGGAGCCATAAAGTGCAAAGCTGGTTCCTGGATATGCAACTTGTCATGGGCTATTGGGGTGGAGACAGCAAACGCGCTTACCACCACACTGCGCCGGTCAACGCCTTATATGCCCTCCACGAGACCCTGGTTATTCTGAAAGAAGAAGGCCTCGCGAACGCCATCAGCCGTCATAGCAAAAACCACCGGGCACTTGTGGCCGGGTTGGAGGCCATGGGGCTCAAAATGGCTGTGGATGAAGCCTGGCGCCTGCCGCAGCTAAACTCTGTTTGCATTCCCGAGGGTGTTAACGATGCACAGGTCCGCAGTCGGCTGCTGCGCGACTTCGACCTGGAGATTGGCGCGGGGCTCGGCGCTCTGGCAGGCAAGACCTGGAGAATCGGTCTTATGGGCCATGCGAGCCGTGAGCGAAACGTTATCCTTTGTCTCAATGCTTTGGAAACCGCGCTCAAAGCTGAGAAATTTACTCTTGAGAGCGGCGCCGCAGTGCAGGCAGCGACAGACTTTTACCAGTCGATGTAAACCAACCGAATTTCGAGAGCGCGTCCTAAAGCGGGCGTCCCCGGATCATCGTCCACAGCCGTGGGAAGGTACCGGGGCCGCGCTCACGACTCACCACGTAGTCGACATGCTTACTGTCCTGTGCTTCCGGGTTCAGCTGAATACTCCATAGGGATCGAATTTCATTGGGGAGTAATGAGTAGCGAACATCCATAATGCGATCGGGAAAACGCGGGTCCGCGGCAAGATAGCCCATGCTAAACCAGCGGAAACGGTCTACATCACGCGCCTGTAGCGAGCCCTGCTCAAGCCAGGGAAAGTCTCGAGTAAGATCAAGAACAGGAACAGTGGAACCGGTATACACCACCGGCTCAGCGCCCAGTCGAACGGCATCGACATAGTAACTGCCCGCCTCCTGATAAATCGTTTTCCACAATAATAGATTCGCAAAACTCGGTTTCGCCTCCACTACTGCAGGAGCATGTCCTCGACTATCAGCAAGACGTCGCCCCTGGTCCTCTGCGGCATCTCTGGCGATCACACCCATTGAGAGGTAAGCAACAACCCAAAACATACCCAGCACCGCTGGCCAGCGCCGACGTCGTACACGGGAAGCTACAACAAGAATGATCAGCGGTAGAGTCAACAAGGGATCAATAATAGACACGTTGTTCCAGGCGAAGCGCTGATCGGAAAAAGGCCAAAACAGCAAGGTGCCGTAGCTGGTACAGGCATCAAGAAGCGCATGAGTGGCATAGCCCAGACCAGAGAACACGTAGATGTCGCGCAGGGACCATCCAAGGCGCCGTCCCAGAGCGCCCCACAGAGCCAAGGCAACGATGGCGGCTCCCACGGGGATAAAAATTAGAGAGTGGGTAAACTGACGGTGGTACTCCAGGAAGAGTAATGGGTCGTCCGCCGAGCGAATCAGCACATCGAGATCCGGCGCCATACCTCCGGCAATACCGCAGAGCATCGCCAGCCCCATACGCTCACTGCGGGCCAGCGATTGCGGCAAAGCCGCCCCCAAAGTGCCCTGCGTTACGGGATCCACGAAACACTCGCGAACGCTGCTCTAAACAGGGACTCGATGATCACTGGTATTCCTTATTCAACATCAAATCGATAATAAAGATCGAAAGAGCTTTCCAACCGGCTCACCACTTCCAACCACAATCTTGAGCGGAGGTATAAACGGGCGGTCAGCGCGTTCACCGGCTCGTAAATACCCACACCGTAGCTCAGATAAAGACGCTCGCCCACATAGGCGCTGATAGTCGCTGCCATATCATCATCACTCCCCTCAGCGCCCAGCGCTACGCCCGACAAGCCCGGGATAGAGTTTAGCGATTCCAATGCACCCGATTGGTTAATGGCTGAGGCGCCCAAAGATAGCGCCATTGCCGTGCCGTCCACAGGCGCTCCCGCATCGGGTCCCCGACCTCTCAAAAGATACGACAGGGTATCTCGTTCTGAACGAACGGGGTCAGAGAAGATCTCAAAAACCGGCTCCTCCAAACTACCACGGACGTGAAACCCCACCCGCAAGTCCTCTGCGCGTATGCGTCTCTCGGCGCTAAGGTTTAACGCGGGGTTTACCGGGTCTCCCACAAAACCCACACTGCCCTCAGTCAACCGCAGCACCTGTCCGTAGGCGCGTAGCTCGCCACCGAGCACTTGCAAGTCACCGTACAGCGATGGCGGCGTGTCCGACTGCAGATTAACGCTCATATCGCCGGATAAGGTCGCTTCGATCTCTTTAGAGCGCAGAGTAAAACCCGGCTCAATGAGCGCTCTAAGATCAAGGGCTACTTCAAAGCGACGGGGTGGTGACTGAGGCAAATCAAGACGATGAAAATCGCTGGACACCTCAACAGCTTCATCAGCCGGGCCTGAATGTGCAAAGACCCCTTTGTGTACCGTGACCTGCCCGCCGATTGTGACGCTATCTCGTGTGAGTAGAAGACTGAGATCCGGAGATACCGTTGCCTCAACCCCCATAGACGGGAGCCGAAACTCGTTCCTTGCGCCTTCAAGGTCCGCGACTAAAGTGTCTTCATCGCAGCAAACACCGCTTAGCGACAGCGGCGCTCCGCCGAGCTTACCTTGAGCGTCTACGGTGAAGCCTTCGCCGATAGCATTAAGTACTAGCCGGACTTCCGAAAGAACAGTATCGATATCTGGGTGCCGTGCAGCAGCGCCATCAAGAACAACTTGGCCAAACAGCTGGGGACTTTCCCGCGAGCCTTCGACGGTCAAGTCAGCCTCGATATTGCCGCTGCGCAGGGTCCACTCCGGAAGAAGGTCGTCCAGGGAGGCAAGGTCCAATCCATCGGCCTTGAGCGTACCCGCAAGGCCCCTACCCGATTCGTTCACATCAAGATGGAGCCCGCCAACGCGTTGGGAGCGCAGATCCAGCGTCAGACTCTTGTTGTCACCTTTGATTTGACCAGAGGCTCTAGCTTGCTCCCACTGAATAGCCGTAGCGGTTCCATCGTAAAGAAAAGGGTCGATAGACAGAACATCGAAGTCCACATCAAAGGCAGCGTCTTCAAGCTCACCATCCAGCCAAGCAACGTTTACCGTTCCGGCTCCTTTGGCCTGCAGGGAAAACGGCTTTTGAGACACCGCGCCCTGGAGTTCTTCATTGATTTGCACTGCCAGCCCGAGCATGCCGCTTTGTCCCAGAGAGACGCTATCAGCACAGGCCGTATTTACTCTCCACTGCAGACAAAATCTTTCTACGCCAATCGCAGCAGCTTCAGCGTTCCAACTGCCTTGCACAAGCTCATTAGAGAGAATGGCTTCGTCGCGAAGATAAGCCACAAACGGCGCTAGACTAAAATCGGCTCCGGTTGCGGTTTTTTCCACGACCAGGTTCAGGTCTCCCCTCAAATCCCCTTCCGCTGTCAGCCCAAGCTCCGTGGAGTCTCCGGGGGTTATTCTGGCCTGTAGAGCCGATACCGTGAATTCTCCGGCAGGCAGGCCCTCCGGTAAATCGACGATCGCGGGTGCTCCCACAGTATCCGAACGCCGATAAGAAAAAGCTAAAGCATCCCGAGAACCCGCTACCTTCCCCGTGGGTAGCATAGGGACTTCGCTCGCCCGAACATTTCCGCCCAAAGACCACTGGACATCGCCCTGCTCCAGCTCAAGCCCCTCGGTGGCGAGTGTGTAGCTACCGAGAATATCCGCAACGGCAAAAGTGAAATTTACGGCCCCGGTAACAACCGTTTTAGGTTGGCCTGGCTCAAGGGGCACAGGCAGATGATCCACCTCGATCTGAAGTTCCGGCGTCAAGGACGCCAAAGACCCAAGGAGCCCAGAAACTTGAAGCATAGGCTCCACTGGATTTCCAAAAACGCCCTCTCGCAGCTCCCATACTTCTGCGACTTGCTGAAGATCCACACTCAGCCATTGGGGCGCGTCAGCAATTCCAGATACCTGCTGCCTGAGAAGTACATTCAGATTGTGCGAATCCGTGACCTGCAATTCGAAAGCGAGAGGCCCGCTCATGGTGATCGCAGGATACGCAGCTAACTGCGGTGCGAGGTTCAGCAAGCCATCCAGAGAGCCAAGCACTGCCACCGACTGAGAGGAGACGCGATCAATATCGACCGCCAGTGCCATGGAGTCATCGGAGGCGCGAACGGTACCGTCGAGAGAGTTCAGGTCGCCGCTTAGGTTTAGGGCATAGCTATCGCTGAGATCCGCTGGCCATGACGTCAGCTCCGCAGTGTCGACAACAAGGTCCAGCACTAACTCCCAGGCACCGTCGATGCTCAGGGAGCCGCCGCCGTTCCACCCCAGCAGGCGGTGAACGCCAGACAGCTGTGTGAGCAAAGCCCTCTGACTATCGAGTTCCCCAGACAGCTCAAGGGCGGTGAAACGCTCAGCAAAGCCTGGCTCTTCAGTGCCACCATTCTCGCTACGCCCGCCAGCGCCACTTAGGAGCAACTCATCGACACTAAGAACCTCAATGTCCAAGGACACCGGAAGCCAGGGCAAAGGGGCCGCCAAAGGAGGCGAGTCGTCATCGGCTGGGCTAGCAAGATCAACAGACAACGTCTCCACTTCTGCCTCCCGGATGCACAAGGTACTGCGAAGCACGCACGCCCAGTTAACGCGGAGATCGGCGTTTTCCA
>NZ_JBGCFU010000015.1:0-13682 GCF_045107095.1 Congregibacter sp. | reverse complement strand
GAACGTATGGATGCCGAGGGAGAGGTTCACGAGGGTGTAGAGTTTGCCGTTGATGGTGTGCGCAAGCATATCGATCTCAAAGGACTCACCGACGGCGATGTGGTTATTTGTTATGGGCAGACAGAGTTAACCAAGGATCTTATGGATGCTCGGAAAGCTGCGGGCCTGCTTACTTGTTACGAGGCCGCTAATGTACAACTGCACGACATTGCGGAGTCGACGCCCTCGGTTACCTTCGACTACGAAGGCGAGAAGCACTCGCTATGTTGCGATTACATTGCGGGCTGCGATGGGTTTCATGGGCCGTCTAGGCAGTCCATTCCCGCCGATAAACGTACCGAGTATGAGCGTGTGTATCCCTTTGGTTGGCTTGGATTGTTGAGTGACACGCCGCCTGCAAGCGAAGAGTTGATCTATTGCAAGAGCGAACGCGGATTTGCGCTGGCGAGCCGGCGGTCCGCTACCCGGTCCCGGTACTATTTGCAGGTACCTCTTACAGATAATGTTGAAGAGTGGTCGGATGACGATGTTTGGGCGGAGCTCAAGCGCCGTTTACCCCAGGACGTTGCCGAGAACATGGTGACCGGTCCAAGCCTGGAAAAGAGTATTGCTCCGCTGCGTTCTTTTGTTTGTGAGCCTATGCAATACGGTCGGCTATTCCTTGTGGGGGATGCAGCACATATCGTTCCCCCGACCGGGGCAAAAGGCCTGAATCTAGCGGCCTCCGACGTCCATACCCTATACAAGGTTCTTACTCGTGTGTACCAGAAGAATGATACAGTCTGTATTGCACGGTATTCTGAAGTTGCGCTAAAGCGGGTGTGGCACGGTGAGCGATTCTCCTGGTGGCTGTCCAATATGCTGCATGATTACGGCGATGAGGGCGGCAGTGGAGTGGATGCGAAGATGCTGGATCGCTTTATGGATTCCGAACGTGACTATTTCTTTAATACGGAAGCAGGTCGCAGAGTGCTCGCTACGCAATATGTGGGGCTGCCTTATGAAGAGGTTTAACTCGGATACTCAAGATTCATCCGCCAGGCTGTCTATGAATCGTTGTTGAACCTGGGTGGGTTCCCAGCCCTTTCTCAGCGTTATTCCAATGTTTCGCGTGGTACCGCGTAAGTGATGAGGGTTAATACTCAGGAGTCCGGAATTCAGATCCACCTCGACCTGCCTGGCCGAGAGGAGTGCGGCCCGGTCACTCTCCATTAGTATTCCTCGCGTGGCGACCAAAGAGCTGCATTCAATGACGTGCTCGGGCGGCGCCAGACCATTGCTGCGAAAAAGTTCAGTGAAGGCCTCTCTGGCAGGGGTGTCTTGCCGTGGTGCAACCCAATCCAGGTTTCGCAGTTCCAGTGCTGTGAGTTTTTGCCGTTTTCCCAGAGGATGCCCCGGGCGCATCACCACATGAAGAACGTCTTTAAAGAGAATTTTCTGGACGATGTCCGGACTTGGAGCGGGCTCCCGGAGTGCTCCAACAAGCAGGTCCAGTCTGCCGTGAAGTAGGGCATGGAGTTGCTCCTCATAGGGGCCATCAATAATGCTGACCTGAACATTTGGGAAGTCACGGGTGATTCTAACCACCGCTCTGGGAACCGTACGAGTGCGCGCAAGAGGGAGGCTTCCGATGCGCAGCTGTCCAGCCATTTGTCCCTTGTGCTCGTTGACTTCATCGATAGCCTGGGACAGTTCTGCAAAGAATAAGCCGATGTAGCGGGCGATTTCCTTGACGCTCCAGCTGGTTTCAAGGCCTGAGGGTGATTTATCGAAAAACTTATATCCAAAGACGGCTTCTATGTCTTGCACCGCGCGGTACACGGTCGGCTGGGACAATTGCAGCCGCTGGGCAGCCCGGGTGTAGCTGCGTTGCTCAACGACATGCATCAGCGCGCGAAGTTGAGTACTGGTTAGCGAGCGATAGATGGGCGCGGCTGCTGCTTGCTTTGTGGAGGGTAGAAGCCTGTCCATCTGACGCAAAAAAGTGAAGGATTGTGCTACACGTTTTAAATATATATCGCCTTCTTTAGTGGTCCGTAGTCCCGAATAAGAGCGGTCGAAAAGGCTAAATCCCAGGTCCTTCTCAAGCTTGGAAATACCTTGGGTAATCGCCGACTGAGATAAATGTACGGTCTCTTTGGCTCGACTGATGGAGCCCTGCTGCTGTACTGCCAGCGCAGCCTGAAGATGCCGTAAATTGAGGAGATTGTGCATGCTCGTGCCTTTGGCGATTGCTATTCACTATAGTAAAAACTTATACCATAGCGCAAGAATCGGGCATCCCAGAGGATCGTCGAAGTTGTATTCTAGGGTCTGAATTTGTTCTGACCTTGGGGTACTGTTATGCCTGTTTGCGTTACTGATATTGAACGAGTCGCTGAAGACACTGTGGCCTTGTTTCAAGGCGCTGAATCCGCAACGGTGCACGAGGCTCAGGGTCGCAAGGGGCTTCTTGCCTCGTACATGCGTCCGATTTACCGGCCCGCTGCTATTGCGGGCACCGCAGTGACCTGCGAGGTCGCACCGAACGATAATTGGATGCTTCACGTCGCTGTAGAGCAATGTCGTCCCGGCGATGTTCTCGTGGTCGCACCGACCAGTCCCTGCACTGATGGTTACTTTGGAGACCTGTTGGCTACGTCACTTAAGGCCAGGGGAGTTCTCGGCCTGGTGATAGACGCGGGGGTGAGGGATATCGCAACACTGACTGACATGCGGTTCCCTGTCTGGTCCCGGGCCGTTCACGGGCAGGGTTGTGTCAAGGAAACAGTGTGTAACGTCAACGTACCGGTAGTGTGTGCAGGTGCCTTGGTGCATCCCGGTGATCTCATTGTTGCCGACGACGATGGTGTGGTCGTCGTAAGTCGACAAGAGGCTGATGAAGTTCACAGTAAAGTTGCCAAGCGGCTTGCCAATGAGGAAGTAAAGCGCGAGCGACTGGCTGCCGGTGAGTTAGGCCTGGATATCTACAACATGCGCGACCGGCTCAAAGAAAAGGGCCTTCGCTACGTCAAGACGCTGCAGGATATTTGAATCGTGCAAACAGCGATTCCCTGTATGGTCATGCGTGGCGGCACCTCAAAGGGCCTGTACTTTCTTGCATCAGACTTACCCCAAAGCCCGGAGCAACGCGATCGCATACTGCTTGCTGCCATGGGTTCTCCCGATGATCGGCAGATTGACGGTATGGGCGGTGCCCACCCGCTCACGAGCAAGGTTGCGATTGTGAGTCCATCGGCCGATCCCGAGGCCGACGTTGACTATCTTTTTTTGCAGGTCGTCGTGGACAAGGCCGAGGTCACCGATGCCCAAAACTGCGGCAACATTCTGGCGGGGGTTGGACCTTTTGCTTTAGAGCGAGGGCTGCTTAGCGCCTCCGCTGACGTCACAGAGGTTCGCATTCGGATGCTCAACACGGGTGCTCGCGCCGTGGCCCGAGTGGAAACACCGGCTGGAGAGGTTAACTACCAGGGGCTCGCGCGCATCGACGGCGTGCCCGGCACCGCGGCTCCCGTGCCCATAGAGTTTCAGGATATAGCGGGTTCCAGCTGCGGTGGCTTGCTGCCCACGGGCCGCGTTGTGGATACGATTAACCAAACCGAAATCACCTGCATTGATAATGGCATGCCTGTAGTGTTGCTGCGTGCTTCAGATTTTGGCCTGAGCGGAAATGAAGCTCCCGCAGAGCTGGAGCTTAATGAGGCCTTGAAGCGCCGCGTCGAGGACATCAGGCTCATCGCTGGGCCGCTCATGAACTTGGGCGATGTTGCAAACAAGACAGTTCCAAAAATGTGTCTGCTGTCCCGCCCCCTTGCTGGTGGGGCCATTAACACGCGCACATTTATTCCCCATCGTGTGCACGAAGCTATTGGCGTCTTGGGATCCGTGAGCGTCGCGACGGCCTGTGTGATGCCCGGCTCCGTAGCACAGGAGCTTGCTGCCGCTGATTCAACGGATGGTGTTGCCACACTGGCCGTGGAGCATCCCACGGGATTTTTCAGTGTAGAGATTGAAACGTCCGGTGAGAGCGGTGCGAAGGGTGTAACCGTCCATCGTGCTGCATTGCTGCGCACGGCGCGCCTGCTGATGCGCGGCGAAGTTCTGGTTCCCGACGACTTGGCAGGTCTTTCCCATGAACATTGAATGCGTGGGCATTATTGGTCTTGGAGAGGTCGGACGCATCCTTAGCGAAGATCTGCTCGCACAGTCCCCGGTCAGCGTGCGAGTCTGGGATCACGAGTTTGGCACTGCAGGCAGTAAGGCAGCGAAGAATCTTAAAACCCTTGCCGGCGATGAGCGATTGTCCGTGGCGGAATCAGCAGAAGAAATGTCCCTGGGGTGCCAGCTGCTTCTCAGTGCGGTGACGGCAGATCAGGCGGTCAATGCAGCGCAGTCGATTCTCCCAAGCCTCCAGCGCGACACAGTGTTTATAGATCTTAATTCCGTGTCGCCAGGTGCCAAGCAGGAAATCTCGGATCTGGTAGAAAGTGTAAAGGGGCGATTTGTCGAGGCGGCGGTGATGTCGCCGATCATGCCGCTTCGATCCGGGTCACCTATTCTGCTTTCGGGTCCCAATGCCGGCGAAACGGTGTCGATGCTCGAGTTCCTGGGCTTCCATGCGGTGAGCGTCGCGTCTGACGAACCAGGCGTCGCTTCAGCCACCAAGATGTGTAGGAGTGTCATCGTTAAGGGTATGGAGGCGCTGGTTTCTGAGTCATTGCTCGCGGCGAGACACTACGGCGTGGAGGAGAGTGTTCTCGGCTCCTTGAGTAATCTGTTTCCGGGGCCGGATTGGCCTCAACACGCCCAGTATTTGATCTCCAGAACATTACTTCACGGTGAGCGTCGAGCTGCGGAAATGCGCGAGGTCGTCAACACCGTGCGCGAGGCCGGTTGCGACCCGCTGATGAGCGCGGCGACGGTAGAGCGGCAGGCCTGGGCCGCGCAGTTTCAGGCTGCACTTGATGAAGAGTCGCTAGGGGAGATGCTCGATGCGATTCGCGCGGCGTCTGTTTGTAAATAAAGATGAGAGACCATAATGATTATTGATTGCCACGGCCATTACACCACCGCTCCAGAAGCCCATCAATTGTTCCGGGAGGCGCAACTCAAAGCCTTTGAACTTGGCAGGGCCCTGCCAGATGTCCCACATATCAGTGATGATCAAATACGCGAAAGCGTAGAGGGAAATCAGCTTAGGTTACTGCGGGAGCGAGGGGCGGATATGACTATCTTCTCGCCGAGAGCGTCAGCCATGGCACACCATCTGGGCGATGAGGCTGTGTCCAAGCAGTGGACCTCGGCCTGTAATGATCTGATCAAACGTGTGGTTGATTTGTACCCCGAAACCTTTATCGGCGTCTGTCAGTTGCCACAGTCACCGGGGGTGTCCATTGCAAATTCTGTTGCTGAGTTGGAGCGTTGCGTTAATGAACTGGGGTTTGTTGGCTGCAACCTGAATCCGGACCCTTCGGGAGGCCATTGGACCTCGGCGCCTCTCACGGATAAGAGTTGGTATCCGTTTTTTGAAAAGATGGTTGAACTGGATGTTCCGGCGATGATTCACGTGTCTGGATCTTGCAATGATAACTTCCATGCGACTGGCGCCCACTATCTCAATGCAGATACCACGGCGTTCATGCAGTTTCTTCAAGGCGATCTGTTTAAGGATTTTCCGAGCTTGCGCTTTGTCATACCCCACGGCGGCGGGGCAGTTCCCTACCACTGGGGGAGATTCCGAGGTTTGGCAGATATGCTCAAGCAGCCGCCCTTGGCAGAACACGTTATGAAGAACGTATTTTTTGATACCTGTGTTTACCATCAGCCGGGTATCGATTTGCTCTTTCGTGTGATCGATATCGATAACATTTTGTTCGGATCAGAGATGGTGGGTGCGGTGCGGGGTATCGATCCCGAGACGGGTAACTATTTTGATGACACAAAGCGCTACGTTGATGCGCTAGGTTTGTCCGATGAAGATCGTTATAAGGTCTATGAGGGCAATGCCCGGCGGGTGTATCCGCGCCTAGACGCAATTCTTGAAGCTAGAGGTATTTAGCCTTGAGCGACTTCCAAATGGATTATGGCTGGCGGGTTTATCACCCGAACCCGCGCAAACCAACATTTAGGGCACCGCCTGGCGCGGTAGATGCACATTGCCATGTGTTTGGGCCCGGCGATAAGTTTCCCTACGCGCCACAGCGTAAATACACACCTTGTGATGGGCCAAAAGAAAAGCTGTGGATGCTGCGTGACCACCTGGGGCTCAGTCGCAATGTGATTGTTCAGGCCACCTGCCATGGGGCCGATAATCGCGCTCTGGTTGATGCCTTGCTCGACTCCAACGGTATGGCCAGAGGCGTTGCCACCGTAACGCGTGATATCTCAGACGAGCAGTTGCAGGAGCTTCATGCGGCAGGTGTTAGAGGGGTCCGCTTCAATTTCGTGAAACGGCTTGTAGATAAGCTTCCTTTTGATTCTTTGGAGGAGATTTCTCGAAAAATCGCGCCCCTGGGTTGGCATATTGTTATTTACTTTGAAGCATCTGAGCTTCCAGAGCTTTATGACTTTTTTGCTTCACTACCGACGGACGTAGTGGTGGACCATATGGGACGCCCGGATGTCAGCAAACCCGTTGATGGAGAAGAGTTTGCGCTGTTTTTAAAGTTGCTTGGCGAAAACCCCAATTTCTGGTGCAAAGTTAGCTGTCCCGAACGCCTCTCATTACTTGAGAATGTCGGTTACGGCGATGTCATTCCCTTTGCCAGAACAGTGGTGGAGCGCTTTCCAGACAGAGTTCTTTGGGGTACGGATTGGCCGCATCCGAATATGACCTCGCACACACCGGATGAGGGCGACTTGGTGGATTTTATTCCTCACATCGCCGTAACGCAGGAGTTACAGCAAAAGCTCCTGGTGGACAATCCCATGCGCCTTTACTGGCCCGAAGAAGTGGAGCAATAGGATGCCGCTAAACAAACCCTACGGAGATATTCCCGGGACTACGATCTTTGATGCAGATATGGCTCGCAAGGGCTTTCATCTGAATCAGTTTTGTATGTCTTTGATGAAGGCGAGTAATCGAGATCGCTTCAAAGAGAATGAGCGGGCCTACATTGATGAATGGCCTATGACAGCTGAGCAAAAACAGGCGGTGCTGGACCGTAATTACAACAAGATGATCGCGCAGGGCGGGAATATCTATTTTTTGGCGAAGATATTTTCTTCTGATGGTTTGAGTTTTCAATATGCCGCTTCGACCATGACCGGGGTTAGTGAGGCCGACTACAAAAAAATGATGCTCGAAGGCGGGCGCGCTCCAGCGGGCAATCTTTATCTGAAGGAGCATGAAAGTGGCTAAGATTTCGGCATCGGTTTATACCTCACATGTACCTGCCATAGGTGCAGCCATAGATAATGGTAAAACCAGCGATGAGTATTGGAAGCCCCTGTTCGCGGGCTATGATTATTCCAAACAGTGGGCCGCGAAGAACACACCAGATGTGATTCTGCTGGTGTACAACGACCATGCCAGCGCCTTTGATGCGAACCTGGTGCCCACCTTCGCCATTGCTACTGGCGATGAGTTTCAGCCGGCGGATGAGGGTTGGGGTCCACGGCCCGTACCGCCGGTGAAGGGGCATTCAGCCTTGGCTGCGCACATTGCCCAGAGCGTTATTCAAGACGATTTTGACCTCACTGTGGTTAATACACTGGACGTCGATCACGGCTTAACGGTTCCCTTGTCGCTGATGTTTGGCCAACCCGAGTCCTGGCCCTGTCGCGTGATTCCCGTTGCCGTAAACGTGGTGCTTTACCCTCCGCCATCGGGGAGTCGCTGTTTTGCCCTGGGTAAAGCATTGCGGCGTGCAGTAGATTCCTTCGATGAGGATCTTAATGTGCAGATCTGGGGCACCGGGGGGATGAGTCATCAGTTGCAGGGGCCGCGCGCTGGTCTTATCAACAGTGAGTTTGATAACGAGTTCTTGGACCGTTTGGTTGACGATGCAGCCGCTTTGTCACAAAAGCCGCATATAGACTACGTGCGACTCGCCGGCTCGGAGGGTGTGGAACTTGTTATGTGGTTGATCGCGCGAGGCGCTATGGATGACTCAGTCTCCCTAAAGCATCGCTTTTATCACGTGCCCGCGTCGAATACCGCCGTAGGACATCTGATTCTGGAAAATGAGAGTGAGGATTAAAGAATGAAAGTTATGGTGGTGGGCCCCGGAGCCTTTGGGATTAAACATCTTGATGGCATAAAAAACATCGCGGGCGTAGAGGTTGTGTCGCTTGTGGGTCGCACACTGGACAAAACCCAGAAGGTGGCCGATGACTACGGCATCGCACATGTCTCCGTGGATTTTGACCAGGCGCTGGAGCAAACAGAGGCCGATGCGGTGATTCTCTGCACGCCCACCCAGCAGCATGCATCAGAGTCGATTCGATGCATGCGGGCGGGCAAGCATGTGCAGGTGGAGATTCCTCTCGCGGACAGTTGGGCGGACTCCGAGGCTGTATTGAATACCCAGCGTGAAACAGGCCTGACATGTATGGTCGGCCATACCCGGCGCTTTAATCCATCGCATCAATGGGTGAATCGCCGCATAAGAGCCGGCGAGCTCAACATCCAGCAGATGGATGTGCAAACCTACTTTTTCCGTAGAAAAAACATCAATGCCAAGGGCGAGGCCCGAAGTTGGACTGATCATCTGTTGTGGCACCATGCAGCACACACCGTAGATTTGTTCGCCTATCAGGCAAACTCACCCATCGTTAAGGCCAACGCCATTCAGGGCCCGGTTCACCCCGAGCTTGGTATAGCAATGGATATGTCAATTCAGCTTCAGGCGGAGAGTGGGGCGATTTGCACCCTATCACTGTCCTTTAACAACGATGGGCCGCTGGGAACCTTCTTTCGCTACATTTGCGATAACGGCACCTACATTGCTCGTTACGACGATTTGGTAGATGGCAAGGAAGAGGTGATTGATGTTTCTGCGGTCGATGTGTCCATGAACGGTATTGAGCTGCAGGACCGGGAATTCTTTGCGGCTATAAAAGAAGGTCGTGAGCCTAATTCCAGCGTCGCTCAGGTGCTTGCCTGTTACAAGGTTTTGCACGACCTCGAGCAGCAACTGGGTGGCTAAATAGCCATGGAGAGAACCATGAAAACGCAGCGCGAGATTGCGGGACGTTCAGTGGGGGCCATAGGACTGGGGTGTATGAATCTCAGTCATGCTTATGGACATCCTCCACAGCGTGATGATGCGATTCGTTTACTGCACCGCGCTTTTGATCTGGGTGTCCGGCACTTTGATACGGCTGCTCTTTACGGTTTTGGCAGTAACGAGGAGCTACTCGGCGAGGCATTGCAGCACCGACGCAAAGACATTTTTCTTGCCAGTAAGTGCGGTATGACCGGGGTCGATGGAAAACGGGTGATCGACGGGAGGCCGGAGACGCTGACGAAGACCTTAGAGGATTCCCTGGGTAAGCTGCAAACAGAGCATATCGATCTTTACTATTTGCACCGCTGGGATAAGTCCGTGCCCATTGAGGACAGCATAGGTGCCATGTCTCTTATGGTAGAGCAGGGCAAGGTCGGAGCTCTTGGGCTGTCTGAAGTGTCGGCTAGCACCCTTCGTAAAGCGCAGGCGGTGCATCCCATTGCTGCCGTGCAGACGGAGTATTCTTTGTGGTCGCGCAATCCGGAAATTGCGGTACTTAAGACCTGTGCGGAGCTTGGAGTGTCTTTCGTGGCCTTTAGCCCCGTTGCCCGAGGGTATCTCTGCGGCAGCGTGGGTAATGCCGACTCGCTCTCGGGAAAAGATATCCGTCGAGGAATGCCACGCTTTAACGAGCCAAACTTCAGCGCTAACAAAACTCTCTTCCGGGCTTATGCCAAGCTGGCGGAGCTGGCCGAGTGCACGCCGGCCCAGTTGGCCCTGTGCTGGTTGCTAGACCAGGGAGAGCACATCATTCCGATTCCCGGGACCCGCTCTATTGATCACCTGCAAGAGAACCTGTTGGCGGCAGAACTGGTTATTGATGGAGGGGTTCTGGATGCTGTGGGTAGTCTGATTAACCATAGCTCTATTTGCGGCGATCGTTATCCGCGCTCGACGCAGCTCGAGATAGATACCGAAGAATTCTCGTAACTGACAAAATGAGCCGGTTCGACGACATTGCGCAAATGCTCGACGAATCGCCAATGAATGCGTAGCAAAGTTTAAGCCTGTGGTTGGCATGTTTTTCTGCTATTTGAGAGCGAGGGTATGCAGGATGAATAAGAATACAAATTTTCCAAAGAACTGTTGGTACGTGGCCGCTACTCCCGACGAAATTGAAGCGAAGCCGCTTGGGCGAGTCGTTTGCGGAAGATCTATGGTGCTGTTTAGAGCGGTGGAAGGCCAGGTGGCGGCTTTGGAGGATTTTTGTCCCCATCGAGGCGCCCCGCTGTCTCTTGGCACAGTAGAGAATGGTGTAATCGTGTGCGGCTACCACGGCATGCGAATGAATGCGGATGGTAAATGTGCAGGTATGGCCGGTCAGTCAGTGGAGCGTTTTCGAAAGGGTATTCAAACTTACCCTGCCATAGAGCGCCATGGGTACATTTGGGTCTGGCCCGGGGATGCAGAGCTGGCGAATGCTGACTTGATTCCTGACCTTCACTGGGCGCGAAGTCCAGATTGGGCCTTTGGCGGCGGAATGTTTCATATCCGCTGTGATTACCGTTTACTCATTGATAACCTCCTGGACCTAACACACGAAACCTATGTTCATGCCAGCAGCATCGGCCAGCCCGAGATAGAAGAGGCGGCCCCGGATACACTGCGTAAAGATCATCATGTCAGCGTCAGTCGTTTTATGGAGGACATTCCGGCGCCGCCATTTTGGCAAGATGCACTGAAAGGCAATAATTTGGATCCCGATTTACCCGTGGATCGCTGGCAGGTATGTCGCTTTTCGCCTCCGGGAAGTGTGATGATCGACGTGGGTGTCGCGCATGCAGGGCATGGCGGTATCGAGGCTCCGGGAGAGCATCGCGCATCCGGTATCGTAGTTGACCTCATCACCCCTGAAACTGAAAACAGCTGTTGGTACTTTTGGGGGATGGCGCGGAACTTCAATGTCACAGACTTAAAACTGACGGACTCTATCCGGGACTCTCAGCTAAAGATCTTTACTGAGGATCTCGAAATGCTCGAGTCTCAGCAGCGTAATCTGGAAGCGAACCGCGAGCGGCCGCTGATGTCGCTGAACATTGATCGGGGCGGGGTTGAGGCGCGAAAGATACTTCAGGAGCTCATTGCTCGCGAGTGATGGGACTTTAACCCGTAGCAGTTTAGACGCTCGGGCTTTTACGTTCGGGCCAGCCTCTCTATAGTGTGAGCCCCTGTCGCGACGAATCGCGGCCACGATCCACTCACGCAGGAGGGTACTCCCCACCATGATCGACTTCTCTGGAAAAACCGCCGTCATATCCGGCGGTGCCAATGGCATCGGCTTCAGCCTTGCGAAAACCCTGGGCGAGCGCGGCATGAATGTCGTCATCGCCGACATCGAAGGGCCACAACTGGCCGTTGCTGCACAGGCTTTGAGCGATGCCGGGGTTAGTCATCTCGCTGTTGAGATGGACGTGGCGCTGCGCGAGGACTGGGAGCGCACGGCGAAAGAAGCAACGGAAAAGTTCGGCAACATCCACATGCTCGTGAACAACGCCGGCGTGAGCGGTGGAGTGGGCGGCATCGAGACTCTGGACGATGAAGGGTGGCGCTGGTGTATCGACGTGAACCTGATGGGCATCGTGTACGGAGCAAACGCTCTGGTGCCGCTCATGAAAGAGCACGGCGAAGGCTCCTGGCTAATCAACGTAGCCTCCATGGCTGGCATGGGCGGTGTCCCCTTTGCCGGCGGCTACACCGCAACCAAAGCCGCGGTAGTTGCGATGACAGAAGCTTGGGCCCTGGAACTACACAACAGCAACATTCATGTTTCCGTGCTGGCTCCAGCTTTTGTTAAAACCAAGATTCACCTTTCGCATCGCAATCGCCCCGCGCGCTACCCGATGAAAATCACCCCGGGGCCGGACATCATGCAGGTCGCCAAGGCCAGCGCCGCTTCAGTTGAGAATGGTATTCCTGCCGATCAGCTGAGTGAGCGCGTTATCGAAGCTCTCGAGGCAGGCGAGCTCTACATCTTCACGCATCCGCGGTACAAGTCAGTCACGGACGTTCGCAGTGCTTCCATAGCGAAGGCTTTTGATTCTGCGGCAAACAGCGAGGTGGTGGCCGATGTCGCTGAAGAACCGACCATGAACAGCTGGGGCTCTGATTAAACCACCCTCTCTGGGCGCCGTCCGCTGCGGCGGCGCCTACTCTGCTTGGCGGTCAGCCTACACTCCACTGTGCATGACCCCTACGTGACCCCCTATCCCCAGGTTCGAGACTCCCAAACAATGCTTCTACGCCGCGTCACCCAGCACATCACCGAACAGAACTGGTTCGCTGTCGTAGTGGACTTTGCCATCGTCGTTTTCGGTGTATTTGTCGGTCTTCAGGTTCAAGAGTGGCAGTCAGAGCGAGAGTTGTTACAACAAGAAACACAGTATCTTTTTGAACTACGTAAGGAAGTTTCCCTTAACACTGAACTGCTGCAAAATCGTGTTGACGTTATGGCCCAAGTTGTGACGTCGGGTGAGCGAGCGGTGGCGTTCCTCGACGCGGGTAGGCCCTGCGAAGAGGATTGCTGGCCCGTCCTCGTGGACTTTTTTGCCGCTTCACAAGTGCTGTTCTCACCGCTACGCAAAGCGGTGTTTGATGAAATGCAGCGACTGGGTCTTTTGCGCGCAACGGCCGTGAAAAATGCCGTGGAACCCTTCTATGTGCTCAACGAAACAATCATCTCAGGTCTCGATTCATCACCTAGTTACCGCCAGATGTTTCGAAAACTGATTACCGTGCGCGCGCATGCTGCACTGTGGGGCGCTTGCCATCGAATGAATGGCGTCTCCGAATCCCTTCAGATTGATTGCTCGCCGGGAATTCCAAACGACGAAACGATCGAACTGCTGGAAAGAATCCGTGCCCACAGTGAGATTAAAGATGAGCTCAACTATTGGGTTGGTATGCACTATCTGTACAGCCCGATAACATTGGACGTGGTAGAAAGTGGCAAGTCAGGCGTTCGCGCGATTGATTTGGAACTCTCGACGCGCTGATCTCTGAAGCGCAATGACTTGGGCTCGCTTCGTTAAATGATCGTGATTGCGACAACCCGCCCAATCTGCATTACTCGGCTCTACCCACTTAAGGGTGACGCACCGGTTTTCATTACACTCGGTTGATAGCGCCACCCCAGCCACAATGCGTCATGAATCCCAATCGACGATATTCAATGTCGCGTTACAAGGACTTCAGATACTCTGACATCTCTTCATCCTTGGAGTTCGTGTAAAAGAGTTCCTCAAAACGCTCTCCTGCAATCGTCGCTTGCAGTAGGTCCTGATCGACCGTTTTGAGCACACTTAGCATGTCATTGCAGCTGGCGGCCTTCATGTCTGCAAGGATTCCTCGGTTCTTTGCCATGATGGCCGCGCGCTCTTTCGGGTAGCCGACGCCGCGCTCGTGTTCAAAGAGTTTGCGGTAGCAGTCCTCGAGGTTGAGCTCTGCTGCCCAACC
>NZ_JBGCFU010000014.1:0-54094 GCF_045107095.1 Congregibacter sp. | reverse complement strand
AGGTACTCATCCCCGTTCAGGTTCCGGCCCCAGAAATTCAACTCAAGACCACTGCTGAAGTTCATACCAAAGCTCGCGTTGATCATATTAACTTCGCGGCCGGCAACAGACTTGGGAAGGTTATCCACCACCTGAACCTCTTGCTCGTACACATGCTCTATGCGTGCATAGGACATGGCCTCACCGATATTGAAGTTGTAGGTAGCTGAGGTGTTGGTTGACAGCTCTGGAATACCTGCTGGTTGCTCGCCCGACAGATCCGTTGCTCCGCCAATACCAACGCCTCCGACAAAGGAGTCATACAGAGGGTCAAGCCAGGTAGCAGCAAAGGAGATACGCAGGCCATCGGTAGGAGCCCAGTTCATATCAAATTCAACGCCATCTGTGGACTGCTTACCGGCATTACCCAGCACAAAGCCTGTTCCCGTGAAGATGTTCTGCTGAAAGCCCTCGATTTCCTGATTGAAGATCGCAACGTTCAAACTCACTGTGTCGAACTCAGCCTTTAGACCAGCCTCATAGACCGTTGACTCTTCTGGCCCGGCCCATCGTGTACCCGCCACGATATTAGGTGGCAGCAGCCCTGCAGCGCCCAGAGCCGGGATATCTGACGCAAATGGACGTGAGTCCCGTGACATGTTCCAGGATGTTGCTTTGAAACCTGTGCTCACACCCGCATAGACGTTGATGTTTTGCGTTAGATCGTAGGCAAGACGCACTGTGTAGGTAATATCATCGTCGTTGGTCGTATTGTCTTCAACGGTATTGCCGTCGACAGAGGGGTTTCCGAAGTTCAGGTAAGGCGGCAAAAACTGCAGTGCCTGCAAACCCTCGAACGGAGTACCGCCAAAGGGTAAGGTCGCGAAAACATCCGTAGAAACTAGATTTGCTGTCGCTGTTTTATCGACCTCGGTATAGTTAGCACCCAGGGTCAGCGTTAACGCGTCGGTGATATCAAAATCAACCTGAGCAAACAAAGACAAGGTGTCATCGTCCAAGGTGTAGGCCTCACTAGGGAAGCCCTGCCCCTCCAGGAAGGACAAACCAGGCACACCATAAATCGACTCAAGCACGCCCAAATTTAGAGCGCCGCCCGTGGCGCCCTGAATCAGAAAGTCAGCATAGGGACGGAATTGATCGCCGTAGCCAAATGCACCCTGAGTATCCAGCTCTTCCGTAAAGTAGAACGCTCCCACCATCCATTGTAATGGGCCGTCAGTTGCAGAAGTAAGACGGAGTTCCTGAGTGAAAGTATCAATAGTGGTATCCCGCTCATTCGCGGCATCAGGCGTTACCAGGCGTGCACTGGTGTAATCCACGTCGCCCAAGTCGAACTGCTCCAACTTCCGCTGCGCCGTGATAGACGTCAACGTGAAGCTGTCAAAATCGTAATCAATCTGCATCGACAAACCTTGAGTGTCGATACGGTTCTGAGGGTCAAAGTCATAAAAGCCTTCGTAGGCAAAAGGCTGCTCAGGGACAAGGTTACCGCCTAGGGCTTGGACAACCGCGCCGGTCGGGCCATTCACAAGGTTGGCAACACCACAACACTGCTCATCGAGACCATCAGAATCTGCAATAAAACGCACTTCCATACGATCAGATGGATTCCATAGTAATTGGCCGCGGAGATTCCAACGATTAATCTCATTTTGCTCTGTATCTAGCTCAAGGTTGTCGTAGTAACCATCTCGCTGGTTCATGCTACCCGCCAAGCTAAAGGCGACGTTGTCAGAAATAGGGCCGGTGATATTACCGCGCACAATTTTCTGGTTGTAGTTACCTAGAGTGGCCGATACCGATCCGCTGTACCCAGCCAGATCAGGCTTGGCGGTTACAACGTTGATAACACCCGCCGACGCGTTCTTACCAAACAGTGTGCTCTGTGGACCGCGCAGTACTTCCACGCGTTCCAGCTTTGGCAAATCTGCCAAGGCACTACCTACACGCGAGCGGTAAACACCGTCGATGAATACACCAACCGAAGGCTCGATGCCGGGATTGTTGGCGCCGTTACCAAAGCCGCGAATAATGAAGTTGGTCTGCGCGCTACCCTGAAGCTGGGTTACGCGAAGACTGGGAACCAATGTTTGCAGGTCTTTAATATCCAAAACCTGAGATTGCTCGATGGATTCAGCGGTAACCACTGAAACGGCAATGGGAATCTCTTGCAGTGTCTGCTGACGCTTGGCAGCAGTCACAATCACTTCTTCCAGCATTCCTGCGCCTTGTCCTAATGCGGGCAGGGACACTGACGCAGCAAATCCAGCAGCAGCAAGTGCAGCGGGTATCGCTTTGAGGGATTTAATAGCGGGCATGCGAGTCACCTTTTTTGAGTTATGTTGACAGTGCCAATTCTCATACGGCAGAAGCGCAGGGTCAACGCTCACAGCGCGGATCATTCACAAATATGACTGTTGACAGGAAGGATAGAACCAAGGTCGGTTAAGATAAGCGATCAAATGAAAGCGTAGCGGGTGAAAAACAGTTTATGGCCAAGCGTGTATACCTATTTTCCGAAGGCAGCAAAGACGACCGCGATCTCCTCGGCGGCAAGGGCGCCAACCTGTGTGAAATGACGGCGCTTAAGCTGCCGGTGCCTTTCGGTTTTGTCATCACCACGCCTACCTGCCGCGAATACTTTGAGAACGGCAACAAGCTCCCGACTTTGCTGGAGCAAGAGTATCGCGTTGCACTGGACTTGGTTGAAAAACAAATGGGCACCCGCTTCGGGGACCCCGAGAACCCCCTGCTCTTTTCTGTTCGATCGGGCGCTCCGATCTCCATGCCCGGAATGATGAACACCATCCTGAACCTGGGCATCAACGATGAAATAGCTGAGGGGCTTTCACGCAAGACAGGCAACCCGCGCTTTGCCTATGACTGCTACCGGCGTTTTATCCAGATGTTCGCAGATGTCGTCCTTGGCGCTGACACCCATGCCATGGAAACAGTCATCGAAGATTATAAAGAGCGAAAGGCTTACGAAACGGACGTCGCTATGGAGGCCGAGGACTGGCAGGCGGTCATCAGTACGTTTAAGACCATGGTCAAATTTCCCGAAGATCCTTTTGAACAATTGCGCCTGGCCGTAGAAGCTGTATTCCAGTCCTGGCACACGCCAAGAGCCAACGTGTACCGAGAAATGAACAACATCCCCGATTCCCTGGGTACCGCGGTAACCGTGCAGTCTATGGTCTTTGGCAATTTTGGCGAGGATTCGGGCTCCGGCGTTGCGTTTACTCGCAATCCCTCAACTGGCGAAAGGCTCTTTTTTGGCGAAGTGCTGTTCAACGCTGCCGGCGAGGATGTTGTGGCAGGTATCCGAACACCCCTTCCGGTAGACGCCATGCAAGAGCGCATGCCCGACGCCTACAAAGAACTATTGGACTCTCAGGCACTGCTTGAATCCCACTACCGGGACATGCAAGACATCGAATTTACGGTTCAGGAGGGTCGCTTTTACTTGCTGCAAACACGCAGCGGCAAGCGAACGGGGCGCGCCTCGGTCAGAATCGCGGTCGACATGGTTCGCGAGGGCATGATCAACGAAAAAGAAGCGCTACTGCGCGTATCGCCAGAACACGTGCAGTCTTTCCTTCATCCAATGGTTGACCCCGACGCAGAACGAGCCGTTATCGCAAGCGGTCTCCCCGCCAGTCCCGGTGGCGCTACCGGTGTTGCCGTGTTTTCGGCTGATGAAGCGGTAAACGTCGAAGCGGACGGCAACAAAGTTATTCTCATTCGTCGCGAAACCACTCCTGAAGATATTCACGGGATGCGAGTGGCCGAGGGCATTCTCACAGAGCTAGGGGGGATGACCTCCCATGCCGCGGTAGTGGCAAGAGGCATGGGCGTTTGCGCCATCACAGGCTGCGGTGAGTTGCGGGTATCTGTTCACGAAGGCACCGCGACTGCAGCGGATGGCACGGTGATCAAGCGCGGAGACACCGTCACTCTCGATGGTGCGACGGGCGATGTCATGCTCGGGGATATCCCTAAAGTGGAAGCAAGCACCTCGGACGACTTCCAAACTCTATTGTCCTGGGCTGATAAGCACCGTCGCCTGAAGGTACGTGCCAACGCAGAAACGCCCGAAGACGCCGCCAAGGCGCGGGAACTCGGTGCAGAGGGCATTGGCCTTTGCCGAACAGAGCATATGTTTTTTGCTAGCGATCGCATCGATCACATGCGCGCCATGATTCTCTCTACCGATCGCAAAGAACGTAAGCGGCATCTGGCAAAGCTTCAAGAGTTTCAACATGCAGATATGTTGGAGCTTTACCGCGTCATGGATGGACTCCCCGTGACGATCCGCTTATTGGACCCTCCCCTGCATGAATTCCTCCCTCACGACGAAGACGATGCCAACGCGTTAGCAGAGCGTCTCGGAAAAGATCCTCAGGAGATTCATCAGGCGCGCAACGATCTTGCCGAAGTAAATCCGATGCTGGGTTTTAGGGGTTGCCGACTATCAGTGGTTTACCCGGAAATTACGCGCATGCAGGTTCGCGCCATTATCGGTGCGGCTTTGCAGGCACGTGAAGAAGGACTGAACCCCTTCCCTGAAATCATGATTCCTCTCGTAGTTAACGTGCGAGAGATACGGCTGATCAGCGAGGTCATCGACCGCGGCATCGCAAAGGTAACAAAGGAGAAATCCGTTTCGCTGCGCTACAAGATTGGCACTATGATGGAGACGCCCCGCGCATGCCTTGGCGCTGATCGATTGGCCTCGGCGGTGGAATTCATGAGCTTTGGTACCAACGACCTTACGCAAATGACTTATGGGTTCTCCCGGGACGATGCCGGGCGCTTCATACCGCAATATCTTGACGCCAAGATTATTGAAGATGACCCTTTTGTCTCTCTGGACCAACGAGCGGTAGGGCGTCTTATGCGCATGGCGGTTCAAGAATCACGACAGGCCAAAAAAGGCATCAAGTACGGAATCTGCGGCGAGCACGGCGGAGACCCTCGCTCTATTCGCTTTTGCCACGACCTGGGATTGGATTACGTTAGTTGTAGCCCCTACCGGGTGCCCGTAGCGAGAATTGCCGCTGCGCAGGCTCGGGTGCTGGCAGACATCGACAACTAACCAACAGCAAACAACCATCGCTAAACAATCCGATCTCAATGTAGCGCTAAGGAACAGCTTTATGAAATTCGATAATCGTGTCACGCGCATGACAGGCGCAGAGCTTCCTATCGTCCAGGCCCCCATGGGCTGGATAGCCAGATCCCAACTCGCGTCAGCCGTTTGCAATGCAGGTGGACTGGGGATTATCGAAACTTCCTCCGGGGAGCTCGACGTGATTCGCGATGAAATCCTTCGCATGCGCGAACTCACCGACCGCCCCTTCGGCGTCAACATTGCGCAGGCCTTTGTGCGTGACCCCGATATAGCCCAGTTCATCATCGACCAGGGTGTCCGCTTCGTAACCACGTCAGCGGGTTCACCAGAACGTTACACAGAGTTACTCAAGTCCGCCGGCCTTACGGTTTTTCACGTCGTTCCCAATCTAAAGGCCGCTATCAAAGCAGTGGAGTACGGTGTCGATGGTCTCATTGTTGAGGGTGGAGAAGGCGGTGGCTTCAAGAACCCTCAAGACGTTGCGAGCATGGTTTTGCTACCGCTCGTCAGATCGAAGGTTGACGTGCCGATCATCGCAGCTGGCGGTTTTGTAGATGGCAGTTCCATGGCTGCAGCATTTGCTCTGGGAGCAGAAGGCGTACAGCTAGGCACGCGCATGGTTTCCGCCATGGAATCGCCCGTCCACGATAACTGGAAACAGGCGATCGTCAACGCACAGGAAACCGATACGGTGTTTCTCAATCGTTTTCAGTCTCCAGGCCTCCGAGCTTTGAGAACTGAACGTACCAGCGCGCTGGAAAAGCAGCCTGACGTGAATGCCATGGCCGAATTTGGCAAACCCCAGGACTTATATTTTGGCGGCGACATGGAGTCGGCTATCCCCCTCACGGGGCAGGTATGCGGTCGTATTGACGAAGTTAGGCCCGTTGCAGACATTTTGGGAGAGATTTGCGCCGAGTTTGAGGAGACCCTGTACCGTCTGGAAACCAGTTACCCCCGCTAAAGCCGCAAAAATACCTTATAAATTAATCGGATATCAGCCATCCGGGCGCATATGTCTCGCGTACAACCCTACAAGTTAAACCTGCAAGACATGTGTTCGAAATGATTGACCGCAATATAGGAACTGTTGAAAGAATCGTACGTTTTACGCTGGGTGCCATCATTGTGGCGTGGATACTCAGTGCAGAACGGTTTGGCGTCCTCCAGGGTGCTTCCGTAGTTATTGCCTTCGCGCTGTTTTGGAACAGTATTTTTGGCCGATGCTATCTCTGGAAATGGCTGGGGCTATCAAGCTGTGGATCAGAAGACGATTGCTCAGCCGGCGGCGGTGGGGACTCCCGAGCCTGATACAGTGACCAACGCACAGTGACCAACAACGATTCTCTCATCGCAAACGACGCGACTGGAAAAGGCACGAGCGCCCATCGAGAGGTAGACACGCTCTTTTACGACGGGCAGTGTCCTCTCTGTGCGGGCGAGATTGCCCAGCTGCGTCAAACCCGCGGCGATTCATTGAATATAATTGATGTTCATGATCTGACCGAAGGGACAAGTTTGCTTACTCCCGGGGAGACGGAGGCAGCCCCGAACAAAGACCAATTGCTGCGCGTACTTCATCTACGCCGTGCAGATGGTGTCTGGCTAACCAGCGCAGACGCTAATGTGGCTGCCTGGGAAGGTACAAGGCACGGCCGTATACTGAGTGCTTTGCGCTGGCCCATCATCCGTCACGCTGTGGATCTCGTGTACACGCTGTGGGCCCGTTGGCGCTACCGACGCCTGTATGGCAATCAATTCGATGAGAGAACGCATGCTCCTCAGCAGCAATGACATAGAAGCTCTTGAACGGCGCCGGCGTGCGGCATTGATTAACTCAATTACGGGGTTCAAGCCTGCCAACCTGGTGGGTACGATCGATGAAGAGGGCCACACTAACCTCTCGATTATGAGTTCGTTGGTGCATATTGGCTCCAACCCTCCCCTACTGGCCTTGATCTTCCGACCGGATAATACCGAGCGCCACACTCTCGACAATATCCGCCACGCGGGAAGCTACACGATCAACCACGTGAACGGCAGCATTGTGGATGCGGCGCACCAGACCGCAGCGCGCTACCCACGTGAGGTGTCAGAGTTTGCAGCGACGGGACTTCGTGAAGATTGGCAAGACGGTGTGGCCGCCCCCTTCGTAGCAGAGGCCAGCGTGCGAATGGGTATGGAGCTCCGAGAGGAAATCCCCATCGCGATTAACGGCACGCATATGGTGATAGGCGAAATAGTATGGCTGGAGGCCCCTGACATCGCCATTAATGACGCAGGAGCCTTGGATCCGGCTCTAGCCGACAGCATCTCAATATCCGGTCTCGACAGCTACTACCGGAGTGACCTGGTCCAACGCATGGCTTATGCCAAGCCTGATCAAGCCCCCCAACGACTCGATTCCTAATATTGCCCTACCGCACTCTGGCGTCTGCTGTAGTGGGCGCAGGAAGTCCAAGAGCAGCCGATGTAGGCGCAGCAGAACTCGGTTCCTATGGAACCAAAATGCAACTTCGCTGCCTTAGCATTAACTCTCAGGGCAACACCCTGTGTCAGTTAGAAGGCGTATCGCCTACACTCTTAACTACAGGAATCTTAGGGGGCAAGGATGCAAGCCGATCGCGACGACCGCATTAGCAACGATGACGGAGGAAGCCGTCACACCAAGCAAACACTGGTAACGGCTGTAGCGGTGCTGATACTAGCCGGTGGCGCCTATCTTTTGATGCCTCGCGACAAAGATAAGGATCAGAATCCACCACAGGTAGAAGAAACTGCTGTTCAGCAAGTTGTTACACCCATCGAGATACCCCAACCAACACCCGAAGAAGCGATCCTCGCGGCACCCGACATACCTGACCCTGAAGAAAACGAAGTGGTCGTGGCTGAAGAATCTGTGGAACAAGTAGTTGTGGAAGCAACTCCACCGCCGCCACCGACACCTGAGGAGCTGGATCAGCAATTGCGTAGTGACATCCGCGCATCAGGACTAAGTACCGCAACAGCGCTGGACTCTGCCTATAACGCTCCCTACTTACTGGATCGCGGTGTCAGCAGCCTTGACCAGCTTGCGCGAGGGCTTGTCCCGACGCGCACATCCAATCTGGCAAGACCCTCGGGACCCTTCCTCACCACGCAGGAGGGCGCGGACTATTCAGTAAGCCGGCAGAGCTACAGGCGCTACGACAAACTCGTGAGCGCTATCACTGCGTTGCCAGTAGACACATTGGCCTCCATCTTTCAGGATCAGCGGGAGCTGCTAAAGGACGCCTACGCTGCATTGGGCTACCCCGCCGATGCGATGGACAACACTTTAATCGCCGCACTAGAGAACGTGATCTCCGCGCCTACTCGTGAACAGCCCCCGGCACTTGTCAGCAAAGGCGCTCTTTGGGCCTACGCCGACCCAGAACTTGAGAGTGCTAGCGACCTGCATAAGCAACTCCTGCGAACGGGCCCGGAAAACACCGAGGCATTGCAGGCGTGGGCGCAGCGCCTTCGGGAAGCCCTGCTAAACCCCTAAGAGATTCCTCATGGACGCTAATCCCACGACTGCCGTGAGCCCAAAGAAGCGATTATCTCAAAATGCTTTCATGCTAACCGCATGCCTGCTGTGGAGCGGCCTGTTTGGAGGCTATGGTTTTGCGCAGGACACACCATCAGCAGACAGGCTGAAAGAACTGCAGACCCAACTAAATGATGATCTCAGTCTTACCGCGGAGCGTCGTGCTGCATTATCAGAACGGCTCCAGGCAGCCGCTCAGGACCGCGCCAAACTGGAGCAGCACAAGAGCTCCCGCAGCGAAATCGAAGAGAAGCTAAAGAACAGCGAGCTTCTTATCGCCGACTATAAAAATCGCATGCGCGATATTCAAAATGCCCCGGCCACCCTCCAGCGTCGCCTGGGAAACAGCCCTAGCCTTGCCAATATAGAAACAGAAATCAGCATCATGCAAAGCCAGCGCGACGCATGGGCGCAGGAGCGTACCGAGGCGCTGGACACACTATCCAGCCTCGCCAAGACAGAAACTGCCGCACGAGATCGAATAGCTGAGATCAGTAAACGGAGAGCCGATGACCCTCCTCAAGTCAGTGACCCAGCGGAAGCTTCGGACATCGGGGATCGTATTACCGATCTGGCGTCCGCAATCCACCAGCGAATGCTGGATGCGGAACTCAGTCTGTTAGAACTACGACTGCGAAGTGGGCCCGCTCTAAATGGCATTCGAACCGCGCGCATCGCTTGGCTTGATGCGGCAATAGCAGAAGCCGACACCCTACTCAGCCAGCTACGAGAAGCGGCGACCAAAAAGCGCCAAGGCGCCGCCGCCCAGCGCGCCACGGAAGCCAGACGATTCCTATCTCAGCTATCCGATGCTCGCTCTGAGTTAAAAACCATGGCCGACGAAAATCTCGCCCTGGTGAACAGCTTTGAATCTCTTTCCATGCAGATTGAACAAGGCAGAAAGAGCGTTGCTGCCACGCGCAAAAGCATTGACGAAGTTAAGCAAGATGCCGATCTCACAGAGAGACGATTAAACGTAGCGGGACTGGAATCAAAGCTTGGCGAAGTTATGCTGACGAGACTCGCCAGTCTCCCCGACCCACGATCAATTCTCAGCCGAAATGCCGACCGAAATGAAGAAATCGCTACGGTCTCTATTAAAGCGATAGACACCGAACAGGCTCTGCGCGAGTTAGGCGATCGCAGTGGTTTTTTAGCCGACACTTTTGGTGATTTGGACGACTGGAGCGCAACCGATCGACGCAGCGCAGAAAGGCTCTACATTCAGCGACGGGAACTACTGCAGGAAAACATGCAGTCAGGAAACACTCTGCTCAGCCTACTGGTCGATGCTAACCAAACCACTGAAGAGCTCGCCACGATTGTCGGTGATTATGAAACGCTGTTAACCGCAAACCTTCTTTGGGTTCGCAACTACGCCTATGTCGATCCCCACCGTGTGCTGCAACAATTACACACGCTGGGGAAAACCCGTCCGCTTGAGCGTCTCACAGCAGATTGGCAAAGAGTCGTCAGTGACCCCGCGTTCTTAATGCTGCTATTGCTCTCCTTTGGGGCTATCCAGCATCGAAGAATCTCTCGAGCTTTAGACGACCTCCTCGGAAAACCCATTCGACCACGAGACGAAAGTGCTTCGCTTATATTCAAGACACTATCACTCACATTATTGGCGGCCTTAGCGCTTCCTAGCGTGCTCTTCCTCGCCGGTCGCGGTTTTTACATCGCTGCATCGGGAGATCCGGTTGTGATGGGCATAGCTCGCGCACTCGGCGCGTCGGGACTCTTACTCTTCGCCCTAGGCAGCCTCCGACGTATGTCTGATCGACTGGGACTAGGTCGCCGTTTGCTGAAGTGGAATAGCCCTCGTGCCGATGCTGCGTCTCGCGACCTCCCGTGGTTTACCTTAGCTGTCACCCTATCTGTGGCAGTTACGATTCTGGGGCGGGCCTCATCGCCTACCGATAGCGGCGGAGCGCTAGCCGCCATAGGTAGTATGTCTACCGCAGTCTTCCTGCTGATTGCGCTTGTGCGCATGCTTCGCTCCGATGAGTTTCACAGTGATCGCATCATTCGACACAGTTTGCAGGTCGGCGTACTCATTTCTGCATCTATCGTTTTCATGCATTTGAGCGGCCAGCTCTTTGCAGCGCATTTATATTTGCGCGCACTCACAGGATCCGTGGCCGCAGTCATCACTGTACTGTTCGTAGCAAATGTCCTGCAGCGGATCCTCATCATTTTCCGATCGGGTCTTGAGCGAAAGGCGCGAGAGGAACTTCGCGCCCGAGCAGAAAGCGACACCGATGAAGAGTCAGAGGACGCAGGCAGTGACATGGATGCGGTGACGTCCCTCTCCGACGCGTACTCACGACTGCTCGGCCTCGCGCGTCTTCTCGCCCTGGGCGGCCTCCTGTGGTGGATATGGGCGCCTGCGCTTCCGGCACTCTCTATTTTTGACACCGTCACCCTGTGGACGACCACCGATAGCAGCTTGCCCGAGGGAGAACTGCGCGCGATCACCCTCTCCGTGCTGCTTCTTGCACTAATTATCATTGCTGTCACATCGCTGATAACCCGCCATCTTCCGCCGCTGGTGAACGTAGTGCTTACCGAATGGACAAACGTCACTCCAGGGAGTCGCTACGCCGCCGGAATGCTTATGCAGTACCTGATCCTTGGGGTCGGTATGTCCACTGCGTTAGTCATGCTCGGGTTCCAGTGGGAAAAAGTGCAATGGCTGGTCGCTGCGCTAGGCGTCGGTATCGGTTTCGGCCTGCAGGAGATTGTCGCGAACTTCATCTCCGGGCTGATAGTGCTCTTTGAACGGCCTATCCGTGTGGGAGATATTATCCACGCTGGCGGTGAAGACGGGACGGTAACGCGCATCAACGCAAGAGCGACGGTAATAGAAACCTTCGAAGGCAAAGAACTAATGATCCCCAACAAGGAGCTCATTACCAGTGTCGTCACCAACTGGTCGCTGAGCAACTCCAAGCTTCGCCTGGTTATACCCATCGGGGTCGCATACGGTTCAGACGTCGATGCTGCGATGCAAAAGCTAAAAGAAGTGGCGAACGGGCACCCTGAAATTATTGAGGATCCAGCGCCTTATGTCAGCTTTGAAGACTTTGGAGACAATGCGCTGGTGCTTTGGTTGCGCTGCTTTGCTCTGCGGGATTACCCGCGGGTGTCCACTGAGCTGAGACAAATTATTTATCGGGAGTTCAATGCGGCAGGTATTAGCATTTCCTTCCCGCAGCGCGATGTTCACCTCGACGCCTCGGAGCCGCTGCCTATCCGTATTCTGCCGGCAGACGAAGGTCACTAGGTTTGCGTGAGTCTTGGCGATGGTTTGGGCCGAGTGATCCCGTAAGCCTCGATAACATACGCAAACGGCCGCTGACATCGTAGTATCAGTACTTACCCTAAGAAACGTCGGGCACTAGATCCGCGGCTTCTTCACCAAATCCCCGGTAACCCAGGAAACGCAAACGCCGCGCTTTCTCTGAAAGATCCGTGGGTCTCTCATCGCCGAACTTCCGTTGGAGTACATCTCTTGCGACTAAACGCCATGTGAGTCCCTCCTCACTCGGGACAATCGCAATAGCCTCATCAATCAGCCTTCTATCAACACCGCGTTGGCGTAACTCCGATTCGATACGCAGTGGACCGATACCACGAAGCATCCTCTCCCGAGCATAAGATTGAGCAAAGCGTTCATCACTCTGAAGATTTTCGTCCGCCAGTTTTTGTAGCGCCAAATCCAATTCCACACTCTCAAATCTACGCGCAAGCTTGCGCTTTAGCTCGGCCAAAGAGTGCTCCCTGCGGGCGAGTAAGTTCATCGCTGCGTTACGGGGGCTTTGGATAGCTTGAGATGAGCGCTTCATAGCGGCACAAGACTACTGGCTAGCGGGACGTAAAAAAAGGGCGCTGGAGCAGTGGTAAGGGGAAGTGGAACCCCAGCACCCGTGGAGGAAAGCCGGCGTCGACAACGCCGGATACTAGATGGATGACAAAGCCGTGCAATACGGGCTTTGTCATGGGACTTACAATCAGTCGCTAGCTTTGTTCTCTGCACCCTCTTCGCCTTCAAGAGCGGCGTCTTCTTCGTTGGAACCCACGTCCAGTAACTGCGCGCGAATCAATCCCTCGATCTCGCTACCGAGCGCTGGGTTGTCCTCGAGAAACTTCGCAGCGTTAGCTTTACCCTGGCCAATCTTGTCGCCTTTATAGGCATACCACGCTCCAGACTTATCGATGAGGCTTAGCTTCACGCCCCAGTCGATAACTTCTGCCGTGCGATAAATACCCCGGCCGTACATGATCTGGAATTCCGCCTGTTTGAACGGTGGCGCCACTTTGTTTTTCACGACTTTGACACGCGTTTCGTTGCCCACCACCTCGTCGCCCTCTTTGACCGCACCAATACGGCGGATATCGAGTCGCACAGACGAATAGAACTTCAGGGCATTACCACCAGTCGTGGTTTCGGGCGAGCCGAACATAACGCCAATCTTCATACGGATCTGGTTGATAAAGATCACAAGGCAATTCGTTTGCTTGATTGTCGCCGTGAGTTTACGCATCGCCTGACTCAGCAGTCGTGCCTGCAGGCCAACGTGAGAATCGCCCATGTCGCCTTCGATTTCAGCTCGAGGCGTCAGCGCCGCGACAGAGTCAACAACCAGCACATCGACAGCACCGGAGCGCACCAGCATCTCGGCAACTTCCAGCGCCTGCTCTCCAGTATCTGGCTGCGAAACGATCAGATCATCAATCTGTACGCCTAGCTTTTCGGCGTAAATTGGATCCAGAGCGTGCTCTGCATCGATAAAAGCCGCTGTGCCACCGGCTTTTTGTGCCTCAGCGATGACTTGCAGGGTCAATGTGGTTTTACCCGACGACTCAGGACCAAAGATCTCGCAGATACGTCCTTTGGGAAGACCACCAATGCCTAGCGCGACATCCAAGCCAAGTGACCCCGTAGAAATCGATGGGATTGCTACGCGATCGCTATCTCCCATGCGCATGACGGTACCTTTACCGAATTGACGATCGATTTGGCCTAGAGCCGCTTCGAGTGCCTTTTCCTTATTTGCGTTCATGTGCTGCTCTCCTAATTTTCTACGAGTCATTCGCTATTGGTCTGTTTTACTGCTTAGTCTTAACGGTTTGTCTTACTGCTCTGTTACTGCTCTGTTAATGCTCTGTCACTGCTCAGCTGTTGCTCTGTTACCGTTCTGCTGTTGCAAAATCAGCGTTTTCAGCCTGGTGAAAAACTACTGTACATATAATCAGTGGTTACGCTGAAGAATGCAACCATCATATGCGCCGAAAAATCATGAAAACACAGCTAGTAATGCGACCTGTCGCTCTTTGCGACGGGTGACAACCGATGCCGAAGCCTCATAGCCCCCCTGTAAAAATGTTTTACTGCTAAATGGACTGGAGTCAGTCGAGCTAGGTACCCGCAGCCACCGCGTAAAACAGACAGTCGCTCTCGGCAATGCCTGCATTGGTAGTGATCATGAACAGCTTGAGACTGCATGAGGGGAAAAGCACGCCATTTTCACAGCGAACCAGCGCGTTTACCGCGCAACGCCCGAAGGCATCTGTAGCTTTAAAAAGCGACTGGGGGGTATCCCTCGCCCAGCCAAGGGGTGTGTCAGAACTCACCGCTCCAAAGTTGTGATGCTCGATATCGACTCTTAGCGTGATGTCATGTCCGGGGCGTGGCGCTTCATCGTAAGCAAGAGTCACGCCCTCGCGCAGCTCCAGGCGAATCGGATCGCGAAGAATCTCTATGCCCCAATCTGTCTCATCATCATTGGCGAGAACCCGCTCTGCCAGGGCATAGCGCTGCAAGCCCTCATAGGCCAGCTCATGGGCATCGTCATCCAGCCGTCCTCCCACCTCTATAGTCACCGTAGGACAACTCGTATCACTAATATCCATGAGCGCTCCCAGGTTTAGGTGGGAGACCACCAGACGCCGGGTAAAGATCGATACGAGAGCATCGTGCTGACGATCAAGGTGCGTGCATACACCGAAGGACGGACCGGAGCCGGATGTATTGTGCATATCAACTACCGCCTCAGGTCGATGCACACGGAGCAGTTCGAGAATTTCCTGCGCCAAACGGCCCTGCTCGTCGTCAAAAGGAGGGCTGAAGCAGCGGTTTAGGTCCCTCGCTCTAGGTAGCATGCGATGACTAAAACGCGGAGGTTCCAGCGCAGCGTGCACCGACGCCACGATGAACAAAAGATTTACCGCTGGCTTGTGCCCCGCATGGAGCCATCGGTGCAGAGCGAAAAAACCAGAGGGCTCATTGCCGTGTAGCAACGTAACCACCGCGCGGGTTCTTGTGCTGTCTTTTCCAGAAAAGAGGATGCAGGCCGGTCCGCCGAGATTCTCAAGAAGTGCATTGGGATTAGACCCCGCAATACTGCTCTGGGGATCCTTCAGGAAGCGAAACCGCATCACCTTGCCAGCCCCAAACATTGCCCCATTAGGGTACTGGCCAATCGGCCACGGGAACATTCTCAGCGCTGTGCTCCCGGTAACGGGTAAGCATCTCTCTAAGCGCAGTGGACTTACCGTGACCACGGTCTATCAACGCCTGCGTCGCTTCTCGTTGCCAGCGAGCGCCGTTACGTCTTGCGCTCAAGCGCGCATCAATTACGCCCAAATAGCGATCCCGTTCTGCCCGGCTAACGCCAAGCTTACTCAACCCCTCCTCGGCCACAGGCAGCATCTCAGCAATAATGTCGACCACGGAAGCATCCCGCAGGCGGTGCTGTTGGAGACTCGGCCAAACCATACGTGCATCCAGCCCATGCTGAGCGGCGCGATAAAAATTGTACTCCGCCAAATGAAAAGGGAGGGCCGACATCAAACCATCCATATCGTCTCTCAAGCCCCGCGCAAGGCCCATCATGAACGCTGCCCCGGCGACCATATCGATGGACGTCGGTCCTGCAGGCAAGGCGCGCATTTCGATGCGAAGATGCCCCCCGTCCGCATCATCATAGACCGCGCGATTCCACAGCCAAACGGTGCTTTGGTGCAAACGAAGCTCCGCCAAGCCTGGCGCGCCATCGCCGGTATTGCGCGCTTCTTCATCGCAGGCAGGCAGCAATGGCGGATAGAGACGTACCGTTTGGTCAAACAGTTCAAAGGCGCCCTTACGCAACCAACCGTGTCCAAAGCAAACTCTAGGCGGTTCACTCCAGCGATAACGGTCCATGTCTCGCGTATCGATGGACTGTTTAAACAAAGGTATTCGGGTTTCGTCCCAGAGCTGACGGCCGAACAAGCCCGGACTATTGGCACTGATTGCAATCGCGAGGGGGGTCGCCAATTGCATCGCATTAAACGTCGCGGCGTAATGCTCTGGACTCACACGCTGATGTACTTGAAAAGACGTGTTCGCGCCCTCCAGAGTGATGTTGGCCATGGTCATTTTCAACGGCTCTTCGCCATTGATATTGATATTGAAGTCACTGCCTCGCCAGGCAATAAGTTGGGCTACTAACGCACGGTAGCGCTGACGATCCGTAACACAGTGGTCACCAAGATCTTTCTCTGTAAGCGTCGGAAGAATGCCTATAGGAACAACAAAGGCGTCTTTCTCAGCGGCCAGGATCGAAAGCTTCTGCAACTTCGTCACGATCTCCCGCTCTGTCGCGGCCAATCCTTCCTGATCCAGCCCCTGAGGACTCAGGTTGTACTCGAGGTTGTATTTGTTGAGCTCTACGGTGAGTTGGGGGTCCGCCGCCGCATTGCACAAAGCATCGTTGAGATAGGCCGGCCTGCCGTCCGCATCAACAATGTATAGCTCCAGTTCCGCCCCAACGCTTTCTACGGGGCTGCCGAAGCCCGGGCTATTCATCAGCCTCGACAGCTGCTGAAGCTGCGACTCTAAACGCTCGGAGAATCGCCGACGGTCTTCGGCATCAAAAGTTGTCTTATGGATCTCTATACCCATGTTCGGACATCTGCTCCTCGCGGTTGCTATCCTATTCTAGACCTACCTTTGCGCAGCGAAAAGACTAGACTTTTTGAACGAAAACCATGGATTAGTTCTTAGCGCAGTTCTCTGGTCGCTAGACCCCTCGATGAATTACACTGCGCCCTGCATTTACAGGACCCTCAGAAACCGTCTTGCCCAACGATCAAAGCCAACATACGCCGATGATGCAGCAATTTTTGCGCATCAAGAAAGACCACCCTAACGAGCTGCTGTTTTACCGCATGGGGGACTTTTACGAGCTGTTTTACGAGGATGCTCAGCGCGCTGCAGAACTATTGGACATCACCCTGACAGCACGGGGGAAGTCAGCGGGCGAGGACATTCCCATGGCGGGGGTGCCCTACCACGCAGCCGAGGGATATCTTGCCAGATTGGTGAAGGCTGGCATTTCCGTAGCAATTGCCGAGCAAATAGGTGATCCGGCGACAAGCAAGGGGCCGGTGGAACGACGGGTGGTTCGGGTCGTCACTCCCGGGACGCTCAGTGATGAGGCGCTTCTCGAAGAAAAACGAGAGCAACTACTTGTAGCCCTCATTGCGCAGCAAACCCGTTATGGCCTTGCGTATCTTGATCTCGGAAGCGGACGATTCCGGCTGATGGAACTCGATGGCGAAGAAGCTCTGCTCGGGGAAATTGAGCGGCTCGACCCTGCCGAGCTGCTTTACCACGAAGAAATGCAGCAACACGGCGTAACAAGTCGCCCGGGGGCACGCTCCCAACCCTCCTGGGAATTTGACCTCGAGTCAGCCGAGCGAAACCTGCGGGAGCAATTTCAAACCCACGACCTTCGGGGTTTTGGCTGCGAGCACCTCCGACTGGGCATCGCTGCGGCAGGCTGCCTCATCAGCTACGTCCGAGACACTCAGCGCAGCCAACTACCGCACATTACGGCTGTTGCACCGGAGATGCGGGAAGAGAGTGTAGTTCTGGACGCGGCAACTCGCCGAAATCTTGAAATAGACAGGAATCTGGCTGGCGGCGAGACGCACACTCTGATGTCGGTCATGGATCGCTGTAAGACTGCTATGGGCAGCCGTTGCCTAAGGCGCTGGTTGCATAGGCCACTTACCAATACCGACACGCTGAAAGAACGCCAGGAGGCCGTTCAGGCCCTGCGAGAAAACTACGCTTTCGAGAGTCTTCGGGACGTGTTGCGCCCTATTGGGGATGTGGAGCGCATCATTACCCGGGTTGCTCTAGGCAGTGCCCGGCCCCGGGACCTCACTCGTCTGTTGTTTGCCCTAAGCAGCGTGCCGGCACTCCGCGCAGCGACGCCTGCAGACGCGTCGGACGCGCTAAAAACAACGACCACCGCACTAGGAGACTTTCCGGTGCTGGTTGACCTTCTTGAGCGGGCAATTATAGAAAATCCTCCCGTGGTCCTTCGCGACGGCGGAGTTATCGCAACGGGTTACGATGCCGAGCTCGACGAGCTCCGCTCCATCAGCGAAAACGCCGCCGGCTTTTTAGTGGCTATAGAAACCCGCGAGCGAGAGCGCACGGGACTGGCGAGTTTAAAGGTCGGTTACAACCGCGTGCATGGATACTACATCGAACTCAGTCGGAGCCAATCCGACGAAGTGCCTGCGGAGTATCAGCGGCGACAGACCCTCAAGAACGTCGAGCGATTTATCACTCCAGAGCTTAAGGAGTTTGAAGACAAAGCACTGTCGAGCAAAAGCCGCGCCCTTGCTCGGGAAAAGCAGCTTTATGCAGAGCTACTGGCGATACTGCAGGATTCCCTGGACGCCTTGCGTAGCTGCGGCGCAGCCATGGCAGAATTGGATGTGTACGCCACGCTGGCAGAACGTAGTCAAAGTCTCGATTTGTGCCGACCGCAGTTCAGCGACACGCCAAAGTTGGACATAGATCAGGGCCGTCACCTTGTTGTAGAACAGGTTCTCGAAGAGCCTTTTATCGCCAACGATACGCTTCTGGATGAGCATCGCAGGATGCTCCTCATTACCGGTCCGAACATGGGTGGTAAATCTACCTATATGCGCCAAAACGCGATCATCACCTTACTGGCGCATGTGGGCTCCTTTGTGCCAGCCAAGGCCGCAACCCTGTCGACGGTAGATCGTATATTCACGCGTATTGGAGCGGCCGATGATCTTGCGAGTGGCCGATCTACATTTATGGTTGAGATGACCGAGACGGCTAATATCCTCCACAACGCTAGTGAGAGGAGCCTGGTACTCATGGATGAAGTAGGCAGAGGCACCAGCACCTTTGACGGTCTCTCTTTGGCTTGGGCCGCCGCGTTACATCTGGCCGAAAAAACTCGTGCGTTTACACTCTTTGCAACTCACTACTTTGAACTCACCGCTCTTGCTGAGCAACTTCCTACCGTGGTGAATGTCCACCTGGACGCTGTAGAGCATCGTGAGCACGTAGTATTTATGCATCGAATCCAGGAAGGCCCCGCAAATCGAAGCTTTGGACTGCAAGTCGCTAAACTCGCCGGTGTTCCAGCGACGGTACTCCACGCAGCAGCGGGCAAACTGCAAGAACTCGAAAGCCAAAATCACGCTGGTCAATCGTCTTTGCCATCGACTTCTGTTACTTCGACAAGTGTTCCCCAGGGAGATTTGTTTGCGGACAATGCCAACCACCCGGCTTTGAGCTTACTTCGTGAGACCGACCCAGACGCCCTTTCACCGCGAGAGGCGCTCGCAGTCCTTTATAATCTGCGCGAGCTGGCAGACTGACTTTGCGCGCGGGGGTGCTTCTCATCGTGGAAGCGAATCGCTACACTTCTGCTCCAGCGTTGTGTCAGAGCAATAAGCTCTGGCAGAACAATGATCAGAATCAAGTTTAAGGATATCCAAGCATGACCTTCGTTGTTGGTGAAGACTGCATTAAGTGCAAGCACACAGACTGTGTGGAAGTGTGTCCAGTGGACTGCTTTTATGAGGGACCCAACTTTTTGGTCATCCATCCTGATGAGTGTATTGATTGCGCCCTATGCGAGCCCGAGTGCCCGGTCGACGCGATATTCTCGGAAGACGAACTGCCTGCTGATCAGCAGGTATTTCTCGAACTCAATGCGGAATTAGCTGAAGTATGGCCCTGCATTACCGAGATGAAGCCAGCACCTGAAGATGCAGAAGAGTGGGCAGGTAAGCCCGGAAAGTTAGCACTCCTAGAGCGCTAGATATTCCCGGCGTTCGCGCCGCTGTTATTGCTGAAGTAGAGCGTCTGCTGACAGGCCTTGTCGTTCGAGGATGCGACGCAGGCGCTTTAACGCCTCAACCTGTATTTGCCTTACGCGTTCGCGGGTAAGGCCTATCTCCTGACCGACTTCTTCCAGAGTACTGCTCTCGTGCCCCAGAAGCCCAAAGCGTCGCATGACGACTTCCCGCTGCTTGTCGGAGAGCTCATTAAGCCAGTCCGCCACGCTGTCGTGGACATCATCGTTCTGTAGCTGCTCCGAAGGATCACAACCGTGATCGTCTGCAATGGTCTCCACTACTGAAGAGTCTGACTCCGGACCCAAAGGCGCGTCCATGGAGCTTACCCGCTCATTGAGCCCCATAAGCCGTGACACTTCTTTCGGGGACTTGTGAGTCCGAGAGGCTATCTCCTGCGTGGTAGGTTCATGATCCAGCTGCTGGGTGAGCTCCCGCGCTGCCCGAAGGCAACCGTTGAGATCTTTCACTACGTGAATCGGAAGACGAATCGTGCGCGCCTGATTCATTATGCCTCGCTCGATGGTCTGTCGTATCCACCAGGTGGCATAGGTAGAAAAGCGAAAACCACGCTCCGGATCAAACTTCTCTACGGCACGCATCAGGCCAAGATTTCCCTCCTCGATCAGGTCCAGAAGACTCATACCTCGGTGTAAATATCGGCGGGAGATCTTCACTACGAGGCGCAAGTTGCTTTCTATCATGCGCTTTCGCGCCGCTTCATCACCTTTCTGTGTCAGACGCGCGTAGTATTTTTCTTCGTCTGCCGTGAGCAAAGGAACGAAGCCAATTTCGTTGAGGTAGAGCTGAGTTGGATCAAGCGTGATTTGATGCGTATCCGCATCACCGGAATCAGTTTTGCCTGACCCAGACTTCAATCCAGAAGGTGAACTTGCTTTTGAATCAGACTCGGCCTGCTCCGACTCATTCAGAGCGGCCAAAGCGTCTCCCGCCAGCCCTGGAACTTTAGACTGGTGCCGCTTATCTCTCTGTCCGCGACCGTTCTTCGTGCCGCTGGCCGAGCTCCCCTTGGTTCTACCCATGGGTTAGCGTCCTGTAGTAAGCCTGTGTATTCCGCCGTTTTGCCTTTGGCTAAAATACTTCGGGCCGAAGAGCTTAGCTCAGCGAGCCATCACAAAACAAGCACCCTGCTATCGGGCTGGTAACAGTTTGAGGGGGTCCACCGGACGTCCTTGTCGACGTATCTCAAAGTGCAGTTTTACCGAGTCTGTGCCAGAACTACCCCGCTCCGCTATTTTTTGACCCGAGCGCACGACATCTCCCTCGTCCACCAGCAAGGCATCGTTGTGACCATAAGCACTCAGAAACTCATCGTTGTGGCGCACGATCAGCATCAAGCCATAACCAGCGATGCCACTACCGGCATACACTACCCGACCCGCCGCGGCCGCCTCTACGGCATCTCCACGGCTACCGCTTATGTCTACGCCCTTGTGTAAATTCTTGTCAAAACGGCGCACCACCTTGCCCTTGGCGGGCCAGCGCCAGGCGCTCACCTTAATGTTCACTGGAGCGGCCTTCGGTGCAGCTTGCGATGGCTTTTGGCTTTTGCTCGCTGTCGTGGTTGGCTTTGGCTGGGAGCTCACAGCCGGTGTAATGTTACGCGCTGGCTGGCTTTTCGGCGCGGGCGTTGTCGTCTTTGAATCAGGCGTCTTCGCTACAGTAACGGGCGTCGCCTTGAGGCGGGGTTTAGGGGGATCAGCTTCCGCAAGCCGCAAAGTCTGACCGGGAAAGATTGTATAGGGCTCGACGATGGTGTTCGCCGCCGCAAGGCGTCGAAAGTCGAGGCCATAACGAAAGGCAATAGAAAACAGCGTATCACCGCGTAGAACGGTATAACGCTCCTCTACTCTGGATGTGCCACCGCGGCTGCGATCCTCAATGGGTGCCAGCGGCTTATCGGCACAAGCGGTAATGAGCGCAGCGACAAATAAGCAACATAGCGGCACTGCGAGCCGTAACATGGCTTAGCGCTCCGGCCCACCCCAACGGCTTTCCAGCAACCAAACTGCAAGAAAACCCAAGAGCATCAATGCAAGACAAAGCAACAGTTGGTTTTCGCCAAACTGGGCACTGTAATAATTCGGAGACACCGGAACAGTTGCTCCAGCATCAGAACCTGGCACCTTCCACGGCCATACTACAAGGAGTGAGCCAAATAAAAACCCGGTGAGGGTGGCTAGAGTCGGACTGTGATGCTCTCTCAGGAGATAACTCAGCAGCCGCGAAAAAACCAGAAGTCCAAACCCGGCGCCCGCGGCAAATAGAGCGAGAGACACAAAGTCCAGCGTCTCGATCGCTTCGAGAACAACCGGATACATCCCAAGAAGAACGAGAATAAAGCTCCCGGATATACCTGGAAGAATCATCGCGCAGATGGCGAAGAAGCCCGCCACAAAAAAACTCCAGGACGCCACCGGCAAAGCAAACGCCGGGGACAAACCGATACCCGCTGCAAACAATACCCCTAGAGACAAGCCGACAACAGCTGACACTGACCATCGCGATACATGGCGCAGTAATACAAGGGCAGAAGCTAAAATCAGGCCGAAAAAAAACGACCACAAGACTAAGGGTTGCGTCTCCAACAAAAAGGTAATCAGACGCGCCAACGAGAACACACTGATTGCGATACCCAGAAGTAGTGTCGCTAGAAAGGCAGCGTCCGTGCGCCGAAATACTTCTTCCCAGCGCCGCGCAAAAACGCAGCGTATCAGCGTGACATCAAACGCAGTGATCGCATTGATCAGGCGCTGGTAGATTCCGGTGATAAACGCCATGGTGCCACCAGAGACGCCCGGGACAATGTCTGCCGCTCCCATGAGCACGCCTCTCAGCAATACGCCGGGGATCAGTGAAACGCCGGACTTTTGTGTGCCCGAAGGTTCATCCATTACCAAGACCCGGGAGCAGCGGCACAAAGCGTACGGGCTCAATGTCGTAGCGCTCAAACCCGGCATCAGTGCGCTCCACTACAACCAGTGTTTGCTCCCGACCACCGACGGGCATCACCAGACGGCCGCCCGGCGCCAACTGATCCAGCAATGATGGAGGCACTCGCTCTGGAGCCGCCGCCGCAAGAATACTGTCAAAAGGTGCCTGTGACTCCCATCCGTCAAAGCCATCACCATGGCGCATTTGGACATTCCGAAGCTTGAGCTGGCGCATGCGCTTTCTCGCCGCCATCAACAACGGCTTTATCCGTTCCAGCGAATACACCTCGCCGACAAGTCCCGCCAACACAGCGCTCTGATAGCCCGAGCCACTGCCAATCTCTAAAACCTTTTGAGGGTCACGACCGGCGATTAGTAGTTCGGTCATTCGAGCGACGATGTAAGGCTGTGACAATGTCTGCTGAAAACCAATGGGCAAGGCCGTGTCTTCATAGGCTCGATGAGCCATGGCTTCATCCAGAAACAGGTGTCGTGGCACGTTCCGCATAGCATCAAGCACAGCGATATTGCTGACGCCCTGCTCCTGTAAGCGCTGCACAAGACGCTCTCGCGTACGCTGCGAGGTCATGCCTATCCCTGAAACATCCGAGGTCCTGTTCATGAGCTCTGCAACAATACGACGGCGTGCACGGAAACACCCTCACCGCGCCCCACGTATCCAAGGCCTTCGGTGGTAGTGGCTTTTACTGACACCTGATCAATAGTCGCGGACAGGTCATCCGCGATATTTTTACGCATGGCATCGACATGCTCTGCCATCCGCGGGGTCTGAGCCACAATAGTGATATCCAGATTACCCAGGGTAAATCCCCCTTCGCCAACGAGGAGGGCGCAACGACGCAACAATTCCCGGCTATCAATGCCCGCATTGGCCGCATCAGTGTCTGGAAAGTGCTTACCGATATCACCCGCGGCAATTGCGCCTAAGAGGGCGTCACAAAGAGCATGTAGAACGACATCGCCATCAGAATGGGCCAGTAAAGACCGATCATGAGGTATAGAGACCCCGCCGAGGATGACCGCATCGGCGCCCTGCCCCGGCTCAGCAAAGGCATGCACATCGAAGCCGTGTCCGATCCGCATCAAGACTCTCTCCCTTCTATCGATACTTCCTGTGGATGAAGCTCTTTTAACCAAAATGCCGCCAATTGCATATCTGAGGCGTAGGTTACCTTGAGATTGCCTACAGAACCTCTTACCAGTTGTACTGCAAAACCGGACGCTTCCATAGCTGAAGCCTCGTCTGTCACAGCGTAGCCATTGGCCTGTGCCGCAGCTAGCGCACCCCGGAGTTCTCCCACGCGAAACATCTGGGGAGTTTGGGCGCTCCAGACAGCTTCGCGGTCCAGAGTCGCCGAAACATGATCACTCTCATCCGCGCGCTTTAGAGTATCTGTAATAGGCAAAGCCAGAATCCCGCCGACACCGGACCCAGAAACCGCCTCTATCAAAGTTTGCAGGTCGCTCTGTGACAAGCAGGGTCTCGCTGCATCGTGCACCAGCACCCAGTCGTTATCTTCCGCAGGCAGCGCTGCGATACCTGCCGCCACTGACTCAGCGCGGCTAGCGCCGCCGGCGCAGAGACTTACTCGCGCATCTTCCAGGACGCCGACCTTATCGAGAGCCAAGTCTGCTTTAGGCAAGGCAACCACGCAGCCACGAAGCTGTGAACAGGACAACAGGGCCCCAACGCTCCAATCCAGAAGTGTGCGCCCGTAAAGCTGTACATATTGTTTTGACTGCCCCTGAGACATCCGCGAGCCACTTCCCGCTGCGGGGACCACTGCCCACAGCTCGCTCACAACTGGGGCTCGGCAGCTTTCGGCACAAGCTTGGCGGGGTCCACGAACTGATAGTAAACCTCGTCTTCCCGGGTTAAACCAAGCTCTTCTCTGGCTCGCTGCTCTAGCACCGTGTTACCGGCCTTGAGATCCATCACTTGCCGTGCCAGCTCTTCATTACGTTCACGCAATATTGCATTCTCGCGCTGGGAATCCTGAGCCTGCTGCCGCAGGCGCAATAGCTCGAGACGCCCGCCCTCTCCCCACCAAAGGCGATACTGCAAGCCGGCGAGGAGCACAAAAAGTATCAGCAAGATCCAGCGCAAGTGAATTCCTAACGCGCAAACTCGGCACGCCCGCGATAGGGCGCAGTCGACCCCAACTCGGCCTCAATGCGCAGAAGCCGGTTGTACTTGGCCACCCTGTCCGAACGGCATAGAGAGCCCGTTTTAATCTGACCCGCGCCCGTAGCAACCGCCAAGTCCGCTATCGTCGTATCCTCTGTTTCCCCCGAGCGATGCGAAATCACCGAGGTGTAGCCTGCATCAGCCGCCATACCTATGGCATCCAGAGTCTCCGAAAGAGTGCCGATTTGATTCAGTTTAATCAGAATAGAGTTACCGACCCCGCGCTCAATTCCCTGCCCCAAAATCTTGGTATTTGTGACAAACAGGTCATCGCCCACTAACTGAACCCGGTCGCCGAGGCGCTCAGTCAGCAATTTCCAACCGTCCCAATCTGACTCATCAAGACCGTCTTCGATCGAAAGAATAGGATGTGCATCGGCAAGGCCTGCGAGATACTCGGTGAAGCCCGCACTATCAAAATCACGACCATCGCCGCCCAGCCAGTAACGCCCGTCACGGTAAAATTCTGAAGCGGCACAATCCAACGCAAGGGTAACGTCAGTGCCAAGCTTATAGCCGGCATTTGCCACAGCCTCACCGATAACTTCCAAGGCCGCTTCGTTTGAAGGCAGATCCGGGGCAAATCCACCCTCATCACCCACGGCAGTACTTAGACCTCGTGCCGAAAGTACTTTCTTGAGGTGATGGAAAATCTCGGCACCGCAACGCAATGCCTCGGCAAAACTAGTGGCTGCCACGGGTTGAATCATAAACTCCTGAATATCAACATTGTTGTCGGCGTGCTCTCCGCCGTTAATGATATTCATCATAGGTACGGGCATGCTCAAGGCACCCCTTCCATAGAGTTCAGCAATATGTGCGTAAAGCGGCTTACCCTTGGCAATTGCTGCGGCTCTTGCCGCTGCCAAAGAGACCGCCAGCATGGCATTAGCTCCTAAGGACTCTTTATTCTCGGTCCCATCCAGCGCTAGCATTGCATTATCGAGATCACGCTGGGCCGAAGCATCCATACCAAGCAAGGCCGTGCGCAAAGCACCATTGATATTTCCAACGGCTTTACTGACACCCTTACCAAGATAGCGCCCGGAATCACCATCGCGCAGCTCAAGGGCTTCTCGAGACCCGGTTGACGCGCCCGATGGCGCAAAAGCAGCCGCACAGGCTCCAGACTCGAGGGTTACCTCCGCCATAACCGTCGGGTTACCTCGAGAATCCAGCACCTCAAAACCCTGAACCTCAGTAATTCTGCTCACTTTTCATTCTCCCTAAATCGTGTGGGGATAGCGCCAGAGACACTTCAAACTCCGCGCGCCGTCAAAGATTAACTCTAGTCTATAGTAAGAGCAGGCAGCCCTTTAACCAGACTATCAACGGCTTGAACCTGCTCCAAAAAGGGTTTTAATTTATCGAGAGGCAAAGCACTGGGACCGTCACAGAGAGCCTTGTCAGGGTCCGGATGAGACTCGAGAAACAGGCCAGCCAGACCAACAGCCATTCCTGCTCTGGCAAGTTCCGTTACCTGAGATCGACGGCCTCCCGATGCAGCGCCCATGGGGTCTCGACATTGCAGCGCGTGGGTTACATCAAAGATCTGTGGCACGCCACCTGTTGCGTTACGCATAACGCCAAAACCGAGCATATCCACAACCAGGTTGTCATAGCCAAAATTGCTTCCTCGCTCGCAGAGCATAAGACGTTCGTTTCCGCATTCACGGAACTTCTCGACTATGTTGGCCATCTGGGACGGGGATAAAAACTGTGGTTTCTTGATATTGATCGCCGCGCCGGTTTCAGCCATAGCGCGCACCAGGTCAGTTTGGCGGGCCAGAAACGCGGGCAGTTGAATAATGTCGCAGACTTCAGCGGCGGCGGCCGCCTCATCCGGCGCGTGTACGTCGGTAATCGCAGGTACGCTGAATCGCGACTTCACCTCCGCAAGAATATCCAGCCCCTCACGTAACCCAGGGCCTCGAAAAGAATGAATAGAAGAGCGATTAGCCTTGTCGTAGGACGCCTTAAAAACCAGCGGGATACCAAGATCGGCGCATACAGATACGTACTCTGCGGCCACCTCCAGCGCGAACTCCCGGCTTTCGAGAACGTTCACACCACCGAGCAATACAAAGGGTGCGTCATTAGCGATACGCAAATCGCCGAGTTCTACTGTCTTTATCATTGGAGCGCCCCTATCCGATCAGCCCGCAGCCGTGTCACGAGCAAAGCGGTTCCCCGCAGCACGTTGACAGGCAGCTTGGATGTAACTTGTGAACAAGGGGTGTCCGCCTCGAGGACGGGAAGTGAATTCGGGGTGAAACTGACAAGCCACGAACCAGGCATGCTCAGGAAGCTCAACCATCTCAACCAGCGACTTATCCGCCGACCAGCCCGCAATCGCCATGCCGTGATCCTGAAGAGTTTCGACGTAATTGTTGTTGACCTCGTAGCGATGGCGGTGACGCTCGTTGATCACATCCGCTGCATAAATTTCGCGGATGCGCGTCCCCTCTTCCAGATGACAGGGCTGAGAACCCAGGCGCATGGTGCCTCCCAAATCTGAACTCTCATCCCGCTGTTCGGTGCTGCCGTCGGCATTCTGCCACTCGGTAATCAGAGCAACGATGGGGTGAGGTGTCTCCGGAGCCATTTCCGAGGAGTGTGCTCCGTCTAAACCACAAACGTTGCGCGCGTACTCCACCAACGCCACGTGCATTCCCAGACAGATACCCAAAAACGGAATATCGTTCTCGCGGGCATATCGCACCGCCTCAATCTTGCCTTCTACACCTCGGTCACCAAAGCCGCCGGGCACCAGAATAGCGTCTACCCCTTCGAGTATCCCTACGCCATCGCGCTCGATATCTTCCGCCTCAACGTAATCGACCTGAACATCCGTCAAGGTCTGAAGCCCTGCATGGGACAGCGCCTCGTTTAATGACTTGTAGGCATCCGGCAGTTCCATGTACTTGCCTACCATGGCTACACGGACCTTTGCCTGCCGTTCCGCGACCTGCCGCTGGAGCACCTCGTCCCACTCTCTGAGATCCGCCGGAGGGCATTCGAGATTGAATCGCTCCACGACAAAATCATCCAGTCCATTTGCATGAAGCGCACGAGGAATTCGGTAGATAGTGTCGGCATCCAGCAGCGGTATCACCGCCCGGGCTTCAACATTGGTAAACAGCGCGATTTTGCTGCAGGCGCTCTCTTCAATGGGAACCGTCGAACGACACAGCAGAATGTCGGGCTGCAAGCCGATGGAGCGCAATTCCTTAACGGAGTGCTGTGTAGGTTTGGTCTTAATCTCGCCCGCAGTAGCTATGTAGGGCACCAGCGTGAGGTGCATGAGAAGGGCCCGAGAGGAACCCATCTCCACTTTTAGCTGACGCGCCGCCTCTAAAAACGGCAGCCCCTCGATATCGCCTACGGTGCCACCGATCTCCACAACAGCAACATCGGCATCGCCGGCACCAGCAATCACCCGGCGTTTAATTTCATCCGTGATATGAGGAATAACCTGAACAGTCCCGCCCAGATAATCACCGCGACGCTCCTTGGCCAGGACCTGGTTATAAACACGCCCCGTAGTGAAGTTATTCCGACGACTCATCACAGCGCGGGTGAAGCGTTCGTAATGGCCGAGATCCAGATCCGTCTCGGCGCCGTCGTCGGTGACGTACACCTCACCGTGCTGGAACGGGCTCATAGTGCCGGGATCGATATTGATATAGGGGTCGAGTGTGAGCAGCGTAACCTTCAAACCACGAGCTTCAAGGTCCGCAGCAAGCGATGCCGCTGCGATACCCTTGCCTAGAGAAGAAACTACACCACCAGTCACAAAGACCAATCGCGTCATGTCACGCCTTCCTGTTGACTATGTCGTGAAACAGTCTCGGACGAACAGGATTACCAACAATCCGGGCCCGCGACCATGCGATAAGATGGGAGGCCAAGTTAACAGAAAGCGGGTTTCTCCTCAATCAGAAACCCGCAAAGAAGCGTTTATTTCTCGGGAAATTCTTCCCCTTTTCGAACAACTTCGACCCCCAGGGACGCAGCACGCGGAGAGTAACGTAAATCAGCCACCGCCAGCAGCTCTTCGGTCGATCCCGATCGCTGAATCAATAGAGGCAGGCGATCTCTCCACCAAGGGGGCACTTCCAGCTCCTGAAAGACCGTTTTGAGGTCCTTCCGCTGTCCACTAGAGAACTCAATGCGCTCACCGCCTTGCCGGGACCTCAGGGTCAGATCAAGAGGCTCTGCGCCTTCTTTTAATACAACCTTCAATTGCCCCATAGACGGCCACGGCTGCCATTCTCCTAGGCGTACAGGAGCCTCTAGAGGCGGATTCTCTTTCAAGCTTGGAAGCAAGTACACCGCATCCCGGTAACGCTCAATAATCCAGCCTGCACCACATAGCTGCGCGCCGGCGCCCTCCCGCAACTGCCTTAGAAACTCGTGCAATCGCGCCGAAGGTGGCGCCGTCAGGGATCGCTCGCGTAACCATTTTCGCAAAGAAAGTGCCGCAAGGGCTGGCTCGTCGGGAAGGTCGCTCACCCGAAAGCCCGGGTCTTGAAGAGATCCCGTCACTACCGCCAGGTAAGGCGCGGGAAGATACTCATTGAGTTCGCGCAGCTGAGTCGCCGCTCGCGACAGGGTTGCGCGGTATCCAGGCCAGCGCTGAGCAAGCAGCGGCATGAGTTCCTGGCGGAGATAATTGCGATCAAAGCGAATATCACTATTGCTGGGATCATCAACCCAGACCAAGGCATGATCCTCTGCGTAGGCCTCCAGATCAGTGCGCGGCAGTCCAAGCAGCGGCCTTAACAGCACTGCTGAACCCAAAGTCCGGCTTAGCGGCATACCCGAGAGCCCCTCGGGACCTGCTCCCCTAAGCAAACGTAGTAGCAGAGTCTCTGCCTGATCGTCCTGATGATGGGCCATTAGCAAAATATCGCCTTCACTTAGGATCGTCTCAAACCAGCGATAGCGAGCAGTGCGTGCAGCAGCCTCAATCCCCTCTCCGGCGTCGACAATCGCAAGCGCGGTAGAGTCGAAGGCAATATCAAGACCCTTACAAACCTCCTCGCAATGCTGCGCCCAGCGCATCGCATCGCCATGGAGCCCATGATTGGCATGCAAACCGATAGCATCAGGATGGTTTTTTGCAACAGCGTGCAGCAGGACCGTAGAGTCCAGCCCCCCGCTATAGGCGACGAACACACGCCGCGCTGCTGCTAGCGTGGCCGCGTGCTGAGTAATCGCATGAAGAACGGGGCTTTGAGCCACCCCAGAGTGAACCTCAGTTGCCGTAGGCGAGGAGCCGCGCGTAACGGGCTTCGAGCATTTCATCGGTATCCATGGCCTTGAGCTTATCCAATTCCGTAGCGATATGCTCTCGGATACGCTCTCCCATAAGGGCAGCGTCTCTGTGCGCGCCACCCAAAGGCTCGTCGATGCTAGCGTCGACAATGCCTAGTTCCTTCAGCTTCTCAGAGGTCACACCCATAGCCGCAGCAGCGTCTGAGGCAAATTCCGAAGACTTCCAGATGATATTCGCGCAGCCCTCGGGAGAGATCACAAAGTAAGTGGCGTACTGCAACATGGCCAGGTGATCGGCCACGCCAATACCCAGCGCTCCACCAGAGCTTCCTTCGCCGATAACTACTGACACGATAGGCGTCTTCAGCCGTGACATCACCGCGAGGTTGGTGGCGATCGACTCGGATATGCCGCGCTCCTCGGAGTCGATGCCGGGATAGGCCCCCGGCGTATCAATAAGCGTAATCACCGGCAAACTAAAACGCTCTGCGGTTTCCATGAGTCGCAAGGCTTTACGGTAGCCCTCGGGCTTGGGCATCCCAAAATTACGGTAAACCTTATCTTTCACCGAACGCCCTTTCTCTTGCCCGATCACCATGACCGATTCGCCGTTAAGACGAGCAACCCCTCCGACTATCGCTTTGTCATCGCCAAAGTGGCGATCGCCATGAAGCTCATCGAAGTCTTCGAATATCAGCGGCAAGTAATCAAGGGTGTAGGGGCGTAAGGGATGTCGAGCGACGCGCACCACATCCCAGGGGCTCAGATTGGAAAAAATCTTTTCCGTGAGCTTTACGCTCTTTGCTTTCAGCTCTCCCAACTCGCTGGAGAGGTTGAGCTCAGCCCCGGAACCCACATGGCGCAACTCCTCGATTTTCACCTCAAGCTCGGCAATCGGCTGTTCAAAATCGAGATAATTGGGGTTCATGGGCGACACGGCATCTAAGGGTTAAGCTGCGATTCTACCGAAAAGCAAGCCGCGCCTCCATCAACTTAAATCGGCGATCAGCTGACAAGAGTGATCATCACTCCCGCCGCTACCGCAGAACCGATAACACCGGCCACATTCGGCCCCATGGCGTGCATCAACAAGAAATTGTGAGGATCCTCGTCAAGCCCTATCTTATTACTGACTCGCGCGGCCATGGGCACGGCGGACACTCCCGCAGAGCCTATAAGAGGGTTGATAGCTGTGCCGCCCCAACGATTCATGAGCTTTGCCAGCAAAACGCCCGATGCTGTCCCTACGCTAAACGCGACGATCCCCAGGGCAAGGATTCCCAGCGTGTTTACGTCTAAAAACTTGTCTGCGACGAGCTTTGAGCCCACGGCAAGACCCAGAAATATGGTGGTAATGTTGATCAGGGCGTTTTGAGCAGCCGCGCTTAAACGCTCTACCACACCGCATTCTCGCATCAGATTACCGAAACACAGCATTCCCAAAAGCGGCGCTGCATCTGGCAATAGCAAGGCCACCAGAATCAGGAGCATTAAAGGGAACGTGATCTTTTCCCGCCGACTCACCTCGCGTAACTGCACCATCACAATCTGTCGCTCTTCTTTGCTGGTAAGAGCGCGCATGATCGGCGGCTGAATAAGTGGCACCAGAGCCATGTAGGAATAAGCCGCGACGGCGATGGCGCCAAGCAAGTCCGGCGCAAGAATACTGGAAACATAGATTGCTGTAGGACCGTCGGCCCCGCCAATAATCCCAATAGCAGCTGACTGCGCCAGGCTGAAGTCTGTCACACCCAAAGACGTCAGACCCACTGCACCGAGCACCGTTGCGAAAATACCAAACTGGGCGGCGGCACCGAGAAGAAGTGTTCGAGGGTTGGCCAGGAGTGGTCCAAAATCTGTCATTGCGCCCACCCCCATAAAAATAACCAGAGGGGCGACTCCACTGCCAATAGCCACGCTGTAAAAACTGTAAAGCATGCCATCGCTCAGGCCCGCATCGCGCGCCAGTTGCAGAGCCTCAAGCTGCACTGCCTGAGGAGCCAGCTCCAGCGCAGCGGCGATACTCGCAGGATCCGCAGTACTAGCGAGTAGCGTCGCCAAAGCCGCAAGCAATTCAAGATCACCTCCGTGGAGCGCTTTATCCACCGCCGAGTATGCGAGCCCCGCGCCGGGAATGTTTGCCAGCAGCCCCCCAAACCCTATGGGCACCAACAGCAGGGGCTCAAAACGTCGATGAATTGCCAGATAAAGCAGCAAAAGCGCAATACCCAGCATTACGGCCGAGCCAGGATCCATCTGAGCAAGGCCGGAGGCGCCCCAAAGCTGGGCCAAACGATCCATTAGTGGGTGTCCATCTCCAGGAGAGCATCGCCGACCGCCACCGCGTCACCCGCTGCCACAAGAATCGAAGTCACCGTACCGTCTTTGGGTGCGCGAACTTCTGTTTCCATCTTCATGGCTTCCAGCATCACAACGACATCGCCCGCTTTGACAGCATCGCCTGGCGCCACTGCCAAACTCACAATATTCCCTGCCAAAGGCGCATTGATCGCCTCGGCATCCAGGGCGGCTGTCGGCGTTGCCGCGGGTACACTCGCGGCTGCCACGGCTTGGACGTCCCCCAAATCACCACCCTCCGACACTTCCACGACATAGCGCTGTCCGTTAACCGACACGGTATACACGCCAGTCTCGCCGTCGCCGGTCGCTGGCGTGGAAGTGACAGCCTTCACTGGCGACTCCACAGGCGCTTCTGTACCCGGCACCGGCTCGAAGGCGGATGCGTCACCGCGCTTATCGAGAAACCGCAGCCCCACCTGAGGAAACAGTGCATAGGTGAGTGCGTCGTCAACCTCCCCTTCTCCGGGCGCAAGGCGAATACTCTTCTCAGCCGCCAGGCTGCGCAGCTCGGACTGCAAGACTTCCATTTCGGGTTGCAGTAAATCTGCGGGGCGACAGGTAATAACTTCACCGCCCTCCAGCACCCTTTGCTGAAGCTCTTCGTTAACCGGCGCTGGAGTTACGCCATACTCGCCCTTCAATACACCCGCTGTTTCACGAGAGATGGACTTGTAACGCTCACCAGTCAGCACGTTAAGTACCGCTTGAGAACCCACGATCTGTGACGTCGGTGTCACCAGCGGAATAAAACCCAGGTCCTCTCGAACCGCGGGAATCTCTTCCAGTACTTCCCCCAGACGATCTCCGGCATTTTGCTCTCGAAGCTGATTCTCCATGTTGGTCAACATCCCGCCGGGAACCTGGGCCACCAAAATGCGTGAATCCACTCCCCGCAGTGAGCCCTCAAACTTCGCATACTTCTTTCTAACGTCGCGGAAGTAACTCGCAATGCGCTCCAGCGCCACAAGATCCAAATCCGTGTCTCGGTCAGTGCCCTCCAGAATCGCCACCAACGCTTCTGTCGGCGAGTGGCCATAGGTCATGCTCATACTCGACACCGCGGTATCGATATTATCGATACCCGCTTCGATACATTTCAGGTTGGTGGCCGTGGACAAGCCAGTGGTGGCATGGCACTGCATGTGAATAGGAATAGAGCACGCTGCCTTCAGGCGTGTAACTAATTCAAAACCCACGTAGGGACGCAATAGCCCTGCCATATCCTTAATGGCAATAGAGTCGGCCCCCATATCTTCGATGCGTCGCCCCTGATCGACCCAGCCTTCAATGTCATGCACGGGACTTAGGGTGTAAGCGATAGTGCCCTGGGCATGTTTCCCCTGGTTCTTCACGGCCTTAAGCGCCACATCAATATTGCGCATGTCGTTCATTGCATCAAAGACCCGAAAAACGTCCACGCCATTGATGGCTGCGCGCTCCACAAACTTCTCGACCACGTCGTCGGCATAGTGGCGGTATCCGAGCAGATTCTGGCCTCGCAGCAGCATTTGCTGGGGAGTATTTGGCATGGCTTTTTTCAGCTCACGGATACGATCCCAGGGATCTTCCCCCAGGTAGCGAATACACGCGTCGAAGGTCGCACCACCCCAGGACTCCATAGACCAAAAGCCAACGGCATCAAGCTCTGCGGCGATCGGCAACATGTCATCGATGCGCATGCGCGTGGCAAACAGCGATTGATGCGCGTCACGCAAAACCAGTTCAGTGATGCCTAACTTTCCGGGATGATCAGACATGGGGTTTCCTTTGATCATTAGCAGATGCGGGAGGTGCCAATTTCCGACGACGATGCTGGTGCACAGCCGCACTAATCGCGGCCAGGATTTCAGGTGTCGGTGCAAGTGCTGCGTTGACAGAACCTACAGAACGTTGGGGAACGACTATCGGAGCTTCTGGAAAGAAGCGCTGTATCACTGTCGACATTAACCGCGTGGCAAAAACCAACACGGTCAGGAAAACCACCACCGTGCCCATACCATAGACAAGTAGTTCAAGACCCTGCGACAGCAGATTGGCGTTCATGCGAATCCCCCTAGATTCCACCATCATAAACGAGGGGCAGGCCTCGGGTCACGGTAGCTGTGTGCAGTAGCAAGTCTGCGTATACTTCACGCCTGTGAACTGTGAACCAAATCCCCGCATCCTACTGGCGCCCATGGAGGGCGTCATCGATCACACTATGCGTGACCTGCTCACGCAGCTCGGTGGCATTGACCGCTGCGTGACCGAATTCCTGCGAATCAGCCAGGAACTGCTGCCGCCGCGAGTGTTTCACCGAATATGCCCTGAACTAGCTCAAGGGGGACGGACGCCCTCCGGCGTGCCTGTATATCTGCAAATTCTTGGGGGCGATCCAAATCTGGTCGCAGAGAATGCGGCTCGCGCCGCTGAGCTCGGTGCCGTGGGCGTAGATCTAAACTTCGGCTGTCCCGCCAAAACGGTAAACCGTTCCGATGGCGGATCCATCATCCTTCGTCAACCAGAGCGCGTGCACTCGATTGTAGCAGCGACGCGACGAGCGATGCCCGATTCGGTTCCCCTCAGCGTAAAGATTCGTCTGGGCTTCGACAATAGCGACAGTTTTTTGGACATTGTTTCGGGTATCGATGCGGCAAAACCCAGTGAGATTGTTATTCACGCGCGGACCCGCTCAGATGGATATCGTCCTCCGGCGTACTGGGAGCACATCGCCTTGGCTCGCTCCGTGACCCAACTTCCATTGATAGCCAATGGTGAAATCTGGGGCGTGGGCGACGCTCGGCTTGCCCGAGAAAAGAGCAACACCCCCGACTTGATGCTGGGTCGCGGCGTACTTTGTAGACCAGATCTTCCCCGGTTAATTCGCGCAGCCGATGAGGGCACAGAACAGCCCGCGCTCAGCTGGGATGAGATACGCGGGTATTTAATCAAGTACCTTGCGATCACCATGGAAACCTATGACGCTCGCTACGCGGTAAACCCCATCAAACAGTGGTTGGGCTATCTGAGACACTACTACCCTCAGGCCGCAGCGATGTTTGCAGTCATCAAGCGTATTCTTGATCCGGAGCTATTGCGCCTTGCTATTGCCGGTGATGACGATCCGGCGCGCTTGGCGGCCTAGCTAGAACAATAAGGAGAACTGAATGTCCACAGCAACAGCAGATGCCCCAGTAGTTTTGGATGACCGCGGCTTTTTTGGTCACCCGCGGGGCCTGATGATTTGCTTTGCCACAGAAATGTGGGAGCGATTCTCGTTTTACGGCATGAAGTATCTATTGCTGTTGTATCTCACGAAGTATCACCTGTTTACAGATGCCGAAGGATTAGAGGTACTCGGCGGCTATGCCGCATTGGTTTACGCCATGCCTGTGATCGGGGGGCTCTTGGCTGATCGATACCTGGGGATGCGCAAGTCAGTGATCCTCGGTGGCCTGCTGCTCGTTGCAGGGCACCTCGGCATGGCCATCGAAGGTGAGCAGGCACGCATGGTGGGTGACAGCATCCAGCGTGACACTCGAGCACTACAGGTTTTTTACGCCTCCCTGGCGCTCATCGTTATCGGGGTAGGATTCCTAAAGCCAAACATCTCGACCATCGTGGGGCAGCTCTATAGCAAGGACGATCCTAGACGTGATTCAGGCTTCACGATTTTTTATATGGGGATTAACTTAGGCTCTTTCACGGCAACGCTACTCTGCGGTTATCTCGGTGAGACCTATGGCTGGGGCTACGGCTTTGGCGCAGCGGGCATCGGCATGCTCATCGGTTTGGCCACGTTCATTTATGGTCAACGCTATCTAGCAGGGCTCGCGGAGCCGCCCGAAGATAGCAAGCTGGATCAGCGCACGACCATTGGACTGTCTCGCGAGCACAGCATCTATTTAGGCGCTCTAGCGGGTGTTGTAGTGGTCTGGCAAATGCTGCAGTTTCACGCTGCTGTGGGACTACTCCTCAATTCTCTATCGCTCATTGTCCTGGGTGGCTTGAGCTGGTTCATCATCGCTCGCTGCGATGCCATTGAACGCAGCCGAATGATCGTGCTCATTGTGTTGACCATGTCCACCGTCGTGTTCTGGGCCTTGTTTGAACAAAGCGCGGCATCCATGACTCTCTTCGCGGATCGCGTGATGGATCGAGAAGTCTTTGGCATGACGCTTACCGCCTCTCAATACGGCGCACTAAATTCAATGTTCATTTTTATGTTTGCGCCTTTCTTTGCGTGGCTATGGACCACCCTCGGACGCCGCGGGCTAGAGCCATCTACGCCCGTAAAATTTGCACTTGGCATCGCCCAGGCAGGTCTTGGCTTTGGCGCTCTGGTGATCGGTGCGGCAAACCCCGATCAGGCCGGCCTCGTTTCAGGATACTGGATGGTGCTCGCTTACCTACTGCATACTTGCGGAGAGCTTTGCCTGTCACCCGTCGGCCTTTCCGCCGTCACCAAACTTGCCGTACCCAGCGTCGTAGGCGTAATGATGGGGTCGTGGTTCCTGGCCACCGCCTACTCCGAATTTGTCGCAGCACAGCTGGCGAAGTTAGCTGCTCTGGAAACCAGCGGTGGCACTATCACCGATACAGCGGCAGCACTGGCAAGTTACGGAGAGTTGTTTAACAGCCTCTTTTGGCTTGGTCTGGGCGTAGGTTTGCTGATGCTATTGCTGTCGCCACTGCTGCGTCGCATGATGCACGGTATTCACTAGAGGCAGGTAATCGGTATGTCAGAGCGCAGCTACGACATAGTTCTTTTTGGAGCCACCGGATTCACCGGTCAATTGGTGGCCGAGTACCTCCTGGAGCGCTACGGCAGCGACGGAGAAATTCGCTGGGCTCTAGCGGGCCGAAACCTCGACAAGTTAACAACAGTGCGGCAAGCCCTGCAGGGCGTAAAACCGGCAAACCCCCTGCCACTCATCACTGCCGATAGTAGTGATCTCGACGGTTTGAAAGCCCTGGCTTCCAGTACCTCAGTTGTCTGCAGCACCGTAGGTCCCTATGCACGACACGGCAGCGAGTTAGTCGCGGCCTGCGTGGAAGCGGGAACTGACTACTGCGATCTTACGGGTGAAGTGCACTGGATCGCGCGAATGATTGAGCGCCACCAGGAAGCCGCCGAAACCAGCGGTGCGCGCATTGTGCACAGCTGCGGCTTCGACTCCATCCCCTCCGATCTGGGCAACTGGTTTGTACAGCAAGCAATGTATGAACAACACGGCGTCGCTGCAGCCCGGGTCCGCGGACGCGTGGGTAAAACTCGAGGAGCCGCCAGTGGTGGAACAGTTGCGAGCTTACTGGGGGTCCTAGAGGACGCAGGTCGTGACCCAGCGCTTCGACGCTTACTCAAGAACAAGTATTGCCTGTATCCCCAAGGAGAAAGTCCAGGGCCCGACGTACAGGACCAAAGCCTTCCCGCTTTCGATCCATGCTTTGAACAATGGACTACCCCTTTTGTCATGGCTTTGATTAACGAACGCGTGGTCAGACGAAGCAATGCATTGCTGGGCTTTCCTTGGGGTAGAGACTTTGACTACGACGAGAGTCAGCTATGCACGAGTCGTGCTCAGGCATTAGCCATCAGTCTTGGAATGGGTGCCGCAATGCTGACAGCAAGCAACTCCATCGGCCGAAACACCTTGGCGAAGCTGTTGCCGAAGCCTGGCGAGGGTCCCGATCGAGATGCCCGGGAACGGGGATTTTTCGAGCTTTACTTCCACGCGGAACATCCCACAGACGTTACTAAATCCTTGCGAGCTCGCGTCAGCGGAGATCGTGATCCCGGCTATGGCGCGACCTCAAGGATGCTTGGAGAAGCGGCCGTATGTCTCGCCAAAGATCCGGCAACCGTCGATGGCGGAGTATGGACGCCAGCATCGGCATTAGCGCCGACTCTCTTGCCGCGTCTGGAAGAAAGTGCTGGGCTGAAGTTCAGCCTGATTCCCACAAGCTAGCCTGATTCGGCGGAGCGAGAGCGCAGCTTTGACGAATTCCGAGCAGCCACGCTTTAATCTTGTTTTCTCTGGGCAGCTACTGCCCGGCACCGACATCGAACGCGCCAAGAGAACCCTCGCAGCGTTTTTTGGTTTACGGGACGTGAGCGGTGTGTCTGTATTTTTCAGTGGCAAGCCCGTGCCATTGCGACGCAACATCACCAAAAGTGACGCTCAACGACTCTATCGGCAACTTCGTGGAGTCGGTCTGATTTGTGAAATTTCTTCTGTTGAGCCCGACATAAAGCCAGAGGAAACGCCGCCCGCTGCAGAATCCAGACCCAAGCCAAAACAAAAAACAGAACAAAAGCCGAAGCTCACAGCGAAGCCGCAGCAACCCCCTAAACCCACACCGGCACCGGCACCGGCACCGGAAAATGAACCGAAATCTGATTCCGGTAGTGCGCCCGCCGCACTGCAGCCTTCTGGAAAAGCCCCAAATCTTTTCGCACTACGGCCGGCATTTCCACTACAAAACCGCGCACAACTTCTTGAAACCACCCAGATACGCGGCTTTATCGCTGCTGGTGTTGGACTTGCGCTTTGCGCTGTTATGCTTGCCGTCATCGTCCGTTTTCCGGCGGCCCCCGCGGGACAGAAACCTCTCGGTGCTCTAGCGGGAATCTCACTACCCGGCAATGAGTTGGTGCTTCTGGTAGAGGGCGCGCTCTTGCTACACGAACGATCAGGACTACCCAAAGGCCGTATCAGCGCAGCGGAGCTAGGTTTTAAGCGGATCGCGCCTCCGCTTTGGGCGACGCAAAGTGGAGACCTGCTCCTCAACGCCATAGCGGAGGAGGGTCAACTACGGCTTCAGCGATGCGACCTAAGCGAACTAAGCTGCTATCCCTTTAGCCCAGAAGTATTAGAAAGCCCCGTGACTGCCATCGCCAGCTCTTTACTGGGCGATAACTTCTTTTTCCTCGGTGCAGAGGGACAGCTATGGAGAAGCAACAGCGCGGGAGAGATTGAATCCGAAGCGACCGTCCAGCCTCCTTGGGGGCAGCCAAGACTGCTTTCCAGCGGCGGACTGCTCCTGGCGCCGGCCGCAGAAGGCCCCATGTTGGGGGTCTATCGTCCTGATGCACAAAACTTCGGTCAGCAACTTGATGCTCTCCTGGTCATGCCTCTTGAAGCGGTCGATAAGGGGCAAGACAGATTACGTGATGTGGCAATTGGGGAAGAGGAGTATTGGGCATTAATGGCGGGTGAAGAAGCGCCCGCTAACTTGTTTCAATTTGATAAACAGTGGGGAAGTCCCAAGCCCATCGCCTTACCCGCCCCCCTCGTTGAACCCTACCTTATTCGCTGGCGGGACAAGGTGCTGGTCGCCGACACTCAGCAAGCACAGATACAACGGGTCGCTAGCGATGGCAGCATCGAGGCCGTCTTCGAGTCCACATTGCTGACTGAAGAGAGAGACAACTGGATAAAGGTGTCTCAACAACGGAGCCTGATGAGGCAGCTTGGAATCGGCTTGCCGATGATACTAATAGTCTTTTGCGCGTCTTTAGCGCTGCTATATCATTTTAGCTATCGATCGCTGCAGAAGTGTCCTCAGCAAAGGAGTGCCCTCCTCGACCCCATGCCCGGGGGCATCCATTGGCTTCCCCGTTCGGTAAGAGCCGATGCCGCGATAAAACGAACGAGTCTGATACTTGTGGCTCTGATGTTCTTCCTAATCCTGCTCTTCGCTACTCTCGGAGGATGGCTGTGGCTCCTCGCTGGTCTTCCAGCGGCAGCCGGGTTGCTATATGCCTCGAGCAAATTGCGCGAAGGTTCCGGTGGGCACCTTGGACTATTGGACAAGCACTTCATTTCCGTGGATTACGACGGTAGATACTTCTATGGTGAGCGAACGGTTATGCGTGGAAATGCTGCAGTGCTTGTTGCTCCGGAGGTGGTTTTACCGATCGCAATACCGGGACTAGCTAATCTGGAATCGGGAAGTCTCGATACCGAACGCTACAGCGCAAAGCTCAAGAGCACGCCCTCCGAAATAATTGGCGCGCTATGGCTGTCCCAACACCCCTGGATAAAGGGTGTCCTGGCAATGATCGGCGGACTGCTTATGAGTATCGGTCTGCTACTGATAATCGGATGATGATCTTTTGCAGCTATACTGCTGCACACTTCATTCTGCGGCAGCGAAAGACAAAGCTATGCGCACTATCCAGAGATCGCCAGCGTGACAGAGAACGCCAGAGTGACCCCGGCGCAGTCATCTCCCAAGGTCGCACTTTTCATCACCTGCCTCGCTGACCTGATGCGCCCATCGGTAGCGCAGGCCAGTTTAGAGCTGTTACAAATCGCCGGTTGCGATGTAACAGTCCCTCCAGCGCAAACTTGCTGCGGACAACCTTCTTACAACAACGGTGATTCCCTGGGAGCAACGCGCACAGCAAAACAAGTGATCGAGCGCTTTGAGGACTTTGATTACGTAGTACTTCCCTCCGGCTCCTGCGCGGGCATGCTGATCAGGCATTACCCGAAATTGCTTGAAGGGCCGTGGAAAGAGCGCGCTCTGCAATTTGCCGGTCGGGTCTTTGAGCTCACCACGTTTTTACTTGAAGTCTGCGACTACCAGCCGACGCCGCGGACATCAACGAACAGCATTGCTTACCACGACAGTTGCGCTGGTTTACGGGAGTTGCAGATCAGAGATCAGCCACGATCACTGCTTACCCGTGCCAATGTCACCGTGAAGGAACTTGCGCAGCCTGATGTTTGCTGCGGCTTCGGGGGCACTTTTTGCGCAAAGATGCCCGCTATCTCAGGGGATATGGCTGACCGCAAAATCGAGGATCTTGAAAACAGTGGATCAACGACGCTCGTTGCAGGAGACCTTGGCTGCCTCCTGGCATTGGAAGGACGAGCAGGGAGAACCGGTAAGGAACTGCAGTTCAAGCACATCGCGGAAGTGCTTATGGATAATGATCGCGCCGCATCCACAGTCAAAGCTGCGGATAGCTAATGGAGCAACGCAGTCGTGAATTTCTGGAACTCGCCGAGGAGGCGATTGCCAGCACCGAGCGCGCAAAGAACCGCAAAGTGCTGGGCGCCCTCATGCCAAAACAGCGCAGCAAAGCGATTAGCGACTTCGGAGACGGCGACTTTTCAGAACTCCGTCGGGACGTAAAAGCTATTCGCGAGCATGCACTGGGAAATCTGGGGCACTACCTCGAAACCTTCACTCACAATGCCCGCGAGAACGGCAGTACAGTGAATTTCGCCCGTAATGGTGAAGAGCTCAATGAGATAGTCCTGGACATCTGCGCGCGGAGCGAGGCACGGCGAGTTGCCAAGGGTAAGTCCATGATCACCGAAGAGACGGAACTCAACGCGGCTTTAGAGAGCGCCGGTTTTACTGTAAGAGAAACCGATCTTGGCGAGTACATTATTCAGGAAGCCGGGGAAACGCCGAGCCACATCGTTGGCCCAGCGCTCCACAAGACACAGGCTGAAATCCGTGAACTGTTTCTCGAACGCCACGACCTCGGGGAACGGGACCTTGGCAGTGCTGAGTCGATGGTAGCGGAAGCGCGTCAGATACTGCGGGAGGACTTCCTGAGTGCTGACATAGGCATTGTAGGTAGCAACGCACTCATCGCTGAAAATGGCTTCTCCATGCTCGTAACCAACGAGGGAAATGGTGATCTCTGCGCTAATCTTCCTCCAGTGCTCATCGTTTGCACGAGCGTAGATCGAGTATTGCCGAGATCCGAAGACGCCATGGCCATGCTTCGTTTGCTGGTGCGATCCACCACTGGCCAAGCTGTCAGTTGCTACACAAGCTTTTACGCTGGCCCCCGTCGCCCCACAGACGTGGACGGCCCTTTGGAAACCCACTTTGTACTGCTGGACAACGAGCGTAGCGAGATTCTGGCGAGCGACTACGCTGAGATGCTCCAGTGCATTCGCTGTGGGGCTTGCCTGAATCACTGCCCCGTGTATATGAGCGCGGGAGGCCATGCCTATGGCTGGGTCTATCCGGGCCCCATGGGGTCCGTGCTCACGCCACTACTGACCTCACTGGAAGATAGTGCGCTTCTCCCTGACGCCTGCACCGCCTGCGGTCGCTGCGAGGAAGTCTGCCCCGCAGCTATCCCCATACCCGACCTGCTCCGCGATCTCCGCGAAGAGAAGTTCACCGAGGGCATCACCGGGAAACGCTGGCGCGCAGGTATTCGGCTTCATTCCTGGCTGTCTTTGCATCCGCGTCTCTATCAGACCATCACTTCGGCGGTCGTGGGCATCATGCACAGAATCGGAGGGCGCAAGGGCTTTATCGGCAGACTACCGTTGATTGGGGGCTGGTTTGAGGCGAGAGACTTGCCCTCACCTGCCGCCAAAACCTTCCAGCAAATGCATCGGGAAGCGTCGAAGGAATGAGCGCCAACGAAGCAGAAAAAGAGGTGATGGCACGCCTCAAGGGCGCCTCTCGACGAAGCTCCGCGGAGCAAATAGCCAAGGAGCTAAGCGAACTCAGAACACCCCGCTCTGCCCCTCTGCCTAAGGCAGATCTTGGCGAGGCGATGCGCTTTAATCTGCAGCGTAATGGCGCAAGCTCCATGGAAGTGGAATCCCGCAGTGCAGCGGTGGAAGAAATCTCCAGAACTATCGCTCAAAAGTATGGGCAGCGGCGCATTGTAACGGGGCATGATCCGCGCCTTGCAGCGTTACCATGGCGAAGCGGCGGTCTTTTACCCCGGTTCGATACAGCTCAACCAGGGGACACGGTCTCGGTAAGCTACGCCTATCGCGGAGTCGCTGAAACTGGCTCTCTCGCACTGATGCTGGACCGCAATAATCCCGGCCTCAATAATCTGCTGGTCGAAGACCACATTATCCTCGTGGATCGCTCAGATATCTGTGAACGCTTGGAAGGTATCTGGACTGAACCCAAGTTGAAGGACAGAGAATCTCGCCCAAGGGGTTTGATGATGATCTCGGGCCCCTCGAGCACCGCCGATATTTCCATGCAACTGGTACTGGGCGCTCACGGCCCGCGATCACTACATGTCGTGATCGTCGGAAGCACCCCCACTAGCCGCTCTAAATAGCTCTGAACTGGCCTCCAACGCTGTGGCCGAGAAAGCCGCCCTCAGAGCGGCTTGTAAGAGAACTTCTGGCCGCCGATAGACGCCTCGTACATGAGTCCACCCCGAGCGATCGTGAAAATTGCCAGGCCCTTACGGTAGCCACTGTTCGACACGTTAGCGTCGTTTCTGCCACCGCTGGCGCTGGTAGCTGTGCCGCCTCCGGTGTTCGCCTCTGCAGACACGCCCGCAGTAATCGCAACGGCTGTCGCCTGAGCACTGAATTCAAAATTTCCCGATGTAAAACTCTTGAATGCGCGCTCGTCCTCCAGAAAAATCATTTGGCTGAAAGCCTGTGCGCCCATCTGCAGACCTACGGTCAACTGGGTCATCGAGGTATCGCCGACATACATCCCCTTGGCATACACGCGACCGGCTCCATGAGACCCACCAATCCCGAACCCGCCCTTGCCGATGGTGGGAAAAACCACATAGCCGTAAGCATTCTCAAAGAACGGCGCCGTTTGATCCGCAGCGCGAAAAGAAGCGAGGGCGTCGTCATACTCACCGGAATAGCTAAGCGGGCTAAAAAGCAAAGCAAAAACTGCCGTGAAGCCGAAAAAGCGATTAAACATAGTATGGGGAATCCTTAATCAATCTTGAGCAAACCGTATTGTCTGCCCAGGTGGTTTCTTGTGGCGCAAGTTTACCAGTGACTCATCGTAGCGAGCACGTCGCAAACTCGACAACTATATCCCCACTCGTTGTCATACCAGTTCAAAACCCTCAAATATCGACCGCCTGTTACTGCGGTAAAGCCACAATCATAAATCGAGGAGTGGCTATCACCTATAACATCCGTAGACACCAGGGGACGGTCACTGTACTGCAATATGCCTTGTAAACGAGTCGACTCAGACGCGGCTTTCACAACCCGGTCCACTTCTTCGACCGACACCGTACGAGATAGTTTCACGAACAAATCCACCACCGACCCATCAGGCACCGGCACTCTGGAGGCAATACCGTGAAGCCTTCCCTTTAAATCAGGCAGCACAACGCCAACGGCTTTTGCAGCGCCGGTTGAAGTGGGAATAATGTTCTCGGCAGCGGCACGACTGCGACGCCAGTCGGAATGGGGAACATCGGCCAAGCGCTGGTCATTGGTATACGCATGCACGGTGTTAATCACGCCCTCAAGAATGCCAAATTCCTCGTGAAGAACCCTTGCCATGGGTGCCAGACAATTGGTTGTGCAACTGGCATTGGACACGATGCGATGCGAATCGTTGAGTCCTTCTTCGTTAACGCCCAAGACCACCGTGTAGTCGATTTCATCCTTTGCAGGCACGGTCAACACGACGCGGCCCGCGCCTGCATCAAGATGCATTTGCAGTTGTTCACGAGAACGGAAAACGCCAGTGGATTCGACAACGGCGTCGATACCGAGCTCAGCCCAGGGCAAGGCTGAGGGGTCGCGACCGCTGAGCATCTGCACGCGGCCCTTCGGTGTCACCAGAAAATCATCTTCCAAAGTGAGCTCATGGGGAAATGGCCCCATCACCGTGTCGTACTTCAATAGGTAGCGCAGCGCATCGTGGTCAAACAAGTCATTGACCGCAACAACCTGAATATCATCGCGCTCTTCGAGAATACGAAAAACAGAGCGACCGATTCGACCAAAGCCATTAATTGCAATTCTCATGATGCGGCCTCCGTCTGCTGATCAAGGCTGGCATAGAGCCTGGCGACATCTAACAATCGCGCTGCATGCCCACGGGTTTCATACCATCCGAGCGTTTTAATGAAGTGCTCTCCGGCCTTTAAAGTGCCCTTGGCATCAAACAACAGAGAATAATCACTGCCCAGTACGTCGGAGGAGACTATGGGGTCCTCCACCACAGCGACGCTGTGGGGATACTTTTTCGCGCCAGCTCGCATTACCTCATTAATGTCCTCAGCCGTTACTGTGTCGTCGTCTAGGACAAGTGTCGTATCCAGCAGACAACCTTCCTGCACCGGTACATTGAGAGTCGATGTGTGCACCTTGCCTGCGAAGCTGGGCAGAATATGGCCCAGCCAACGACCTGCATCGTGGCCATTGGGAATAATATTTTTCGGCGCTGAGCGGCTACGGCGATAATCACTACCCGCGTAGTCCTGCAGCGCTTGATCCGATGTATAGGCATGCACCGTGGTCATGCTTCCGCACTCGACGACGAACCGCTCTGACAAGATGTGTAAAAGAAGGCACAGCGCCGTGGTCGTCGGTGACGCCGCAGAAATCATCCGATCCCGTACGTCTGCAGCACCGCTGTTGATTTCGGGAATGATCACCCGGTCGATAGTGTCCTCGGGCAGCGTGCGTATCAAAACCCGGGGAGCACCACCGGCGAGGTGGGATTGCATGTCCGCCTCGGAGCGGTAGATACCCGTGGCGTCGATAACAATATCAACTTCAAAAATATCCCAGGGCATTTCCGCAGGTGTATCGATAGACATTAAACGACTACGTTGACGGTCGGTGCACAGAAAGTTGCCGTCTAGACGAAAAATCTCTGGGTTTTTAGCCTCAGATTGGAGTAGATAATGCAGGATATCCGCTCTGCCTACGTCCGCCACCGCAACAACTTCGATATCAGAGGACGCAGCGGCCAGTTCGTATATTTGCCTGCCCGTTTGGCCAAAGCCCATGATGCCCAACCGTATGGGTCTCGTTCCGTTCATCGTACCGCTCCCTGTGATGTACACCCAAGGATCCTCACCTAAGGACCTTCACCTGCGGGCCTTTGCTTCGGACCTTCTCGTTTGAGTGTTGCACCCACCCTGGCCACTGTCAAAGTAAGCAAAGTTTAAGCAATCCGAGTGCTCGAAACCGACGTAAAAAGACATACTAAGGAGAACGTCTATGAACCAAGCAGTCGCGACAGAAACCCTTGATTTTGTTGAAGATATAAGTTCCGAAGCGCTCAGCGTACGCCGCGCGCTCGTCGAGCGAGGGCTGGAAACCCCGCTCGTGGACAACGGTCTGACGAGCCAGCAGAAATATGAACGGATTCGCGACAGCTTTAGAGAGATTACCGAAACTCTCGGGCTGGATTTGACTGACGACAGTCTTCAGGAGACTCCTCACCGCATCGCCAAGATGTACGTTGATGAGATATTCAGTGGACTCGACTACGCGCAGTTCCCGAAAATCTCTGTCATCGAGAATAAGATGCAAGTGGAGGAAATGGTGCTGGTCGACGACATCGACCTGGTGAGCACCTGTGAACACCATTTTGTCACCATCGATGGCACAGCTCGCGTGGCATACATCCCGGGAAATAAGATTATCGGCCTGTCGAAGATCAATCGCATTGTGAGGTTTTTCGCGCAGCGCCCTCAGGTTCAAGAGCGACTTACCCAGCAAGTGCTGGTCGCGCTACAAACCCTGTTAGAGACAGAAGACGTTGCCATTACAATTAACGCTGTGCACTACTGCGTAAAATCTCGAGGCGTGATGGATAGTAATTCTTCAACCCGCACCACTGCTCTGGGTGGCGCGTTCAAAAACGATAGTGCGACTCGTGGAGAGTTCCTACGCTGAGTCTGTTTTAGGCTGGCGTTCCTGTTTGGGAACGCTTTGCCAGCCAGCTATCCAGCGCATTCGCGAAACGCTGTTTGTCTGCATTATCCAAGGGCGCAGGGCCGCCCGTTTGTACTCCGCTATCTCGTAGCTCAGTCATAAAGTCCCTGACCGCCAAGCGCGCTCGGGCATTTTCTGCGGTGTAGCGTTCTCCTCGCGGGCTAATTGCCAAAGCACCACGCTCGACAACCTCGGCGGCAAGAGGAATATCTTGAGTGATCACGAGATCGCAGGGCTCAAGGCGCTTGAGGATCTCACTGTCCGCCACATCAAAACCGGAAGGGACCTGAACGAAGCTCAGATAGGGCGATGGCGGAACAGCCATGCCGTGGTTCGCCAGCAGGGTAGTCATGCATTGTGAACGTGTTGCCGCACGGAAGAGGATTTCTTTGATCGGCACCGGGCAGGCGTCGGCATCAACCCACACCTGCCCGGCTCTTTCGTCCGTCATTTGTTGCTCAACAACTTGAGAGGAGGAACCGGAACTAGGCCCAGTGAATCAGTAGCTCACCTTGCTCGGCCGCACTACGAGCCAGAGCCTCACCCTGCTCGCCAAAGCGCTCTTCTATTTTGTCCCGACGAATCTTCAGTGTTGGGGTGAGCACTTCATTCTCAATACTCCAGGGCTCGGTGCTGATAATGACCGCGCCAATACGCGCGTGTTTCTCAATTTCACTGTTAATCGTTGCGACGCTATCGCGAATTGAGGCTTCTACCACCTCGGTGTCTTCACTCTGAGCCGCATCAGTAAGCACCGCGATCATAACGGTCTTCGAAAACCCCCTGCCGATCAGACACTGTTGTTCAATAAAAGGGTTATTCGCAAACATGCCCTCGATAGGAGGCGGCGCTACAAACTTCCCTTGAATCGTCTTGAAGTAATCCTTTACTCGGCCAGTGATGTAAATAAATCCGTCTTCATCAACCTTGGCCTTGTCACCGGTATGCAGCCAGCCATCGCGAATAAGTTCAGCTGTTTTATCGGGCTGCTTGTAGTAACCCGGAGTGCAACCCAAGGCGCGTACTGCGAGCTCCCCTTCTTCGGTGATTTTGTATTCCACTTCGCCTACCGGTTTACCGATGGAACCAATACGTCGCGTGTCATGACCACTCACGATCAGCCCCATGGCCTCTGTCTGCCCAAAGCCTTCCATCAGCTTTAATCCAAGAGAATCCCACCAGTGAATCAACGGTGGAGGTGTAGGTGCGGCAGCGGCCAGGCAAAACTCCACCTCACCCAGGCCCATGGTATCGAGCACGAGTTTCCCTATGCCTTCGGCGTCTTCTTTTAATGCTCCCTCGAGCGCTTCCTGACCACCAAACTTACCGATGACCGCCTGTTGAAATTGCTCCCAGATACGCGGAGGCCCAAAAAACATGTGGGGGCGCGTGCGCTGAAGATCGCGAAGTATGTGCTCAAGAGATTCGTTGAAGTTCACTTCTCCGCAACAAAACAGCGACGAGTACTCTACGATCTGACGCTCAGCAATGTGCGAAAGGGGCAAGTAGGAGAAATACCGCGGCTGGTCTCGAAGACCGAAGGCATCGATGAAGCGTTTAATAGGAATGACGTTGCTTTCGTGGGTCTGGATAACGCCTTTGGGCACGCCCGTAGTACCGGATGTGAAAACGAGAGACATCATGTCATCAGCAGCGCAGTCGTAGCTGATTTCTTTGCCCTCGCCTTCTGCAAGGAGCTGATCCCAAGTCAGGTGATCACCTTCGATCTCGACGCCGGGCAAGGCCACAATTGTAATATCTTCGGGAAGCACGGGACGCACCGCCTCCCAGTTAGGACTTTCGCCGACGAAGACAACCTTCGCTTCTGTAAACTCAGCGATGTACTGCGCCGTGCCTGCGGGCAGCGTCGTAAACATACTGACGGTCACGTTACCGGAACGAACGGTCGCTAAGTCTGCCATAAACCAATGCGGCCTATTCCGTGAAAGCACGATCATGCTCTGGCCATGGCCAAAGCGTGTCTCTAATGCGGCCGCAACTGCGTTAATCTGTGCCCGCGCCTCTGCCCAGGTGTAGTCCTCACTACCCTCTTCACGCAGATCACGCATCCAGATTTTGTCACCACGGGTGTCGGCCCAGTGATCCAGGAATTGGGGCAAAGTTTGAAAATCCATTATGTTTTTATCTCCACGTTAAATAAGAGTGATTATGAGAGTGATTAAGTGATGCGTGATTGTACTAAACAATTACTCCAGCCATTCCAGGGTTCTGGCTCCCGCGCCGGAAGGGGTCCCCCGTTGCTCCACCGCATTACCCATGCCAGGACTCAGAAGATTGTTGAGAACCTCCGGTAAAGGCAGTAGCTGCCCGCCGCCCCAATCGTGCTGGGGCAAAGGCTCTAACAAATCATCCACGTCTACGACAGAAACAAAACTGAAAAAGGGTTGAATGGCTGCACCGCCGCCCAAACGATCATCCCGATAAACGCGCTTCGCCACCGTAACACGTCGCTGCTCATCAAAACTCATGATGAGAAAGTCGCCCTGAATTTGCGCACTACCCCAATCGATGTTCAGAAAGTCAGCACCCGCCCACCCTAAACTCAAGCCTAGAGCCGACTCGCGAACCTTCCAGGCTTCCCAGGCCATGACAAACTGATCGTTGCTGACGGCAAATCGGAGGGGTGGGCCCAGGCGAGCAAGCACGCTTGCCATATTCTCACCGTGAGCCTGCTCCTCTATACCTTCGGGCAAGGCCTCACCAAATTGGTAAAACCTCTGCGTGCAACCACCAAGGAGCAGACTGGCGCTCAGCATAGCGACGGCAAAGCTAGTCTTCATTTGCAGGCACGACCCACCCGGAGTAGTCAGCCAGAACATCGTGGCTATCAAAGATAAATACGGCACGATCATAGCGGGCGGTGATGTCAAAACGGTTGTATACAACGAGGATCAAACCCTGGCCTTGGGAGGACTCGTTAAGGTAGTACAGCACAGTCTCATCCCCGAGACTTACCAGTTGAGACGGCGGCCCCAACTCAGCCATTACCTGTCCTCGGGTCGTAGACCCTATCTGAAAGCCATCCAGCGTGGCTTGATCCCAATTCACCTCCACGCCACGCTCCGAGTCATACTGGGCACAGGCGGTGAGAAAAGCCGTCAGTAACACGGTTATCAGGCTGGGTAAGTAAGAGGCGCGCGTAGAGAGCATTCAGGACCGTCCATTTTTATAAAAAAGCTGAGGGATCATAGCCTAGAATAACCCAGCGTCAAGCTAGGGTATTTCACCAGGGAATCGATTTGCCGGCCCAGTCCAGATAAGAAATCTGCCCATCCGCCTTATGCTCGTCCAAGACTCCAGTCAAGCGCTCCGCCACGAAGTCCGCAGTAAACAATTTGCCCTCGGGAACACTTCGCTGGAACGGCTCAGATAGAGCTGTATCAACCGTCCCAGGATGGAAAGCAATAAGCTTTACCCCTTTTGCTCTGCGAGCCAATTCAATAGACGCCGACTTTAAACCCATGTTGAGTGCGGCTTTGGCACTGCGATAGCTATACCACCCGCCCAAGCCATTATCGTTAATACTACCAACGCGAGCGCTCATAACCGCAATACGACAGTCGGGATTTTTGCGAAGCCCGGGAGCAAGAGCCGAAAGCCATAACATGGGCAATACGCAGTTTACGCGATACACCTCCTCCATAGCTGCTTGGCGCAGGGCATCTAGAGATTTTTCCGGTCCGTAGTCAACACCGTGCAACGTGCCCAAAGATATGACTACCCGAGACAAGCGAGAGCTTTCAGCCAATACCTCACGACAGACTTCCCCAATGTCTTCTTCACTGTGGTCCGTCGTAAGAGATCGCCGCCGACCAAACTTCGAGTCATCCTTGGGAGCATGTCGACTGACTTCCCATACCGCGCTAAATCTAGGATCTTCGCACCAATGCTTGGCAACGGCTTTGCCAATGCCGCCCCGCCCGCCAATCACCAAAGCCTGTTCCCTAAGGCTACTCTGTGTCATGTTGGAACCTTTGAAATATAAACAGTTGTTTCGCTCACTTAGGTACGCAGCTTGCGGCGCGACAGATGTAAGATCAGCTGGTAAACAGTGGTGTGGGAGCGAGATTTTGGTTGATCAACAGTGAACAATCAGCATTGGATATTCGGCTACGGATCCCTGATCTACAAAGTCGACTTCCCTTTTATCGAACGGGAAGTCGCGCTGCTTAAAAACTGGTCGAGACGCTTTTGGCAGGGCTCTCACGATCACCGAGGAACTCCGCACTCTCCCGGTCGAGTCGTCACCCTTATTCCCGACCGCGATGCTCTGTGTCGCGGCGTCGCCTATCTGGTTGATGAATCGGTATTTGAACATCTGGATCATCGAGAGAAAAATGGTTACGAGCGCCATTCCACGCCACTGTTACTTGAAGATCGCGACCAGACTGTCACGGGAGTTTTCTACATAGCGACGCGCAGTAATCCGGCGTTTCTCGGCGAGGGCTCTGATCGCGAGCTAGCGCAGCATATCGCCGACAGTCATGGCCCCAGTGGAAGCAATGCTGATTATCTGCTCTCCCTCGCCGAAGCTCTTCGCGAGCTAGATGAGTATGACGAACACGTCATGAATCTTGAGCGGGAGCTACTCCACTTGCGCTCGGGTTAATCACCAGCGCGGGGATAATCACGGTGCACGCTTAACAGTGCTAGGAGAGACGCGATTCTGCGAAGTGTGAGTACGTTGCTCCCAGAGCGCACGCCCCTCGTGTGCCCCTCGCGTAGGCAAGGATGAGTATTCTTCCGCGGTGTTACGTAAGCTTGAAGGTAGCTCCCAGTCTGCAACCCACCGCTCAAAATCCGCTGCAGGAATAGGCCGGGAAAAGAGATAACCCTGCGCCACAGAACAGCCCAGTAAAAGAAGCATCTCCGCCTGCTCTATCGTTTCTACCCCTTCTGCGACAGCTTCTCGATCAAATGCCCTCGCCATGGATAGAATTGCCATAAGCAGCGCAAAATCGTCATAGCTTACGTACATTGATTGCACAAACCTCTGATCGATCTTCACCGTACTGGCACGAAGATCTTTAATATGGGAAAGCGAGCTGTAACCCGTACCAAAGTCATCAAGTGCAAAATTTACGCCCAGTTCTCGACACTCCTCGATGACACTGTTTACCCGAGCCGCATCGGCTACTGCTGCACTTTCCAAAATCTCAAGAGTGAACCCGCTCGTCGAATCACGACCAGCGGCGGCTATATCTGCCCGCAGCCCCGGAACAAACTCAGGCTGCGTGATGTCCAGCGCCGTAACGTTCACGTGCATACCCAAATCCAAGCCCTTCTCTTGCCAGCGTTTTTGCTGGGCGAGCGCCTCGCCGCGAACCCAGCTATCCAGCTTGACCGCCAAGCGATGTCCCATCATGGCTGGCAAAAACTGATCTGGGGGTAACAGCCCACGCTCGGGATGGCGCCAGCGCAGTAAAGCTTCCGCACCGATGACCGTCCCTTTACGCATATCAACCAGGGGTTGATAGAAAAGCTCAAACTCCCCCCGCTCTATACCATCGCCGAAGACTTCTACAAAGGCGCGAAGCGCCGAATCCTCCTGCTCGTCGGATATACGATAGAGGCTCCTACCGCTTTCCTTGGCGCGATACATGGCCTGATCTGCCTGCCTAAGAAGGTGGTCAGGGCCAACGTCCATAGCCGGGGAATAGAAAGCTATACCCGCGCTCGCCGACACCTGCATCGACACACCGGACACCACGCGCGTTTCATGAATCGCAGTCAAAAGGCGATCTAGCAGCGCGATACATTCTTTTCGGCTGTTAAAGTCACAGATAAGAAAAACAAATTCATCACCCCCCAAACGCGCGACGGTATCCGTCCGTCGGATTTGACGGCTAAACAACTGGGAAAGCTGCACGAGAAGTTCGTCACCGGTGGCATGACCATGCTCATCGTTAATCTCTTTAAACTTATCGAGATCCATATAAACGACCGCAAGCTCCACGAGTCGACGATCCGCAGAGGCCATTGCCTGATCGAGACGATCAGAAAACAAAGTCCTGTTTGGCAATCCCGTAAGCGCATCGTAGTGTGCGGCTCGCTCTAACTGCTGCTCATGGTCATGAAGGTCGGTGATGTCGCGACTTATCCCAAAGAGACCGGTAATCTCGCTGGTATCCTTGGAAAAGATCGGCCATTTATAGGTCGATATCCAACCCATGCTCCCGTCTAATTTCTTAAAGCGCTGACGCTGATCCACCAACGGCTCGCGCGATCGGAAAAGCTCCTTTTCCTGTCGAACATATTCCTCGGCAATCTCCGGGGGAAAGACATCCTCATCTCGAAGACCTTCTACGCCGCGTCGATCCGAAAAACCTACCAGCTCCGCAAAGCTGCGACTCGTAAACACGTAACGCCGTGAGGCATCCTTAAAGTACATAAAGTCGGTTGTACGATTGAGAAACAGCTCGAAGTGCTGATTAAGATCTTCCAGTCTTTGATGATCCGCCTTCTGTGCTCTCACCGATCGCTGCAAGTCTTTCCAGAGCGCTGCCAGGCGGCGATTACGTTCCAATAGCGCCAGGAGCAACCCCAAGGCCAAAACCATTAAGATAACCAGTGCGCTAATGCCCAGAGTGTGCTGACGCCAAACATCAAAAATCGAGAAGCTAGGAGGTTTGTCATAGGGTTTTAAACGCAACTCCCTCAATTCGCTTTCAAGGCCCGAATAATCGGCCGGTGCATTCACTCCCGCGAACACTCCCTCAGTCGTTG
>NZ_JBGCFU010000138.1:0-28935 GCF_045107095.1 Congregibacter sp. | reverse complement strand
AGCTCGTCAGAAAAACAACCCAGCTGCCCGGGAAACCCACAACCCCGGGCCTGCACATGAGACGCGCAGCTCATGGTGACACCAAAGCCCCCTTCCGCACGCTTTGTCAGCCAGTGATACTCATCATCGCTTAAGGTGCCGTCCGGGTTACTTTGCAGGTTAGTCAGAGGTGCCAACATAAAACGGTTGGGCATGACTGTTCCGCTTTTGAAGCTTAACGTGTCTGATAAGTCGATCATGCTGCTGTTCCCAAGCTTAGAGGTCGCACATTCTGGCGAGACTATTGCAGCGTGTACAGCACTTGTGAGGTAGACGTTCTGTAATCCTCATCTGCTATGGTCACTGCACTATCTATGAAACCTCTTGAGCTCTTACCCATGAAACGCCTTTACTGCCTTATCGTGATCCTGCTGGGATCATTATCAAACGTAGTTTTCGCCAGCCCCGAAACCTGCGCCTACATTGCTGAATCCGACGCCCGACTCAATTGCTTCGACAGCTACTTCACGCCCGAAAAATTACCTGAGGTAAATGCTGATGGCGAAGTGGAGCTTCTGAGCGAAGCGCTCCCCCAGCTCTCACTCATCGAAGCACGGATGGAGCAGGAGTCCACGCTGACCGATCAGTGGTTCTCTATCACCCCCCATCACCCCAATTACATTCTGCCCCTGACTTTTAGCACTAATCCTGATTATTCCGACTTTGGCCCCCTGGAGGAGGGCTTCAGTGACTATGAAATAAAGATGCAGTTAAGCCTGAAGACGCGCTTGGCGGAGGGGCTCTGGAGGGATTCGTCGGTTTGGGCGGCCTATACACAGCAATCCTATTGGCAGCTCTACGCGGAAGATGACGCTTCCGCGCCCTTTAGAGAAACCAACCATCAGCCTGAAGTCTTTTGGCAAGTACCTGTGGACTTTGAGGTCTTTGGCTGGAATGCGCGCACTGCCACCGTCGCGCTCAATCATCAATCTAATGGACGCTCGGAACCCCTATCTCGAAGCTGGAATCGAGTTACGGCCGAGTTGGCGCTCGACCGGGGGAACTGGGTTATTTCTGCCAAAACCTGGGCCCGCATCAGCGAACCTGCCGATACTGATGACAATCCCAATATTGAGGACTACATGGGCAGACTTCAGTTGGGCCTCATTCACAAGCGTGAACGACACACCTTCGCCGTAGGCCTGAAGAACAATCTCAGCAGCCCCAATCGCAGCGGTCTGGAGGTGAATTACACGTTCCCCTTGTTCAGTCGTCTCAAGGGTTTTGTACAAATCTACTCCGGCTACGGCGAAAACCTTATTGATATGGAAAACTACAACAACCGTATTGGCATAGGCATAGCCCTTACCGACTGGCTGTAGCAAACCTAGGCGGAGCAGGCCCAGACCGTCCGCTGAAGTTCTCCGAACTTTTGGTCCTAAAATTTGCTATGATGTGTGCCCGAAAAAAATGTCGAAAGTATAGTTATGGCTAAGAAACCCCTTAGAACCGCCGGTAAGAAGAAGCCACCAGCAGCGGTAGAAACATCCTCGTCTTTAGAAGATAAAGTGAAAGCTTTTCTGGAAGCCGGTGGAGAAATCGAGCAAATCAAATCTGGTGTTAGCGGTCAGGCCAATATGGCAGCCCCCAAGGCAAAGTCAGCCGCCAGTAAGAGCGCAAGCTAGACCACTCGATCACCATAGCTCTATTTCGATCGCTAAATAACTGTCGCTAAATAACTGTCGCTAAATAACTACAGCCAAGAGCAGCACTCGCACAAAAGGCAAGCTTTGCCGCTAGTGCTGCTGAGCAAAAACTCCGGGGCATCCACTGCAGCCAGAGCACTCGCAGATTGACCAAACAGCCGAAGCGCTAAACACGCTTCAGCACGTTTTCGGCTACCCGGCGTTTCGACCACCACAGCAAGAAATCATCAACACTCTTCTCAACGCAGAGGACGCCCTGGTCATCATGCCCACCGGCGGTGGAAAGTCTTTGTGTTACCAGATACCTGCCTTACTAAGAGAAGGCTGCGCGATCGTGGTGTCGCCACTCATTGCGCTCATGCAGGATCAGGTAGAGGCGCTCCAGCAACTCGGCGTGCGCGCGGCTTTCCTAAACTCCAGCCTCACTCCAGAGGATGCTCGAGCGATCGAGCAGGATTGGCTCGATGGTCGACTAGATTTACTTTACGTAGCTCCCGAACGCCTTTTGCAGGCGCGAATGCTAAGCCTCCTTGATCAGTTAACGCCCGCGCTTTTCGCCATCGACGAGGCTCACTGTGTATCCCAGTGGGGTCATGACTTTCGCGAGGACTATTTGGGACTCAGCGAATTGCATCAGAGATTCCCCGAAGTCCCCCGTATTGCCCTCACAGCCACCGCCGACGCTCGAACACGGCAAGAAATAGCTGAACGACTCAAGCTTACCGAGGCCCGCCATTTTCTAGTCAGCTTTGATCGGCCCAACATTTGCTATCGCATCGCACTGAAAGACAACCCCAGAGGCCAACTCTTGCGGTTCTTACGTGATGAACACCGGGAAGATGCAGGCATTGTTTACTGCCTGTCTCGTAAGCGCGTCGATGAGACAGCACGCTGGCTGGCGGAGCAGGGTTTCAATGCCCTTCCCTATCACGCAGGACTACCTGCAGAAACGCGAGCTGAGCATCAACGCAGATTTCTTCGAGAAGACGCCGTGGTGATAGTTGCGACCATCGCGTTCGGCATGGGCATCGACAAGCCGGATGTGCGGTTTGTTGCGCACCTCGATTTACCCAAAACCGTAGAAGCCTACTATCAGGAAACCGGGCGTGCCGGCCGCGACGGTCTGGCAGCTACTGCCTGGCTGGTATACGGATTACAGGACGTGATCACGCTGCGCCAAATGCTTGATCAATCTCAAGGTAGTGAGGTCTTCAAGCGCGAAGAACAGCACCGCCTGAACGCTATGCTCGGCCTTTGCGAAGTAACTACCTGCAGGAGACAGGCCCTTCTGGCGTACTTTGACGAAGAGCTGAAAAACCCCTGCGGAAACTGCGACAGTTGCCAGAACCCGGTCGCCACGTGGGATGGAACCGAAGCTGCGCAAATGGCGCTATCCGCCGTGTACCGAACGGGTCAGCGCTTTGGTGTAAATCACCTCATCGACGTTTTACGGGGGACTGAGAACGACAAGATCTTTCAGAATGATCACCATCATTTACCGACCTTTGGAGTGGGTAAAGCATTGGATTCCCGCCAATGGAAGTCCGTATTCCGGCAGCTCGTTGCCCGTGGGTATCTAAGCGTCGACATGGCACGATTTGGCGCTCTATGCCTCCAGGAAAGCGCACGCGGTGTATTGCGTGGCGAGGTTGACGTTCAGTTACGCCAGGACCCTAAAAGCAGCTCTGCGAAACGTACCACCAAAAGTGCGATACCAGAACATATTGACGTGGGGCTTTGGGAAGCTTTGCGGGAGTGTCGGCGACAGTTAGCAGAGGATCAGGGCATTCCGCCCTACATCATTTTTCACGATCGCACGCTGCAACTCATCTGCGAGCAGCGCCCGGAGAACATTGCGGAGTTCGCAGCGATCTCCGGTGTGGGAGATCGCAAAAGAGACAAATACGCCGAAGCGTTTCTGGCTGTGGTCAGAGACAAGCAACGCCCTGCCTAAAGCTCAAGTAAATCGACGACAACTGGCGATCAAGTGATCGACATGCGCATCTGATACATCCTGATGAAACACCCAACGAGTCCCCGATATCTTAATATCGTCGCCGTAGAGATGCTCCGTGAGCGGCTCTATTGCCATATCCGGAGACAGCATCACCATATTCGTTTGGGGGTCTTCCTGGAGTTTGAATGCGGGGAGCGCTGAGAGGGCCTCCGCGACACGGCCCGCCTTGTTGTGGTCCTCCTGCAGACGGGAAACGTTGTTCTTGAGGGCGAAGAGGCCAGCTGCCGCGAGAATGCCCGACTGACGCATTCCACCACCGAGCATCTTTCGCCAGCGACGGGCACTGCGAATGCTTTCCTCGTCACCCACGAGGAGAGATCCCGCGGGGCAGGCAAGTCCTTTGGAAAGGCAAATAGATACCGTATCGAAATGCGCGCAAATGCGCTCTACGGGCAGTGACAGCGCCACTGCGGCATTAAACACTCGAGCACCGTCCAAATGTCGCCGCAAGCCCTTGCGCTGCGCCAACTCACTGTAGCGCTCAAGATACTCCATGGGCAGTACTTTGCCTCCCTGGGTGTTTTCGAGGCACAACAGACGAGTAATGGCAAAGTGCGCATCATCGGGCTTTATCGCACGCTCCACCTCATCTAAAGCCAGGGAGCCATCCTCACAAAACGGTAAAGGGCACGGTTGAATTCCACCCAGGACGGCAGCGCCTCCACCCTCGTACATGTAGGTATGCGCACCATGACCCACAATGTACTCATGACCGCGCTGACAATGAGTGAGCAAGCCAATGAGATTCGACTGAGTGCCGGTAGGTGCGAAAACTGCGGCCTCTTTCCCCGTTAGTTTCGCCGCGAAGCGTTCTAACTCATTGACCGTGGGATCTTCGCCATAAACGTCGTCACCCGTATCGGCGGTATGCATCACTTGGAGCATCTCGGCCGTGGGCTTGGTTACTGTGTCACTGCGCAAATCTATCATCGTTAAAAGCAACTCAACTTTTGGAAAAGGCAAAATAGTAAACCAAAAACTATCGACCGCGGGCGCAGAACAGGTTTTACTCTTGGGTACGCGGCAGACAACAACCTAGGCGGCCATCAGACGCCCCATTAGAAAGAGGTGAGCAGGTAATGGAATGGACATCAAACCGACGATTGTTTCTTCAGGGCGCCGCTGCGGTTTTAGCCAGTAGCGCTCTTCCCGGCAAAGCAGCTACCAGCCTCTCGGAGAAATACGAGGACATGCTGGTCATCGACGCCCTGTGTTTTGGTAAAGAGTGGGGAGACGAGGTATTCGCCGCTCTTCGCGCAGCCAACTACTCGGGAATCATTGAAAGCCTACCGCGAAAAGATCTGCAGACAGCCATCGATGCCTTACTGGAATGGCGCCACCGCATCGACGAGCACGATGACCAGCTCATGTTCGCGCTGGAGTCAGAGGACTTCCTGCGCGCCAAAAAGACCCGACGCACAGCGGTCATGATGAACTTCCAAAACTCCACCATGCTCAACGGTGACGTAGACAACATCGATGCCTTGTATGCACTCGGCATGCGCTCATTCCAACTGACCTATAACAGCCGAAACCTCGTAGGGGACGGATGTCTCGAACGAACAAACGCCGGACTCTCTGACTTCGGCCTGGAAGTTGTCGAGCGCATGAACGATACAGGGGTGCTCATAGATCTCTCCCATTGTGGAGACCAGACAACCCTCGACGGGATTGCGTTTTCCAAGAAACCTGTCGGCATCACTCACACCATGTGCGATGCTCTACGGACTCACCCCCGTGCGAAAACCGACGAGCAGATACGTAACTGCGCTGAGAAGGGGGGCGTCATCGGCATGGTTGCGCTGGGATATTTTGTCGGCCCAGATCCTGGTGGAGATACCACTATTGAACACTATGCCGACCATATCGAGCACGCCGTTAACGTTGCCGGGATTGAGCACATAGGTATCTCGACAGACTACCCACCTCAGGGTATTTCACCCTGGGCTACTTACGAAGAATGGTTTGTACCTCGAACTGGGTTCTTTAAGCCGAGCTATGAGCTGCGTTGGCCGCCCTGGATCCGGGAGCTCGATACACCCGATCGCTATCGCAATCTCTTAGCCGCACTGGAACGTCGAGGATGGTCAACGGGAGATATGGAACGGCTCCTGGGCCTTAATTGGCTGCGGCTTCTGAACGAAACAATCGGCTAAGATCACAATAAAAATCGGAGAAACTTCATGCACAGTGTCAAAGATAAAACAGTGATTCTCACTGGCGGCGCGGGAGACATAGCCAGAATCGTCCTGCAGCGCTTCGTGGCCGCAGGCGCCAAGGTAATGCTTGTCGATCTAAACGAAGAAAGCTTGCAGGAGGTCACGTCTGGCTATAGCGATGACAGCGTGCGTTACAGCGTCGCTGACGTTACTTCAGAAGCGGACACCGAAAAATATGTGGCAGCGACAGTTGAGGCTTTTGGGGGCGTCGATGTGCTCCTTGCGAACGCTGGCGTTGAGGGGCCCGTTATGCCGGTAAGTGAGCTAGATCTGAGCACTTTCCAGTCCGTATTCAATGTTAACGTGCTGGGTGTATTCCTTGGGATCAAGCACGTATTCCCCGTCATGGTCGCCGGTGGCGGCGGCAGCATCGTGATCACCTCGTCCGTCGCGGGCGTCAGCGCCACGCCTGGGATGACAGCCTACGGCACGAGCAAGCATGCCGTAGTAGGACTTATGCGAGCCTGCGCAAAAGAGGGTGGCCCACACAACATCCGAGTGAATACTCTCAATCCTTCACCGGTGGAGGGCCGCATGATGCGCTCTCTGGAAACTGGCCTAATGCCAGAGGATCCACGCGCACAGTACGAGGCAATCAAGGCAAGCATACCCATGGAGCGCTACGCTGACCCCGAGGATGTTGCAAACATGATGATGTTTTTAGCGAGCGAAGAGAGTGGTTTTCTAAACGGTGGCGTTTACATGGTCGATGGTGGAATGACCGCCTGATCGCCAATACACCACAAACTCAACAGGAGCAGCCGATGCCCGAAGCCAGCTGCCACTGCGGCGCCATTAAAATCACGCTGGCAATTACTCCGGAGACGCTTGTGCAATGCACCTGCTCAGTATGCCGGCGCTATGGCGCTCAATGGGCATTCCTTGACACAGAAACCACATCGGTGAAGGCCGCGCCCGGTAGCCTTGTGTCGTACATTTGGGGGGATAAGCAAATTGCTTTTCAACACTGTGCGAACTGTGGATGCATGACCCACTATGACTCCCTCAGTGAAGAGCAGCCAAAACGTGTAGCGGTAAATGGTCGCATGCTAGCCGCAGAAGTAACTCAAGATCTGAAGCTACGCACCTTCGACGGGGCGGAGACGTGGCAGTTCTTGGATTGAGGCCGCCTGTCAGAGAGCATGGCAACTACCAAAACACTCGAAGAGCGGTAGTAAATCCCCAGCCTCGGTAGGCACCGCCATCGCCTGCCGAATCCTGCATTTCCGTAAACTGCAGTCCCGACTGCCACTTCAGTTTGTGTCCATAGAGAAACACATTTACCCCCGCATAGAACTCTTGATACTCATCGCCCCGCTCTTCGACTATCTCACGTTCGTAGCGACCCAGACGCACGCCATTGTTGTCTGCACTCTCTAGCCAGGTGTAGCGGAGGACAGCCTGAAACTGCGGGCTGTAAGTGTAAAACGGCATTAGGGTAAGACCACGTGTGTCACTTCGATCGCCGTAGCCGTTTCCTAGCGCCAAGTCGCTCCACAAGCCCCACTTATCGACTTCCCATTTACCCGAAAAAGAGAGCACCTGCGACAAATCTGGGGTTTGCGCCCCCTCTCGCTCCTCATTCCGGACAAAGTCAAAGCGTAACTCAGCGCGATCAACTGACAAGTGGCCGGAAAAATCACGGCCAAGCGACAGCAGTGTAAATGCTCCCGCCTCGAAGAGACCAAAGTTTTCATTACTCTCGGCTGAGAACAATCCCGCCTTCCACCCCCACCCACCGTCAGTCTCTCCACCAGCCGAGACACCGGTGAAGTACTCCGATGTAAACCACAAATTGTTGGTCAGATTGTTACGCTGGGGCGTCAAGAGTTTTGTAGAGGAAGTAGCTCCATCAAGGGTAAAACCCGCCGACTGCTTTAGCAGCTTAACTTGCAGTCTTTCATTAGGCTTCCATGCAATGTAGGCATCGGTGAAGCGGTTAAACGATTCATCTGATTCATCATCACCCCTACTCGTGTTCGCATTGAGGTCCCAATCGCCCTCTACATGCACGAGCCAGTTTTCCCGTAACTGCGCTTTAAAGCCAAAACGGAATCGTCGCCAGAGAGCATCTTCAAAGCGACCTTGTTTTGCGTCAAAAATCGCCGCATCGGCCTGTAAGCGCCCGCTCAAGGTGACTTTCTGTAGCAATGCATCGTTACTGCCAGCTTCGTAAAGGTTGGCAGCATTCCACAGGCTATCGAGTGTTGGAGAGGAATCTGACTCGGCCCATACAGGTTCCGGCTGCAGTAAGGTTCCAAGGAGAATCCAGCTCAACACGAAGAAACTACGAACACTCGCGTTAAAGGTTATCGAGCTTGCCTTAAAGCGGCTTCTTGATACAGAGAAAAAGAGTAGTGAGCAATACACGACTCGATCATAGCAAACGGGTAAATCCGAAAGCCCTAACTCTCATGCATACGACGGGAATCTTAGGTCCGTAGATCTCTGTGTAGGTTTGCACCTTTTTGTGACGAGCCTGTACAGTTCGTAACGAATCCGAATTTTGTGATCGCCACTATATGCCAGAGCAAAACCTCGCAGCGCTCCCTTTGCTATATAGCTTTCGCCGCTGCCCTTACGCGATCCGCGCACGGATGGCTGTGGCCTACTCCGGCGCTCAGGTAGAACTGCGCGAAGTCGTACTTAAAGACAAGCCCGCGGCCATGCTTGCTGCCTCACAAAAAGGAACGGTCCCTGTTCTCGTCTTAGCGGATGGAGAAGTAATCGATGAGAGTATTGATGTCATGCGTTGGGCGCTCAGTCATGCGGACCCTGACGGTTGGCTCCCGAGAGACGAAGATTCCACCGGAGCTTCACTTATAGCTGAGAATGACGGGAGCTTTAAAATCCTGCTCGACAAGTACAAATACGCCGACCGACATCCGGAGCACGACGCAAAATGGTATCGGGATGAGGCTTGCGAGTTTCTAGAAAGACTCGAGCAGTGTTTGAAAAAAAACGATTGGCTGTCGGGGTCGACAAAAGGTTTCGCCGATATCGCTATCTTTCCCTTCATTCGGCAGTTTGCCGGCGTGGACCGCGAGTGGTTTGATCAAGCGCCCTACCCTGCACTCCGCGCTTGGCTGGACAGGCTTCTGGGGGTTTCGCTTTTTACGCGTGTCATGAAAAAGTATCCCCAGTGGGTGCCAGAGCAGCCTCCGGAGATATTCCCCGGCCGGAGTTAAGTCCCAGCGCCAGAGCGCAGCTATCAGCTATCAGCTATCAGCTATCACGCCACTCTAAACGTATCCCCACGGTTCTTCCCGGCTGCAAGGGCGCAACGTCGTCCGCTGTGGAGCGGTACTCCTCGTCCAGAATGTTGCTGAGAAATAGTTCGGCGCGCCAGCTATTTGCTACACGCTGAGAGAAGCGCGCATTCCAAATCCAGGCAGAATCCAGGGGTACTTCATCCGCGCCAAATTCTTCTCTTGAGTCACGAAAACTAAGGTCACTGTAGAAGCCCCTTTGCTCGCGCTCCCACGCAAAAAAATAGCGCAGCGCCGGGGGATTAAGGTCAGCCAGGGTGTTACCTTGATCGTCTTCACCCTCTTGCCACTGATAACTCAGTCGGTGATTAACCGGACCCGTTTGAAATCCTACATCCAGCTCGATCCCCTGGATACTTGCACCATCCAGATTGCGATAGGACACAAGCTCGGGTCCTACGGGGTAGCGCTCGATATAATCCTCAAGATCGCTGTAATACACAGAAACCCCACCACCGAAAGAAGAAGACAGAGGCGTAAACCTTAAATCTATCTCTCCGCTGCGCCGTGTTTCAGCTTTAAGGTCAGGGTTACCCAAGACCTCTCCTCGGGGGGTCGTACCATTGAAATAGCGCTCACTCAGGCCGGGAAAACGAAAGCCCGATGCAAGCTCGCCGCGAAGTGACCAGCCCTCAGCAAAACTGTAATCCAGAGCCGCACTACCCGACCATTGTCCATCAGAGTTCTTGCGCGCATCGGTGGACTGTTCGATCCGGTCATATCGCAGTCCTCCGCTTACGCTGACATCACCCACCTTCCATTGCTGATCGGCAAAGGCGGCAAGGGTATCCTCGTCACCATCCACCAGTTCCTGCGCAACAATTAAACTTCCATCAGGACTGTATTCCTCATCTCTGATGGACACCCCGCGTCGGCCGACCCACTCAAGCCCCACACTGCCTGTACCAGCAAGAATTGCGGTGTTTGCCTGAAACAGACCTCCGAGGGTGTGAGACCGGTAGCTGGTAAGATTTCGCCGCTCCCTAACCCGCTCAACGTCTGCTGCCCAATCTTGATAGTGGTGGTAGCCTCGCAGAAACCAGTCCCCTCCCGAACGCAACTCTAATTGGGTAACGGAATGATTATCGTCGGGATAACTGCTCACTCGGCGCTCGGGAAACAAAGCATTACTTTTGCCGATATCTCGCCCCGCACTACCCAACCAACTGTAGGACAAATCTAACTCACCAAGAGCGTAAGCGCCTGAGAGGGTTGCCGCCACTTGCTCAAAGGCTGTGTTCAGCGTGTCTCCATTGGGGCCATCAGCGTCATCCGCCCGTCTGATGCTCAGGCCCGCAGATAAGCCATCACCGCTCCCTGAGAGAGCAGTCAAGGAAAACTGCTCTCCATTATCAGCTCCCTCAAACTTTAGGGATCTACCATCGGGAATCCGTGAATCGAGGCTCACGACGCCGCCCATCGCGCCGGACCCGTACAAGGTAGAAGAAGCGGACTTATCGACCGACACCTGCGCAATGAGATCGGGAGGAGCAAACGACGCTGAGTTACCTGCGCGACGGTCCGTGATAATGGGAACACCGTTTAGCTCGGTACGAACTCTCCAACGGCTAAATCCCCGAATACTGTAGGCCTGAAACAAACCACCCTGGCCGTTTAAACTCACTCCCGGTAGTTGCTCAATCCAGTCTCCCACTGTTCGATTCAGGGACACCTGCTCATCGAAAGCTATAACATCTGTGGTGACTGAACCGAGGGTCGATATCAACGTATCTCTGCGGCCCACGACCTTTACTTCCTCAAGCTCCGCCGCCTCTGCCAGACTCAGGCTAATCGCACCTAGAAAGCTTTGGACCGAGATGACACCAACACACAAACGTGCAGTGGTTGCCAAGGGAAAGAAAGACATGGTGATAGAATCGTTACCTGATTTGAGGATGCGACTTTACGCATTTGGGGCGCGGACTTAAACCCTCGTGCAGTTAATGACCAATGCTTAGGACCAACTTTGGGACCTGCTAAATCCAAACCTGGCGAAACAGACCATCAGGAAGCGCAAGCCGCGAGGCTCATGCGCTTGGCAACGCTTGCCTCCGTGTTGACTGCATGCCTGTTGATTATCGTAAAGCTCTTCGCGTACTTGAGTACCGGAGCAGTGAGTATCCTGGCATCCCTTATGGACTCGCTCATGGATTCAGTTGCATCGCTGATCAATTTTTTTGCCGTCCGCTACGCTCTTACCCCCGCGGATAACAACCACCGCTTTGGTCATGGCAAGGCCGAGTCTCTCGCGGCCTTGATTCAGGCTGCTTTTATTGTGGCTACCAGTGCCTTTTTGATCCACGAGGCGCTGCACCGCTTGTTTGAGCCCGTGCCAATGCCAGCCGTAACAGCTGGCGTGGCCGTCATGCTATTGGCGATGGTCGCGACCTCGCTTTTAGTCATGTTTCAGGTTTATGTTGTCCGTCGCACGGGCTCAACAGCTATCCATGCAGATTCTGTTCATTATCGCGCAGACCTCCTAAGCAATGCAGCGACCCTCCTGGCATTGCTACTGGCTAGCCAGGGCGTGATACAGGCAGATCCGGTCTTCGCCCTCCTTATAGCCCTTTACCTACTGATATCGACGCGCGAGATACTGCGCCAGGCTTTGAATGAACTACTGGACCGAGAACTCCCTGAACACCAACGACAGCAGATTTCGGCGATCGCGCTCGCCAACGCTTCGGTGAAAGGCCTCCATGACTTGAGAACGCGACAATCGGGGCGCACAGCCATCATTCAGCTTCACCTCGAAATGGATAGTGATATCTCTTTAATCGAAGCCCATCACATTTCTGATGAAGTTGAGGTCGCCATCTTGGAACAGTTTCCTGGCGCGGATATTGTCATCCACCAGGACCCGATAGGTGTTATCGAAGTACAACGCTGGCAAACTGATAATCCATCGATGACCAATCCCCAAAAATATAACTAGCAAAGGACAAAACCAGAGCGCTATGGAATACAGAAAACTCGGTAACAGCGACATTGATATCAGCCTCATTTGCCTCGGGACGATGACCTTCGGCGAGCAAAACACCTACGAAGAGGCTGCCGAGCAAATGGATTACGCTGTAAGCCAGGGCGTGAATTTTTTTGATGCCGCAGAAATGTATCCGGTACCCCCTCGCCCCGAGACTCAGGGAGAAACGGAGCGCATCATCGGCCAGTGGCTGCATAAACGCGGCAAGCGTGATGACATCGTGTTGGCTACAAAAGTTGCAGGACGAAGCTTGCCCGGTGGTGACTTTGATCACCTACGAGAGGGACCAAGACTCTCTCGGGAACAGATCCACGCGGCCATCGACTCCTCGTTACAGCGTCTTCAAACGGACTACGTAGATCTCTATCAAGTGCATTGGCCCGAGCGAATCACAAACTTCTTCGGCCAACTGGGTTACCGACACAGAGATGACGACGGGATTGCTATCGAAGAGACGCTGTCTGCTCTGGGAGAGCTGGTCAAGGCAGGCAAGGTGCGCGCGATTGGTATATCGAACGAGACCCCTTGGGGACTTATGGAGTATCTGCGGGTCGCCCGCGAAAAAGATCTTCCTCGAGTGCAATCAATTCAAAACCCTTACAACCTCCTCAATCGCAGCTTTGAAGTGGGATTGGCGGAAATGACCATAAGAGAAAAAGCAGGCCTCCTAGCTTACTCGCCCTTGGCCTTCGGTATGTTATCGGGCAAGTACGCCGGTGGCGCTCGCCCCGCCGGCGCACGACTCACCCGCTTTGAACGCTTCAGCCGCTACAACAATCCGCAGTCGGAGGCGGCCACAGACGCATACGTCGCCCTCGCTCGCGACGCCGGATTAGATCCCGCTCAAATGGCCCTCGCGTTCGTAAACAGCCGGCAGTTCACAAGCAGTAATATCATCGGTGCGACCACCATGGAGCAGCTGCGGACAAACATTGCCAGCGTCGACCTAAAGCTCGACAAAGATCTATTACGCAAAATAGAGGAGATACATCAGATCTACCCTATTCCGGCACCCTGAAATGCTCAGCGATTGCGTAGCTGCACACTTTGCTCTAGCTTTACGTTTCAACGTGAGTGCAGCAGTAAAACTGCGTTAGATAACTAAAGAGAATGACGGAGAAATAAGCATGGCAAAGTCTTTTGGACTCGATAGCTTCCTGGTCCGGTGGTTGTTTGCCGTAGCGCTGGTTTTCGGCACGTACAACCCGACCGCTTTTTCTTATGTGGGCTGGCTCTTATCAGAAAACTTCAGTTTCGGTCCCCTCCCGGCCCTGGTAGGCGTTGCGCTACTCATCGCTTGGCTGGTTTATCTCCGTGCCACATTCAATTCCTTGGGATGGCTGGGAATTGCTCTTGGAGCGGCGCTCTTCGGATGCATGATCTGGCTGTTTATTGACCTTGGCTTACTCTCCACTGATGCCACGGGCGCCCTTACCTGGCTCGCTCTACTGCTAGTCTCGCTGCTATTGGCGGCCGGCATGTCCTGGTCGCATATCCGGCGCAGGCTGAGTGGCCAGCTGGATGTGGATGACGTAGAGGACTGAACAGGCAAAAAAAACCCGGAACCTGAGGTTCCGGGACAATGCGGTTGCACCATGAGTACCGCCGCGGGGTTTAAGGGCCGGCGAATCCCCGCCGGCCCGCAAGACTTATTGAACTAAGCTGACCTTCTGCTCGGATTCTGACGGAGAGAGTGCGACGCCGTCGCCGGTCGCGAGGCTGCTAGCGCCATCACTGCTCACGGAGCAAACGATAACCGTGTTCTCGCCATCCTTGGGGTTAACCATCAGACGCAGATGGGTTTCGCCGGAGCTACGCTTGATGCTGCGCAGTCGAGTGCGAGTACTATCACCGTAGTAAGACTCAATGTCCGCCTTGCACTGGGCAAGGTTTTCACGATCTTGCTTGCCGGCGAAAGCTGATACTGCGCCTGTGGCGAGAATGATTCCGATGCTTGAAACGAGGACTTTCTTCATGGTGGATCTCCTTCCTGAATGTTGAGACCCACTATAGGCGCTGCATAAATGAAGCGCGATATCCGGTATTGACTACGCTTGCTGCATTTTTGCAACACCCTCTTCTTCGTCACAACAGCTATCAAAGTAGGGACGAAGCTGTGAAAGCTCTTCCGCCAGAATCTCTCTCAGAATCCGCATGCGCGCTGACAAGCGCAAATCTTTATGCGTCAGCACCCATAGATCGAGATAGTGATGTACGTCTTCCCCGGGCACCCTGACAACTTCAGGGTGATCTCTGAACATGGCACAAGCAGCAAACATCATACCCATCTTGGAGCGCACCGCTTCTACTTGCAGAGTAATCGCCGAGACTGCGTGACGAACTGGTAAGTGCCCGTTTTTACAGAGTTTTTTCCAAGAATCATCGTAGTTATTGCCATGTAGACCTATCCAAGTGAGATGACTCACATCTTCAGGGTCATCAGGATTGAGGAGATCACGGTGGACATAGGCAGACGCGGTCATCCCGGAGATTTTCCGACCGATCAGGTTTTCAGGGGGCGACGAACCGGTCAAAAAAATACGGATTGCGATATCGGCCTCCCGTCGACCCAAATCCAGGGCATCCGGACTACTGATGACCTCTAGATCAATACCGGGATAATCCGCGGCGAATTGGGCTAGGCGCGGCATGAGCACGTTAAAGCCGCTCGCCGGAGGCAAGGTCAACCGAATCGTTCCTTCCAACTCCTGATCCGTGCCCGTGACCTGACGCTCGGCTGTCAGCATGAGCTCTTCAACATGCTCGGCGGTTGGCAGAAGGTTCTCTGCCGTCTGCGTCATCCGGTACCCCTCGGGAGTACGGTCGAACAACCTCGACCCCAGGTCACGCTCAAAATCGTCTAAGCGACGAGTCACCGTGGAGTTACTGACGCCCAGAAGCTGCGCAGCACCGCGTGCGGAACGCTTTCGAGATAGCGCGAGGAGAATCTTTAAGTCGTCCCAATCCATAAAAGCTAGGGGTAAATCGCTGAAAAGGCGTCGATAAATGCAGCAAGCTGATCGGCTGGCAGCTCGTTAATTCCTGCCGCGGCCGCACGACCGCCTCCGGTTTCGAATTGTCGACACAAGGTATCGGCGTCTCGCTTGTCACTCAAAGGAGCTCGCACGCTCACCAAGTATCCACCATTTGCCTTTTGAGTCAGTACGGCGTGGGCACGCGCTGGCGTAGCATTGGCAAGAGCGTTGCCATAAACACCGCTAACCCTGCGGGCCCAGGGCGCATCGGGGAGCATGAACAGAGCGGCGGCGTCATTTTCCCACTCGGGCGACAGCGACGTCGCGCTACCCATGTCCCCTTCATAGCCCTGCTCGAGCTTCTCAAAACTCGAAATAGCATCGCTAACGAACAAACGGGGCTCGGCGTAGGCACGCATTAACTGGTAGAGCTCCGCAGGATGAAAATGTAGATCATTCAGAGCTGCGCCATAGCCATTGTAATTAACGTAGGTACCCAAGCGTTTGTAGAGCTCGACGGTCTCAGCATCCAAATCCAAGGTCTTCGCCACAGCTTTGGCACTATCATCCAGATTGTCGCCAAAAGCACCGACCACCGCCCAGTGGGCATAGGCACCGCGTAAATGGCCATTCACAAGAAGACTCGTGCACACGTCGGGCGCAGTGTTAATCAAAGCTTCCAGATTCGGGTGCTTGGGAATCTCGCCGGCAAAGTGATGGTCGCAATAGAACACGTGGGTCCCTGCGGCCAGTAACGCCTCCAGCGGTTCACGATTCTTATCCAGTGAGACATCAAGCACCGTCACCCTCTCGGCTACGGTCGGGTCAAGTACTTCAAGCAGCTGAATATCGCGTTTTACCCCCGTGACGAGCTCTGCCTCCCTAGGCATAGCCTGACGTAACTGCAGGAGCGCGCAGATGCCATCGGCATCACCATTAAATACATCAAAGCTTTTCATCGCGTCAGTATGCCGTGAGTTGTAAGAAGGGTCGAGACAGAGAAAGCTGCGTTGGTGACGCTGCCCCGCGCCGATGCGTCACAGGCGGGGAGCGTAAAGACGTTAAAGGTCGAGCGCTGAGTCCGGGAATAGCTTTTCGACGTTGGCGACTTCGCTGTCGGTGGCAGATGCACGACGCTTGCCGGCGCGGCCTTGTTTGACCCAAATGTGATCGTGGCGAATCTCGTGGCTGGCAAAGCCGCTGACCGCCTCGCGAAGCACCTCGGTGATTCCCTGGCAATCCATATCTTCGCAGCGCAACATCAACTCCTTAAGAGCTACACCGACCTGCCCGTGAGACAGGCATTCTTCTTCCGCGCGCATGATCATAGGATGGCCGGTACCGCTCACCGATGAGCCGAGGAGTAGTTCTTCGTGGAGCTTTTCGCCGGGTCGTAAACCGATGAATTCGATGTCTACCGCGTCTAACTTGTCACGCCCGGATCCCACCTCATGACCGCTTAGACGGATCATGCGTTTGGCGAGGTCGACTATGCGAACGGGTTCTCCCATATCGAGCACAAACACATCTCCGCCGGTGCCCATGGCGCTAGCCTGCAGCACAAGGTGTGCTGCCTCCTGGATACTCATAAAGTAGCGGGAAACCTCTGGGTGGGTCACCGTAACCGGGCCGCCAGATTCAATTTGCTCGCGAAACAAAGGTACAACGGAGCCCGAAGACCCGAGCACGTTCCCGAAGCGGACCATACAAAATCGCGTGGAGCTCTCTTCACCCGCAAGCCCCTGCAAGATCAATTCAGCAAAACGCTTTGATGCGCCCATTATGTTGGTCGGACGTACGGCTTTATCAGTAGAAATAAGCACGAAAGTCTCGACTTGCGCGAGGCGCGCCGCCTCAGCCGCATGCCAGGTTCCAAAGACGTTATTCGCAACACCTTCAGCGACGTTATGTTCCACCATGGGCACGTGCTTGTACGCCGCAGCGTGGTAAACGGTCTGAACCCCAAAGGTCCTGAAAATCGTTTCCATGCGTCGCTGATCTCGAACCGATCCCAGCAGACAAACCGTATCGACATGTATCTGCAAACCCGTCTGCAAGTCCTTGAGCTCGCGCTCGATACGATAGAGGGCGTACTCGGAATTATCTAGAAGAACGATCTGCTTAGGGCCTGCCTCCAGAATCTGACGGCATAGCTCAGCACCGATCGAGCCGCCAGCGCCGGTAACCATCACTACTTTGCCGGTAATGCAGCGGTCAATAAGCTCAGGATGAGGAGGTACGGGATCACGACCGAGAAGGTCATCAAGATCAATGTCCTGAATCTGGCTGACCATCGCTGCGCCACCCACCAGTTCATTGATCTTGGGTACGGTACGTACGTGCACAGGCAGACCAACCAGAGAGTTGATAATCTCTCGCCGCCGCTCCGCGGATGCAGATGGTATCGCCAAGAGAACCTGGGTAATCGCATGTTGCTCTATCAGGCGTTCAAGATCGCGAGGCCACGCGACCTGCAAACCATTAATAACAGCGTGCTGTGCTCGAGGGTCGTCATCTACAAACGCCACAACGCGGTACTGATCACCATGGTGCAGCGCCGTCAGCAATTGGCGACCAGACTCACCTGCACCGTAAATCAGGACATTTTTGCCACTGGAGCGAAGTCGCGCCTGATAACCCGCACGGACGATTAAGCGCGACCCGCCGATAGTGAACATCGCCATCGCCCAATACACAAAAGGCATCGACCTTGGCACATCGGCCTGAGTGAAAAATATTGCCGCGCCGAGGGCGAGCGTGGAATAACTGACAGCCTGAATAATTGTCCAGATCGCCTGCTGTCCCATGAAGCGGATAATCGCTCGATAAAGACCCATACGCAGAAAGACAACGGCGCTGGCAAGCATAGTCAATGCAGCACAGAAAAGTTCTACGCTGCCGGGTGGCTGGGAAAAAGAGGCAAAGGGGTAACCGAAAGCGACAATGAGTGACAGGGCAACAAAGCCCATGTCCACTCCAAGGACCATGGCCTGCTTGACGTTGCGAGGCACTTCTACGATGCGGAGAATGAGTTGGACAGGAATGTCCACTACTGCGCGCACTCTCTCCACCAGATTTTGGGCTGGTTTATTCAATCGTTTTATTTCACTCCGCGCTGGTTATGCGCCTGTCAGCTTGTAATTGAGAACGCTGTATTTAATGCCGACTTAAGATTTGAATGTTACTTCAAACGGCGCAATTTCGCTATGAGTAAGAGTTGCGGGAATAATCCTAGGACTAACAACGTCCATTCTGGCAAGGCCCTGAAAGCGGATAAGATCGCCAGGGGCAGAAGCCAACATAGATGCAAAAGCAATAAGGCGAAATCAACCCGTTTATGGCTATCCCAATGCCGCGCGAGGCGCTGGTAGCAGTGCCCACTGTGTGCTTCGGTTAAGTGCTCCCTTCGTATAACCCGTTCCATGAGGGTGACGCCGGTGTCCAACAAAAAGGGACTCATGAGCAGCACCCACGCGATAATCGGTAAATGCGCATCCTGCCAGGCCAACAACCCTAGCCAACCTATGAGCATCCCGGCACTGAGGCTCCCGGCGTCCCCCATAAACAGCTTGGCCGGTGGCCAGTTGAACACGAGAAAACCGGCATAACCACCGGCGATAATCACACAGAACACCAGATACGTGCGCTCGGCACCTGTGATAAGGGCCACTGTAAGCATGCCTCCGGCCACCAGTACCGTATGAAGCGCAGCAAGACCATCAATGCCGTCCATGAAGTTGTAGAGATTAAGCAACCACGCGAAACCAACAATCAAGAGCGGCCACATCCACGACGGCATGGGCTCAGAACCTAAATTCGCAAACACGGCAAATGCTGACAACAAGAGGAACACACAAAGACGTAAATAAACCGGTACCGGACGCCGGTCATCCCAGGCTCCCAGCGCGCACACAGCGACAATCAGCCACAACATCGTGGATAACGACACTTGATCAGGATTTTGTCCTGACACCGCTGACGCCAGCAGACTAATGACGATGGCGGCAACAATCGCCAAGCCACCAGAGCTTGGGGTCACCACCACGTGTGCGCTGCGATGGTTTGGAGCGTCCAAAAATCGCAAACGCTTCGCCAGGGGAAGATAAACGGCCGTGAACATTAGGCTCAAAAGCAGCGCCAGTAAGCCGAAACTAAGATGCATCTGCGACGACTCCCAAACTGGATTCAAAGCTCAATGACGGGCTGAAGCCTAAAACATCCAAGCCTTTTGACGCATAACACTCGTCACCGGTCATACGATCCCAGGTTCGCCCTGGCGCTTCACCACGAACTGTATCCAGAATCCGGCCAAGGACTTGCCAAACAAACGCTGGCGGTGATGGCAGCCAGGGCTGCCGCTGCACTGCCGTACAAAGTGCCGCGTGCAATCTCCGGGTGCTGTAAGACTCACCATCGGTCACAGTCACAAACGTCTGCTTGTCGTCGAGGGGGAACTCCACTAACAATGTCAGCAGGCGAACAAGATCAGCCAGAGCAATCATGCTTCTCTGCCCGCCCTCAGGTGGAGTGGGTAAATGCAGATTCGCCCAGCGACGAAGCCAGCGTAGGTGCCCCAAAGAACCTTCGCTATAAACAAGGGCAGGACGAAGGACGACAAGCGTCACGTCACTACCCTGGAAACGCTGCCGCAGGCCCTCCTCGGCCACCGCTTTGGACTGGGCATAGGGGTTTTTGGCTTCTGACACTTGCAACAAGACACCACTTTCGTCGTACTCAGCTGTCTCTGCTTTGACACTGCTCACGAATACAAAGCGGCGCACGCCCGCCGCTATCGCTCTGTCGGCCAAGGCCAAAGAAGCATCGACGTTAACAGTCTGATAAACGGCAATGTCACCCTGCTGATGGGCTACGCCAGCCAGATGCACGACTACGTCCACATCCTGCAGCGGGAGCTCCCATGTATCGCTGCTGAAGTCGCATTCGAAGAGGCTCGCGTTAGCTCTTTGTAACGCGGACACAGCTCCAGAACGGCACTGCATACTCAGCAGATACTTCCGCTCCGCGAGCGCTGGTAACAACGCTTGTCCGATGTATCCGTTGGCTCCTGTTACCAGGCAATGCACGCCCTACGCTCCCCACTCAATCACTGCGGCGGAATGGTGCGCGTATAGGGCGAAGAAATAAAGGGGGCTGTAGCCCCCTTCTGGACGGCGCGCTTAACGAATACGTATCAGCTTGCGATTCCGCTCCACGGTCGCGGCGCCTATCCCGGTAACTTCCGACAGCTCTTCCACTGACTCGAAGGGTCCAAACTGCTCCCGGTATCGCACGATAGCCTCAGCTTTGCTTCCACCAATCCCGTTAAGCTGGCTGGAGAGTTCGATGGCTGATGCACTGTTGATGTTCACAGATTCCATGCTCATCTCGCCCGCCACTTCCATCGGCGATGTGTCAGCCTTATTCGGTGTCGCTGACTGCGCAAGCGCGGACGATCCATAGAGGGAAAGCTGTGTCGCCATAACAGCAGCCGTCAATAAAGGCAGTCCACGACGGAGAGATAAGCAACGGGAAAGCGCCCGTTTGCATGTGCGGATTCCGGCATCCGTCGATGCTGCCAGCGTACGAAATGGATTGACCGCCCACAGATTTTTTTGCGGAGAAGCATCGGAAAAGGTGGAAAATATCGAACGAATAGTCTTTGTGTCATTCACGGTGAGACCTCCTTGTCATCGCGTGATAAATCGAGCCTGTGAATCTAATACCCAGCGAAGCAGCTTCGCCTGGCACCGCAGGCGCTATGGATCAATCGGAAGCGGTGCTGCACTCCGATTGAACAACGAGACTAGCAAGGATTTCGCCCTGTGCGCCGTCATTGGTCGCATTGGGCAGAACTGACTGAGCGAGACTTTTTAAAGGGAGCGATTGATCGCTTCTAATGCAGCAGCGGGATCCTCGGCGCGGGTGATCGGCCGCCCGACCACAAGATAGCTAGCCCCCGCCTCCATCGCTTCAGCGGGAGTCAGTATTCGTCGTTGATCATCAGCTGTGGCACCAGCGGGACGGATACCGGGAGTAACCAACGCAAAAGTAGAGCCGAGTTCTTGACGTAGGACGGTGGCCTCTTTGGCCGAGCACACGACACCTTGAAGGCCGCAGTCTTTCGCCAGGTTTGCAAGGCGAAGAACCTGTTCGCCGAGAGAACCTTCATAGCCAAGCTCGCCAAAGTCCTGAGCATCCATGCTAGTCAGCACCGTCACACCTATAAGCATCGGTGGTGTCGACAAACTTGCAAACGCTTCTACCGAGGCCTCGAGCATTCGACGCCCTCCGCTCACGTGGACATTGACCATCCAAACACCCATCGCCGCTGCGCTGCGCAAGGCACCCGCGACGGTGTTGGGAATATCGTGAAATTTGAGATCAAGAAACACCTCGAAGCCGAGGTCCTGTAGCCGTTCAACGAGAAGAGGTCCCGACGCTGTAAACAGCTCTTTACCGACTTTGAGTCGACAGGCTGAGGGATCCAAAACAGACGCAAGCTCCAGTGCCGGAGCCATCTCTGGATAGTCCAGAGCCACGATGACCGGTGATGCCGCATTGACCATAGAATTACTCCGTTTCTGCGGTACGTATAGTTCTGAAGGTGCCCCAATACTTGCAGCCCGGGCAAAACCAAAGCAAGCGACGAGCAGAGAAACCGCAGTGATCGCAGCGATAGGCGGGGCGCACTTCGATGAGGCGATCCAACAGGACTCCCAACATTGATAGGGAGTCCCCCGGCGTGCTCGGGCTCTCTTCCTGCTGGATGCGAATCAAACGCAGCAAGCCTCTCAGCGATGGGGCTTGAGCGAGACGATCGGCTAAAAAACCATGCGCTGCCGCATTTCCTTCGTCCCGCCGAATGTCTTCCGCCACCGCGATCATCAGCGGAGTAGAGGGATGTTCATCCAGACAGCGGCGGAGGTACCCCGAAAGAGCCTCTTCCTCTCCGAGCGCGGCATAGCACTCTCTCAACGCGGGAATAGCCTCCGGCAGAAACTCGGCATGCTGTTCCACAACGCGCGTGAGCGCATCTATAGCCAGTCTGTGGTTGCCCGCGGCGCCTTCAAAGCGCCCCAGCTCAAGGGATGCCCGCGCGCAGGAGGGGTCGCTGCGCAGAGCGTCCTGCAACAATGTCCTGGCGTCATCAATACGACCGTCATCGGCGGCTTCTATGGCGAGCTCGCAGTAAAAATGTGCCAGTTGTACAGGTATAGCTTGTCCCGAAAGCTGGGGGGCCTGAGCCTCACCACCCAACAGGCTGCGTCTGGGAAGCAGGGCCCTTGCCTCATCTATCGCTCGCTGCCACTCGCTCTCCGAACGATAGATTTCCACAAGATACAGACGACTGATGTCGCGCTGCTCATCGGACTCCGCCACTAGGTCGAGAAGCAGCGTTTCAGCCCGATCCAGAAGACCTGCAGAAATGTAGTCTCTGGCTAGCTCCAGATGGGCAATATGCATTTGTGATCGCGGAAGGTTTGGACGCGCCAGAAGGTTTTGGTGAATCCGTATAGCTCGATCGACCTCACCGCGACGACGAAGCACGTTCCCTAAAGCAATATGGGTTTCCAGGGTCTCGCTATTGACCTCCAGAGCGCTAATGAACTGATCCACCGCGCCATCGGGTCGGCCATCTAAAAGGTAATTCAGACCGCGGTAATACTGACTCGGTGGTCCCGCAAGGCCACTACTTGCTCCTTTAAGGCTCCGGCGTCCTAACCACCAGCCGCACGCCACCGCTGAAAACAGCAGAAGGAAAACCAGCGCATCATTCACGCGTGGCGAGACCCTTCACGCGGAGTCGGTCGACCTCGGATTGTGTATTAGCAATTTGCCGCCGGGCCGACATAAGCCTCGCCCGCAAACGGAGCACTGCAAACGATGACAGCAATAGACCAAGAAATCCCCCAAGCGCGAGTGCGCCCAATACCCAGAGCGCCAAACTACGGGGAGGAAGAATCATAAAGAGAACATCCAGAGGCACAGGTTCGGCATTTTGCAGGGCGAACAACACACCAAGCCCGGCCATCGCCAAGGCGAGAATCAAGGCTAAAAGCTTACGCACGAAACCCATTAGATTGCCACTCAGAGACCAGCCTGCAGTCCGAGATTGACCCTATCTCTAAGCTCCTTACCCGGTTTAAAGTGAGGAACGTACTTGCCCGTCAACTCCACTGCGTCTCCGGTCTTGGGGTTCCGCCCCCGGCGAGGCTCCCGGTAGTGCAGCGAAAAGCTGCCAAAGCCCCGAATCTCAATTCGACCACCGCCACTCAAAGAGTTAGACATCTGCTCGATGACGGTTTTCACAGCCAGCTCAACGTCTTTTGTGGACAATTGGGTTTGCTTCAACGCAATGGCTTCAATGAGTTCGCTTTTTGTCATTAGGATCGACCCCAACCTATCGTCAGTGTGTAACCGCCCGCAGCTAAAGCGTGGGGCATGTAGTTTCCCCTCATGGCATGTGCGACTACTGTTAGGGGCATTGTGTACGCTTCGATAAATTCACGCAAGTGCCTATTTTATATGGAAAATTTACACTTCCAAAGAAGCTTCATCCGCCGCAAGAAGAAGATGGACCCAAATTAAGGCAAAAAAAAGGGCCCCGAAAGGCCCTTAGCTTAGCCAGTCTTTAAGACCAGCTTGTTTGCAAAGATCACTGACCGCCCATTTGAGCCTTGATCAGGTCACCAATAGTACCCGGTGAGGATGCTTCAGCTTCGTCTTTCAGAGACTTAACAGCCTCCTTCTCATCGTCAAAGTCCTTCGCTTTAATCGACAACGCTACTCCGCGATTCTTGCGGTCAGCAGAAATGATCTTAGCTTCTACCGAATCGCCAACCTTGAACTCGCTGCGCGCGTCTTCGATGCGCTCGCGGCTGATGTCTGCAACCTTGAGAATGCCTTCAACTTCTTCTGCCAGCTTCACGGTCACAAACTTAGGATCAACTTCGATCACTTCGCCGGTGACGATGCTGCCGCGATCATTAACGGCAATGTAGTTGCTGAATGGATCGTCTTCGAGTTGCTTAACGCCCAGGGAGATGCGCTCACGCTCAGGATCAACAGAAAGGATGACCGTTTCGATCTCATCGCCCTTCTTGTAGTTCCGAACCGCTTCTTCGCCAGTCTCATTCCAGCTAATATCAGACAAGTGCACCAGTCCGTCGATATTGCCCTCGAGGCCAATAAAGATACCGAAATCGGTGATGGACTTGATCACGCCAGAGATACGATCGCCTTTGCTTGCGCCAGACGCGAAAGCGTCCCATGGATTCTGCTGGCACTGCTTGATGCCCAGAGAAATACGACGACGCTCCTCGTCGATATCCAGAACCATGACTTCGACTTCGTCACCCAGCTGAACAATCTTCGACGGATGTACGTTCTTGTTGGTCCAATCCATTTCGGATACGTGAACCAGGCCTTCAACACCCTCTTCGATCTCGGCAAAACAGCCGTAATCGGTGAGGTTGGTAACTTTAGCCATGACACGGCTACCTTCAGGGTAGCGACCTGTGATCTCGACCCAGGGATCTTCGCCCAGTTGCTTGAGACCCAGAGACACGCGATTACGCTCGCGATCAAACTTGAGAACTTTAACGTCAAGTTCCTGACCGACTTCGACAATCTCTGAAGGATGTTTGATGCGCTTCCACGCCATATCCGTGATGTGCAGCAGACCGTCAACTCCGCCCAGATCAACAAAGGCACCGTAATCGGTGAGGTTCTTGACCACACCCTTAATGGACTGACCTTCCTGGAGGCCTGCAAGCAGAGCATCACGCTCAACGCTGTTAGCAGCTTCCATTACCGCACGGCGAGAAACGACAACGTTGTTGCGCTTCTGATCGAGCTTGATGACTTTGAAGTCCAGCTCTTTGCCTTCGAGGTGCGCGGTGTCACGCACGGGACGTACGTCCACGAGAGAGCCAGGCAGGAACGCGCGAATAGTATTGACGTCAACGGTAAAGCCACCTTTGACCTTGCCATTGATAACACCCTTAACCACTTCTTCAGCGGCAAAGGCTGCTTCGAGATCTTTCCAGGATTCTGCACGCTTAGCTTTCTCACGGGACAGTTTGGTTTCACCAAAACCGTCTTCAACCGTTTCCAGCGCGACCTGGACTTCGTCACCGATGTTCAGGCTGCATTCGCCCGCCGCATCAATGAACTGCGCCCGGGGAATAACACCCTCAGACTTGAGTCCCGCGTGAACGGTGACCCACTCATTGTCGATATCGATTACCACGCCGGTGACGATGGCGCCGGGCTGCATATCGACTGTTTTTAAACTTTCTTCAAATAGATCAGCGAAGGATTCGCTCATTACATAGTTACCTGTTTTTTGGGTTGGCGCTAAGCGCCTGCCGCTCCTCCAGCAGGAACGACTCCTGTTCAAATAAAGCCTTTCTGAAACGGTGCTGGATCAAGTTTCAACAAAAGCTAACAATTCACGAGACCTTTACTTCGAAGCTTTAACTTCAAATAAAACCGGCAATTTCCAAAAAAACCGCCCTTGAGTGTTAGCTAATAAGACTAACTAACCAGCTGTCTAAGGCGTGCTTCTCGGAGAACGGTGTCAAGCACCGAATCTGCCGAAACACCTGTACTATCAATGACTAAGGCATCAGTAGCAGGTACCAGCGGGGACTCCGTTCTATTCCTGTCACGTGCGTCCCGCTCCTCGATGGTCTCGAGAAGGCGCGCGAGGGTAACACTTTCGCCTTTTGCCAGCAACTGACGATAACGACGCTCGGCGCGGGCTTCGGCGCTGGCTGTGAGGAATACTTTCAGGGGGGCATCCGGGAATACCACTGTCCCCATATCACGGCCGTCAGCCACCAAACCGGGCGCTACAGCCATCTGGCGCTGGCGCTGAAGAAGCGCGGCGCGGACGTCACCCATTGCGGCCACTTTAGAGGCCGCCGAGCTGCAGGATTCACTGCGAATTGCCAGACTAATATCTTGTCCGTTCAACAGGACCTGCGTAAGCCCTTCTGCGGCGGGCACGAACTCCAAAGCGAGATGACTCGCGATTTCTGCGATTGCAGATTCATCCGACAACGAAACATTATCGGTAAGCACGGCAAAGGCAGTGACGCGGTACAACGCGCCACTGTCCAGCATGCTCCAGCCTAATTTGCTGGCCAGACTGTAGGACAAAGTGCCCTTACCTGCACCACCGGGGCCGTCCACGGTGATGATCGGCACGCTCACTCGCCAGTATCTCGAGACGCTATCTGCAGACCCAAGCCTCGGGTCAAGGCATCAAAATCCGGGAAGGAAGTTGCAACGTGGTCGCAATCAAGAATCCGGATCTCGCTCTCGGCACGCAGCGCTGCCACGGCAAAAGACATAGCGATACGGTGATCATGAAAAGTTCTGATAGTGCCTCCAGACATGGCGCCGCCATCAATAATGATGCCGTCATCCAGCACCTCATTTTGAACACCCAGGGTCGACAAGCCTTCGGCCATACTCGCGATTCGGTCACTTTCTTTGACACGAAGCTCTTCCGCTCCTCTCAAAACGGTCCGCCCCTCGGCGCAAGCAGCAGCAATAAAGAGTACCGGGAATTCATCAATAGCCAGGGGCACCAGGTGCCGGGGTATATCGATGCCCCTCAGGAGTGCTGAACGCACAAGAATATCCGCCACAGGCTCGCCACCAATCTCCCGCTCGTTTTGCAGCGTGATATCTGCTCCCATTAGCCGGAGAATACTGATTACACCCGTACGGGTGGGGTTAACCCCAACGTGCGTGAGCAACAATTCAGAGTCAGGCGCAATGCTTGCCGCGACAAGCAGAAACGCCGCCGAAGAAATATCAGAGGGAACGTCGATCTCACAGCCTCGTAACTCACCGCCGCCATGAAGACTGGTAACGCCGTCACGCGACTCCAGCTCGTAGCCAAAGCCGCGGAGCATTCGCTCGGTATGGTCCCGAGTAGGGGCAGGCTCGGTTACAGACGTCTCACCCTCAGCAAAGAGCCCAGCCAACAGTACACAAGACTTCACCTGCGCACTCGCCATGGGTAAATCGTAATGAATACCCTGTAAGGTCGACGTACCCGCTATCTGTAAGGGCGGCCTGCCGCCGTCGCCAGACACAATCGTCGCACCCATGCGCGTAAGCGGTGTAATCACGCGTTGCATAGGTCGCCCCATGAGTGATGCGTCGCCTAGCAACTCACTGGCAAAAGCTTGTCCCGCTAGAATCCCGCAAAGCAGGCGCATACTTGTCCCGGAATTCCCCATATCCAGCGGGCTCGAGGCCTGTTGTAAGCCTTTGAGACCCACACCTTGGATCCGCAAAGCGCCCTTTTTGGGGCCTTCGATCTCAACGCCCAAGGCGCGAAAAGCTGCCACCGTCGCCAAAGCGTCTTCACCTTGCAAAAACCCCGTAACGGATGTTTCGCCGGTAGCCAGAGCACCGAGCATGACGGACCGATGAGATATCGATTTATCGCCGGGAACACGAGCCTCGCCGTGAATACTGCCGCCGGGTGCTACCAAGAATTCCACGTTCTACTTACTCCTTTAAACCGGGATCTGCGCCGCGAAGGCCCGATAGTCTCTATCAGGTCTCACCGCGGTCACGCATCGCCAGATCTCTGGCGAACTCATCTCTGGCACTCTTCGATGAACGAAAGATATTTTCCAAAGCCTCTCCATCACGCGCGGCAATGAACGAGCGTAGTGTATTCAAATGGTCACAAAAGCCATCCAGGGAGCTTAGCAACGCGTCTCTGTTGGCCAGTGAAATGTCTCTCCACATCACAGGGTCACTTGAGGCTATGCGCGTAAAATCGCGAAAGCCTCCCGCAGCGAAACGAAAGATATCGTCACGAATGGGCGATTGGGCCAGTGCGTCCACTAATGCATAAGCAAGAACATGCGGCAGATGGCTGGTCGCCGCCAGCACATTGTCATGCTCCTCTACGCCCATGCATTGAACCGTCGCTCCCGCTGCCGCCCACATTTTTTGCACCAGCCCAAGGGCTAGAGGGTCTGTGTTCGAGTCGGGAGTGAGGATAACGCGATGATGCTCAAACAAGGCAGCGTCCGAGGCCGCAACACCAGATCGTTCCGACCCTGCGATGGGGTGTCCGGGGACATAAATAGCAGCACCTGCTGGCGCAGCATCAACAACCCTTCGATACAAATCGCCTTTTACACTCGCAACATCAGTGATGCATTGCGCCGTCCCCGGCTCGTTAAGCATGGCGATAATCAGGCTCTCGCAAGCAATGGTTGGCGTAGCAAGGACAGCTATATCTACCGTTTGCATAAGAGCGGCGACACTACCTGAGGCAGTATCGATAATACCCAGCTTAAGTGCTTGCTCGAGCGCATCAGCGTCTCGATCCCATGCGCTTACTGACGATGCGAAGCCGCTATTCTTTAGCGCCCCTGCAAGAGAGCCTCCAATAAGCCCAATCCCGACAAACCCGACGCTGTACTGTGTTCCATCGCTCACCGATGAAACTCAGAGAACGCCACGGGGATAAGAACCTAGGGGCTTGAGCAAGATGGATTGCTCTTCAAGCTCACGCATAATCTCCAACACCGCGGGATCCTGTACGTGGCCTTCAAACTCGATAAAGAAAACGTAGGCCCATTTTTCCGTGCGTGACGGACGGGTATCAATGCGCGTCAGACTCACGCCATGGCGGCGAAAAGGGTCTAGCAGCGTAAACAACGCTCCAGGCTTGTTTCGGCTTGAAACAACGATGGATGTTTTGTCGACACCGCTCGGTGGCACTTCGCTGCGACCGATAACCA
>NZ_JBGCFU010000137.1:0-12779 GCF_045107095.1 Congregibacter sp. | reverse complement strand
CAGAGAAGGCCTTTCAAAGCGCGGCACAGCTTCCGTAAAAAATACTGACAGGGAAACCAAAGGAAACTGTGATGCTGATCACGTCGCCCATGGGCAAGATTAAGAGCAGCTAAGCGGAATGCCCTGACGTGCTCGCAATTTCGTTAATGGTCAGCCCAACGGCCTCCATAGCCATTCTGTGCCATTGGCCATAGTCCAGAACCGGGCCTATGACGTGGTGTCGAAGACTTACGTAGCCATGAAGCACCGCCCAAACTCTTAAGGCCGCGCGCTGCCGTGAAGCCTGCGTGGCTTCTGCGGGTAACAGGCGTGATACGCCAGATACCAGAACATTAAATGCATTTTGCGAAGCTTCGAGAGCTTCGTCTGACGGGGCGTAGCTGCTTCCCGTTTCCCCAAAGATTAGTCGGTAATGTCCCTCGTTGTGCTGCGCAAATTGCAGGTACTTCTCACTGCCCGCAAGCACAGACTGCAAGGGATTTTCGTGGTCATCAGCAGACACCATGGCATCCCGAACCCGCTCAAAACCCTCCACATAGAGCGCATCGAGCACGCCCTGCTTGCCTTGAAAGTGACTGTAAATAGCGATGGTCGAAAGCCCCGCTTTGGTGCTTATGGCACGCACGCTTAACCCCTCCACACCCTTTTCTAAAAGGGTCTGCGAAGCCGCAACCAATATCCGCTCTTTATTACCTGCTACTTTTGCCACTCATAGGTCCTGCAATAGAACACGCTTGACAGCATACCATAACGCCGTTATCTTGATCCATAACAACGTTATATTTTTATGAATTCTCGTGACTATCAGCGATAGCACGTCACAACTGCAGGACATCCAAAATGTCACAGAAAGTAATAGAAGCCGATTACCTGGTCATCGGATCGGGCGCCGTCGGCATGGCCTTCGCCGACATCCTCCTTACCGAATCAGATGCCACTGTCGCAATCGTGGATCGTTATGCTAAACCAGGCGGACATTGGAACGCGGCCTATCCGTTCGTGCAGCTTCATCAACCATCACAGTTCTATGGGATCAGCTCCCGGGAGCTTAGCCGCGGTCGCCTTGAACAAGGGGGATTGAACGATGGACTAAATGAGCTCGCAAGCGGCGCAGAAGTCAGCGCCTACTTTGACGATGTCATGCGTCACCAGTTTTTGCCTTCCGGTCGTGTGCAGTATTTTCCAATGTGCGACTACACCGGTGATGGTCGGTTCGTATCTAAAGTTGGCGGCCAGGAATACCGCGTTAACGTCAAAAAGAAGATCGTCGATGCAACCTTCCTAAAAACAAAAGTCCCGTCTACGCACACACCTAACTTCTCGATCGACAAAGGCGTGCGCTTTATGCCGCTTAACGATCTTCCGAAAGTGACGGATCAGCCTGATCGTTACGTTGTAGTTGGCGGCGGAAAGACGGGTATTGATGCTTGTCTGTGGCTACTCCAGATGGGCTGTGAACCCGATAAAATCCAGTGGATTCGTCCGCGCGACGCCTGGCTTCTTAATCGGCGCAACACCCAGCCGACCGATGAATTTTTCTTCGATGTTTTCAACGCGCAGGCGGGCATGATGGAGTCAGCTGCAAGTGCTGATTCTTTTGAAGATCTTTTCGATAAGCTGGAGAGCTGTGGTTACTTCCTACGCATTGACCCGGACCAGCGTCCGGAAATGTTCCACGGTGCCACGATATCAACGGCAGAGCTTGAGATCTTACGTACCATCAAGGACGTCGTGCGTCTTGGACGAATTACTCACTTGGGCAGTGACCAAATCGATTTCCAGAAAGGCTCGCTGCCAGTGGCCGAAAACACGCTGTTTGTAGACTGCTCGGCACGCCCCGTTGAGGACCTGCCTGATGACGTGCCCGTCTTTGCAGACAACGTCATCACCCCGCAGATGGTTCGCTCTTACCAGCCAGTTTTCAGTGCAGCGCTGGTCGCACACGTAGAGCTAAACTATGAAGGCGACGACGAGAAAAACCGCCTCTGCGCCGTGGTACCGCCACCGGAGGCAGATACAGACTTTGCGCACTTTACGGCGATCGCCCTAACGAATCAGTACAACTGGTCTCAGGATTCCGACTTATCGAAGTGGATTTTGAACAACCGACTTGATGGATTTAGCAAAATGGCCAGAGGGGCCGAAGGAAACGACGAGAAGATGGCTTTGCTGAATCGTATGCGCAGTAACGGTGTTGCCGCGGTGATGAATCTGATGAAGCTTGATCAAGAGTACAAACAACAGGAGGCCTAAAAGCCATGCAAAGATTCGAAGTAAAAAGAAATGCATTTAGTGAATTCCGAGTCGCCGACACCGGCGACGCGGCGCTCAACGAAGGCGAAATTCGCGTCGCAGTGGACTTCTTTGCATTCACCGCTAACAACATGACCTATGCTGCAGCAGGCTACACAATGGGCTATTGGAAGTTTTTCCCGGTCGCTGATGGCGAAGACTTCGGAGTCATCCCGGTTTGGGGCTTTGCAAACGTCGTGGAGTCACGATCCGATGCGGTCGCCGTGGGTGAGCGACTCTACGGGTACTTCCCCCCTGCCGACTCCTTGGTCATGCTGCCAGTGCGTGTGGATGATAAAAGCCTGTTTGATGGTGCCGAGCATCGCCAATCGCTGCCCCCGCTCTACAATCGTTATCAGCGCGTACGCGCCGGTGGTTCCGTGCAAGCAGAACAGTTACAGGCTTTGTTAGGCCCCCTGTACAACACCTCTTATTGTCTTTGGGATCAGTTGAAAGAGAACGACTATTACAAAGCGAAACAGGTACTGCTACTCAGTGCTTCGAGCAAAACGAGTATCGGACTCGCCAAAGCGCTTTCGGATGATCCGAACGCCCCTCCTGTTATTGGATTGACCTCCTCCGGCAACGTCGACTTTGTAAACAAGCTGGGTTATTACGACGGCGCGATTGACTACAAGAATTTGAGCGACGTCCTGACGACACCTACAGTCATAGTGGACATGGCGGGGAACGCGGGCACGGCGCAAGCGCTCCGCGACCACTTGGGCGACAAGCTTGCGTACTTCATAAGCGTTGGTCTTACTCACTGGGATCAAGCCGACGCGCAATTGGACAGTAGCGGAGAACGTCACGAATGGTTCTTTGCACCAAGCTACATTCTCGATCGCAGCAAGGCTTTGGAGCCGGGCGAGTTTGTCAGAAATGCACAGAGCTTTGTCATGGGCGCTGCTGCTGCAGCTAGTGAGTGGTTAACCGTGCAAGAAGCAAGTGGTGTAGAGGCCTTCAGCCAACACTATCCCGACATTTGCGCAGGCGCCATGAACCCCGCCGAAGGGCTAATCTGCAAACTGTAGTGTTGGCTCTACATCCGGTGTATCGCGGCTGGTCTACGACTAGCCGCGACTACTTACGCACAACTACTTACGCACAACATCGTCAAACGCCTGACGAAAGGCGGGTCTAGCGGAAAGCCTCGATGCGTAGCTTCTGAAAACATCGTCCTGGCACATGCCGTAAGTCCGCGCCCAGTTAACGTTATGACCGATTACGATATCAGCCGCGCTGAACTGATCCCCACAGATGTACTCGGATACTGACAAGCGACTGAGCAGCTGTGGCTCCACCTCTGTCTTGATCTTCTCCATGGCTCGATCAATGGTTCGTTGGTCAGCGTCAGACTCCGGCAACAGATCCCGGTGCATACGCAGCTGCCAAAGCATGGAATCCATCCAGTTTCCGCCCAGTTGCAGCATCTGCAGGTAGTCGGCCCGTTGGTGCGACAATCCGGGTGCAGGAGCAAGCTGCTTATCGGGAAAAGCATCCGCAAGCCATTCCACCATCGCCGTGCTTTCCAGCATGTTTTGCACGCTGCCATCGCCCCAGGTGATCTGTAGCACCGGGACCGCATGGTTCGGATTCATCTCAAGGAAATCCGCAGCGTACTGCTCGCCCTCCAGAAGTTTCATGGTGGCCAATTCAAACTCATCGCCGTAAGTCTCCAACAAGGCCCAGCGGACACGGGCGCTGCGGCTTCCGGGAAAATGGAAAAGCTTTAAAGCCTGAATTTTCATGCGCAGGGACTCTCTTTATTGGTAAAAACAACGCTAACATACATCGCTGAATTCTAGCGATGTAAACAACATGGACGAAGCAACAGAAGCAGGTGGAATCGCCCAATCAAGCGGCGAAGCAGTGGGCGGATTTCTATCTGGTATTCCCAGTACGCTGAGCGACTTTTTTGCGGGGATTGGCAAAGGCGCCGGCGTCAACGGCATGTTCGACTGGGCAGCGCTCGTTATTGGTATTGCGCTGCTGCTTGGGGCGGCGCGAGGGATAAGGCGCGGTCGTATTGTTGGGCCAATAGTGAGTGGATTCATTGCCGTGGGTTTGATGGGATGGGCGGTATCCTAAGAGCGCTCCATCTCTATGTCTATCGCTAGTGCCAGCTAGTTTCAGTGTGCGGCGAATCAGGACAGAGCAACGCCAGCAGCGCCAACCAAAGCAACAAGATCGCACCCACTGTTCGCTCGTAAGCGCCAAGCCAGCTCGCGTCGATGAATGGAATGACGGGGATTAAGGCCAGCCACAGCACAAACAAAAAACCGTTAATCCAGGCGCAGAGCGGTGCCCTGCGGCCCAAGTCACGCTGTAGTAAACCCATGATTACGCCAACGCTACTGGCAAGTATTGCCAGCGGATCATTCGCATCGGGTCCAACAAGCTGTGTGTCAGATGCATTCAGAAAATAGAACGCGATAAACAGTAAACACGCTCCGTTAAAAACCAGTAACCATACGGCCACTGTCCAAAGTCCAGACCCGTTGCTGGATCGCGCCAACACAACCGCCAGTGCGACCTGCACCACCGCAAGCACCAGCAGACCCACCGTATGTACACCCGCACCCACGGACCGGCTCAACTGACTAATGGGAGTATCCATTGCGCCCTGTCCCGACATCACCAGGCTTATCAGATGAGCGCTCAACATCAGCAGCACTCCGGCGACTACGACGCGCCGTAAGTTGGCCGTGCTTATCATCTATCGGTTTCGCAGCACGCGGCAGCCGATCGGATAAAGACTTTATCGATGATCTTCCACTCACCCCTTAGCTTCGCAAGGGTTAGAAAATCCACGTAGGCGCCATCAAAGTCAAAGACCACGCGCGCGATAGGATCACCGGATAGGTCTACGGCCAGAATCCTGCCCTCTCGCTCTTGAGCCTCGCCTTTCATCCAGCGGTTTATTGCTGCCTCAATAGGCTCTGCTACGAGTTCGCCGGACTCGCTGACGCTCTTTAACTCCGCTGTTTCGCTAAAGGCACGCTGCAGACGACTGAGACTGACTTCGTTAATCCCTTCAAAATAGTCAAACACCGTCAATCGCACAGCTGACATGTCATCGGCTTTAACACTTTGACCAAGAATCACCATGGCCGCGCAGAGCACAGACAGCAATGCGGCTTTGGGGCGCTGCATCTGTTTAAACCGTATGTTCATAGCGCGACTCCAATCCCAATGGTGTTTGATGTCTGGCCACCGTAGCAAAAGCCATGAATACCCACCAGCAAGCCTATCGGCGTACCTTCGTGTTTGGAGCGCGCGCGGATCAATCGTGTCTAAATCAATGAAGATTTCCGTACAGATATTTGCTACAACTCGTTCAATCCAAGCTGATATTGCGAACTGCCCGATGACTAAAGTCACGTCATTACAACTGCTGATCTTGACGGCGGCAACCTTGCTGCTTTCCGCCTGCGCCGCAACGCTCGATGATCCCGCACCAATTTTCGATCACGGGGTGGCGAGTGGCCCAAAACCATGGACTCAGGCTGCGCCCAACTATGACAGTGATGCGGTACGATTTGCAGTGTTCTCGGATCTTACCGGCGGAGAACGTGAGGGCGTTTTCCAAGTAGCGGTTGAGCAAATGAACTTGCTCCGCCCCGAACTCATCGTGAACGTAGGGGACTTGATTGAAGGTAGTTCAGACAGATCTGAAATAGATGCGCAATGGCAATCCTTCGATGATCGCGCCAACAAGGCAAACGCGCCCGTGCTCTACACCGGTGGTAACCACGATCTCTTGGACGGCGTCCTGCGCAAGGCTTGGGAGGAACGTAATGGCCCCCGCTACTACCATGTGCGCTACCGCGACGTCCTGTTCCTGATACTCGACACAGAGGACCACTCTGTGGAACGACTAACTGAGATCGCGCAGCTTCGGCTCGATGCTATAGAGGTCGCCAAAACTTCAGGCTGGGATGCGTTTGCCGAGACTGAGTATGCAAAACTGCCTGAGGACGAAACAGGCATGATATCGGCGGCGCAGGCAGAGTACATGCGTGATGCGATCGCCGAGAACACGGACGTTCGCTGGACGTTTCTTCTCGCTCATAAAGCGCCGTGGGCGAACGATGACATGGCTAGCTGGCAATCTATCGAAGAAGCCCTGGGGGAACAGGAATACACGGTGTTTCATGGCCACCGACATAGCTATCAACACAAAACTCGCAAGGGCAGAGACTATATTCGGCTGGCTACCACGGGAGGCGTTTTTCTCCCGGAAAGCGGTTTATCCATGGACCAGATTGTGTGGGTGACCGTAGACGCCGAAGGCGCTCATATTGCCAATCTGAAAATGTCGGGAATTCTGGATAAAACCGGCAAACGCCCTCTCAACGGAGATGCGCTTTGCCTGGACTCAAAGGACTGCCCTGAGGAGTGATCAGGATCCAGCCGCATCCCAAAGGGGTTTCAGCGATGAGTAAGCACCGGCATTCATGGCATTGCTGAAGCCGGCCTCCGCGAGGCTACTGGTGGCCATACCGGATCGATTCCCGCTGCGGCAATACAGCACAACTTCCGTCGACTTCGCTGTTTTGAGTGCCGCGAGGCCCTCAACAATTTCACCATGAGGTATATTGATTGCACCGGGTAAGTGCCCTGTCGCAAATTCCTCAGCGGTCCGCACATCGACCAATAGCGCACCGCCCTGCACAGCTGTTAAGGCCGCCTGACCAGTATCTCCAGCGTTTCCGCATGCTGCCAACACAAGACCCAACACCACCACTGCCATTGTCTTAAACACTTTCTTCACCTCGTCTTAGAAAGATGCTGATTATGCCCTGTTCATCAGGCTTACTGAACATAGCGATAATGTCAGCTCTCTGGAAATTATGCCCACCGCAAGGTTTTCGTTTGCATAGCCAACACGTATTATCGGTACAAGTAACGGCGTGTTGCTGGTACTCCAAAACTCGCTACTTCAAAAAAACAAACAGCGGTATTCACTACAGAGGTTCTTATGCACTCCAACAAACTTTGTGTCTCTCTCATTCTGAGTATCGCTCCTTTGCTGGCCTTTGACGCTACGGCAGGCTCCGCAACCGTTGCATCTAAAGACGGCCAGTCTTCGACCTTTGAGTACAGTGACAAGTATTTACGCATCAGTATTCCCGGGCAGGATGGCTATGCCTTAGTCCGAGATGGATCAATCTACACCGTGATGCAACAAGACGGCCGTACCCTGGTTATCGATGCAGGATCCGCCATGAAAGGCATGGGGGCCGGTGTGCCAACCGCTGTACCCGCACAGTTCAACTCCGAGATTGGTTCTCTCGATAAAACCGGACGCAGCGAAACGGTTGCCGGTATCAAAGGTGAGGTCTACCAACTCAACTATGTTGATGAAAACGGCAACGAGCAAAGCGAAGAGATGGTGCTCTCAGATGACCCCCGGGCCCTGGAGTTTCGCGATGGGCTGTTTCTCATGATCGGCGTTGCCTCACAGTTGACCTCTGAGGGAACCGAAGACAGCACGGCGTCCATCCAGAAGGCTTTGAGCGATATCGACTCGGGTATTTTGCGCTACGGTCAGGATATGACCGTCACCGAGATTAATAGCGATGGCGTGGATCCCTCCCGTTTTGAATTACCCGCAGAGCCTCTCAATCTGCAGGGAATAGGAGCAATGCTGGGCAGTATGTCGCAGCAGGCGGGCGCAGACGATGGCGCCGCTGACGAACTTGGCGACAGCGAAGCTGAGCCCAAAAAGAAGGGGCTATTTGGTAGTGTCATGGGCGCTATCGGTGAAAAGGTGAACCGTCAAAGCGATCGCCTTGGTGACAGCGCCGAACAAGAGATCGACGCCGAAACCGATGAGAAAGTTGACGGGGCCCTGGACAAGGCCTTTGGCAAGCTATTCGGGCGCTAGTCGCTCTTATCAGCCCACAGCATAGCCAAGTACTAACTCGTGCCCAGGTCTTCTAAATCAGCTAACTTGGCCTGGGCGCCATCATCACTGCAGCCGTCAAATGATCGGTAGTACGCCTTTCAACTACTACGATTCCCCGTTCTAACTCCACGGTTCCTGCACATTTCCCCTGCCTAATGCCACAAAAAAGGGTATGGGAGAAAGGCTGTGACCTTCACTTATCGATTGGCGCTAAGCGCTGTCCTGACAACACTGGTTGCCTGTGGTGGTTCCGGCGGCACCAGTGACACTGTTACAACGACAGAGACAGCAACCTCCGGCACAGATTCAGGTAGCAGCAGTACTACCGGCGAGACCGGCTCTTCAGCGAGCGGATCTACCGACCCCGTACTCTGTGACTACAACGACACGACCCTGAATACGCAGCCTTCGCTCACTTACACCAGTGTGTACACCTGGAACTGCAACGAAAGCACGCGCTCGCTCACAGCTAACGGTATTCCCGATCATGAGATTGGAACTTTTCCCAACGCTGCGAACCCCAATACGATCACTGAGCAGGACGTCTCCGCAAGCTATACGTTGAGTCCAACCCAGACTAGCACCGCCTCTGAGCTTGGGGGCCCTCGGGGAGCAACCGGATATGTGCTCAACGGCGTCAAGATCGATGCGGGCACTGGCGGTTCTTGCGACGACAGTGGTACTGCATGCAGCCTCGGTGATCCCAGTGGCAGTTGGAGTATCGAGGCACTGGGACAATCAAGCTTTGACTTTGGCACCGATGACAACAACGCCCATGTACAGCCCGGTGGTGCCTATCACTATCACGGCATGCCCGAAGGCTTTATCAGCAAGCGTGGTGGCAACAGCTCCACCATGACCCTGATCGGCTGGGCCGCTGACGGCTTTCCGATTTATGCACGCTACGGATACAGCGTTGCAGACGATGCCAGTTCAGAACTAAAAAACATGGAGGGTAGTTATCAGTTCATTGCGGAAGTCAGCAGCAGTCGCCCCTCGGTGGATACCTATCCCTTGGGCGCGTTTCGCCAGGACTGGGAGTACGTCGAAGGCTCCGGAGATCTGGATGAGTGCAATGGTCGAGTGGGCGTCACGCCAGAGTTTCCAGAGGGCATTTACCACTACTACGCAACGGATACCTATCCCTTCTTTCAGCGCTGCGTAAAAGGCGCGCTTTAACATCCCACTGGAGGACCACAAGATGAATTCAATCAACTTTCGCAGTAGATCTTTCACCACCGCCATGCTTTTGGCACTGGCGCTTACAGTAATGCTCGTAAAACCGGCTAGCGCTCACCTGATGATGGCGCAGAACGGAACGCTCAACATCGTCGATGATGGGGTATATATGGTGATCTCAGTTCCCATCTCTGCCTTTCCAAATCTTGATCAAGACTTCGATGACGAAGTGTCACTTTTTGAATTCAATAGCCGAAGAAATGACATTACCGCGCAGGTAAAAAGCAGCTTAGCTCTCTACCAAGACGAAAAGCCCGTCGCACTAAAAGACTTGCGCTTGGTCCCCGTAAGGCCGCACAGCAAAGACGAGGTGTACATCTCTCAATTGATTGTTATGGGTAAGTTCGAAGCAACCCAGTCACAGAATGCGCTGAGCTTTGAGCTATCACTGTTTGGCCTCAGCCCCGAAGAACACACCATGAAGATCACTGCAAAACGACCTAAGACAGCGCAGGAAAGCATAGTAGTACTGACGCCAACAGCACCACATAGCCCGCTGTTTTCAACCGTCGTAGCGCAACATAAACATACCGCTAGTCTGCCGTAACACCCGCCGCTATAGTGATCTTGTGTCCCTATCCATCGTTCAAAAACTCGTCGCAGCCTTTATTGGCCTGACTCTCATTGTCCTCCTTGCAACGCTGGGATTAGCACGCTGGAGTTTTCAGCAAGGCTTTCTGGACTACGTTAACGCGCTGGAACAAACACGTTTGGAGCGCATCCAGACCCGGCTAGCCAGTGACTACATCGACGCCGGCGGCGAATGGGACTTCGTCACCGATGCATACCTTGGCAATATCCTTCGCCCCCGGATTCAAACCGGCACAACGACTTCTCAGCTAAGCACTCCCGGCCCGCGAGCACGCCAGGTCCAAACCGATGGGCCACCACCTCCACGCCGCCCAAATAGACGTCAGGGACCGGGAGTCGGACCTGGGCCTGGCGGCCCAGGTGGGCCACCGCCCAGTGAAGGCGATGGTCCCCGAAGAGCACCCATTGCTCCCCCGAGCGAATCCCTTAGTAGTTTTGTACCACCCACCGCGCTATTTGATGCAAACGATGAACAAATCGCCGGTATTGCCATTGATAACACTGCCCCCTCCATTATTCGGGTGCCTGTGGTTGCCAATGGACTGAAAATTGGCGAACTGCGAAGCGATCCACGCCGCCAAATAGAGGCACCGCTGGAGACTGCGTTTTCAAGGCGGCAACTCACTACCAGCTGGATTATCGGGCTCGTGAGCCTGGGGCTGGCACTCGTCGTCTCGCTAGTCTTAGCGCGAGGCCTGTCCGCACCAGTGAAGCGCATGATTAGTGGAGTCGGCAAGTTGTCTACGGGGGACTACGGCCACCGTATGCAGGAGCAACGAAAAGATGAACTTGGGCAGTTAACTCGCGATATTGACCAGCTTGCGTCGACGCTCGAAGAGGCGCAGTCCGCGCGCAATCGCTTACTCGCGGATGTATCCCATGAGTTACGTACGCCACTGACCGTCTTGAGCGGTGAGATTGAGGCACTCAAAGATGGCTTACGTAGCTTTGATGCCACTCAACTCGAGTCCCTGGACCAAGAAGTGCAGCGACTGCGATACCTGGTCAACGATCTGTATGAGCTCTCTTTGTCAGACGCTGGAGGCCTACGTTACGAACTCCAACCGATGGAGTTAGTTGGATCTATAGAGAGCGCAGTAAATAGCGTTGAAGCAAGAGCGACAGATAGCGGACTCACCCTTAGCGTGTCGAAAAGCCCTCAAGTAGAGCTGCCCGTACTTGGTGATGCTCGGCGACTCGAGCAATTGTTCACCAATGTTCTGGAAAACTGCATTGCTTACACTGACGCGCCCGGGACCATCGATATCCACTTATCTGCAAGCGACACCCAGGCTATCGTGCGTTTTGATGATTCAGCACCTGGGGCGAGCCCCGCCGAATGCGAAAAGCTGTTTGAGCCCCTCTACCGAAAAGATTCGTCCCGCGCTCGCAGGTCTGGCGGCGCAGGACTCGGCCTAGCGATCTGTCGCAACATCGCTGTTGCGCATAGTGGCACTATCACAGCAGAGCCATCTTCTCTGGGAGGAGTATCTGTCGTGCTGGAAATACCCCTATCCAAGGAGAAGCGACTGTGAGTGCAGGCAAGATTCTTATTGTCGAAGACGAGCCCAAAATCGCCCAGTTGCTCGTTGATTATCTTGAGCGTGATGACTTCACTGTGTCGGTGCTTCACGAAGGAACAGACGCGGTAGATACCGTGAAATCAGAAGCGCCAGATTTCGTCATCCTTGATTTGATGCTACCCGGCAAAGATGGCCTGAGTATCTGCCGAGAAGTGAGGCAGTTTTCGAACATCCCCATCATGATGCTCACAGCCAAAGTTGATGAGATTGACCGCCTGATTGGCCTGGAAATTGGTGCCGATGACTATGTCTGCAAACCCTTTAGTCCCCGAGAAATCGTAGCTCGGGTACGGACCATTCTTCGTCGTGTGCAGCAGTCCCCGGCTCCTCAAACCGACGACATCGTTCGTTATCGTGAAGTCACGCTTCAGGTAGATAAGTACGAGTGCAGCGTGTCAGAACAACGTATCGAACTCACGCCGGTAGAGTTCAGGCTGCTCCATGGTTTTATGCAACGCCCTGGTCGCGTTTTCTCTCGCGACCAGCTGATGGATATTTGTTACGACGATGAGCGCGTGGTGAGTGACCGAACTATCGATACGCACATAAAGAATCTACGCAAGAAGATCGAAGCCAGTGCTGACCGCGTGGTGATTCACTCCATCTACGGTGTCGGCTACAAAATTGACTAAGCCCAGCGCACTCCACAAAAACTTCACGTTTGCTCCTCTTTAGCTACGCGGTGTTTCGAGATACTGAATCCGTTAGCAAGACAAACAATCATTGAGGAGTCATTCATGAACAACACAAACAATATTCGACGAGTTGCCTTGGGAGTTATCGCTACAAGTGCCATCGCTTTAGCTAGCCTATCTGTAAACGTAGCCGCTCAAGAAGACGATGGTGAAAATCGTGGCCAGGGAAAACGACGCGGCCCTCCACCTGAAGCACTGGAGGCTTGCGCCAACCTCAGCGAAGGCGACGCCTGCGCATTTACCGGCCGGCGGGGCGATATGAGCGGCGTCTGCTTTGCGCCGCCTAAAGAAGACGCGGCCCTAGCCTGCGCCCCTGAGGGTGGTCCTAGAGAACACCGCGGCCGCGATGAAGAAATGGAACAAATAGAAGACTGATCTGACGAGTCTAAGTCGACTCAGGCAATCAAAGATCCAAACAGGTGGCCTCCAGGGGCCTCCAGTGATCCGGGACGGGATTATTCTCGC
>NZ_JBGCFU010000136.1:0-3057 GCF_045107095.1 Congregibacter sp. | reverse complement strand
AGCGATCTCAAACTCGAGCGCTCCGGACGCTTTGCCCACTCAAGTGACTATGTGGTTCGTTGCGCCAACAATGTAGGGATGAAACTGGTGCATCAGGAAGCCATCCCTCTGCGGAAGGAACGCGGAGAATGGCTACCTGGCGAGTTATTTGTGTTCACCCTGTAAGAACGAAAAAAGGCGCTGCATCTACGACACAGCGCCTTTTTGTTGCCCTATCGAAAACCCTTAGGCTGCCGCGATCTCCTGCTGCGGAGCTGCCACGACCTCAGGCATAGCAGAGCTGTGATGCTCAACAATCTTCCATGCGCCGTCAATCTTGCGATAGAGGTATGTAAACCGCGCGGTAACCTGGGCTCCATCACCGAAGGTGAATGTGTACACCCCGGAGTTAATGGCGAGGCCGTCGGCAAGAAAGCGAACGTTCGCTTCGTCAATGACACCTGCGGGCTTCTTGGCCAGGAAGTTCACAAAGTAATCGCGAATCTCTTCGTGGTTGTGACGAACCTGATTAGAAACCGTGGGCAACAAAATCGCATCATCGGCATAAAGCGCTGTCACCGCATCGGGATTGCCCGTTGCGAGGGCATCGTTCCAGCTCTGGAAAAACTTCAGTACGTTTTCTTTGTTCATGTTGATCTCCTTAAAGTGCGCGTCAACAAAAGTTGGTGATAATGAGTTATTAGTGAGCGGCGACGGCTTGCACGGGTCTTACCGAACCACCGCGTTCATCCGTTCCACTGCGGCCTGCAATTTCCTGCAAAGCCTCGATTCGAGTGTCAAAGTGGGCGTCATCCGACAAGCTGTCGTCTGACCCCAAGCTACTCAGAGTATCCTTAATCGTTTGGGCCATACCGGTTATGTACACCCGCTTACCGGCCTTGTGGGCATCATCCGCAATGGTTTCGACGGCGCGCGCCGCGGAAACATCCAGGAAAGGCACACGATTGAAATCCAGAATGATGGAGTGCGTAGCTTGCTTGTAGCGTTCTCTCACGTGGTGACCCACGTCTGCTGCTGCACCAAAGCTAAGAGGCCCGCCAAATTCAAAGATCGTGACTTGAGTCCCGAGACGATCCAGCAGCACCTGCTCGTCATCCGAGGTTTGTGCGTAGGGGCGCGAAGCCAACTCCTCGAGTTGAATTTTCGCGACCTGTTGTACATAAGCCAGCGCCGCCAAGACCACACCAGCGCCTACTGCGGTAATCAGGTCGACAAAAACCGTAAGACCAAGAACCAACGCCATGAGAGCAAGATCCCAGCGGGGTCCGCGGTGTGCCCGCTTGAGGTAACTGAAGTCGATGATGTCCATACCCACCTTGACGAGAACACCCGCAAGGGCTGCGTGAGGTATGACTGAGGCAACAGATCCGACACCCAGAACCACCGCCGCGAGCACCACCGAGTGGATCATGCCTGAAAGCCGGGTGACACCACCGGAGCGAATATTGATAACGGTACGCATGGTGGCACCGGCACCTGCGATGCCGCCAAACAAACCTGCTACCGCGTTACCCACACCCTGGCCGATAAGCTCCTTGTTGGAGTCATGCCGGGTGCGCGTCATGTTATCGGCAACCAGCGACGTCAGCAGACTGTCAATCGAGCCCAACACAGCGAGAATAAACGCAGCCTCAAGTACCAGCATCATGGCTGACTGGTCAAACACGGGCATGTGCAGCGAGGGAAGGCCTGACGGGATGTTGCCCAGAATTGGCATCGCCGGCATGAAGAGACTCAACACCGTACCGATGGCCAGTGCCGCAAGCGCACCAGGGACATAAGTGCCCCATTTAGTAGGCCACTTATAGGCAACAATCAATGTCACCACACCAACCACCAACGCCGAATAGTTGATATCTGAGAGCACTGTGGGCAAGTGCGCCAGCGCATTCAACGTGCCGGACGGCGAATCATGACCAAAAAACGCATCTGCCTGCAGGATGATGATAATCACGCCAATACCGCTCATAAAACCGGAAACGACGGGATAGGGAACCAAACGAATGTAATTTCCCGCGCCGATGGCACCGAAGATAATCTGGAACAGGCCCGCCAGTATGACCGCGGTAAAAATAAGACTCACATCACCCGAGAGGCTGGCAAACAGCCCTGCCAGCACCACCACCATAGGACCTGTGGGTCCAGAAACATTGGTAGGCGTGCCTCCGAACATTGCGGCAAAGAATCCAACAATGATGGCGCCGTACATACCCGCAATGGGTCCCAAGCCCGAGGCGACACCAAAGGCCAGCGCCAGAGGAATAGCCACCACACCGGCGGTTAGGCCGCCGTACACATCCCCACGAAGGTGGTTCAAATCAAATTTTAGCAACGATCTCATAACTGGGTCCTGCCCCGAATACACCGAGGAGCTCTTACTTGATGCATTCACTATGGATCGTGCCGTACATAAAACAAATACAAGCTTTGCTTTTCTGTTATAGTTTTTACCTATATAGGGAATCGCTATGGTTAACCAATAATGGCGACAATCAAACAAATTCAATATTTTCAGGCGGTCGCGGAAACGCAGTCCATTCGCCGCGCTGCAGATCGTCTGGATATCGCCCAGCCAACTCTCTCGACACAGCTCGGGTCGCTGGAAAAGAGCCTCGGGGTGACCCTCTTTGAACGCAGTCGCCGCGTTACCCAGCTCACACCTGCGGGTAGGCAGCTACTACCGGTAACGAAACAACTCATTGGCCAATGGCATGAAATGCAGGAGCTGGCGCATACGCTGTCAGATACGGCGGCCTCGACGCATCGTATGGGCGTGCCACCTACTCTGGGGCCTTACTTACTGCCCAATATTGTCCCGGCAATTCATAAACAGTTCGACCGACTAAAACTGTATGTGCGTGAAGAGCCCCCCAGTCAATTAGAAGCAGGCGTAAAAGAAGGTCGCCACGATCTCGCGCTTGTTCCCTTACCCTTGCGATCAACTAGTCTGGCTGTGGATGTGCTGTTTCGTGAACCCTTGCTGCTAGTAGCCTCCAAAGAGGCGGGCTTGGCGGTGGATGGTGTTCTTCAAGAACAAGAGCTCGCCGGTATGAGTAT
>NZ_JBGCFU010000135.1:0-3282 GCF_045107095.1 Congregibacter sp. | reverse complement strand
GGCCTTCATCACAAGATGGAAATAATGACCCTAGGGGCTTATGGATTGAAAAACTTTGAAAATGGTGGGCCCAGTAGGACTTGAACCTACGACCAATCGATTATGAGTCGACTGCTCTAACCAACTGAGCTATGGGCCCGGAGAGGGTGTTGCGCCGCGAGATTATAGGGGATCACGGTCCGGTGCGCACCGGGTTTTGGTCCCGAATATTCATGCAAAAAAAACGCCCTGTTAAGGGCGTTTTCGAACAAGTGCCTGATGACAGTGTTATTTGTCGCCAGCGCCTCGTTTGACTGATGCCATGACTTTTTCCAGGTTGAAGCTGCCAGGCTCCTGCCGGGGCGGGAACTCTTTGAAGCTTTCGAGCCAATTGGCAATATATGCACCGGCTGGAGCGAACAAAAACATGTGCTCAGCCCACCAGCGCTGATAGCCCATGGCATTTTCAGCTTCGGCTCGCTCGAAGGGGTCCATGCGAAGGTTTGTAAGCGAGGGGGCCCGCAAAACTTCGAAGGGCGTAGTCCACACCTTGTAGCCTTCTTCTGGCTGACGCAAGAAAGTAGCCTTCAGATCGTTGTAACGAAGCGCCGCGACACTCCCGTCATCCGTCCAATAGATGAATGACTCCCGTGGCCACTCGGCCTCGCCCTTGAGTGCGGGCATTAGGTTGTATCCGTCGAGGTGAGCCTTAAAGGACTTGCCGCCAACTCGGCGTTTCTTGAGCAGGTCTTCCTTTACGGTTTCGTCACCCGCTGCCGCAAGGAGAGTGGTCAGCATGTCTTCGTGCGCCGCAATCTCGTTGTTGATGGTGCCGGGCTCAATAACGCCGGGCCAACGAATAACTGTTGGAACGCGATAGCCGCCTTCCCACTGGGTGTTTTTCTCGCCGCGGAACATGGTGGTTCCACCGTCGGGCCAGGTGAAGGTCTCAGCGCCATTGTCTGTGGAGTACATGACGATGGTGTTGTCGGCTATGCCTAGCTCGTCTAGCTTGGCTAAAAGCTCTCCAACCATGGCATCGTGCTCGACCATGCCGTCTGCATAGATGCCGTAACCCGTTACACCCTCAGACTCTTCTTTGAGGTGGGTAAAGATGTGCATGCGAGTGCTGTTCCACCAAACGAAGAACGGCTTGTCTTCTGCAACGGCTTTATCCATAAACTTCAGCGCTGCTGCGGTTGTTTCTTCGTCCACAGTCTCCATGCGCTTTTTAGTTAACGGACCGGTGTCTTCAATGCGACCGTCAGCATAGCTGTGAATCACGCCTCGAGGTCCGAATCGCTTCCGAAACTCTGCGCCCTTGGGATAGTCGGGGTTCTCTGGCTCTTCTTCGGCGTTCAGGTGGTACAGGTTGCCAAAGAACTCATCAAAGCCGTGTTCTGTGGGCAGCATGCGATCCAGATCACCCAGGTGGTTTTTACCAAACTGACCGGTAACGTAGCCGAGGGGCTTGAGCAGTTCTGCGATGGTGGGATCTTCATCGGTCATGCCTTCTGGCGCGCCAGGAAGACCAACCTTGGTGAGCCCCGTACGAATGGGTGACTGACCGGTGATGAATGCAGCGCGTCCAGCGGTGCAGCTTTGCTGGCCGTACCAGTCAGTGAACAAAGCACCTTCTTTGGCGATTTGATCAATGTTCGGCGTGCGGTAACCCATCATGCCCTGGTTGTAGGCGCTGATGTTAAAGCCACCAATATCGTCGCCCCATAAGACAAGTATGTTAGGTTTTTTTTCGTCGTCTTGGGCAAAGGTTGCCCCGCTGACTAGGCCGACTGCCATTAGAGCGCAGTAGCCTATTCTTCTTAAGTTTATTTTCATTAGAAATCCCTTGATGCTTGTTGAACGCTTACTTTTTAGCGGGAGCTAGACTATCAGTTATGAAGTTCAAAAGCCTCCATCGAGGGTGCTTTAGGGAGGGCGGGTAGCCTTATTCATTGAACATGTCGTCAGTGATGCCCTGAACCTCCACCCTCACCGCGTCACCGATAGTGATAAGCCCGCCCTGAATGATGCGACAGCACAAGCCACCGTGTCCGAGCATGGCGGCAACGCCGCCTTTGCCCAGCGCCGTTTCCATGCGGGAGCAGGGATGACAAAGCGCACCGGCTTCAAAGAGCGCGTCGCCAATCGAGAACCTCTGATAGCGCAGCGCATGTAGGTTAATACCCGAGACGACCAGATTTCTTCGAAGCTTGCCCGGGTCAATGTCCTCAATGCCAAGAAAGTGTGCGGTTTGTTGAATGAACTCTCGAGAAATCACCGTTACCTGCCGACCAGAGCCGGGGGTCTTGTCGACACGGTGATCGGCCTCCAATCCACGGCTCGCGATGGCAAGTACCGACTCCACCTCCGTCAGAGGCGCTTTACGAGTTGAGCGCAGCCCGATCCACTCGAGTTTTCCGGGTTTGAGGTGCTTGGCGAAGCGGTCCAGAGGATTGGTTCTTTTGGTCATGAGATCAACTTAACTGATGAGACGGGCGCTCTGTAGCTACGAAAAGATGAGCCGATAGCGGCGGCAGCTGCGTATTAAAACATTATCTATGAGGTTGCTCCGATGAAGCCTATTAACAGACTCACTTTTCTTGCCCTGGCGTTTGCGGTAGCGACCGCGTGCTCAGCAGAACAACCCTCCGAGACTGTTGAGAACGACTTTTATGAATACAAATCTGGCAGTCGTGACGGAATCGGTAAGTTCTATATGGGCCGTGAAATATCATACGTGATGGGTCACATGGGCGCGGGATGGCTGGAGCGGCCCGAGCGTGAGCGACAGGAGCGCACCGACCTTCTGATCGATCGGCTTCCGGTTAGCCCCGACTCTGTGGTCGCGGATATTGGTGCGGGCACCGGTTACTTTACATTTCCTATTGCTGCTCGCGTGCCCGAGGGGCAAGTGTACGCCGTTGATATACAGCCCGAGATGTTGCAGTTGCTAAGTGAGCGTCAGAGCGAGCTGTCGGTAGAGAATGTTAAAACGGTGCTGGGTACAGAGATGTCGCCAAATCTTCCAGCCAATGTCGTCGATTTGGCATTTATCGTTGACGCCTATCACGAGTTCTCTTATCCGAGAGAAATGGGGGTGAAGTTAGTCGAAGCCTTGAAGCCTGGTGGAAAGCTGGTTCTCATTGAGTATCGGTCTGAGGATCTATCTGTGCCCATTAAGACGCTACACAAGATGAGTGAAGAGCAGGTGCGTCTGGAGATGCAAGCTATCGGTTTGGACTGGGTCGCAACTGAGGACTATCTGCCGCAGCAGCATGTCCTCATATTTCAAAAGCCGGC
>NZ_JBGCFU010000134.1:0-11080 GCF_045107095.1 Congregibacter sp. | reverse complement strand
CGCTGGAACGTCACCGTTCAAGGCACCGCAAATCATGCGGGTACCACGCCCATGGACCAACGCTCCGACGCCCTTTATGCAGCGGCGCAGTTCATGATTCTGGTAAGAGAAGTGATCACCGACGTCGCCGGCACTCAGGTTGCCACGGTTGGACGCATCAAGGCGTTTCCTGGCGCCCCCAACGTGGTACCGGGTGAAGCAGTAATGAGTTTAGAGATTCGAGACCTGAGCATGGAAAAGGTCGGCACCTTGTTTGACCGGATTCAAGCGGCGAGCCAGAGCTTGGCAGGCGACACGGGAACACGCATTCTCTTCGAACAGTTCTACGAGTCCCTTGCCGCACCGACTAACGAACTACTGCGTCAAGCCATAGAGTCCAGCAGTGACTCCTTGGGCCTAAGCCATCAACGAATGCCCAGTGGAGCAGGACACGACGCCCAAAGCCTCGGGGCAATCTGCCCCATAGGTATGATATTTGTACCCAGCCGAGACGGAGTGAGTCACTCGCCGAAGGAATACACAAGCCCGGAGCAAATCACTAACGGTGCCAACGTTTTACTCAGAACCTTAATAAACTTGGATACCAAGCTGGATTAAACCTTTAAATGCACTTTTACGTCATAGAATGCTGCACCACGTAAACAGAGCTACGCTTCATTAATGACCCCAACCATAGCTAAAACCATGACGACTGCCACTGAACATCCGCCTCGTCGTAGCCCATCGTACTGGGCGCCAATCGCGCTGCTACTGTCGGCGGGGCTACTCAGTCATTGGGCTAATGCCGATGCCAGCGCAGCCGCCGACGCATCGCTTGGCGGAGACACCGAGCCGCCTTCGAGTCTGCTGGTGGCCGTTCCCCTTCAGATTGACTACCCGCTGCTTGAACGGCTTCTGGTCACGCAGCTGTTCACAGGTCCCGAGCAAAGTCGCGACGTATTGGAAGACCCCAGTAGTTGCAGTCAAGTGGTCCTCAGCGATCCCGGTGTCAGTCCCAGTAACTCAAAAATAGATCTGCTGGCCGATGTAAATGCGCGCATCGGCTTCGGTAGCACTGGAAACTGCGCAACGATGCTCACATGGAAAGGCAAGATTGGCATCAGTGGGACCCCCGAGGCGCGAAGTGATGGCACCGCACTCGGATTTTCACCGGAGCGCGTCTGGCTCATGAATCCCGCGGGCCAGACTGTAAACAATCCTCAGATACAGGCTCTAGCGGAGTCTAGCGTACGGGGGATCTTTGAGCGGTTCACCGTAGACCTAAAGCCACAAATACAGTCCATCGAAGAGTTTCTGCCCGATGTACTACCCGAGCATTCCAAAGACCAGATCGAGTCTCTGCTCTCCACACTGCGCGTTGGCGAACTCCGCGCTAACGAGCAAGCGCTGAGCGCTGAAATTACCTTTGAGGTAGACCCTTTGAGCACCGCCCTCGAGCCAGAGCGGGCGCTCAGCGACGATGAGCTGGCGCGCTGGGAAGAGCGCTGGCAGCTAATGGATTCGCTACTGGTTCTCACCGTGAAGCACTACGCAGCGGCTACGCAGCTGCAGCAGCTACGCGACGCATTATTAGAAGTTCTTATCGAGAGTCGATACCGCCTGCGGGACGCACTCAGTGTGGAGCCGAGTACCGATGAAGAGCAGGATCTCGTTCGCGACTGGTTCCTTCAAAGCTGGCAATCGCTCGCCCCCATACTTCAACGTATAGGTTTGGATCAGCCCGGACAGGAACATCTCCTGTTGATTAGCGTGATTGCGGCCACGGATGCACTGGATGCGCTTGATCAACTGGGGCCTAGCGTGGGACTCGACATTTCCGCGAGCGGACTGCGGCGCCTCGCGCGCATGATCAATGGTAGTGCGGGAGACGACTTACTCAATTACTCCGAGGCTCTGGACCCCGAGCTTCGTCAGCTTTTCGAAGATAGCTTTGAATCCACAGACATAAGCTTCGACTGGCACTGGGATCTTTCGTTTTTTCCTAAAGCTTTTGCAGCGGCTGATGACCGTTTAAACAGCTGGGCACCAAAGCGGCAGGACCTCGCCGAATACCTCCCCTTGGTTGCCGTACTGCTTGACGAGTCTATTGACAACGCTATCGCCAGCCGAAAACTCGATAGCGCCTACCAAGAACTCTTCCGACGGCTCGTTTTTACGACCGCCTGGCAGGAAAGCTGCTGGCGCCACTACACAGTGAGTAAGGATCAAAAATTAGTGCCTCTGCGTTCAGGCACGGGGGACGTTGGACTCATGCAGATCAATGAGCGGGTCTGGCGTGGTTTCTACGATCAGCAGCGGCTCCGTTGGGACATTGCTTACAACAGCGATGCCGGCGCCGAGGTACTTATCGACTACTTGATGAAATATGCGATACGAAAAGGCGAGCACAAGCAAAACGGTGGCGTGTCTAACCTCGCACGATCGAGCTACTCCACATACAACGGCGGCCCCAGCAAAGTGGCCCGCTATCGAAGTAGCAAAGCGTCCACCTACGGTAAAAAAGTAGATACAGCCTTCTGGACAAAATACCAGCAGGTGGCCGCGGGCAATGAACTCGCCGTCTCAACCTGCCTGGGCGGCGATCTAAGTGGCCCTGCTATCGCAAGTCGCGGAAAAAGTAATCAGAACAAGCAAAGAACCTCAAACGTCTCCACTCAAAGCAGTGTAGTGACGCCACAGAGCTTCACTTTGCAGTTGGGCGTCTTCAGCACCATTGAAGCGGCACGCGCTTTTGTTAAGCAACAGTCACTGGGAGTGGACGCCGTGGTTCGACAAAGACGGAAGATCGACAAAAGCCAGTATCTCGTGGTGTACGGCGTTTACAAAACACGCGAGCAAGCGGAGGCCGCCAGAAAAAACCTTACTCGCCTCCAACCCTGGATCCGTCAGTTCTCCGACATTTAGCTAGAAAGCTTCCTAAGTCAGTAAACAACCTTGGCCACTCTCACCTGTAGCTTGTCAGTAACATCCGTCCAGGTTAGATAGGCAACATCGCCGACACTCTCCATCACCGGAAAGCCACTTCGTCGTGAGGAGCTTGTGATGCCAACCTCGGTGACGTCCAGGAAAGCGCCGTTACTGCTATACCTTGAGAGCATAATCTTGGCATTGCTATCGGTATCATCCATCCAACTCACCAGTATCTCGCCGTTTTCAAGAATAGTTGTGTCCACGCGTCCGTTGGTGTTGGACGCTGCAACGAGAATAGGCGCAGAAAACGTTTCGCCACTATTTGCAGACAGAGCCAACTGTACCTTTGGCTCATTGCTCTTGGCGGAAAACCAAGCCACGACTAGACTGCCGCTCCGAGCCGCGACCGCAGGACCATTCACAGGGCATCCGTTTACCTGCCAGCCATCGTCATGCACGGCTTGGGGTTGGGACCAGACGCCATCCACCATTCGCACAATAAAAATGTCTCGAATTTCATCGCTTGTACGATTGCGATAGACAACAACCGGGCCCTTCGGTGTCATCGCGGAACTGGTTTGACAGCAATCGCAGACCGTTTCGTCCAGCTCCCACTCCTCAAGGTTATTGCCCTGATAGTCAAACACCGCGGAACGAAGCGTCATGGCTCCGGGAGTCGGCTGACGTCTGGTATTCCTGCCATCCAACCAAGTAATGAGCGTGCCTTGATCACCAGCCGGCGTCATAGAAACGAACCCATGCTCTGCCTTGATGCCGTCGGTGTTTACGAGCTGTCCCGGACTCCATTGCTGTTGCTCGGCATCATAGACACTCGCTGCAATATCGTAGTCATAAGTGTCGGCCCCACTGCGTTGTAGCCAGTGAGCGACCATGCCCTCCCCAGATACCGAGAGCGCAGGAAAGTCCGCCCAGTTAACGAACCAGTTGTCGCCCTCGCTAATCGTTTGGGGTGGGCTCCAACCCTCTTCGATCCCTTCTCCTTTAGAGCTTTCTTTTATCCCTTCCCCTAGCTTTGCATAAGACAACCGGCTCTTCGCGTTGAGATCAGTCACCCATGACAGATACAAGTCACCGCCGTCGCTGGTCAAACGGGGCAAATGACTATTGATGGGAGCTGGAGACTCCAGTTTGATCACCAGGGGTGCCTCTGGAGCCAGGCCCAATCGGGACAGCTCTTTCAGGATTTGATCTCGAGATTGCAGACCGACCAGCTTTGCTACCACCTCATTATTGGGAGTAACAATATAGGTGGTCGGCATAACATCCGGTCCCCGCAACCCCAGCGCGGTTACATCCGACTTGCTAAGAGTAGGAAACTCGATGCCCAAGGCTTTCGCTGTTTTGAGCGTTTCTTGACGCGCGGCGTCGTCAAAGTTGACGCCAACAACGCGGACTCTATCGGGATCCAGCTCCTTACTCAGTGCATTAAGCATGGGGATTTCTTTGCGACAGGGCGAGCACCACTCTGACCAATAGTTAACCACTCGCCAGACTCCGCTGTGCACATCCGTCTGCTCCGCAGTTGCCGTGGCGGAGTTTAGGAGGACTAGCAAAAGTACAATCTGCAAAGTGTTGCCGCTCAAAAACCTCATGACCTGTGTTTCCAGTAAAGCTACAGACAATAGACCTCAGTGCCCAATGATTGCATAAAAACGCTAAGAACTAGTAAGCAACCGCTTAAGGCGATAACGTCTTCATCTCAAGCAGTGGCGACGGTTCCAGACAGAGACCCTCCAACAGACGACAGAAGAGCGTGCTTATCGTGATCAAAAGACTCCTCCGCTTCGCAGGCACATTTGTGGCCGCCGCTTTGATCGTCGGTTGCGCCAACAGTAGCTACTTCGAACCGACGCCCTTAGCAGAACCGGATAACGCGATGGTCTACGTTTACCGGCCCGGGGGTAGTAATCCAGGCAAGAAACCCCTGGTCACCAGCTACCCGGAAATACTTGTTGACGGCGAAAGTGTCGGAATGCTGAAGAACAAACAATACCTTGCGGTGGAGCTAGCCCCTGGCTCCCGCGAGTTTGTCGCTACGGGGCTCACGAAAGACGCTCGCTGGGAACCCAAAGATCGTATGTACTCCCTGAAGCTTGAGGCAGGGCAGAGTTACTTTCTGAGGTTAGGCGTGGAATTCGACACCAGCGCCATGACTATCGGAAGCTTCAGAGGCCAATATATTATCAACCTCCACAACATAGAAGAGTCAGACGCTGTCTACGAAATCCGATCCCTAAAGAACGCTGCCTTGACTAACTAGTTAGCTAACACCACGATCCTGATTGTCCCAAAAGGGCTTACGAAGCTCGGTCTTGAGTATTTTCCCGGCACCGGAAAGAGGGAACGGCTCCTCTCGGAAGCTCACGCTGCGCGGCCGCTTATAGTTCGCGATGGTCTTGGTATGTTCGATCAATTCTTCAACGGTCACGCTGTGGCCCTCTTGCAGAATCACAATCGCATGCACCGCCTCGCCCCAACGCTCGTCCGGTATACCGATAATCGACACTGCCGCCACGGCGGGGTGTGTCGACACGGCATTCTCAACCTCGGCGGAGAACACATTTTCGCCACCGGTAACGATCATGTCCTTGAGACGGTCCACGATAAAGATAAAACCGTCATCATCGCGATAGGCGCCATCACCGGTACGAACCCAACCATCCTTTAATGTTTCTTCGGTTTGCTCAGGACGATTCCAGTAACCCATCATTGATCCGGGAGATCGCGCGACGATCTCGCCCACTTCGCCGTTGGGTAGGTCATTACCATCTTCGTCACAAATTCGAACCTCAACGCCAGGTCCCGCGCGACCTGCAGAGCGCATCTTGCCTGCATTGGGTCCCTCAAGCGTGTGGTTCTCGGCTGGGAGCACGGTAATGATGGGCGCCATTTCCGTTTGCCCGTAACCCTGCATCCAGTTAACAGTCGGTAAGCGTTCCAGCAATGTGTGCATAAGCCCTTCGGGCATAGGCGATGCACCGTAGCCCACCGCGCGCAACGCGCTAAGGCGCGAGGGCTGAAAGTCTGGATGGTTTACGAGCATGCCCAACATGGTTGGCACCATAAGTGTGTGGGTGACCTTTTCGCTCTCCAGTAAATCCATCACCTTGGACGGATCAAAGCTAGGTAGGAACGTGTGGCACAATCCGAAAGTGCAGGCAGCACCGGAAAAAGCACCGTCAGCAAGATGAAACATAGGGCCAGCATGGAGATAGACATCGCCCATCTGATACTCGGAACCACTACTCACGCTAAGGTTGTTAAACCATAGTGCCTGCTGAGACAACATCACGCCTTTTGGAAATCCCGTCGTACCACCGGTGTAGTAAAGACCCGCAAGATCCTCTCCACCTCGCTGTGCGTCCTCACAGGGCTCATTCGCGGCAATCAGGCTCTCATAATCCAGTGTACCCTCAGGCTTCTCACCTTCACCGGTAAACACGATGTGCGTTAGCGAAAGCTCTGCGGTCATTTCTTCCAGCATGGGTGCAAAAGCATCATCAATAAACAAAACTTTTGCCCCGGCATCTCCCACTGCATAAGCGTTCTCCGCCGCCGACCAGCGCGTGTTCATGGGGACTACCGCCGCGCCGGCCCACCAAACCGCAAAGTAAAACTCCAGATAACGGTCGCTGTTCAGGGCCAGGATCGCGACGCGATCGCCCGGAGAGATGTCCATAGCGCGAATAGCCGATGCCAGCCGAGCAACACGAGCCTGCATCTCAGCCCAGTTGTGATTCCGACCCAGATGCCTGGTCGCAGGGGCAGTAGGCGTAGCTCGGGCATTGGACTTGAGAAACTCGGTCACTGAATACATGCTATTTATCCTTATGGTTAATCGCCAATTGCAGAGGCTGTAGTGTAGGCCAGAGAGCGAGCCATGCCAGTTATAATATGCGTGTTGGTTATTAGAGATTACAACAGTATTTCAATTTTACCCATGGAGTTTACGTCAGATGCAGATTGCCCCGGCTCTTCTGCTGCTCGCTATTGCAGCGCCGACTTTGGCAGATCTACCCCAGGCTTATCCCGGTTACACAGGTATTTATAAGGGGTTTTCGTTAGTACTGGATGATCGTTTCGACTCCTTTAACAACGCGGTGTGGTACTCGGGCGATGGTGCCGTTGGCAAAGAGGCGATGTGTCGTTTTCAGGATCAAGGCACTCGTATCAACGGCGGAAATCTGGAACTGATTGTTGATAAGCAACATGTGCCGGGCGGTTGGTCAGAGGATCATCAAAAACTCAAGGATCCCTATGACTACGTCTGTGGTGAAGTGCGCACCCGGCCCGGAAAGCGAATCCTTTATGGCCGCGTAGAGACTCGAATGCGAGCGCCAGACAGGCAAAGCGCCTCCGGGTACATTTCATCGCTTTTCACTTACGTTAACGAAGGCAACAGGCAATTCGATAGAGAGTGGGAGGAAATCGATATTGAACTGGAAGGAGGCCGTCCCGATGCCTTTCAGGCAAATCTGATTTATGGCCTTGACGCCGAGGCCTGGAGTGAGACCCGCCGCTTTGGAGCCTGGGAACACAAAATTGATGTGGGCCCCGTAGATACCTGGCGCGTATTTGCCATCGAGTGGCTCCCCAACAGCATAAAGTGGTTTGTCGACGGCAAGTTGATCAAGACCTTGTCTGCCGCCGACATCGACTGCGATCCAAGCTGTATTCCGCCACAACAACTACCTACACCGATACCCGATACGCCGGCAGATGTCATGATCAACTTCTGGATTCCAAACGATGACATTGAGGATATATTCGGGGGAAACAAGGGTCGTAATGAATACCCCATGCGCAGCCGCTACGATTGGTTACGCATCTATCAATACGACGCACAGCCGCTTGAGAACTGGGCGGACCAGGCAGCGCAAATCATGGGTGCTGACGATTGAGTGCTTTGCTTCGCGCCATAATATTTGACCTGGACGGGACGCTAGTGAATTCCCGCCTCGACTTTACTGCGATGCGCGCCGAGCTGGGGGCGCCAGAGAGTCTGGGGCTTTTAGAGTACGTCGAGACGCTCTCGTCAGAATCTGCGCGTCACGAGGCCATGGCAGTGATACATCGGCATGAACTGGCGGGCGCCGAAGCGGCCGAATGGATGCCGACTGCAGAAGAAGCGCTGCATGCTCTACACCAACAGGGCACACCGATAGCCATAGTGACCCGCAATAGTCGCCATGCGGCGCAGATCACCATGCAGCGACTCGATATGCCGGACATCCCCCTGAAGGCGCGAGAAGATGCAGCCCCAAAGCCTGACCCAGAAGCTCTCCTTATGGTGGCTGCAGAGTGGAACATAGATCCAAAGCACTGCGCCTATATCGGTGACTTTCACTACGACATACAGGCTGCTCAGCGCGCGGGGATGATGCCCGTTCTGTACACCCAGGGCGGCGAACCTCGCGAGAACTACGACATACAGCTACAGGTATTAAGCGACTTTCGTGCTCTTCTGGCCCTGCTCCATGAGCAATCTGATTCTAGCTCAACCCCGTAGACCCTCACTCAAATATCACTCCATCAACCGGTAACCCCGAGTACAAGGCAGCGCTATGCACAAAGCCCATATCATCCACGAAAATCGCGAGTGGAGCGCGCCACTACTGGAAGCCCTTGAAACCCTCGGCGTACCCCATGAAGAATGGTTTCTTGACGAGGGCAGTTTGGACTTGTCAAAGGCCCCACCGCCGGGGATTTTCTATAATCGCATGAGCGCCTCTTCTCATACGCGAGATCATCGCTACGCACCAGAATACGCAGCAGCAGTTATTGCCTGGCTGGAGTGTCACGGGCGACGCGTGCTTAACCCTGGTCGCGCACTGCAGTTGGAAGTGAGCAAAGTCGCTCAATATGCAGCGCTGGAGGCCCAGGGAATTCTTACACCACGAACCATTGCCGTAGTTGGTAAGTCAGGCCTTAGTAAAGCCGCCGCGGAAATGGGCGCCCCCTTCATTACCAAACACAATCGCGCGGGTAAGGGCTTGGGTGTGCGGCTGTTCCAGTCGGTCGATGAACTTGAGCAGTACGTCGCCAGCGACTCCTTTGAGGTACCCATCGATGGCATCACACTCATACAGCAATACATCGCAGCGCCCGAGCCATTTATCACCCGCTGTGAGTTTGTGGGCCAGGAGTTTGTGTACGCCGTGCGCGTAGATACCTCAGACGGCTTCCTTCTATGCCCTGCAGACGAATGCCAGGATGAAGACGCGACTGTTTGCCCGGCGACTTCTGCTGCCAAGTTCGAAATCATAGAAGATTTTGATGACCCGATCATCGAAGACTATCGCCGCATGCTCATCGCAAACGATATCCATGTCGCCGGCATCGAGAACATCATCTCGGCGGACGGAAAGCGCTATACCTACGACATCAATACAAACACCAACTACAACCCGCGCGCTGAGCACAGAGCGGGCAAGTTTGGTATGCGGGCAATCGCGCAACTCCTACAGTCCGACTTAGCGGCAACAGCTAAGTAGGAAGGTTCGGAGCAGCATCTAAAGCTCGGGCAGGCGGGTAGATAAAGTAGTACCGCGTCGCTGCTTGCGCTATCTTTCACACCTGCATTATTTATGGGCTAAAACCTTGAGTCTGCTAGGCGAGCTAAAACGGCGAAATGTCTTCCGCGTTGCGGGGGTTTATGCCGTGGTCGGTTGGCTGCTTGTTCAAGTCAGCGCTTCTCTAGAGGAGGCCGTCGGCTTACCCGAATGGTTTGATGGACTGGTGGTATCGCTGCTCGCGATCGGCTTTCCTATTGCACTGATCTTTGCCTGGGCGTTTGAACTCACCGCCGATGGCATCAAACGCACTTCGGCAGTAGATGCCGACGAAAGCATCGCCGCAAAGACCGGCAGTAAGCTGGATATCGTACTGGTGCTGGCGCTGGTACTTTTTGCCGGCGCGATGATTGTGCCCGGGCTGCGCAATTCGGATCGCTTACCGGGTATCGCCAACGACGCGGTAGCCGAAGCCTCCATCGCGGTGTTGCCCTTTGCCGATCTCTCCCCAGGGGGCGACCAGGAATACTTTGCCGACGGCATTTCTGAAGAGCTGTTAAACGTCCTCGCCAAGGTTAACGGTATGAAGGTGGCGGGCCGAACCTCGTCTTTCGCCTTTAAAGGTCGCAATGAAGATCTTCGAGAGATTGGTCGAGTGCTGGACGTCGCCCATATTCTGGAGGGCTCGGTACGCTCTCAAGGTGATAAGGTCCGCGTGACTGCCCAGTTGATTCAAGTCAGTGATGGATTCCATCTTTGGTCCGAGACCTACGATGGCGACCTGAACGATATTTTTGCGGTGCAAGATGATATCGCCGCGGAGATTTTGATCGCCATGAAGGCACAGCTGAGCGTCGAGGAAGCGCCGCAACTCGCTCCGGTGCAGCGCACCGACGTCACGGCTTACGGCTTGTTCCTGGAAGCCCGGGACCTGATTTTTACGCGCGATCCTAAAAATATGGAAAGAGCTCTCGATCTCCTGAACAAGGCCATTGAGATTGATCCCGCTTACGCACCGGCTTATGCCTCCCGTGCCAAAGTACTTACGCTACTTTCAGATCGGCCGGGGTCCTATGGCACGCTACCGGGCGGAGAGACGCTCTTGCGCGCACAAAAGGATGTAGAGAAAGCGCTGGAACTGGATACGGAACTGTCTGACGCCTACGCTGTGCAAGGCCTGATTAACACCGACTCTGGCCGCCCTGATTTTGCGATCACCAGCCTCCGCCGGGCTATCGAGCTGAACCCCAACTCTCTGGATGCTAGAAACTGGCTGGCGCTGGCGCTGGGGAACGACGGGCGATTACGGGATGTTGCCGCGCAACTTCAGGCTCTCACAGACATCGACCCCTTGTATCGACCGGGTGTCACTAACGCCATCCTTTACAGCATGGATATAGGCGATAAGGACGGGGCGCGCCGCATCGGCGAGCGTTACATCAGGAATGTCAGGGACGAAGCAGAGAAGGCCCTAACGCAGTCGACTCTGCTGGCGGGGCTGGAGGGGAAGCTTGCAGCGTCGATGCAGCTGCGAGAGACCGTTCCAGAGGAGTCACTAAACAGCCTGGACAACTCCAGCCTCCGCGGCGCCTATGCAAATCTCGGAATTCTCGATGATTATCAGGGCAATGCTGAGG
>NZ_JBGCFU010000133.1:0-2590 GCF_045107095.1 Congregibacter sp. | reverse complement strand
GAACGCTGCAACCCCTGGATCGTGATGCCACTGGTGTCGACTGGTATCCCAAGCCCGAGTTTGGCGAGCGATTTGGTTCCGGTGAAGTCATCAAGGTGAGCCCTGGAAACAACACGCTATCGAGCGCCCTTGCGCATGCTGTAGAGGGCGATACCTTGGAGCTCAGTACCGGTGAGTACTTTGAAAGCAAAGTGCTTGCCGTGGACAGGGCGATTACGATCCGTGCTCCTCAAGGCGCATGGATTGAATATGAGCGTCCCACCTTGTTCGAGATTCAGGACGGCGGCTCGCTATGGCTGGACGGTGTCACCGTCTCGGGCCGCAGTGCTCCTGACTATGCCGGTAATAGCGTCATTCGTACGAGTCGTTACGGCGTGCTGACAAACTATGAAATCCGCGTCGACGGTTCAGAGTTTCGGGATCTGAATGTTAATCGGTCGTTCCACTTCCTCAATGCGAACAAGTCATCGCTGGCGGATCACATACAGATAAGCGACTCGGTATTTCAGGCGATCAGCGGATCGGTACTGAAACTCGACCGGGAAAACGATGGTTTTGGTATCTACAGTGCTGAGTACATTACGATCCGGGATTCCAAATTCGAGGATATTCAAGGGCCGTTGGTCAGTCTCGGCAGATTTGGTCGCGACGAGAGTACCTTTGGCCCTCATCTGACCCTTACTGGATCAGAGCTGTACCGAGTAGGTGCCGGTCAGCGTTCCGAGATCAAAGCATCGGTTTACCTCCACGGGGTGCAGGTCACCACGATTGCTGATTCTCTCTTTGAAGACAGTGCGCCCATTGCCGTCGAGCATACGGTGGGCGAGCCAGTCACCGTCATTCGGAACAACAGGTTCCAGCGCACTCCCGAACCTACAGCGGTCGAGCTCGTGACCGGTGGTCCCCCAGCGGTTTCGCTAGAGGGCAATAGCTTTATTGCCGGCGAACAATGAGCGGTCGAAGCAGGAGCTAGAAGAATGAAAATAAAGAACTTGCGTTGGTGGGTTGTGGGATTGATCGCACTGGCCACGGTTATCAACTACATCGACCGGCAGTCATTGAATGTTCTCTGGCCGCAAATCTCCGCTGAGCTTTATCCGGACAAGACCGAAGACGAACGCAAGGCGATCTATGCCTTGATCTCGGTGATCTTCGTGTTCGCCTACGCCTTCGGTCAGGCAATCTTCGGCCGTGTGTTCGACCGCGTGGGTACGCGCATGGGATTCGTGTTCGCAATCGGCATTTGGTCCGTTGCGACCGCTATGCATGCCTTCGCGAAAGGCCTGATTACCTTCGCCCTGTTCCGCGGAATACTGGGTGTAGCAGAGGCGGGTAACTGGCCCGGTGCTGCAAAAGGCAATGCGGAGTGGTTCCCATCCGTTGAACGCGCATTAGCGCAGGGCCTCTTTAATTCAGGCGCGGCTGTAGGGGGAATTATTTCTATCCCGCTCATTGCCTTTCTTTCCATTCACCTTAGCTGGCAGTCGATTTTTGTCCTAGTGGGTGCTGTTGGGCTACTTTGGCTGGTGCCGTGGCTCCTCATTGTTAAGGCGCCGCCGGGATCTCACCCTTTTATCACTGAGAAGGAGCGAAGCTTCATTCTCGAAGGGCAGGTGGATCAGCCGAGCGACGAGAGTGAAGTAGAGGCCTATACCCCTAATACTGTTGAATTGCTGAAGCGCAAGGAAAGCTGGGGAGTGATCATAGCGTCAGCGGCGATCGACCCCATCTGGTGGCTCTTCGTATTCTGGATCCCCATCTACCTGTCGGAAGTCTATGGGATGGACGTGAAGACCATCGGGATCTATGGGTGGGTGCCCTATGTAGGCGCCATGTTTGGCGCCTGGTTCGGTGGCCTACTGGCGCGGAACCGAATTAGCAGCGGATGGAGCGTTGATCGCTCTCGCAAACTTACGATCTCCCTGGGCTGTCTGATCATGCTGCCGTCATTGCTTGCTATGGCCAACCCCGGTAGCCCTGTGGGCGCCGTGTTGCTCATGGCGGTGATTCTCTTCGGTTTCCAGACGGCGATTGGCAACGTGCAGACGCTGCCAAGCGATCTGCTCGGGAAAGGCTCCGTGGGGTCCCTCGCGGGACTTGCCGGTATGGCCGCCAAGCTTGCTGCTGCGGGTCTTACCGCGCTGGTGCCGTGGCTCACTGCCGGCGGAAACTACACACCTGCCTTTGTTATCGGGGCGGTTCTGGCTGTAATCGCTATGGCCAGCGTGTGGTTGCTGTGTCCGAAGATTGAGCTTCTTCAGCCAGTAAATGGCCCGGCGCACTAATATTGAATCCATAATCGATGGGATGTTTGACACTGGTGTCGCATCCCTCGCATACCAACGAGGAAGTACTGATGAAGTTAGAAAACAAAGTAATTGTTGTCTCTGGTGGGGCGCGGGATATCGGGCGCGAGGTCGTGCTCAAACTATCGCGTGAAGGTGCAAACGTGGTGGTTAACTATTTCGGTTCCACTGAGCAGGCGAAACAGACAGAGGAAGATGTTCGGGCCGCGGGCGGTGAATGTGTTTTTCTCCAGGGTGATATGACAAGCGCCGCCGACGTCGCGAGCCTAGTTGCCGCGGGCGTA
>NZ_JBGCFU010000132.1:0-28252 GCF_045107095.1 Congregibacter sp. | reverse complement strand
GCGGGCTATGTAGGCCTGGTATCCGGTGCCTGCTTTGCGGAGTTTGGTGCGAGCGTAACCTGCGTCGACAAACAGGAAGACCGCATAACGGCCCTTCAGCAAGGTAAAATCCCAATCTATGAACCGGGTCTTGATGAACTGGTGCGGAAGAATGCAGAGGCGGGACGACTATCCTTTACCACCGATGTGGCGGGCAGCGTTGCGAAAGCTGATCTCATATTCATTGCCGTCGGGACTCCCACTCGTCGTGGTGACGGCCACGCAGACCTCAAATACGTCTATGCCGCTGCAGAAGAGATCGCGGTAAATCTGCAGGACTACACGGTCATTGTCGATAAATCCACGGTCCCGGTGGGTACCGCAAGAGAAGTAGCGCGAGTAGTACGTAAGACAAACCCCGATGCGGACTTTGATGTTGCCTCCAATCCAGAGTTTCTCCGAGAGGGATCGGCTATCAGCGACTTCATGCGCCCCGACCGTGTTGTTCTGGGTGTCGAATCAGAGCGCGCCGAAAACCGACTTCGAGAACTCTACCGCCCGTTGAATCTCATCGAGGCTCCCCTACTGATCACCGGTCTGGAAAGTGCCGAGCTCATCAAGTACGCGGCAAATGCCTTCCTGGCCACCAAAATCAGCTTCATTAATGAAATGAGCCAGCTATGCGAAAAAACCGGGGCCGATGTAAATGCCGTGGCCAAGGGCATGGGGATGGACAAACGTATTGGTAACAAATTTCTGCACGCCGGCCCCGGTTACGGCGGCTCATGCTTCCCAAAGGATACTCTTGCACTGAACCGCATGGCTCAGGAATATGGTGTGGGTAGTCGCATAGTCGAAGCGGTTGTAGAAGTGAACGCCTCGCAAAAAGCGCGGATGGTGTCGAAGATTCGCGAGGCGCTGGGTGGATCTGAGGCGGACAAGCGTATCGCGGTGCTGGGTCTGACCTTCAAGCCCGAAACCGACGACATGCGCGACGCCCCGGCACTGGCCATCCTGCCAGCGCTCATTGATCGTGGCGCGAGCGTTTGCGCCCATGATCCAGAGGGGATGGAAGAAGCTCGGCCCTTACTTCCGGATGACGTGGAGTATGCAGAGAATATCGAAGCCGCCGTCAAAGACGCTGACGCCGTCGTGCTCATGACCGAGTGGAACCAATACCGCGGCCTCAACCTAAATGAGCTCAGCAAGGCCATGCGCGGTGACGTATTCATCGATCTCCGCAATGTCTATGAGCGCGGTCTGATGGAGCGTGCCGGACTACGATACACAAGCGTGGGGCGATAGAAATCGACCGGGATGCGGGACTCAAACAACTCAGCAAACCCTGATTCAAAGGAATAAACGCTCTAGCCTCGACTTTCGATGCGTGATAGTTTCATCCTGAGACATTGTCATGGGCGCAGGGACCGCCTGACGATGAAGAAGTTAATCGATGTCGACTCTGTAGGTGGTTTGATCTCCACAACCGTTAGTGTCGATAACCCCGATAAACTGTCCCGGAACTTGGGGTTCACTATGCAAAGTCATAGCCAACAAAACAGCCGACTTAACTGTCGCCTAAACTGTCGACAAAGCGCTGCACGCCTGTCGTGAGTATCGCCGCGAAGATCAATGCACTCATCGCACTGCTCGCTGTGCTCGCTGGTCTGTTCCTCACGCTTTTTGTAGGACAGCGGGACTACAGCTATCAGCGAGACGCGTTGATTCTCTCTGCATCCAGTCTGGTGGGGAGCCAGCCTCATCTACAGCTAACCACTTACTACCGAGAGCCCGCCGACGTCCAGCGAACGCTTGATGAGTTCCTCAATCTGTCGCAGGCGGTAAAACACACTGTGCTTTACGACGGACAGGGCGAGGTCATTGGGGAGCAAAGTCTCCCTTGGGCTAACGGCAGTGCCCGGCCAAGGTTCATTGACCTACGTAAAGATCTATCTCCTATGGCACCGGGGAAAGTCACATTTGCCGGCGGCTCTGTGCCCGCTGATTTGGAACTTCTTAGCAAACTGACTCTGGGGGAAAAGACCACGTTCCTCACCTTGCCGATTATTTCAGTAGTTGACCCCACCAAGGACAATCTCGGCCGCGAGGACTTTGCCGCCGCACTGGCCTACCCGGAGCTGGTAAGCAGCGTTTACGTTATTGGATATATCGGCGTCGATATAAGTAGCACAACTCTATGGAGTCTTACGCTGCCGACCGTGGCTCTGTCCGCGGGGATTGGCCTGGCTGTGTTGTTTGTTTTTTGGTTACTCACGCGCATCATCACTCGCCGCATAACGGCTCCCCTGGGAATGCTTGCGCGCGTCGCCGACGACATCGCCTCGGGAAAGCAAAGTGAACCGCTACCTATTCGGGGTTCTGGCGAGATTCGGGATATTTCTGAGGTTCTCAACGGGATCATCACCGGACTGCATACCTACACCCGACAGATGGATACAGACCGCAAAATGCTCAGCATGAAAGTCGACGAGCGCACGGAGCAGCTCAGCCGACGGAAAGAGGAGCTGGACTCGGCTGAGCAGAAGGTAACGGAAACCCGCAGTAAGCTGCGCCACGCCGCTTATTTCGACAACCTGACATCACTTCCCAACAGAAAACTGTTTACCGAGCAGTTGACCTTACTGCTGCGCCTTGCCCAACGGGGCGGCCAAAATGTCGGCCTACTTCACGTCGATATTGACAACTTCAAGCGCATTAATGATTCACTAGGATCCGCTGCGGGCGATCAGTTACTGCGCGAGGTGTCCGAGCGTCTGGCAGCGGGTGTTAGAGACAGTGACGTACTGCACCGCCTATCAGATGATGATCACTCCGTGATGGACCTATCTCGCCTCGGAGGCGACGAATTTACGGTGGTTCTCAATCACATCGAAAGTATCGATATGGCCAAGCGAGTCGCGGGTCGACTCGCCAGCGCCATCGCCGAACCCTTTTTTATCGAACGTCAGGAAGTCATCGTTACATCCAGTATTGGCATTGCCATCGCCCCTGATCATGCATCGGATGTGGAAACGCTTCTGCGCGCAGCAGACACCGCCATGGTGAACGCCAAAAAGCGCGGCAGGAGTCGTGTCGTCGTCTACGATGATTCGATGGAGAGTGCGAATCGGGAACGACTGCAACTGGAGAATGATTTACGTCGCGCCGTAGAGCTAGACCAACTACTTTTGCATTACCAACCACAGGTGAACGCCCGCAGCGGTGAGGTGAGTGGTGCGGAGTCACTGGTACGCTGGAATCACCCCGACCAGGGACTCATCCCGCCCTTTAAGTGGATTCCCATTGCAGAAGAACTGGGACTCATTGAAGACGTTGGCGAGTGGGTTTTACGAAGGGCCTGCGCGGACTTAGTAGAATTGCGAGCCAGTGGGCATAGTATTCCCAAAGTATCCGTGAACGTCTCTGCGCTACAGTTCCACGACGAGTTTGTCGATACGGTACGGTCTGCCCTCGCGGATTCTGGCTTGCCCCCGGAGTCCCTGGAGATTGAATTGACCGAGGGCATCATGGTCAGCAATCAGGAGAGCGTTGTATCCATGGTGCAGAGCCTCAAGAACCTGGGGGTTCGACTTTCTATTGACGACTTCGGCACCGGCTACTCGTCCTTAAGCTACCTCACGCGTTTCCCGCTGGATGAGCTGAAAATCGACCGCAGCTTTGTCCTCGGACTTGCAAAAGGCAAGCAGAATGCAGAGCTCGTAAGAGCCATTATTGCCATGGCGAAGAGCCTTGGCCTTGAGATAGTCGTTGAAGGTGTGGAGCGCATGGAAGAACTTGAGTTCTTCCTCGCGCAGGAAGTGGAAGTTATCCAGGGCTTCCTATTCAGCCAACCAGTGCCTGTGACACAACTTCGTGGCTTGCTAGCTCCGAACCACTTCCGTCGTCAACTGGAGCGACTCAATGGCAGCGCAAGCAAAGATGACGACGGAATACAGCTCGAAGAGGCGTGAAATCGTTTTAGCTCTCAGCCCTCTTTCGATCGTCCTCCGCTTTCTTCAAAGCTTGTATGTTCGTCAAATTCTGCTTGTAAGCATCTACAACTTTATCGACCCCCGAGGGGTTCAACCCACCGCTATTGCCCGTGACGGAATACGTTGCGTAGATCGCAGACGCAGTCATAAGAGACCAGGATACAACGTTCACAGGAACGCCCTCGTCCTTCATAGTATTGGCAAGATCAATGAAACGCTGCATGCAATCATCATGTTGCTTTGTTTGGTCGTCGCTCACAAAAACTCCTTAGCTGTGGTGAAGGTGCAGGGCGCGGAGTTTATCACCGGATCGCAAACACAGACAGCCAAGCATTGGCAGTCTTGAGCCGCAGCTGCCCTTTGATTAGTCTGCGCCCCCAACTTTGCCCCTGAGCCTTTACGTGTTCCCACGGAGAAATCGACTCACCAGCTTACCGATCGCCGTCGCGTGCGCGTGTGTGTCGTGTGCCTCTGTAGCTCAAGACTCGGAGTCCACCGTGAGTAAAACCCGCTGGAGCGCAGAGGTTGGTTTGGGAGGCGAGTACGACACCAACGTCTCTGTGGATGAGGTCGATTTATCTAGCGGACAGAGCGATTACGCGGCGATCATTGATTTGGAGCTAGGTGTACAACACGAGTTCAGTGAGAAAACCGAAGCATCGCTAAACTACGATGTCAGTAAGAGCAGCTATCAAGAGTTTTCAGCGGTTGATCGTCTAACCCACATTCTTGGCGCGGATATCAACACCGACCTGGGGAGCAGTAATGCCTCACTTTCCGCCTACTACATTGATTCGCGGCTGGACGGCGACGCCTTTCTAAAATACACCCGTATCTCGCCCTCTCTTTCCGGCTTTTTCTCGCAGCGCTGGTTTGCTCGCGGTGCTTATGTCTACTCCGAGCGTTCCATCGATAATCGCTCTCAACGGGATGCTGAAACACAAACGGGTGAAATCGATTTTTACTACTTCCACCGTGGCTTGCGTAGCTATTTCAACGTCGGTTATCGCTACAGGGATGAGGACGCCGTCGCCGATGAACTGGACTTCGACGCACACTCGTTAAAGCTGCGCTATATCCGTCGCTTTGACGCGGGAGAACGAAAGATCAAGGTGGAGGCAGCGCTGCGCTACGAAGTGCGGGACTACAGTTCTGATGAACCAACGATTGGCGAACCTCGGGACGACGATCGAACACGAGTAAAGTTGGACCTGGAGGTTCCACTGACCAAACGGCTTAACTGGCAGTGGTACTTAAGCTACGGCGACTACGTCTCCAACTTACCCCGCGCCGATTTCACGCAAACAATTCTCGGCACGCGCCTGCAGTACAGTTGGTAGCGCACTTCGCAAGCTCTCGGCGATCACAGGCTACCGAGCGTCAGTAAACCATAGCCGTAAATAGTGTCTCGCCCAGGCGGACCAAGATCCATAGCGCTTTCCAGCAGCATAGTGATGATGTCGGACTCGGGGCTCAACCGGCTCAGACGTGCCGCGGCAGTCACCGCAAAAGGAACGGCGAAGGACGTTCCCGACGACGCTGCATAGCCTCCACCGGGCTGTGCGTGGCGCAGATCAACGCCGGGCGCTGCTAGCGCCAGATAGTCTCCTCGATTAGCAAGACGGAAAACCTGTTGCGCAGAATCGACCGCGGTCACCGCAACGACGCTGTCGTAGGCAGCCGGATACATTGGACGAGCTACCGGACCACCATTGCCCGCCGCAGCCATGACCACCATATCCTGGCTAGAAGCCCGATCAATGGCTCTCTCCAACAGACGATTCGGCGGTCCCGCAAGACTGATATTAACCACGTCAACTCCGGATGAAATCAGCCAATCCAGAGCGCGTATAAGACTGACCGTGCTCGCGATCTCTCCGCGCTTTCCGTCAAGCTCAAAAACCGAGGCCGCATACACTTCTGCATTAGGTGCCAGACCTCGATACTCGGTCGAATTAGCCGCGATGATGGATGCGATTGCCGTTCCATGAAATTCCGGTGCCTCCGCCCCAGGCCTCGCGAAAGATCGTGTAGTGATGCTGGATTGCGCTAGTGCGGGGTGATCTGTGTCTACCTTGCTGTCGATCATTCCCACGCGAAGATCCAGCTCGTCCAGATCCGCTGGAAACGCCATAGCCGCTCGAGGCATAACGCCACTACCGGCGACCATTTCAGGCACTCCTGCGGTGTAGATGTGATTCAGATCCACTTCTGCTCGATCCTTGCCCACCACGTCCAGAACGCCGTCTCTCACCTGGGTTATGTCAAAGGTTGATGGCGCCGCAACCTCGGCAAGCCTAAGACCCAGTCCCGGCAGCTCGGTTACCGTGTCAAAAAGATAGCCGCGCGAAGTGAGTTCCTCGAAGACCACGGGCTCTGCCATGACCAACCACTGCTCTTTCAGGATGCGGGCTTCATCAACCTCCAGGTCGCTTTCCAAATCATCCAGAATCTCATCTATTTCTGTTTCGAGGCGGCCCTCAATAGCGAGTACAACCCTCTGCTCGACATCGTCCTCTACCGATGACTCAAGCTGAGTCTCTAGAGATTCCTCGACACTGTCTTCCACTTCTGTGGCGACTGCGTCTGCGACGGTCTCTTCGACAGTCGCCTCTACGGAGTCAGCCACAGCTTCTTCAACAGACGCCTCTACCGTGGACTCCACGGAGGCTTCCACGCTTTCTTCGACAGAGGCCTCAACATCCGCTTCAACGCTGCTTTCAATACTGCTCTCAACATTGCTTTCGACGCTGGCAACCAGTTCGTTCTCTACTGCCTCTTCGACGCTGTCCTCTACGCTCGCAGCGACAGCTTCTTCGACACTGCCCTCAACGCCGTCTTCTACGGAGCTCTCTACGGCCTCGGCTACACCTATCTCTACGGAAGACTCAACTGACTCTTCTACTCGCTCTTCCACGGTTTGCGCCACGGTGTCATCGATGGTGCCTTCGATAGTCGCGTCTACGGTTTGCTCGATGGTTTCTTCAATATTGTCTTCGATGTTTTCCTGAATGTTGAGTTCAGTCGCTACTTCAACCGAATCTTCAACATTCTCTTCAACACGCTTTTCCAGCTGCTGCTCAATGCGTTCCTCGACCTCTTGCTCTGTTGGATCGGGTCCTAAAAACCCTCCTACGGGCAGCTGTGCCGATACATTAAGCGGAAACGACAACACACCGGCGGCGACACAACCGAAAAGAATTGCTGCTCGTTGACCGCCAATCAGGGACGTAGCCAAGGCAAGAGTGCCCAGTTCGCTGCGCGATGAGCCGCGCCCATGCTGTCCGAGCGGCGTCAATGAAGAAATAATAGTCAATAAATTCATGGCGTTACCAAAATTTTGGGTGGAAATCCTCTTAATGGCACAGCATCTCTGTATGCCAGACTCCCGCTTCCTTATACTGACGATCTAACGCGCCTTTTAGTCCCATGTAAAAAAGTGGGAATAAAGCGCACTCGCAAGCGTCTTAGATTCTAGCAGGGAATGAATGACGTCGCTCAGTGATCGACAACTAGGCAAGCGGCAACGCCAAGAACTTATGGCAGAGCTGAAAGGCCTCAAAAGGTTCTGCCTGTCCTTGACGGGTAGTGACGCGGATGCAGATGACTTACTTCAATGCACCGTTGAGCGCCTGTTGGAACGCGGCATTCCCGACGATGCGCATACGGCACGCTGGGCGTACCGGGTGTGTAAGAACCTCTGGATTGACGAGTTACGGTCACGGGAGGTCAGAACACGCCACGCGAATACTGTGGCGCAGACGGGTGAGGCAAGGGAACTCTCGCCGTCTGCAGAAACACAATCTGCGGGTGAACGAAGCCTTGCGGCAGTTAACGAGGCCATGGCCAAGTTACCTGAGGAACAAAGAATGGCCCTGACGCTTGTGGCGGTTGAGGGTAAGAGTTACGCAGAAGCAGCGGAGATCCTGGATGTGCCAATCGGCACCATCATGAGCCGAATTGCTCGAGCGAGGAAGCAACTACTACCGGCTCTGGATTAAGTACCCGGAGAGTAAAAGAGTAGTAGTGCGATGAACGATGACATGGGTGAAAACATAGCATGAAGGACATAGGCATGAGCGAGGCATTGAGCGAGCAGGATATCGAACTGCTGTCACAGTACCTTGATGGCGAGCTTGAGCCATCGCTGTCCCGAGCACTTGAAAACAGGCTGCACTCGGAAGTCTCGTTACAGGCGGGCCTGCTGCGCATGCAGGAACTTAATCAGCGGCTACGAGACGCGCTCGGCGAGCGAGATGACGTTCCAGACGCTATTGCTGCACTGCTGAGCAATGAAACCTCGAACGACAACAGCGACGCTCCCTTGGGTAGCGCTACCGTCTTGAGCTTTCCCGGACGCTCAAGTGCCGCAACGGCGAGCACACGTCCCGCGTGGATGTACGCGGTGGCGGCGTCTTTTGTTGGCGCCGTCGCGCTGAGCATGATCGTAAATACGGGCAACCAGGGCTCGCAAAGCGGTCTTCCCGGAAATGACGGTTTCGTCACTGCAGCGCTCGATAGCGTTCCCTCCGGTGACGGCTGGGCCTCTTTAGAAGACGGTCGCGAAATTCAACCCGTTTTGAGCTTCCCTCACGAAGACGGCCGTTGGTGCCGCGAATATTTACTGCGAGGCGGAGCCTCCGACTGGCGCGCTGTAGCCTGCCGTGAAGAAGATCGCTGGGTCACCCAAGCTGCTGGTCTCGAGTCCTATCTTGAGCCTGCTGATGCCTATCGCCCTGCCGGAGCTGCTGATTCCGCCCCCGTAGCGAGCTTTATCAGCCAACATGCCGGCGATATCGCTCTTGGTCGCGACGCCGAAACTGCCATGATCGAAAGTAACTGGCAGAACTAGAAACTCCACGCCTCCGCATCGCCCTACCCTGCGTACTGCGCACCTGCCTACTGCGAAATCCTTCGCAGTCAAGGCCTGCGCCTGCAATACCTGACAAGACTCAAAGTAATACCATTGATTTAAAATACTGTTGATTTGGAGAAATTGAGCAAGAGCTTGAGCAAGAGCTTGAGAAAGGAGGAGTTAAAGAAGGGACTAAAGAAGGGATTGAGGTTGGTGCCGAGGGCCGCAATGCAATCCTATGTTGAATCGCTATCGCTCCCAATATACCCGTCGGCACCACCTCGAATGGGGTGTTTCACTCCACCACTGTTAAGGTGACGATGACTACGACGGGTTTATTCCCACCAATTTCGTTTTTTCTTTTTTTTTACGCGTTCTTGGAATTCACTCGCCGACGCGAGTTTTCCATCAACGCCCAAAGCACGTTACTTGAACTCACCTGCCCGACCAGACGGCCATTCTCAATCACCGGGCGGCGACGTTGGCGTGTAGCAAGCATATCGGCCGCGACCTCGACGATGGAATCTCCGGGTGTGCAACTCACAATGCTGCTGGTCATGGCATCCTGTACCAGCGCATGCTCGGGATCCCCGTCGTTGTAGATAGCGTTGAGCACCGATTGAATACAGTCCAGTTCCGACAGCACACCCACGGGGTTTCCGTCATCATCAACAACTGTAACTCCCGTCAGCTTATACTCAACCAGTGTTTCCACTGCCTGTACAAGATTGGAATTGCAGTTGATGGTCAAAGGGTTGCGACGCATACAATCTTTGATGGTATTGGGTGCTGGCATAGTCAAAACTCGTCTCATAAGGATTATTTTTTGAGTGATGCTCGCAAAGCATCACAGAGCCACCCTACGGTAACGCTTGTCATCAAGCAGGTCCACGCCAAAGCGACTAACAAGATGCTTGGACCTCATGTTTCGCGTTATCCTCCGCTCTAAGTTTTCGTTTCAACACACTCAGCATTTATCGGAGTAAGCCCATGTACCCAGGGATTCAGTTTAGTGACAAGGTCGTGTGGATCACTGGCGCCTCATCAGGTATTGGTGAAGCCCTGGCAGTTCGAATGGCAGCGCGCGGCAGCCACCTTGTACTCTCGGCACGCAATGAGTCCGAATTGCAGAGGGTCGCGACTCTGTGCCGGGACGCGGGCGCGGGTGACGTCGTGGTTTTGCCACTGGATGTCTCAAACTTCGACTCCATGGAGCCGGCTGCGCAACAGGTTCTTGCGCACTTCGGGAAGATTGACTTGTTGATAAACAATGCAGGAGTCTCCCAGCGCTCTTTTTGTGTGGACACCGACTTCGATGTCTATCGGCAAATGATGGATATCAATGTCCTCGGACAAATTGCCCTGACCCAGGCTGTACTGCCAGCCATGGTTGCCCGCGGTGAGGGGCACATCTCAGTCACGGCCAGCGTGGCGGGCAAAGTGGGCGCCCCCTTGCGAACGGGCTACTGTGCCGCGAAACATGCCGTAATGGGATTCTTTGACGCCTTGCGCACCGAAATCGCGGCTGACGGTCTGCAGGTAACCACGATTACACCCGGTTTCATTCAAACCAACGTATCCAAAAACGCGCTGAGAGGCGACGGCAAACCTACGGGCTCTACGGACGACGATATTGCGGGCGGGATGAGCGTGGATGATTGCGCTGACGTGATAATGGCGGGGTTTGAATCCGGTGAGCCTGAGATCGCCGTGGGGAACGGCCCAGAGATGGGACTACCGCAACTCAAGCGCGATAACCCCGTTGCGGCATTTCAGGCATTGGAGCAAATGGCTAAGCAGATTCGCGAAACGCCCTGAATACGGCGATGACCTCCCTGAGTCGGCGCTATTTTGCCGCCCTTCTCGCGGCGTTAATGCTCGGAGGCTGCGGAGGTTATGAAGTCAAAAATCTCGCAAAATCTGACATTGACCTCGTCACTGACGAATTTATCGGTGAAACGCGGAGTCTTGTCAGAGAACTCATGGGGAAATTTTACGCCCGTAATCCTGATCAGCTGCTCCAGGGGCCCCTAAAAAACGTCGATGATCGACTCCGACAGCTGTCAGATACCCCAGGACCACTTTCCTTCGAAGAGCTGGCTTATGCTCAGGAAATAGCAGCACTCGAACTGGTGTTCCAGGAAAGTTTCACCGGCGACCGGGTTTTCGCCTTGACTGTAGGCCTGGGCGGCATGTTACGCCATGCCTATGGATACAATACCGAATCCTTTATGTTCGACTCTCTGGATTCGCGGGCCCTGAGTACGAGCGCGCGGAATATCGAGATCTTGCTCTGGCGCCTCAAAAACAATCGCAAGGCAAATGGTGAACCCTTTTTAATATCGAGTGAGTATCGCGGTAAGACGGACAACCTAAGCTTCGAACGAATTTTCGGGAAGCTTATTGCACTTCAGGACATGATGTCCCGTATCGCTGGGGACGCAGGCGACCGTCGAGTGACAAAGGTAGTGCACACCGCCACATCAGTGTTTATCCCTTTACCGATTTGAACATCCTCACCAGAGCGGTTTACAGTGACCGCCTGCAAGTTTTAAAAACCCAACAGTCCCGAGGACTCAGCGCGAACTATGAACTCAATCCATACCATTTTGCGACGCGGCGTCATCGTCAGCGGACTTACCCTACTTGTGTCCTCCCCTAACGTTGTGAGCGCCCCAGATGATGGACCGGTGCAAACACGCATAGCGGCAGCAATTGCGGATATTGAAAAACGCGATGAACAATATCGCGCGGTAATCGCGATCGATCCCGAGGCCACAGCCGTAGCGCGGATGCTGGACCTTCAGCGCAAAGCGCCGGGTCCCATGCATGGAGAGCCCGTTCTGCTCAAAGATAATATTGAATCAAAGAGTCAGCCGACTACCGCAGGCTCCCTGGCCCTTGCGAAAAACCACACCGAGCGGGACGCGCCCCTCGTCGCCAAACTGAGACGAGCAGGCGCTGTCATCCTCGGCAAAGCCAACTTGAGTGAGTGGGCAAACTTTCGTTCGGAGTTTTCGAGCTCAGGCTGGAGCGGGGTTGGCGGGCAGACTCGAAACGCCCATGACCCGGCTAGAACTCCCTGCGGCTCTAGCTCAGGCTCAGCCGTAGCAGTGGCTCTAGGCTACGTCGATGTCGCCATCGGAACCGAAACTTCAGGCTCCATCGTCTGCCCTGCGGCAATAAATGGTGTAGTTGGCTTTAAACCCACTCACGGCCTTGTCTCCGGCGAGGGGATCGTTCCCATTGCAAGCACCCAAGATACTGCGGGTCCCATAGCGAACAGCGTGGCGTTGGCGTCTCGCACCCTCGCGATAATCAGCGACGAACGGCATGAGAGCAGTGCGACGATAAGCGAGGGGCTGATGTCTTTGGATGCAGTGTCTGATCTTTCGGGACTACGCATAGGCGTTTTTGCACGCACCCAAAACTTCGACCCCCGTCGCGATGCGGAACTTGAAACAGTACTGGACGTCCTCCGCGATCAAGGAGTGACGTTAATTCCCGAACTGGATATCGAACCCTACGAGGGCTATGGACAGGACTCCTATGACGTCTTGCTCTACGAATTTCGTCGTGACCTGAACGCTTATCTTGCATCCCTGCCGAATGCGCTCAGTGAAATGACTCTGGCATCGCTTATCGACTTCAACGAAGAACACGCAAAAGATGAGCTCGAGCACTTTGACCAATCCATATTTCTCAAAGCACAGAATCTTCCGGACACCCAAGATGAGTATCAGGAAAAGCGTCTAGCCACCCAGAAAGCGATGCGTGAAGATGGCCTTGATCGGCTCTTCTCTGAGCACCAGCTCGACGCTTTGGTGGGTATCACCGTGGGGCCCGCGTGGATGATCGACTGGGTCAATGGCGACGCGTTCTTTGGTTCCGGCATGGCGGGACAAGCAGCCGTAGCTGGGAACCCCCACATCACCTTGCCGTTGGGGAAAATCGCCCACCTTCCACTGGGGATATCGCTTGTCGGGAAACGTTGGGAAGATCACAAGCTGGCCGCTATCGCCGCACAGCTCGAAAAAGCCCACGCAGAACGCTGAGCACCTGAACAATCGTTGGACTCATCGCCTATGTCCTCGAAGAGGTCGCCGGCCAAAGTAAAACCGTACATAGCAACATCCCAAAAGCCGTTGCGCTAGCAAGTGCCTCAAGCCCTTTGAGCTCAACCACCTGCCCCGCCACGATCGCAGCCCAGGCAAAGCCGCTGGTAATCAGCGGAGCTGCGATACCCGCCCAACGACCGTGGGTATCAAGGGAGCCAGCCAGAGCAAGTAAGATGGGGAAGTTAAACTGCAGAGCGAATACCGCGGGTATCAAACCAAGGATAAATTCTGTGGGGCTTTGCGCGTGAACCACAATCCACCACCCGACAGCACAGGACACAAATGCTCCTAGCAATGGAAATCGAGGACCAAAGCGCCCGCTACACCAGCCGCCGAGCTGGCAAGCCAAAGCGGATAGGAGGAGCAGCAAACCGATTTTCGACCCAGCGTCCTCGTAGCCCATACCCAAACGCGCGGCAATGCTAAACATAAAAGCAAACCCCAAACCGCTGCAGGTGACGAACAACATACCCATAGAAACCACCGCGACAGGTCGCAGACCAAGTTCTAATGGCTCCAACTGGTGGTCATGGTGAGACATCAATGCGGGACTCTCTTGGTACGCAGCGATAACAAGTGCGTAGATCAGCGCGACAACCGCCGCGAAGGCGTATCCACCTGTCACCCCTGCGACCGCGACGGCGGCACCCGCCCCCGCCACCATCACTGACATCAGCGCAACAGCCGACATATCAATAAAACCAAAACTCTGGTCCGGAGCATCGCTCACGGCCACCAGACGAGAAGTCGCCGCCATCAGAGCACCGACGCAAAACCCAGCGACAAACTGAAGGCTGAGCAAAAGTAAGAGCTGCTCAAAAAACAGGGCACTGAGTAACTCGAGGACTACCAGAAAGCCCCCAAAGCTAAGGGCAAGACGTCTTACCGACGCCCGTGGCGGGCGAAAGAAAAACAGCAGTGAAGACAAAGCGATCCCGATAAAAGGCGCAGCTACTACTACGCCGGCCATGGCCGCCCCCCAGCTTGTTTCTTCAAGGAGACGCGTAATCAAGACGGGTTTCAGCGCACTAAACAGCGTCGACATACCGAAGGCGGCTGCACCGGCCATGAGAAGTCCCGGGTGCGAAAACAAACCCGTAGCACGCACGGGAGTATCCCCAGTGTCAGGCATGGTGTGTGGCTTCTATCTTCGCCTGAACGTGTTCACCGGCCGTGATGGGAGGAAAACGCGCAGGCTCACCTTCGGTAACGCAGGAGTCCAAAGCCTCGACCAAAGTGTCGCTGTCGGGATCTACGAACAAGGCGACGGAGTAACGTTCGACGCTCCTCTGCTGCGGTAGCACCCGATGCAAAGTCGAACGATACCGACCGTTACTCCAGCGTTCGAGTAGATCACCAGAGTTTATGACTATCGCGTCAGGGCGTGGGGGCACATCGTGCCAATCACCATTTTCGGACTGCACCTGCAGTCCGCCGACGGCATCCTGAAACAGTAATGTCAGCATGCCATAGTCCGTATGCGCCCCAGCGCCCATCTGCTCGGCATTCACCATGGAAGAAGATACCGCGGGGTAATGAAGCAGCCGCAAAGTGATGTTCTCCCCGTTATGAAGATCAACGAAGTATTCCGACGGCATCTCAAGGGCCAGAGCCAAAAGACGCTGTAAACGTTGCGCCGCCGCCAAGGCCTCCCGGAAGAAGACGGATACAGACTCACTAAACTCAGCGCTCGGCCAACGATTAGCGCCGACTGATTCCGCGAGGAGGTTGCGCATGGTGAACGTTTCTTTGAGATCAGCTGGGCGACTCGGGTCGAGGCTCTCTTGTCCCAGCCCCTGATAGCCGAAGTTCTCGCTCGCAGCGGCATAGGCACAGCGCTGCTTTAACTCATCTGATCCCTCAAAAAATTGCCGCGCCGTGGCAAAAAGCTCACGAATACGATCGGGACTCACACCTAAGTTACGCACCGCCATAAACCCTACATTGCGAAGTGCTGCGTCAATGTCCCGCGCAACGTCTGCATCCGAACGCGTCGCCGGGTCACAATCAATAACAGGTACTTCCACGAATACTCCTTCCAGGACCCTTGAACCCTAACTATTGAGGGCGAAACGGTGGTGTCATCACTAAGTTGCGTTAGCGTGCTATGGGGATTCCTGAGAATCTTCCAGAAATGTTTAAAACTACCGTATTTATTTTACGCGAATATCGAACCAAGTCCGTAAAACAGAATCAGACAGATCGAGTAAACAAGATAACTGCAGACCGATATGTCAAAAAACACAGAACACGCCCCTAAGCCAACGCGGGGATTTCGGCTCTGCTGGGAGTCCCGAAAGAAAGCGCTGCTATTTGCGACAGTGTTTCTAGCTTTTTGCAGCTTCCAAGCGGCGGCTCAATCACTCTCTACAACGACAACAACAGCGCCAGCGCCAACGCCAACGACGGCTTCTGTAATGGCATCAACGCTTGGAGCATCTAATCGGTGGACATCGTTACTTCAGGCTTGTGTACGTGCTGTAGACAATGATCACAGCACCGCCGTGGACTACGACTGTTTCAAAACTCGTCAAGACGAGTTGGATAGCTATCTGGACAAGCTAGCCTCCGTTAGTGAAGCGACACTCCTTCGCCAGGACGCCAACACTCAGCTGGCGTTTTTGATCAACGCCTACAACGCCTGGACAGTAAAGCTCATTCTCAATAACTGGCCCGGCGTGGAATCTATTCGCGACCTTGGCAGTCTGTTGCGCTCTCCGTGGAAAAAGTCTTTTATCCCCCTCTTTGGAGACACGGTGAGTCTCGATGATATCGAGCACGGCATGATCAGAGAGGACGGTCGTTTTGACGATCCCCGGATTCACTTTGCTGTGAATTGCGCAAGCGTCGGCTGCCCTGCACTCCGGCGGGAAGCTTACCGAGGCGCAGATATTGATCGACAACTAGAGGAACAAACCGAGAGCTTCCTGGCCGACCCCAGTCGTAACCGCTTACGCGGTGACGAACTAGAAGTGTCGTCTATCTTCAAATGGTACCGCGGTGATTTTGAGAAGGAGTGGCGTGGGAGCACTAGCCTTGAGCAATTCCTCGCACGCTACTCTGGCTCACTCGAGCTCAGTGCTGCGCAAGCGTCAGAACTCAGCAGCGGAAACATAGATCTCGAGTTTCTCGACTACGATTGGCGTCTAAATAGAACGCCCTAGCGGGATTGTCATCTCTGCCCTTAGAGTTACGCCTCAAGACCTAGCGTTCGGGCAGAGAAGGCAGCAACGGCAGAATGAGTAGTGACAAGCCGCCTAATACACTGGCAGCGAGTGCCGCCGGCCATAAACCACTGGCAACGAAGGGTGAAATCAGCGCGGTAGCAGCTGCAGTTATGAGCATGACGTAAAGAATGACCAGAGCAGAGGCTCTTGCGTCATCCCCGTCTGAGGCCTGCAAAGAGCGATAGAATCCCGGCGGGCCCCGAAAACCAAAGCCCATGTTAAAGGGTAAAAATAAGAGCCAGATAATCCAGGGCTCCCGCCCGCCAAGGAAGCCGTAACCCAACATTGCAATGCTTCCTAACAAGGCGAGAATACTTCCCGCATAGATCGTCCGCTCGGCACCAAAGCGGCGGACCAGGCGACTCGATAAATTTGCCGCAACGATGTACGTCGAAATACCCAAGAGTTGCATAACGATGAACTGCTTTATGTCGCCCCCAAAGGCAACCACATACACCGTGGGCATGGCGAAGACAAAGGCCAACAAAGATCCGAGACTAAAACCCTGACTGAGCGCATACCGCTGGAACACAGGATTGCGTATCAACAGCCAGTAGCCCATCCGCGAAGGATTGCCAGGCACCGCCGGAATATAGCGTTTTGAAAGTAAAACCAAGGCACTGAGAAGTGCGGCTAACACCGCGGTTACCCAAAATGATGCAGACCAACCATAGGCGCTCAGCAACCACACACCAATGATGGGCGCTATAGCAGGCGCAAGCGACTCTATGCTGCCCAAGGCTCCTAACGCTCGGAGAGCACCCTGCTCGTCAAACAATGCCCTGACCATACCCGGAGTCACCACCGCAGCACAGGACGCCGCAACGCCCTGCAGGAAGCGCAAGGCTATGAGCAATTCGAGGCTTGTCGCTGTGGCCGCCGCCGCCGACAACAGCCCATAGGCCAACAATGAACTCGCCAGCATTCTGCGGTGGTCGACAAAAGACCCTAGTTCACCGAATAGTAGCAACCCAATACCGGTTCCTGCGGCGAAGGTTGCCAGCACGAACTGCGCCTGCGCTATCGTTCCCCCAAGGGACTCTGGAAGACCGGGCACGGCAGGAAGGACAAGGTCAGTGCCCGCCAGTCCCAGCACGGTGCAGCAGACCAGTAGACCCGCAACACCGATAGCTCTGAAACTTCGGGACTCACGGGTTGCGCGCAAGGTAATCCTTGAGTTGCTCGTCGAGGGCCATCTTAGCTTCGCTGGGCAAGAAGGCTGCCTCGAATCCGTTACGCACGAGCACCAAAGCTTGTTCCCGGGTCATACCCAAGCCTGTCTCCAAAGCTGCAAAATTTTCCAACAGGTCGCCGCCGAAGTAAGCGGGATCGTCGGAGTTAACCGTGACGCAAAGGCCTCGTTCAAGTAGCTCCAGAATCCGATGCTCTGACATTTCGTCATAAACGCAAAGACGCACGTTAGATAGAGGGCATACCGTTAAGGGCACGCGATTGGCCGCCAGGTGATCCAGTAAGTCCTCGTCTTCAACGGCACGGACACCATGATCGATACGACTCACCGACAAGAGCTCGAGGGCATCGCGTATGAAACTTGCCGGCCCCTCCTCTCCTGCGTGTGCTGTCAGCTCGTAACCTCGACTTTTCGCTTCGCGATAGAGCCTTTGAAAATTCGCGGGGGGGAAGTCTTTTTCGGCACTTGCTAAACCGATAGCGCAGAAGTGCTCCCGATAGAGATCGGCAGCCTCTAACATGGCGATACAGTCTTCTTCAGGTAAATGCCTCAGGAAGCTAAGAATCAGTTGTACCGATTGCCCCCAACCCTCCTTGGCCTCGACGATAGCTCGATCAAATCCTGCCAGTACGACAGACAGATCAACGCCTTGAGGTAGGTACGTCTGCGGTTCCACCATAATTTCACAATGCACAATCTTCTGAACCCGACAGACCTCGAGATAGTCCTTCATCAGCAGATAGAAGTCCTCGGCATCACGCAGCACCGATGCACCGAGATAGTAAAGATCCAAAAAACTTTGGAGATCACTGAAATTGTAAGCCGCCTCGACCTCTTCGACCGATGTGTAAGGCAAGTCGACGCCGTGCTTAGTCGCCAGTTGCAAGAGTCGAGGTGCGCGTAGACTACCGTCGAGATGCAGATGCAGCTCTGCTTTGGGCATCTCGGCGAGCCATTGGGTTACCGGGCCAAACTGTTCTTTAGTCACCTTTTGAATCTCCACGCATCGCACTCTCCGGGCCCGTCAACGTGTCCACGAATAACCGAAACGCCGCGTCTGCATCGGTTTCCCGACAGAACAAGGTGTTTTTAGGACCCTCTCTTAGCTCCATGACTCCGGCACTCACCGCTGCAAAGTGACGTCTGGGCTCGCCCATCCAGCTCTTGTCCGGCATCGTTTTATCCGAGGTGGGCCACCACGGCTCATCCGTTTCTTCGTAGCTTGCCGCCAAACCCAGCATCTCGCCCTCGCAGAAACGATCGCGATCAATCACTGCTAGTGCTGCCAACACATCCCAGAAGTAGTACTCACCAGAATCGATAAACCAGTCATTTGCATCAAGCACCGCATCCCAAAAAGCTGCTGCGGGATTATCGACGCGCGTTTTGAAATCTGCGGCGAACTCCGTGGTGACTTTGACGTGATTGGTGACATCCAGGCCTACAAGCTCAATATCGAGATCGGAGCGCAGTACCTTATCCGCCGCCAATGCATCCACGTAGATGTTCCACTCAGCACGCGTGTTGGGGTTATCGTCGGTAAAGCCCGGCACAATGATATTGCCTGGGGCATCCAAGGAGCCCCCCATCACCACCAACCGCTCAGCCCTCTCTCTGTCGCCCGGGTAGCGCTCAAGCCACTGGGCAATGTTTGTCAGTGGGCCCGTGGCAAGGATAGTGACCGGTGCCTCTGTCGAGACAAGAACATCATGTAAAAGCTCTACACCGTGGCGCGCATCGGGATCTCTAACGCTCGGTGTGATGGGTACTCCCGACAGGGTATCCATGTCTTTTTGCCACTGCACGGGGAACACGAAGTAACCATCCAGCGGATAGGCGTCTCCGCAGGAGACCGGTATCTGGTTATGGGGGTCTACGAGATCCAGTAGTGCTAGCGCATTACGCGTACCCGGCTCGCAATGCGCTTCTCCGCTGGCTGATACTGTTACCGCTAACAGCTCGATGCCGGGATGCCGAGCAAGAAACAGCAATGCGGCCCAGTCATCAATCGCCATATCCGTGTCGAAAACGACGGGAATACGCGCCTGAGCCTGAGGCATAGTGTTTTCGTAGTTATCCCAGCCAGCAATCAAGGCATCAACCACTGGCTGTCCCACACGCTGAGCTGATTCCAACGCGCCCAATCCGCCATCGGGATAATCCGCAGTGGTGCTCCAGGCCGCGCTTCGTCCCTGGGGCGGCATGGTGTAGTTACTAGCGGTACGCAAAATTAACACTCGACTCGGGTCGACGCGACCAACACGCCCTAAGCGATGGAGCGCGGTGAGCGTGCCTGAGTCTTCCATGTTGGATGTCATGAACTCGGCGGACTCGCCTGCATACACGCGCAACCAATCGTTAGCCCACTCATTGAGTTTGGCTCCATGCCAGTAGGTGCTTGCAGAAAGCGTATCGCCTCGCGTCACAAATGGGGGACGCTGTGCCAGCGGGTAGTTCGTAAACTCCGCCCGAAAGGCCTGCATGGCAGGCGTGTCTAACAACGGGGTGTTACGAGTGAGCTGGTACGCCCATTCGCTCAGTCCTGCATCCAGGGAAAAGCTGATCGTATCTAGAGTCCAGCCGGTAGATACATCCTGCGGACCATCCGCGGGCTCCGATGCACCAAGAGGAACAAAACCGTAAGGCCATTCCTTTGGTATCTCTCTCGCATCGATTTCGTACACAAGGTCGCCATCCACGACAGCCTTTGCCCACGCAGCAGAGCCCAGAGACAGATCTTCGGGATCTCCACCAGCGATACCCGCGATAAGCCAGTAAGCCTTGCTCAGATCAAAGCGCTCATCCAGGCCCAGAGCCATTGTCGAGGCCGTTGCGTTGGGAATGCCGCCGCCAAGACACGCCACCAGCAAGCCGTTCTCGCCGTAGTACAGGGAATACTCACCTAAGGTGAAGGGCATCTCTTTTAAACCGGGATTGCGCTCCAACCAGAGCTGCAACTCACCGGGCTTGTCCCCTGTTGGCTCACCGTTCTCGAACATGCTGAGCACGACTACTTTGACGGGTAAAGGCTCGCCAGCCATGGCGGGCTTTACAAAAACCCCAAGGAGCAGAACCAGCGATGTCATTGCTGCGCGGGAGAAGACACTGCGAAAACTAACGGCAATCATTCAATCAACCTCAAACTGTAGATTCAGCAAACAAACAAGAACTCCATAGGCAAAAACGCCCCTGACAGCGTCAGGAGCAGGTGCTATCCAACTCAGGAATCTTACGCGAAGAAGCCTTAGGGAGCCGCGATATCCTCGACCGTGGGCGTTCGATCCCGGTAAACATCCCAACCAGCGACCAGTGTATCGATGACCTTGGAGCCCACGATGTAAGCAGATTCTAGTGACGCATCAAGACCCGCGTACCCTTCGTTCTCTGACAAAAGGTTAGTAGCGGCATCAACGCCCGGCGGTGGCATGGTGTAGTTACTGCCGGTTCGCAGGACCATCATCCTATCGCGGTCCGCACGACCGGCATTGGTCAACCAGGTAAGCGACTGCATAGTGCCCGTATCTTCCATGGCCGAAGTGACAAAGTTGCCTTCGCCTTCGCTCCAATAATCAACCCAGTCGTTCGCCCAGTCATTCATTATGCTCCCATGCCAAAAAGTCATAGCGGCCAAATGGTCGCCTTTTAGGACAAAGGGCGCGCGCTGTGCATTGGGGTGCTCGGTGTACAGCTGTCGCGTCTCGTCCAGAGACTCAAAGTCAGGTAACTCAATATCCTTGGTGAGCTGATAAGCCCACTCGGTAAGCTCGGAGTTGGTTTGAAACATCTCCCCGGTGGGTTCCGGCTTGTTTTCGTCGAAGGGCTCACTAGTGTTGCGCGCGATGTATCCGTACTTCCAGTCTTCAGGCATTTCCCGCGGGTCAATTTCATGCGCCAGATCTCCGTCTACCAGGTAATCCGCCCATGCAGCGCTACCGATGGACGCATCTTGTGGATCAATGCCCGCGATACCCGCAACAAGCCAGTACGCCTTGCTCACGTCAAAGCGGGGATCCATGCCGAGCATCATCACCGACGCCGTAGACTTCGCGGTACCGATGCCCGTAACCATCACCATCACGCCGTTTTCACTATCAAAGTGCAGATCGTGATGTGCTCCAAATTCAAACACTTGATCCAGGTTCCGACGCTCGTTCCAAAGCTGGAACTCCGCCGCCTGATCGCCACTGTCTTCGCCAATTTCAAACATGGTAACCACGACCACTTTGACCGGTATGGGTTCAGGAGCTGCCGCCACCGGCGCGACGCTCGCCGCCGGAGGTTCCGCGCCGCAGGCAACGAGTAGCGCAGTGAACAATGGCAGGCAAAACAGGGCGAACTTATTTCCCATGGGAATCCTCTCGGTTATCGCTGAAACATTCTATTGGACCGCGACTCTACCACTCACAGAGCTGGTAGCGATCACAGATAAAACCATAGCTCTGCGCAGTTGACGACAAGGCAGCCGATGGTCTGGCCGCGATCTGGCGCGCAAAGTCTTCTATTCGCGTGGTGTAGCGAGCGAGCAACTCTGCCTTCGTCGCTTTTGGCAGGAACCCGTGTTCAATGGAATTCCGACTCAGGAGCAGTAGTTCATCCCAACTGAGATTGAACTCTTTCACCGCCACAAAAAACTCATCAGTGAGGTTGCTATCCCACATACCTCGATCATCGGTCGATAAGGCGACGGGGATACCCGTGCGCAAATACTCGGGGAAAGGGTGTTGGCTGTAGTCACTGACATATTGCAAGAGCAGGTTCGACACCAGGTTAATCTCGACCAGATAAGCACCGTTGCGCATCAAGCGCATTGTGTCAGGATCGGTGATCAGATTAATGCCGTGGCCGATGCGATCCGCGCCCAGAAGTAAGGTGTCGCGCACATGATCATTCGGCTCGTCGACCTCGCCCGCATGGATAGAAAGTCGAACGTTGTTATAGGTCCTACGGAGGTCGCGCAGAGTATCGAGAAACCTTAGCGGATAGCCCTTATCGTTATCTTCACGACCCACCATGTTCACTGCAACAAACAGATCATTGTGGCGGCTGACAAAGTCGTACAAGTAACGCAGATGCTCATTCGCGCCGGGCAAGAACCTTAGAATTGCCACCTGCAGTCGAACATCGACGCCGGTCGCCAGCGCATCTGTGTCTTGCAAACGCTCTCGGTAAATCTGTGCAACATCATCGGGAGGAATAGATTGCCCCTGGGCACCAATGAACCCGAGAACGCCAATCATGCTCTCCATGTACATCAAGCCTTCAGCACCGAAGGCTTGCATGTTGATCACCAGTGCATCCGCAGCAAGATAAGGGTTTAAATACAGGTCGCCCATGCGCTGCCAGTGCGTTTGAAAAAACTCATCGCGACCCTCGTGAGCTTTGTCCAACCTCAAACTATCCAGCCACGCCGCTTTTTCTTGTGGGTTGAGTTCGTCGAGCGGTAAATACTCTTCTTTCTCGCAGGTACTGAGCTTCTGGTAATTACTCTCCTGAACGTTGACGAACAACATTAGGTAAGGATTTTCTACGAAGGCGTTGCCTCCATAAGGACGGCAGTTATTGATCGTTACACGCGTGTAATAGCGATAGCCCCGCTGGCCCTGGGCTAAAGCAAGGTCATAGAACCATTCTGAGAGAATCGACCCTGATAGATGATTGTGTAAATCACCGCCCTTGGGCATGGCATAGAGAAAGCGGTACAACTCTTCATCGCTAGCTTCCCGCTTGAAAGCCTCAAACCACGAGGAAACATCGTCCGAAGGCTCCGGTAGAGCGGCCTGGGCTGAACCTGCCCCAACCCTCGACCCCACAACAACACATAGGAAGGCCAACCAGACGACAACCATTCTCAGTCGACCTGATTGGTTGCGCAGCGATCCAATGTCCAACGCTGATCGTCGTCCGTGTATCAATGTGGCCTGCATAGCTCCCGATCTCTCATAGTTCGACAAGGCTGGGCATCATCCGTCAGTTTAAGTCCCTGAGCAACGCAAGTTCGATGCCACGTGAACGTTAAGCCGCTTCGGTCGCCCCGCAGTCGCCTCATTGCTTACCTGAGAGTCCAAATTTCCATTTGCTTCTCGCCGTAACATCGAATGAGCCCCATAATGCACCTAATTAGTGCGCAGCAGGCTCCAAGATAGGGCGCAAACTTGAAGAATGCAGCATAGGGTCGACTCCACCGAGTCAGTGCTTGCCGGTTTGGAGCAGTCCATGCATCCTTAGAGCTCAGTCTGGCGGCGGAACTAATTGTGGATCCCACCTCACATTACCCTCGAGATATGGTCGGTTTCGGCCAATATCCGCCCAAGTTTACCCTACCCGGTGACAAGCGCATCGCTGTGCAGTTTGTCGTCAATTACGAAGAGGGTGGAGAGAATTCCGTGCTCCACGGTGACCCAGGTTCCGAAACCTTCCTCTCTGAAATGTTCAACCCCAGCGCTTATACCGACCGTCATATGAGTATGGAGTCGCTCTATGAGTATGGAAGCCGTGCCGGTTTTTGGAGGCTCCACCGCTTATTCGCCGATCGAGGCGTGCCGATAACTGTGTTTGGAGTGACCATGGCGCTGGCCCGCAATCCAGAGGCCCTTGCCGCGATGCAGGAAGCGGATTGGGAAATAGCCTGCCACGGCCTGCGCTGGATCAGTTATCAAGAAACGCCTATTGAGATTGAACGAGAGCATATGTCGCGGGCTATCGAATGGCACACCGAACTCACTGGTGAGCGCCCCCTCGGCTGGTACACGGGACGCGACAGTCCGAATACCCGATCATTGCTTCTGGAGCAGGACGGATTTCTGTATGACTCGGATTCTTATGCTGACGACCTCCCCTATTGGATTGAGGAGTCAGGACATCCTCATCTGGTGATTCCCTATACCCTGGATACTAACGACATGAGGTTTTCCAGTGCCCAGGGATTTGCCGATGGCGAGCAGTTTTATACCTATCTTCGTGACAGCTTTGACGTTTTGTATGCCGAGGGCGTTCATCAACCCAAACTCCTCAATATCGGGCTTCACTGTAGGCTAGCGGGCCGGCCTGGTCGTTTCCTCGCGCTCCAGCGTTTCCTCGATTACGTGCTACAACACGATGATGCCTGGCTCTGTCGCCGCGTGGATATCGCACGCCATTGGCATGACAACTATCATCCCAAACATCACCCCCAATCATCTTGAGGACGATCATCAATGACCTACGCGCTTACGCCGCGCTCCAACTCACGGCTTTCGCTGGGCTGCAACAAAGCCTCGTTGGCATTTTTTTTTGCGGCACTGATAGGGCTCGCAAGTCCCTTACTAGTGGCTGAGGAAAGTGCTGTGACTGCCAAAGAGCTGATCGAGAGCCTAGGCCTCGAAGGACACGTTGAGGGCGGCTTTTACCGGCGCACCTACGAAGCCACGGGGCAATCGCGAATCCCCAGCGAATCGGGTGAGCGTTTTAGCATGACCTCAATTTTCTACCTGCTGACGGCCGAGGGCCCCGTCGGCCACTTCCATCAAAACCGCTCAGACATTGTTCACTACTTCCACCTCGGCGATCCTATTGAATACGTGCTGATTCACCCAAACGGAGACTTAGAGACCGCAATCATGGGTCCTGATCCACGCGAAGGTCATCAATTACAGCTAACGGTTCCCGGCGGAGTTTGGAAAGCATCACGGCTCACGACCGGAGACCTGGGCTACGGCCTGATCAGTGAAGCCGTTAGTCCTGGCTTTGACTACCGTGATATGACCCTTGGCGTGACATCCCAGTTATTGGCGACTTATCCCCAGCACCGGAGCTATATCGAGCCCCTCAGCAGAGAGTCTGTGCCAGAACGGTAATAATCCGCGGATTATACAATTGACGCTTAAGGGGTGGCGGCGCACCATCTCAGTGCACGACAGCCTGACAAAGCGGGTTTAGCGGCGTTGGATAGCAGTTTTTTGCTACCCAAAGACCACTCAAACTACTGATAAATATAACGATTTTTTTGGCAGCCATCAGCCGTTGTATTGGCATCAATCGTGCACTACTTTTCGGAGTAGTGCCTAAGTAGTAAAAAAGTAGAGTCTCGCAGCCCATGCCGCTAGACCGCATCATGCATTTGAGGAGAGTTCATGAAGACATTCACCACCCGCAGGCTGCCACTCGCAGCGTCCATCGCCGCGATTATTGCGTCTGTGCCTTTGGCAAACGCGCAAAGCGAGGAACCGCTAGGCATCGAGGAAGTAGTCGTCACGGGATCCCTGGGTTCATTGCCCGGAGAGGACGTGCAGATTTTCGGTTTCGGCAAATCACTGCTCGAAACACCTCGATCCGCTTCTACAATCAGCGCGGAGCAGCTCGATCGCTTCAATATCACCGACATTGATGAATTGGTGGCCTTCGCACCAGGTACGTTCACACAGTCGTTCTTTGGTGTTGCCGGCTCTTTGGACGTTCGTGGTACCGCAGGTGAGACTTACTTCAGGGGTATCCGACGCATTGATAACCCCGGCAACTACCCCACTCCCATCGGCGCATCAGACCGCATCGATATTGTGCGGGGCCCAGCATCTCCCATCTATGGTCCTTCAAAGATCGGTGGTTATCTGAACTTCAACCCCAAATCAGCGCGCGCAGAAACCGGGGATTACCTCACAGAGACCACGGGCGCTTTGTCCTACGAGACGGGCAGCTGGGATCGAAATGTTTTCACAGCGGAAGTGGGTGGCCCAATAAACGATCGCATGGGTTACTACATCTACGGTGAGTTGGAGGACTCCGAAAGCTTCTACGACAATACAGAAACCAAACAGAATATTCTTCAGGCCTCCTTTGACGTCGACATCAACGACAACCTAGTCATGAAATTCGGTGGTATGTACCACGACTACGATGGCAACCAGGTCGCCGGTTGGAACCGTCTTACTCAAGACCTCATCGACAACGGCACCTACATCACGGGCCAGGCCACACCGCTGGATACCGATGGCGATGGCAAAATCTCTCATCAGGAATATGGTGCGACTTCCGGCGCCTTGTCTAACTTCGTGTTCCGTCCCGAGTTTGTAGATGAGTCGAGCGTGATTCCTGAAATGGCGCTGGTTAATACAGGCACTACCCAGCTTGATGAGAGCAACGTTCTGGTTGATCCAAACGATACTCTGGATAATCAGGTGCTCAGCTTGTACCTCGATTTCGAGTACGAAACGGATAATGGTTTGCGAATCACCAACCAGTTGTTCTACGAAACAATCGATAACATCAACGAGAATGCCTACGGCTTCTCGCAATTTGGTGAAGTCGATATGATCGAAGACAAACTCGTTTTCGCATTCACAACAGACATCGGTTCCATGACGGCCGATTTGCAGTTCTCGCCTTCGATCCGGTACACCGACTTCTTACGGGGACAGGATTTCATTAACGAGTACTTCGATCGTCGTGACCTTAGCCAGTCAAATGCTGAGCGTGACCCCTCGCTGGATACTCGTTTGCTAGCAACGCAAATCAATGATGATTACTCTGAGTACCAAAGCGGTGACTACACGATGTTTGGCCTCGCGTTCCTCGGTGACTTCAGCTTTGATAACGGCATTGCTGTGACCTTAGGCGTGCGTCAGGATTATGTAGACGCTGACGTGACCACCCCGGTCGAACTGCTTCTCTTCCCGGATGGAGAGATTCCCCAAGCATCTGATTCCGAGGAGCTGCTGTCTTGGTCAGCCAGTATCAACTGGACCACCGAGTTCGGATTGACTCCCTACTTCACCATTGCAGAGCAGGCAACGTTGATTGCTGGCCAGGTTGGTGATCTTCCTACGGCTCAGGTCGCCAGCGGTTCTTGGACAGACACCTCTGATCTTTGGGAAGTCGGTCTCAAGGGTAGCTTCCTGGATGATTCGCTGTACTTCGCTGTGAACTACTATGAGCAAGAACGTGTAGATTTCAACGCTCAGGCGATCGTAACTAACCCCACGAGCCGCACGGAAGGTATCGAAGCCGAACTGCGTTGGGTGGTTAACCAGGATCTGGTTGTCACAGGCGGTTGGACCAACATGGAAGTTATCATTGTGGAAGCCGAAGAAAACGGCGGGCAGTTTGGCTTTTACGGAGCGGATGATATTCCACAGATCGACCCCACTTTGGTCTTTGGTGGTCAGATCATTGGTATCCCAACGTCACCCGATGGACGCAGAGCCGGTATCCCCGAGAACATCTACACGCTCACGGGCACCTACTCGTTTAATGACAACCTCGCGATCAGCGGCAGCGTCATTAGCGTAGATGAAACTCCCTCCGGTTCTTCCGGTGCGGTCATTCTCCCCTCTTACACGCTGCTCAACGCAGGTCTTGTGTACGAGACTGAGTCCTGGACCTTCCAGCTGAACGCAAAGAACCTCACGGACGAGCGCTACTTCCGCTCTAACTTCCCCGATCTTTTTGGATCGCAGATTGTGCTTCCAGAGCTTTCAAGAAACTTCCAGGCACGTGTAGCCTACAAGTTCTAAGCTCTAGTCCAAAAGGCTCAAAGCAAGCATATAAAGCCCTCTTCGGAGGGCTTTTTTTTGTCTCTCTGGTCTGTGAGACTAGCGCCCTCAACAACATCGGATAGCCCTCATGAGTAGTGATCTGCGCAACGCCTTCGAGCAACTTGACACCGCAATCAATCGCGCCGTCATCGGACAGGAGTCCGTCGTTCGCACGCTGATCATCGCGCTGCTAACCAACGGCAATGTACTTCTGGAAGGCCTTCCGGGGACCGCAAAAACGCGCTCTGTAAGAACCCTCGCTCGAGTGCTGGATGCGAGTCTTGGCCGAATCCAATTTACCCCCGACCTGCTGCCGTCGGATGTCACGGGCACCGAAATCTATCAAGAGTTCGAGGGCAAGCAGGAACTGCGCTTTCAGCAGGG
>NZ_JBGCFU010000131.1:0-25743 GCF_045107095.1 Congregibacter sp. | reverse complement strand
GAACGCATCTCCGTCGCTTCATCGACACCGAAATCGCACCTTTCGCTGAAGATTGGGATGAAGCGGGCGAGATACCCATGGATCTTTGGCCGAAGGCGGCCGCTGTGGGCCTACTGGGCTTGGGTTATCCCGAAGCCTACGGTGGAACCTCAGAAGGGATAGATTCCTGGCACAACTGGATCTGCAGTGAGGAGATGAACCGTTTTGGTGTGGGGGGCGTGCAGGCATCCTTGCTGGTGCACGGCATAGGTCTGCCCCCGGTTATCAATTGGGGTTCTGAAGCCATGAAGCAGGCGATTGCGCCGCCGGTTCTAGCGGGTGAAAAGCATATATCTCTGGGTATCACGGAGCCCGGAGGCGGCTCTGATGTGGCGCGCTTACAAACCACCGCTGTTCGCGATGGCGACCATTACATTGTCAATGGTTCTAAGACTTACATAACCGGTGGTATGCGCGCGAACTGGGTGTCCACGGCAGTGCGCACCGGTGGCGAGGGGGCTGGTGGGGTCTCTATGTTACTCATCCCTACAGATGCTGAGGGGTTTTCCCGCACGGCGTTGGATCGTAAACAGGGCTGGTGGGCCTCAGATACCGCTACTCTGTATTTCGATAATGTCCGGGTGCCTGTTGAAAATCTTATTGGCGAAGAAAATCGCGGCTTCCTCGTGATCATGACGAACTTCAATGGCGAACGAATGGGAATGGCGAGCTCTATGGAGGCTCAGGGCCGTGTGTGTCTGGAAGAGGCCGCAAATTGGGCGCGGGAACGCAACACCTTTGGTAAGCGGCTTGCGGATCATCAAGTGATACGTCATAAGTTTGCTCAGATGAAGCAAAAGTTGAACGCCACTCAAGCTTACATTCGAACCTGTTACGAGAGCATCGAGAATGGCAATCCGAATCCTGGTGATATCGCATTGTTGAAGGTGCAAGCGAGCGAGACTCTCGAGTTTTGCGCACGCGAGGCAATGCAAATTTTGGGCGGCACCGGATACATGCGTGGCAATCGAGTAGAGCGAATTTATCGAGAAGTTAGGGTGAATGCTATCGGTGGCGGTTCTGAAGAGATCATGCGAGATTTAGCCGCGCGGCAATACGGACTATGACTATGAAACTGTGGCACTGTGCAGGGGCGCGTTCTTTACGCGCGGTGTGGGCTTTAGAAGAGCTCGGGCTGGACTATGAGCTCGTCATGCTGCCTTTTCCTCCTCGCGTGTTTCAGCGGGACTACCTGGAAGTTAATGCCCTGGGCACAATCCCCTATTTTGTTGACGGGGATGTAGAGATGACGGAATCCTGCGCGATTCCGCACTATCTGGCCACGCGGCCGGGCAATGAGCATCTGGCAGTGCCGCCGGAGCATCCTGCCTACGGAGACATGCTCAACTGGACCTACCATGCTGATGCCACCTTAACGTTCCCCCAGACTATTGTGCTGCGTTACACGGTTTTGGAGCCCACACCAGAGAAGAAACCAGTGGCGGACGATTATGCCAAGTGGTTTATCGCGCGTTTACGGCGTCTTGATGCACATTTGGAGAACAACGACTATCTTGTTGATGGACGATTTACCATCGCAGATATTTGCGTCGGGTACGCCCTGTACTTTGGCCGGACGCTCAAACTGGATGAACGTTATAAACCGCAAACTCTCGACTATCTTGAGCGTTTGATTAGTCGCGATGCCTTCGTTCGAGCGAATGCCGCAGGGCAAGACTCTAGCGAGTAATCGCGTTAGCTAACGGGCATTGCTTGCGGCCTATTGAATACGCTTTTGTAAAACAAATAACGGAACACTCACTATGAATGCAGCTGTTAAAGAACTGGAAGACTTTCGCCGTGAAGTGGCTAGCTGGCTTGAGCTTAACAAGCCTAAAGATCCGGGTTTTTTGCTCCCGCAAACGTTCATGGAAGTCGGCTCTGAGGAGCAGCTGGATTTTCTTCGCGAATGGCAGCACAAGGTTTGGTCCGCGGGCTATCTGGGTATGGCCTGGGCGAAGGAGCATGGCGGGCAGGGTGTCGATGCGATCTATCAATCCGTTGTGGACCAGGAAATGCGTCGTCAGGCAGTGCCTATCTGTTTCAATGTGATTGGCCTTGGCTGGGCTGGACCACTCATTAACGATATTGGCACCGAAGACGAAAAGCAGCGTTACCTAAAAGGTATTTTGAGCGCCGAGGATATTTGGTGCCAGGGTTTTTCAGAGCCCGATCATGGATCAGATCTTGGTAACGCGCGAACTCGAGCTGAGCGTGATGGTGACGACTATGTCGTTAACGGCAGTAAGATTTGGACCACCATGGGTAACTACGCGAAGTACATGATTTTACTTGCTCGTACTAATCCCGAGGCGGAGCGTAAATACGACGGATTGTCGTTCTTCCTGGCGCCGATGACAGTAGCAGGCGTTGATACGCGTCCAATTCGTAAGCTGACGGGCGAGTTCGGGTTTACCGAGACATTTTTTACTGACGCGCGGATTCCAGCGGATTGCCTCATGGGCGGCGAAGGCGATGGCTGGAAGATCGCCATGAAGACTTTACAGTATGAGCGGGGCGCGGAAGCGGGGGCTGCAGGAGGCTTGGCCCTCGTGCGCATCGTCATTGATGATCTCATTGACCAGCTTCGGGACGTCACTCGCGATGGTAAACCGGTTCTTGAGGATCCCCTCATCCGTGATCAGCTGGTCAGTCTGATCATGGAAGAAAAAGCTGTGACTCTGGGTGATCGACGATCGGGTATTCCCGCTCTTACCAGCGACTACCCCATGTCTCTTCCCCTATCGAACAAATTGCGCTGGACTGAGTACGCACGTCGTATGCGTCAGTTTGCGATCAATGCGCAGGGGGCCGACGGTGCGTTGTTTGTCGGTGATGATCGCGCCCGAGAGGGGGGCTTCTGGCAGCGCGCGTACCTCAATAGCTTTTCCGCCACCATTGGGGGCGGAACCAGTCAAGTCCAGGCAAACATCGTAGCCGAGCACGTGCTCGGGCTGCCGAAGTAAGGGATAGAGGGAGTAGCAAAATGTCAGTAATGGGAAGCACAGCAATGCATTTTGATGAGGAGCAAAGCATGCTCCTCGACTACGCTCGCAGTTTCTGCGCGGATCGCGGTGGTTTGAACGCTGCGCGGGAGCATCTTGAGACGCCATTGGAATACAGTCCGGCGGTATGGGAAGAAATGGTGGCGATGGGGTGGACCGGCATTGGCCTGCCCGAAGAGCTCGGTGGAGCAGGACTTGGTATCGGAGCAGCGGTGCCCGTAGCAGAGAGTCTAGGTAAGTCGCTCATGGGTACGCCGCTGTTATCGACATTACTGGCAGCGCAGCTCTTGCTGCGAGCAGATGGAGAGGCTGCGGCCGAGATACTCAGAAGTATTGCTGCTGGACAGGCGGCGTGCGTCGCGGAGCTAGAGTCCGAAGACTGGAATGCGCTGCCTCGCAACACGGTCGTGGATGCCAGTGGTCTGCTTCAGGGTCAAAAACACTTGGTAATGGACGCTCAAAGTGCGCGTTGGGTCGTGGTCGTTGCGCTTGTAGATGGAGAGCCCGGGCTAGCTGTGGTCGATGCTGAGAGTCTCAGCACAGATGCGGTAAGCCCCCGCGTACTCATCGACAATACGCATCGAGCCGCTGACATTACATTTGACGGTGTGAAACCAGCTTTGCTGGTATCCGGAGCTGGTGTTCTGGGCGCGCTCCGTGATTACCGCCTGTTAGGGGCGCTTTTGGTGGCCGCTGAGAGCACCGGCGCAGCAGCGGCTTGTCTGGATGTTACGGTTGATTACCTGAAGACACGCAAGCAGTTCGGTAAGCTCATCGGGTCGTATCAAGCACTGAAGCATCCCAGCGTAGAGATCCTCAACATGATGGATTCAGCGCGGTCCTTCGTGTACCACGCCAGCTCCCTCGTGGGCACTGATACTCTTGGTAAAGATCAGGAAGTGGCTTGTCGTATGGCGAAGGCGCAGGCGACGGAAGCACTCAAGTTTGCAGGAGATCGCGCGGTTCAGTTTCATGGCGGCATGGGTTTTACCTGGGACTGTGATGCACAGCTGTTTATCCGTCGCGCACAGGGTGCGCAGCAACAGTTTGGCGATGCTCAGCACCATCGTCAGCGTCTCGCCGCGCTACTTCTGGACGACTAGTTCAGATTCTGGACAGCAGGCTCCGGGAATCATCCTCAACAGGGGTTTCTGCGTAGTAACCCCATGACAAAACGTTCATCTATTCGCCGCGGCAGTTTCGGTCGTGGCCTTGCTGTGTCTCTTGCGGGCCTCCGAGCCGGAGGCGCATTTGCCTTGGGCTCGGCCGTGGAGCGATTGCGCGGCGAGGAAGCCGGCAATAGCGACCTCATGCACCGCGAAGCTCGTCGTTTTACCGCTGAGCTTGGGAAGTTGAAAGGCACCTACGTCAAGATCGGGCAGATGATGGCGCTCCTTGGAGAGCATTTCCTCCCCGCGCCTCTCACAGAAGCGCTTCATGATCTTGACTCACAAACGCACCCCTTACCCTGGATTGAACTTGAGGACTCGGTGCGAGACAGTTTGGGCGATCGTTACGCCGAGTTGAAGGTGGACGATGAGCCTTTGGCTGCGGCCTCTCTTGCGCAGGTGCATCGCGCTACGCGGCGTGAGGATGCCTACGAGTTAGTACTGAAAATCCAGTATCCGGGACTAGCAGAAGTCATCGATGATGATTTCGATGCGGTCGTACGAATGCTGCTTTTGACTCGCTGGATTAAAGCCGGGCGTGAGATGGACGCCTGGTTTGAGGATATGCGCGAGCAGCTGCACCACGAGATCGATTACCGGCGAGAGCGTGACATGACGCAGAGCGCTCGCGACCGCTTTAGAGGCGATGACCGCTATCACGTACCGGAGGTTCTCGAGGCCTACTCCGGAGATACGCTGTTGGCACTGGAATATGTAGAAGGACACCGGGTTACTGAGCCAGCGGTGGCGGCGCTTTCCCAGTCTCGCCGCAACGCCTTGGGTCAAGCAATGCTCGAGCTGTTTTTCATTGAGCTATATGACTGGGGCGTGCTGCAGACTGATCCTAACTTCGGCAATTACCTGATCCGCAGCAACGACGCGAGTGACAGTCTGGTGCTGCTGGACTTTGGTTCCACTCTAGCCTGTGATGACAGCTTCCGTCGCCATTTCGGTGATGCCATAGCCGCGGGTCAAACGGGCGATCGAGAGTTACTTGCGGACAGCCTGGTCGGTCTCGGTTGTCTGAATGACGACGCTACGGACTTTGCACGGCAAAGTTTTTGTGAGTTCTGCGAGATGCTGCTGGAGCCTTTAGCTCCTCCGGAAAACCTTCCATCGGAGTATCTGAACGAACAGGGTGAGTATTGCTGGGGACGTTCGCGGCTGATGCAGCGCGTCGGCAAACACGCTGCCAGCTCTGCGGCTACGCGCCACTTTGCGACGCCATCCAGAGATTTCGCCCTTATCGTTCGTAAGCTCACAGGTGTATTTACATTCATCACCGTTCTCAACGCAGAATTTAATGGTCATGAAATAGCGCACCGCTACATTGATGACTGGATTACGGAGGGCGCGTAGCGATGGCTGGGGCCGATGATAAGCCACGTTCAAAAGGTAAAGCCGTACCCGCGAGCCGGGCAGGGCGTTTCGCCAAAGTAGCGCGTCTCGCTGGAGGTGTGGCAGGCGGCATGCTCGCCGAAGGGGCTCGGCAACTCCGCGCGGGTAATCGGCCCAGCAAGCGAGACCTGCTTTTGACGCCGGGAAATGCGCGACGGGTCACCAAGCAGCTGTCAGAGATGCGTGGCGCCGCGATGAAGCTGGGACAAATTCTGTCTATGGATTCGGGGGAGTTGCTACCGAAAGAACTCACAGACATTCTGGCTAGTTTGCGCTCCGATGGAACAAGCATGCCTGACTCACAGCTGGAAGAAGCCATGAGTGAGGCCTATGGCAGTGGATGGGAGAGCGAATTTCAAATCTTTGATCGCTATCCCATTGCCGCGGCATCGATTGGGCAAGTGCACCGGGCCGTCGCTCATGACGGTACGGAGCTTGCGCTAAAGATTCAGTATCCGGGCGTAAGTAAAAGTATCGCCAGTGATGTGGATAACATCGCTACGGTTCTTCGTATCTCTGGACTGCTGCCCGAAGAGGCCGATATCCAACCGCTACTGGACGATGCAAAGCGTCAGCTGAAAGATGAAGCTAACTATCTCAAGGAAGCGGAGTTCCTTCGCCGATTTAATGAAGTCCTGGGAGACGATGAGCGCTTTGTCTTGCCCGAGCTCGTGCCGGAGCTGACACGCAAGAATGTTCTTGCGATGAGCTATGTGTCCGGCGGCCCCATTGACGCTATCGCGAGGCGGTCACAGGAAGAGCGAGATCGTGTGGTGTCAGCATTGGTAGAGCTGCTTCTCACCGAGCTCTTTGAGTTGCGAATGGTACAAACAGATCCCAACTTCGCCAATTATCAGTATCGTTGGTCCAGTGGCGAAATTGTACTGCTGGACTTCGGGGCTACCAGAGACTTTAAAGCACGCTTTGTCAGCAACTACCGTAAGCTCGCGGTTGCCGCAGTGCATGGCGACAGAGATGCAATGACAGTGGCGGCGGAGAAAGTAGGCTACTCCATGGGCGAGGAGGACTCGCGTTACCGCGAACTGGTCTTGGAACTGTTGCTATTGGCACTGGAACCGCTTCGAGAAGATGTGCTTTATGATTTTGGTAACTCCACGATGCCCGAGCGCTTGGCAGCTCTCGGCAAGAGCGCAACCGAGTACGCCGATTTTTGGCATGCCCCGCCAACAGACGTTGTGTATTTTCATCGCAAGCTTGGCGGCATTTTTATGCTTGCCGCCCGCATGAATGCGCGAGTGAATGTGAACGAACTGATGCAGCGTTGGCTTTGATTCGATCATGAGTAGGAAAACACTGCGATTGGTTCTAGGTGACCAGCTGTCTCTGGCTAATCCCGTACTTGTGAATGCCGATCCCGAGCGGGATTGCATCCTGTTGGCGGAGGTGGCTGAAGAGGCCAGCTACGTAAAACACAATCGACACAAGATCGTGCTGATTTTTAGTGCAATGCGTCACTTTGCCGAGGCATTGCGGGAACGAGGGTTTGACGTTGTTTACCGCTCCTTTGATGAGGGTGTGGCGTCGCTCTTCGACGCGGTGAAGGGGGCGCTCGCCGATTCCGGGGCGGAAGCCCTCTTGGTCACCGCGCCTGGTGAATACCGTCTTTTGGCAGAGATGCAGGGTTGGGAGTCAAAGCTGGGTGGGTCGGTTGTCATTCAGGATGATGATCGCTTTCTATCTTCTATCGAGGATTTCGAAGCCTGGGCGGATGGTCGCAAGCAGTTCCGTATGGAGTACTTTTATCGCGAGATGCGTCGTCGTTACGACTTACTCCTCGATTCGGACGGAGAACCCGAAGGCGGAAAATGGAACTACGATGCGGACAATCGAAGTGGATGGCGTTCACAGCTAGAGGTTCCGGAAAGACCTACTGTTGCGATCGACGCGATCACGGCGGATGTTATCGAAGTTGTCGAAAAACACTTTCCAGATAATGCAGGGAAGCTAAGTGAGTTTCGCCTGGCGGTGACCTCCGCGCACGCACAAGCTCAGTTTGATTGGTTCTGTGATTACGCCCTCGAAAACTTTGGAACCTATCAGGATGCCCTCGCCGAAGAATCACCCTGGATGTTCCATGGGCTGATTTCTATGTATCTCAATATCGGTTTACTGGAACCGCTAGCGGTGTGTAAGCAGGTTGAGAGCGCTTGGCGTGAAGGGCGCTGTTCTCTTGCGGGAGCCGAAGGCTTTATCCGGCAGGTTCTCGGATGGCGCGAGTACGTCCGGGGGATTTACTGGCACGCTATGCCCGGCTACGCCGAGCGTAATACCTTCGACGCCTCGCGTCCTCTGCCCAGCTGGTTTTGGAACGGTGATACGGATATGCGCTGCCTTTCCCGGGCTTTAACTCAAAGCCTTGATCTTGGCTACGCGCACCATATTCAACGTCTAATGGTGATTGGCAACTTTGCGCTCCTCGCGGGGCTGGACGTGGGCGAAGTCTGCGACTGGTATCTGGCGGTGTATGTGGATGCCTTCGAATGGGTAGAGCTACCGAACACACTGGGTATGGCCTTACATGGCGATAAAGGCTTGATGGCCAGCAAGCCCTACGCCGCGTCAGGGAAATATATCCAACGTCAGGGCAATCACTGCTCAGCTTGTCGTTACGATCCCAAGCAGACCACCGGTGAAAATGCTTGCCCCTATAACAGCCTCTACTGGCACTTCATCGATCGCCATCAGGACTATCTCACCAAGAATGCACGCATGGGACTCATTGTCGGTGGTTGGAAGAAGCGGGCGCCGGAGGACCGGGATGCCATAGTTGCTTGGGGTGATCGAATTTTGGCTACGGTTCTGGACTAGGCGCTCGACGAGGCGCCTCTAACACGCCGGCCTCGCTCACTCGAGCAGCGCCGGGAGCAATAAACGATTTCACTCCAGTTGTTTTTCCAGCGCGCCCGCCACTGAAAGGGCCTATCGCAGACCGGACAGATCTTTTCCGGCTTTGGATTCTTTGATTGCCGTCGTCCCTTGGACGGCGCTTTAGTCTTTCTGCGCGTTTTCATGATCCTGATGGCGTGATGGGCCAGTCCGCGGCATCCGTTACGTACATGGGCTGGCGTGGGCGGTCACCATCCCATTTGGCGATGAAAATGCCCTCTGGATCATAGGTCGCGGTTTGTTTCTCGATGTTGAAGGCCCGGCCACCCCTTGGGTCAGCGCCAACGCCCGCGATGTATTGCCAGTTTCCGTAGTTACTGCCGACGTCATAGTCGATGAGATGTTTTTCGAAGAACGCAGCGCCGTAGCGCCAGTCGATGCCAAAATCATGTATCAGACAGCTTGCAGCAATTTGGCGTCCACGGTTGCTCATCCATCCTGTAGCAACGAGCTGATGCATGAGTGCATTGACCAGGGGATGGTTTGTGTCGCCAGCGCACCAGCGCGCGAAGTTTCTGGGTTCGAAAGTACATCGTGATACCGCGCCTTGCCGTCCGCCATGACGAAAAAGCGCAACGCCATCCCGAATTGCTCTGTGGAAGAAATACTCCCGCCACAACAGTTCGAATACCATCCAGTAGGTGGATTCGTTGGCGCCAAGCTTCTCTTCGTGTTCTTGGACTGCCCAAGCGACTTCCCGCGCAGAAAGGCTGCCAAGGGACAGCCAAGGAGATAAAGTAGAGCTTCCCTCCAGCGGATCCAGGCAATTTCTCGTTTCCTTGTAGATCCGCAGAGCGCCGCTATCAATGAACTGTCGTAAGCGGCGCTGGCCGGCACGTTGTCCGCCGCGCAGGGGAAGACCCACAGGTGCTTTGATGCGTACTTCGGGAATACGATGAAATCCTACCGCGGGTGGCTTAGGGAGTTGCGGTAGATCTCTGGACGGCGCGTCAGGACGAAGACGCTTTTCTACTTTTCGGCGAAAGGGCGAAAAGCTATCCGGTAGCTCCGGGCATACTTCAGCAATATCTGCTGCATTAAAGAGCGTGTTCCCCGGGTGTTCCAGCACGGTGATGTCGAGGCGATCTCGCAGCACCCTGATTGCGCGTGTTTCGTAACTTCCCGCGCACTGACTGGCATGTATCTCATCTATTGCGTAGTCCCTGACGAGGTCGGGAATTACCAGCTCTGGAGATCCTTGCAGCACCAGGAGCTTTTGTCCCAGGGGCTGAAGATCTTCCTGGAGAGCAATTAAGCTCTCGGTAATAAAACGCTCTCGCTGCTCTCCCATGCCCTGGGTGTTGCACCAGGGTCGCTGGAGTGGCCATAAGTAGACGAGCAGGAGCTCGTCTGCCTTGGCGGCGGCAACGAGTCCGGGGTGATCGTGTAGTCGCAAATCGTTGCGAAACCAGTAGATAGCGCGCATGCGTGGGTCACTTCAGAATACAGAACTAGATACGCAGCTTTGCGCTGCTTAGATGGCAATTGCAGCATCGCTGGGCTACGCTTCGCGCGCCGGAATTGTGCTTATATGTTTACGCACCTACCTATGAATGAGTGTGGATAACAGCGCGGCATTCCCCTGTTTGAGTCTTTTTTTACGGAGTTTCCATGTCAGATAACAGCGTCCTTTTTCAGCCGTTCACTCTGGGCAAGCTTGAGCTTCCCAATCGCATTGTGATGGCGCCCATGACTCGTGGTATGTCTCCGGGGAACGTACCTAACGACGATGTCGTGGAGTACTACCGTCGCCATGCTGCAGGGGGGACAGGGCTGATTTTTACTGAGGGCACCTGCGTCAATCATATCGCTGCGAGCGGGTATCCAGATGTGCCTTACTTCTGGGGCGAAGAGCGTCTGGCGGGATGGAAGAAAGTCGCGGAAGCCGTGCACGCCGAAGGTGGGAAAATTGCACCCCAGCTGTGGCACGTGGGCGGTGTACGTCGCGCGGGCACGCCACCCGAGGGCGACGTACCCGGTTATGCACCATCGGGAATGGGTGTCCCCGGCAAGGTTCGGTGCCATGTGATGTCTCAAGAAGATATAGATGACGTTGTTCAGGCCTTTGCCGATGCTGCGCGGGATGCTCAGGCGTGCGGGTTTGACGCCATCGAATTGCACGGTGCCCATGGTTACTTGATAGACCAATTTTTCTGGGAAGGCACTAACCAGCGGGACGACCACTATGCCGGGTCGTTGGATAACCGAGGACGTTTTGCCTGCGAAATTATTGCTGCATGCCGCGCTGCTGTGGGGCCTGACTTCCCAATCGCACTGCGTTGGTCACAGTGGAAACAACAGGATTACAGCGCCCGCCTTGTCGAGACACCAGAAGCGCTGGAGCAATTTTTGACGCCGCTATCTGAAGCGGGTGTGGATATTTTTCATTGTTCCCAGCGTCGTTTTTGGGAGCCGGAGTTTGAAGGGTCAGATCTCAACATTGCAGGCTGGACCAAAAAAATCACTGGTAAGCCCACAATTACCGTTGGCAGTGTTGGCTTGAACGCTGACTTTATTCCTACGCCAGGTGAGGCAGGCTTTCGAGAGGCCGAAACCGCATCACTAGATAACCTGATCGCGCGGCTGGATGCTGACGAGTTTGATCTGGTAGCAGTCGGGCGAGCGATGCTTGCGAACCCTGACTGGGCGAATAAAGTTCGCGAGGGTGATAACGCGGGATTGGTGCCCTTTCGAAAAGAGATGTTAGGTTCTTTGCTTTAGCGGCTGTTCACTCGCTCAAGGCTGTTCACTCGCTCAAGGCTGTCTACTCGCTCAGGGCTGTCTACTCGCTCAGGGCTGTTTATTGGCCCAAGGCTGTTTCAAGCTCCGCTATTCGAAGCTGTAGGTCTCGGTTTTGTACCCGCAATTCGTTTACTTGGGATTGATCTATGGACTGCGCGTCAGGGGATATGCCTTTCGGCATGCTTTTATCCGCACTGCCCGCAACTGCTTCGAGCGTTGGTAGATTTACGCCCATTAACTCGGACTGGCTCCAGGCGAGGTAGCTGAATGCTGCGCTGCCGATAAGCAGTAGCGCTGTGGCCAGGTGCTGCCACATTTTCCGGTGGCTCTGACGGGTTGAGTGCAGTGCCGGCTGCTTGGGTGCGTGGTTGTTTATAGCGTTAATGGTGGGGCTTTCGTTGACCACTGGCCGGGAGGCGACGGCCTCGATGAGTTGCTCACTAAGCCAAAGATTGTTTACACGTTGCTGCATACGGCTCCGCGACCATTGGCCTTGGCGTGATAGAGGTGGGTATCTGCACGTTGAAGCAAAGTGTTTTCAGTGTCTCCCGCTTGATAGCCAGCGATGCCTATGCTCACGTCAGGCCGCAGGGCATCATCAGCATCATCTAGTCCGAACTCCTCGTTCGTGATGCTCTTAAGGTTCTCGCGAATTTGTTTGGCGGCTTCGTGCGCGCCTTCCGCGTCGGTGTGGGGTAGCAGGATTGTGAATTCATCGCCGCCATAGCGAAACAGAAGGTCCGAGCCTCGCATGCTCTTTTTGAACGCGTTGGCAATGGCTCTGAGGATATGGTCACCGCCAAGGTGCCCTAATGTATCGTTGATCTTCTTGAAATGATCGATGTCAATCATCATCAATGAGAGGGGACTGTTGTGACGTCGGGTTCGCGACATCTCGCGCTCGATCCAGGTCTTTAGCGACAGGCGGTTGCCAAAGCCGGTCAAAGGGTCCTGTGTCACCAATGCTTCAAGGGTCTGATAATCGATGGCTGTGCGAAGGCAGCGAGCGATAATGCCAAGGGCTTGCTCTATGGTCAGTAGCTCACTTTCACTAAAGCGCTCGCGACGACAAAGGGAGACTCTGCCTAAGTCCGTCTTGTCGAGGACGAGAGTGTAATTGGCGCTATGATGACGTCGGTTACCAAGATGGATGTCATCGACTTCACCCAAGGTCTCGTAGGTCATTCCTTCCGCGAGACCGAGATCAGCACACCAACTGAAGAATATCGAGATGATTGATTCGACACTGTTGTTGCCGATCACGCGCTGCATTAGGAGTAATTGCTGTTCCGCACCCTCATTCCAGCGGCCGGGCTGTTCGGCGACAGCCTCACTCGTCGACAAGGAGGCTGCTGGATTCGTCGTCTGCAGCTGTTCGTTGTCGATCTTGCTGTGAAGAGGGATGACTTTCTTCATTACTTTGGCCTCGTCGCCGCCGGATTAAAACCGTCGTTGTTTGCGTCAAGACTGTAGTAGCAAGCAGTGTGCCAGTTATTTTCCTAGATTTTAGGCGCTTTTTGCGGACTTTTTTGAGAATTTAGAGTCATTTTATTCGACGCCACTGTTTGCGACAAGAATCTGTCGCATGATTGGCGTCAAAAATCCGATAAATCAGGACTCCTGTCAGATAGCTGGCAGGGGGAGGCCTGAGGGTTCAGGTTTTTGCGTGCCAATGTGGGTGGGGTGGAGCGAGGCTAGGCTTTACCTAAGGTGCGTCCGTCGCTTTGGTGCTCCCGTGATCCGCTGAGCGAATACAGATCGGTGCCGCCGTCCTCCTGGCGCAGTACATCCAGGGCACCTCGGGTGCGTTCCTGCAGGCGGAGAATGAGGCCTCCGTTACGCCGATTGCTTTCCTGGCACTGGGTGGCAATCTCGGCGAGTTCATCTCTAAGCTGCTCATCAGATTTATCGCCCTTGCAGTGAGCGATGAGATCACTCAGCGAGCTTTCGGCCCCCAATCCCAATCCACGCATCCATGCTAAGCGTTGTTGCTGCTGGGATTGATGCGCTGCCACAGCGTCGTTCTTGGCCGCGATAGCGACCTCAAGTTCGTCAACAGCATTACTGGTGAGCGCCTGATACTCAGACGATAGTGCTTCATGGAGGGCTTTGAGAGTGCCCAATTCGGCTTGTAAAAGCGTGCGGAGGTTTGTGGAGTCGGCGCTCATGCGCGGCTTGATTCTCGCGATCTAACCGAGGTCGGCTTCGCTTTGGAGCAGGCTGTCTACGATACGGGCAGGATCCACCTCGTAGCTGCCGTTACTGATGGCTTCGCGAATAGTATCTACGCGTGCCTGATCGATGCCCGGCAATTCGCGTAACTGGTTTTCCAGGGACAGCAATTCGGACGCAGTACTCGTGATAGAGACGGACTCGCCGCTGGCGACGCTGGGTTGAGACTCGTTTGTCTTGGCGCCGTCCACAGCCGAGCCACGACGACTTACCTGATCGGTGTCGCTGCGGGTCTGTCGAATATTGACGTTGCCTTCTACGGGGTTCATTGCCCTTCCATCCGGTTGCATTCCTCTATTTTGAAGAGGGACGCGATACACACGTTGCTTCTGGTCTATATAGCGACCGAAAACGTCAAAAGTTTAGCACATCGAGAACTTTAAACTGCTGTGCCTATCAGCGAGGCTTGAGAGCTCCATCACGGTATTCGCACGCTGCCGTCGGAGAGCACGAGCCCCTCAACGCGCTTTCCTGAGGTTAGGTTGGTCACCAGCAGGCGATCTCCTTGAGCGCCGCTGCCCATGGCCTTGCCTTGCATGCGCACTTCGATGCCCGAGCCCCCTGCAACAAGCGTCACCATCTGGCCCCGGGTCACGAGTTCCGGCAGGTCGACATGACCGTGGCGCAAGGTGGATCCGGCTGATAGTGGTCTTTTGAGCTCCATGCCTACCGCCAGCTCAGGGTCGATGATTACATCGGCTGCCTGGGTCTTTATACGACGGGTCACCATTTTCAGGTCGTCGGGGGCGAGGATAGTCCCTCGCGGTAGCGCTTTGGCGAGGACAGGTAGCTCAAGGGAGGCGCTAACTTCTGCGCGCAGATAGAGCGTCCAGGGTACGCTGCCACTGCATCGCACGCCGTAACTTACGGGACCCAGTACACGGCCATTGTGGGGGCGAACGATCTCGAGGTTGCGATCGCACAGTGCCGGTCTAAGGCGCTGATCCAGCGGGCGAACGCGAACTTCCACTTGATCGAGGCCTTGCTCAGAAGCAGCTTGTAAGGCCGCAAATTCCACGATACTCAGAATGTCGTCGTGAGGTTGGATTGCACCGGAGGTCGCGGCTGAAACCGCGCCTGAGAGTAGCGCTGTGCAGAGCACGCTGGCGCCGGACACGCGCATGCGCGCCGTCCTGTTCACATCCTTTGCTACGCGTTTTCTGAGTACAACTGTCATTTATCTGACGCTTCCTGCCGGTAAATCGGGTCTGGAAGCTATGCAGCAGATTTCATGCCACCACCAAAAAGAGAGGCGGCAACCGAGGGCCTTCATTAGCTGCGGCAACGGCAATGCTTGCCGCTGAGGCGGCAAGTTGCCACGTTTTTCGTTATCAGAAACGATTTAAGTCATTGTATTTAAAAGTAAAAATTTTATGGCACGGTCTTTGAATGGCTATATGCAGAACACTTTTTGGACGGTAGAAAAATGGCAGGACTAGACAGCGCCCTCGGCATATCTCCACAGGTTTTGGCGCTCAGGGCCCAAAAGACGGAATTGCTGTCGGCCAACATTGCTAACTCGGACACTCCCGGGTTCAAGGCCAGAGATATCGATTTTGCAGCGGCCATGCGTCAGGCCGGTGGTCAGCAGGAAGGTATGACCCGAACCCACGCAGCGCACATGAGCGCCGCGGGCGATCCCGGAAGCGTCGAGCCGATGTATCGAGTTCCGTCGCAGCCGAGCCTTGATGGGAACACTGTGGAGTCTCAGCGGGAGCACGCGGCGTTTATGGACAACGCGATCCGTTATCAGGCGAGTCTGAACCTGCTCGATGGGCGCATTAACTCACTGCGCACAGCCATCCGTGGACAGGTTTAAGGAGTCACTGCAATGAGCAACGCACAATCACCGAATAATGCACTCTCACCGAGTATCGAGCTATGAGTCTGTTTAACGCCATCAGCGTCGCGGCCACATCACTGGATGCGCAAAGCACGCGTCTCAACACCATCTCCAGCAATCTCGCTAACGCCAATGCAGTAAGTAGCAGTGCGGAAGAAACCTACCGAGCTCAATACCCGGTGTTCGAAACCATGCTCAACGAATTGACAGCAGGGAACGGTATGGACGCGGTTTCTGGCGTCCGTGTTTCCGGTGTTATGCAATCTGACTTGCCCGCTGTTAAAGAGTACGTGCCCTCGCACCCCATGGCCGACGACGAGGGCTTCATCTATCGCCCCGCTATTAACAGCGTGGAAGAGATGACCAACATGATGGAGGCCTCGCGCTCTTATCAGGACAACATCGAAGCGATGAATACCGCGAAGCAACTCATTCTGCGAACGCTCACCCTTGGCCGATAACTGAATTCGGAGTAACGACGAAGCATGGATTCTCTAACATCAATTAACGAACTATTTCCGTCCTCCACGCCGCTTGGGAATGAGTCCGCAAACTCCATCGAGGATATGGATGCTCAGGATTTTCTCGAGCTGATGGTGGCTGAGCTTGAGAATCAGGATCCCACAAAGCCCAACGATAACGCAGACATGATGGGGCAGTTGGCGCAGTTTGGCACGGTGTCCGGAATTGACGAGTTAAATGCGAATTTCGCTGGTTTAAGCAGCGCCTTGACCGGAGGCCAGGGCCTGCAGGCGGCAGCCTTGGTAGGTCGTAGCGTAACCACAGAAAGCAATCTCGGTGAATTGGCGGAAGTGCCTAATGCCCAGGGCGAAATGGAATATGCGCTGGATGCAACGGTTGAGTTTGGATCCAGTAACGCCGGCGGGAGTTTCTTTGTACAAGACATGACGGGGCGCCTCGTTTACAGCGCTGCACTGCCTCCCTCTCAGGGCGGGCAGTTGCCGGTGCGCTGGGATGGCCGCAACGCTCAGGGCGAACTAGTGCCTCCGGGTACTTATCGTGTCTCTGCCGAGGCGATCGTGGGTGGACAAAGCACCGCAGTCTCGGTCTTCGCGCATCAGCGCGTGGAGTCGGTAGCCGTTGATGGTGCTCAAGGGGCCGTCACATTGAATCTCGGCAATGGCAGCAGCATTGCTCTCGAAGAAGTTAAACAGTTTCTATAAAAATCACTCTTGAAGGAGAGTTTGTATGGCGTTTAGTACAGCAATTTCAGGCATCAACGCGGCGAACGCTGACCTTGGTGTGATTAGTAACAACATTGCCAACGCGTCGACGACGGGCTTTAAGGCGTCTCGTGCCGAGTTTGCCGATGTGTATGCAACCAGCCTGTTGGGCGCTGGCTCGAATGCCATTGGTCAGGGTGTTGCGCTGGCGGGTGTGAGTCAGGAATTTGGGCAGGGCACGATCACCTTCACCAATAACTCGCTTGACCTTGCCATTAACGGTAACGGCTTTTTTCAGCTGAGCGTTGAAGGGGCTATTGAGTACACGCGCGCCGGAAACTTTCAGGTGGATAACGAAGGATTTCTCGTTTCCAACCAAAACTCCCGTTTGCAGGGTTTTCAGGTGGACGGTGGCGGAGATGTCACTGGCCAACTTGGCGATATCCAGATTGATACGTCACTGATTGATCCAAATCCCACCGCAGCGGTAGGCCTCACCAGTAACCTGGATTCTAGAGACGTTAGCCCGGGTACGGGGTTCGCGACCAACGGGCCGTACGATGCTTTCGCGGTACCTGCGACAGCGCCAAATCCGGTTGACTTCAACGCGACTACCTCCACAACGATTTATGACAGCTTGGGCAACCCTCACGTACTCAGTCTGTACTACGTAAAAACCACTAACCCGAACGAGTGGGAGGTGTATTCGCTGATTGATGGCCAAAGTCAGGATCCCGGTACCGGCACTGTTGGTGATCCTGTCACGTTGACCTTTACCTCCAATGGACAATTTGACCCCACCTCGGCGACGGACATTAACGTGACGGGCTGGGCGCCCATCGACGCTACAGGTATTTCGAACGGTGCTTCTGCTCAGAATTTCGCGGTAAACCTGCAGCAGACTACGCAGTTTGGTACGGACTTTTCCGTATCCAGCGTCATTCAGGATGGTTTTGCAGCGGGGCAGCTTCGTGGCTTGGAAATTGACGAGTCAGGGGTGGCGTTTGCCCGATACACAAATGGTGAGTCTCGTGCTTTGGGGCAGATTGCCCTGGCTAGTTTTAGTAACCAAAACGGTTTGCAGCCCATTGGCGACACCAATTGGGTTGAGACCTTTTCTTCGGGAGCACCCAACGTCTCCGGACCGGGTACCTCAGGTCTAGGCGTTATTCAGTCTGCGGCGCTTGAGGATTCGAATGTAGAAATCACACAAGAGCTTGTCGATTTGATTATCGCCCAGCGTAACTTCCAGGCGAACGCGCAGGTCATTCAGGCCGCCGATGCGATCACTCAGACTGTGATCAACCTTCGGTAATCGGTCAGCGAGTCGGGACTAAAAGCTCATGGATCATTTTGTCTACATAGCCGCCGCCGGCGCCAAAGAGACGATGCTTGCGCAAGCAGCAAACGCTCACAATTTGGCGAACGCATCGACTACGGGTTTCAAGGCGGACCTTATCGAAGCGCAAACGGTTTACCTGCGCGGCGAGGGTATGGAAACCCGCGCCTACAATGTAATTGAAGATACCGGTGTGGACTTTGAGCAGGGTGTTCTTGAGCAGACAGGTCGTGATCTGGATTTGGCAATCAACGGCGATGGCTGGTTCGCGGTTCAGTCTCAGGCGACCAATGGTGGTGAGGGATTAACCCGACGCGGCGATTTTCGCATCGATGAGCTTGGACAGATGGTCAATGGCGCAGGTGAAGCGCTCATGGGCAACGATGGTCCCATTGCGCTACCGCCTTTTAGCAGTCTGTCTATCGGTAGCGACGGCACAATTTCGATTATCCCCCTCGGTGAGTTGCCTAACGCCGTGGCTGTCCTTGATCGCATAAAAATGGTCAAGCCTTCAGCAGAGAATGTATCTAAAGGCGAAAACGGATTACTGCAAACCGCCAGCGGTTTACCGGCGCCTGCGGATGCTGATGTTCGCCTCGTGAGCGGCGCTTTGGAATCGAGCAATGTGAATCCAGTGTCAGCGATGGTTCGCATGATAGAGCTGTCTCGCCAGTTCGAACATTTCGTGAAACTAATGAAGGTGGCCGAGGATGTTGATACGTCCAGCGCCACCTTAATGCGCATGCAGTCTTAATTGCGTGTATAGGAGAAGATAAGTGAATCAGTCACTGTGGATTTCCAAGACAGGTTTAGACGCTCAACAAACCAAGATGTCGACGATTGCCAACAACCTGGCGAACGTAGGGACAACTGGTTTTAAGCGTGGACGCGCCATTTTTGAAGATTTGATCTATCAGAACGTGCGACAGGTAGGCTCGCAGTCTTCTCAGGACACCTTACTGCCATCAGGCTTGCAGATCGGTACGGGAACCCGTGTTGTAGCGACCGAGAAGCTGTTCACTCAGGGTAATCTCACCAAGACCGATGGTGCACTGGATATTGCGATTCAGGGCAGGGGCTTTTTCGAGATTCTTCTGCCCGATGGTAACCAAGCGTTTACCCGTGATGGGTCATTCCAGATTAATGATCAGGGCATTGTGGTGAGCTCTGCGGGTTATCAGCTGCAACCACCGATCACGATCCCTCAGGATGCCCTGTCGGTGACGATCGCCAACGACGGCACGGTATCGGTGCAGCAGCCCGGTAACCCCGCATCTACGCAGGTCGGCGTTGTGCAGCTCACGGACTTTATAAACCCGGCAGGTCTGCAGGCGCGCGGTGAGAATCTTTACCTGGAGTCTGGGGCCAGTGGCGCTCCGCAGCCTGGTAATCCCGGTCTCAATGGCTTGGGTACCTTGTCTCAGGGCTATGTAGAAAGTTCGAACGTGAATGTCGTAGAGGAGCTGGTCAACATGATTGAGACTCAGCGTGCCTACGAAATGAACTCCCGGGCGATTTCTACTGCGGACCAGATGCTCCAGTACATCTCTAATAATCTGTAGGTGTGATTCATGCTTAACGCACGCATATGTTTGTGTCTTGCGCCGATGGTTCTGGTGGGTTGTGCAGGTGTGGAAAGTGACTCACCACCGGAGTACGTCAAGATTGAGCCCATTGAGTATCCGGAGGTGACCGTATCCTCGGCGCCGACTACGGGCAGCCTTTACGCCGCTAATCGCAGCATGTTTTTGTTTGAGGATGTGCGTGCCCACGAGATCGGCGACATCGTGAGTGTCGTGCTGGTTGAATCCACCTCGGCCACAAAGAGCGCCGACACAGACGTAAACAAAGACGGCAGCGTGAGCATTGTTGACCCCACAATCTTTGGCGCTCCAGTCACTATTAATGATGGGCGCTACAACCTTGGATCAGAGCTGTCCTCTTCGAGTTCTTTTGAAGGCGATGGCTCCAGTAACCAAAGCAATCGACTTGATGGCTCTATCGCCGTGCAGGTGTCTCGGGTTCTGCCGAATGGAAATCTGCAGATACAGGGCGAAAAGTGGATCAAGATCAATCAAGGGGATGAGTACATCCGGCTGCGCGGCATTGTTCGTCCAGAGGACCTCAGTCCGACCAACACCATCCCATCTACTCTTGTTGCTGATGCGCGTATCTCCTACGGCGGTACCGGTATTCTCAATGAAAGCAACACCCCAGGTTGGCTGACGCGCTTCTTTATGAGCCCGTTGATGCCCTTCTGAGGCTGAAGGAACCCGTTATGCAAATGTTCACGCGCCTCCAGACACTGCTACCAGCGTTACTGACGCTCCTTGTTTTTACGGCACCGGTACAGGCCGAGCGTATAAAAGATATTGCGGGCATTGCCGGCGTCAGACCTAACCAGTTGGTCGGGTACGGCTTGGTTGTCGGTCTGGATGGTAGTGGTGACCAGGTGATTCAGGCGCCATTCACGATCCAGAGTTTGAAGAGCATGTTGGCTCAGTTGGGCGTCAACGTACCCGCCAACGTAAATCCCCAGTTGAAAAACATTGCGACGGTGATGGTCACCGCCGAACTCCCTGCGTTTTCAAAACCCGGTCAAACCATCGATGTCACGGTGTCCTCCTTAGCCAACGCCAAAAGCTTGCGCGGCGGCCAGTTGCTGATGACGCCGCTTAAGGGCCCCGATGGTCAAACCTATGCCCTTGCTCAAGGCTCTATGATTGTGAGCGGCTTTGGTGCCGAAGGTTCTGATGGTTCCAGCGTCACCGTTAACGTCCCCAGTGCGGGCCGCATACCCAACGGCGCGATTGTAGAGCGCGGCGTGCCCACGCCTTTCGGCACCGAGCCGGTGATGGTGATGAATCTCAATACTCCGGACTTCACCACTGCGCAGCGTGTAGCCACCAGCATCAACGAAAGTATGGGGCCCGGAGTCGCTCGTCCTATGGATGCGGTATCTATTGAAGTTCAGGCCCCCCGAGATCCTGCTGACAAAGTGGCATTCGTATCATTGCTTGAAAATCTGTCTGTTGATCCTGCCGCCGCAGCCGCCAAGGTTGTGGTGAACTCGCGTAACGGCACCATCGTGATTGGTGATCGAGTCAGGGTTGAGCGCGCGGCGGTGGCACACGGTAATTTGACGGTCACGATCTCGGAAAACCTCAACGTCAGTCAGCCCGGCGCCTTTGCAAGTGGTGGGCAAACGGCAATTACGCCTGATTCCGAGGTGAGCCTGGCGGAGGAGAGCGCCAGAATGTTCCTTCTTGAGCCCGGCATCACTCTGCAGGAGCTGGTCACAGCCGTGAACAAAGTCGGTGCGGCGCCCGGTGATCTCATCGCGATTCTTGAAGCCCTGCAGCAAGCCGGTGCTTTGCGCGCCCAGCTGATCGTTATCTAAATCATGCAATCTCAAGCCGTTTACAACGACTTCAATGCCTTGGCGAACTTGCGCTCTGATGCTCGTCAGAACGCCGATGGCACCCTCGAAGACGTTGCAAAACAGTTTGAGTCCCTGTTTGTGCAAATGATGCTTAAGTCCATGCGCGATGCGACGACGCAGGGTGGCTTGTTTGATAGCGATCAGATGGAGAGCTATCAACAAATGCATGACCAACAGTTGTCGCTGGATCTTGCATCGCGCGGAGGTATTGGTCTGGCTGATGTGCTCGTTGAGCAGCTTCGCTCAGATCGCGCAGGACTTGAGTCCGAAGGACCTACCAGTCTTGGGGGTCTAAAGATGCCCGGAACTAGCGCGGCAAACGCGGCGGCGTTTAACGTGCAGCCTTATCTGGAATTTCGAGTGCCTACTTTGCAAAGTGCACCTACGGTAGCTGAGGCCGCGCCGCTATCAAATGCGCAGCCTTGGGCGCCATCTACTCCTCAGGAGTTTGCAGAGCATTTACGACCTCTGGCTGTTGATGCCGCAAATGAGTTGGGTGTGAGCGCTGACGTATTGCTGGCACAGGCTGCCCTGGAGACAGGCTGGGGCAAGCACGTAAGTAGGTCCGTAAACGGCAGTAGTAACAACTTGTTCAATATCAAGGCTGGCTCGGATTGGGAGGGACCAACGGTAACCGTGCAAACGCTGGAGTATCGAGAGGGCGTGGCGGTTCGTGAGACTGCACAGTTTCGGGCCTACGCGTCGCCGGCAGAGTCCTTTGCGGATTATGTTTCGCTTATAAAAGAAAGCCCTCGGTACAGCGCCGCCAAAGATCTGGCTGCTGAACCGGAGCAGTACCTAAAAGAGTTGCAGCAAGCGGGGTACGCCACAGATCCGGCCTACGCCGACAAAATTCTGGCGATTTTGCGTCGGGGTGACCTAAACGGGACGACGGCTGCGCTAAAGAATCCTGCGGATTTGCCGCTAAAGAGCTGACAAGCGCCCCTAATCGGGAGCGCGAGGATGGATAAGGTTTGGCAGACGTACTTAACATTGGCACTTCGGCTTTATTGTCCCTGCAGCGTGCGATTGGCACTACAGGAAACAATATTGCCAACGTAAACACCGAGGGCTATAGCCGTCAGCGGGTGGAGTTCGCTGCGCTTCCGCCTCAGCTGACCGGTGCCGGTTTTGTTGGCACGGGGGTCACTATTGCGGCGATTACCCGCGCTTTTGACCAGTTCCTAGCCGACGATGTTATTGATCGTAGCTCGAGTGCTGCGGGAGCAAGCACTCTGGCGGATCTTTCTGGTCGCGTTGATGACATTCTGGCCAACCCCGATACCGGCTTGGGGCCTGCGATCGACGACTTTTTTGCCGCCTTGCAAGACGTAGCAACCAACCCCGGTTCTTTACCCGAGCGTCAAGTCCTGATCGGTGAGGCCGAAGGTCTAGCCCAGCGCTTCCAGTACCTGAATGACCAGTTCGCAAGCCTCGATCAGGAAGCGAATGTCCGCATCGATACCTCGGTACAGCAAATCAACGCCTTGGCTGAAGGTATCGCAGACTTAAACGATCGCATCGTAAGCGAGACCGTACGCTCTGGAGGGCAGTCTCCCAACGACTTGCTGGACTCCCGGGATCAATTGATCGCCCGTTTATCGGAGCAGATCGGTGTTACTACGGTGGCGCAGAGTGATGGCGCGGTAAACGTATTGATCGGCAGCGGACAGGCTTTGGTCGTCGGCAGTAGCTCAACTCAGCTCGAGACATTCACCGACCCCTTTGATGTGCGACGCTTGAACGTGGGTATCTCGGGTCTTGCCGTGCAGTCAGATATCGGCCGGTTTCTGAGTGGCGGCGAGTTAGGTGCAGTGCTGGAGTTTCGCGGCGATATTCTGGATGGAGCGACTACGGATCTGGGTTTGATTGCCACGGGGCTGGCAGCAACCTTCAACGACCAGCAAGCCTTGGGGCTCGATTTAAATGGCAATTTTGGTGGCAACTTCTTCCGGCCGCTAGAGCCCACGACAGTGCCCAATATCAGCAATACCGGTAACGGCGTCGCGACGGCTTCGATTACTGATCCCGTGAACCTGACGGGAGACGAATACCGACTCCGCTTTGACGGCACGAACTACACCCTGACCAACACTACGACTAACGCGAGCAGCACAGGGCCCGGTCCAGCGTTTTCTATTGATGGTGTTGATATCAGCATATCCGGTACGCCAGTCGCGGGTGACGAATTCTTGATTGCGCCGGTGGCGCAGGGCGCCAACCTGTTTGACGTCGCGATTTCTGATCCTTTGGCCTTCGCAGCGGCAAGTCCTGTGCGTACCAGCACGTCTTTGGGTAATGCGGGATCTGGCGTCATTGACGATGCGGCAGTGTCCAGCGTTGCTAACCTGCCCTTGGGCAGCAACATTGTGCTGACCTTTAACCCCGATGCCTTGGGTGCGGGCGTTCCCGGTTTTGATGTCACGGGAATTGCAGGTGGTCCCATCGCTTACGACCCCAGCACTGACGCAAACGGTGTTGAAGCAACGCTGGGTGATATCAGTTTTACCCTTAGCGGCATTCCGGTGAATGGCGATAGCTTCACTATTGAGAACAACGTTGACGGCTCTGGAGACAACCGCAACGCTCTTGCGCTGGCGGAATTGCAAAATGAGCGCACGCTAAATGGCGGAACGGCGACCTACCAGGATGCTTACGCCGCGCTTCTAGCCGATGTGGCCGTGAGTACGCGTCAGGCAAGTAACGCGGCGGCCACTGAATCAGCCTTGCTGGACCAGTCCCGCGCCGCGCTGAGCAGCTCGCAGGGTGTAAACCTTGATGAAGAGGCCGCGAACTTAATCCGTTATCAGCAGGCCTATCAAGCGGCGGCTCGTGTGATTGCTGTCGCCGACGAAGTCTTCCAAACCTTGCTTAACGCGACGGGTCGTTAGGCCGTGGCTTAGTTAGAAATAGGCAAGGATAATCAGGTATTTAGGAAATGGTTGACCGTCTTTCTACATTGCAGATCTTTCAGTCGGGTATCTCCACGATTCTCGAGCGTCAGGCTGATCTTGCCAGGACGCAGCAGGAGTTATCTACCGGCCGGAGGATACTGTCGCCGTCAGATGACCCTGCTGGTGCCGTGAAGGTGCTGGATATCGAAGAAGACCTCCGTCAGATCGACCAGTATCAACGCAATGCCTCTACGGCCGAAGGGCAACTAGCCTTTGAAGACACTACGTTGAGCTCTGTCACCGATGTGTTGCAGCGTGTGCGAGAGCTTAGTTTGCAGGCGAACAACGCGACCATCGGCGCGGAAGGACGCGCAGCCATTGCGGTGGAGCTCGATAGCCGCCTTGAGGAATTGGTGTCTCTTGCAAACACTCGTGATGCCAATGACGAGTATATTTTTGCGGGGTTTCAGGCGGAGTCAGAACCCTTTAGCCAAAGCGGCGGCCAGGTTACCTACAACGGTGATGACGGTCAGCGCTTTATTGATATTTCGTCAGGCTCCCAGGTGGCTGTTCGCGACTCCGGGTCCCGTGTATTCCTTGCGGTGCCCGCAGGTAACGGTACCTTCGACTTTTCGGTAAGCGGCAATGCGGGTACCGCAGTCGTTTCGAGCGCGAGTGCCGACGGTACTTTTGTTCGTGACAGCTACAGCGTTAACTTTATCCAGGCGCTCCCTACCGATCCTATTACCTACGAAGTGGTCGATAGCGGTGCTAACGTAGTGGCTACGGGTAACTATGAGTCTGGCGATGCGATTAGCTTTAACGGCGCGACCATTACCGTGGGTGGTGAGCCGGTTAACGGCGACAGCATTAGTATCGATAGCACCGCATCCCAGTCGGTCTTTCAAACGGTACGCGAGATAGCTGACGTACTGCGTAATGCATCAGACACGCCCGCCAACAATGCCGAGGTCAACAACACTATCGCCAGTGGTTTACTCAACCTGGACCAGGCTTTGGGTAACGTACTGAGCGTCCAGGCAGATGTAGGCTCACGACTTAATCGTATTGATAGCCAGCAAGCGATTAACGAAGACTTTAATCTTCAGTTGGAAACGAGCCTGTCAGAAGTACAGGACGTAGACTTCGCAGAGGCGATAAGTCGCCTGAATCTGCAGCAGGTAGCATTGCAGGCTGCTCAGCAGACCTTTGTGACCACCCAGCGTCTGTCACTCTTTGATTACTTTTGATTGTTTTTTGATCAATTTAGCTGTTTTTGGCGCTAAACAAAGAAAGATTCTCTAGATTTCACTTTTCGCACCAAATATTCGTGTGCTCCCTATCTCGTTGTTTTTAATAGCTTAATCCCTGTTCAATAGCTTGTTTGGGTGGCGCTGGAAGAAATTTCGCAAAAAAACATCACGAAACATCAAAAAAACCCCTAAAGCTCTTCAAATACCGTCCGCTAACGTTATTGATGGCTAATTTGGTTTGTCGAGTTTTTCGTCTCACCAAAGCCAGTAGTGAACTGACTAATCCTGTGTGAGCG
>NZ_JBGCFU010000130.1:0-4725 GCF_045107095.1 Congregibacter sp. | reverse complement strand
AGCCGTCCAATCAGAATGTCTGAACTCGCGTATGCGATAAAACCAACAAGCGCAGTCAGGCCGACAAAGACCAGTAAACCAGACGCAGTTGAACGCCCGCTTTCCGACGATTGCTGCTTGGTCGCCCATGCAAGTGCAAAGACGATGAGTCCCACAATCCCTGACAAGGCACCTGCCCGCGACGCTGTTAGCGCGACGGCGGCAAGACACAGCAAAGTACCAATCGCAAATATCCAGGCACCTCCAAAGAAGGCCTCGATCATATTGCGCCAACGCCGTTTGCCTGCGGTGGCTGACCCCTCATCAACCATATTCAAGTAGACGCCAAGGTTTGTCAGCACGCCGAACATGGCATAGGTCGCATAGCTGTTCCGGTTCACGAAACTTGCAGTCATCACGTTGCTCGCCGCTTCGCCGAGGATCGGGTTCTCGCCGACGGCTAGCGTATAAAACCCAAAGATCGCTAATACAGTCGACCACAGCGCAATGATCCGCAACGCTAACCACGCACTCTTTGCCTGAGTGAAAGTCCACGCTGAAATGATGAATACCATCGCATAGAGCGTCAACCTAACCATCCCCTGCCCGCCCTTACCTGGGTCTGCTGAAACAGTGCCTTGGGCTTCGACAAGCTCCCATAGTGGATGAACCCAAGCTTGCGGCACGCTTCGTATGGTCTGGGCGAATGTCCACCCCAAGACGGCGAAAAATAGCAGCCCAATTATCCAAAGCCCGCGCAGTTGAAATGGCAAGCGGTTCACAAGTGCCCGCAGGACTTGAAGCGCAAAAAGGGCGAGTACCACGAACGTCAAAAGCGACCAAGAAACGGGTCGGTTGGCACCTAGGGCAAGTGCAGATAGCAGGACACATGCCAATGTAAAAAAACCTACGAACCACTGTACGGATTGAAAACGTTCGTTAACCACTGATTGCCCCAGTCTAGTATCGCTGTAGAACAGCTAGGAGACTCCATGTTTCTATGCAAGCTGTTGGAAGGTATGTTGTTCAATCTTGTCAAAAGTTGACAGCTGTCAACTCTAGGCCGGGGTTGGCGATTGTCCTGCCCGCGCTAGTAACCGTTCAAACTTGAATTTGCCCTTCTGGGCCTGTTCAACTAGCGTTCTTAAGTAACAGTTAGGGTTTCTGAGAGTTGCATAGATCTGCAAGAGATAGTGTCTCATAGCTTCCGCCAAGCCGAAGGTAGCTCTTCTAGCGACATGAACCGCCCCGGTTTTACCGGAGACTGTTGAGTTCGTATTTCAAGTTGCGATTTTGTCTGACTTCAAGGCTTGTTCGTATTTATCCTCCGCTTCGATTCGCGTGATGTAGCCGAGCGGTTCGAGCAGATGCTCGTTGTTGAACCAATCGACCCATCGCAAGGTTTCCCATTCGACTTGATCCTTGGATTTCCACGGCCCCATTCGATTGATGACCTCGGCCTTGAACAGGCCTTTGATCGTTTCGGCGAGCGCATTCTCATAGGGATCCCCTACGCTCCCGACTGATGGTGCGATCTACACAGCCTCTCCGCAGTACAGACCTCGAACTACAACGCAATGAAAGTCCGCAATCCGCCCCTAGTTACGCTGTCATTTCTTCTAAATTTAGCCTGTAGCGCGTGTACCGCAGCTCACCTACTCGAGTGAGCGCGCTCATCTCAACCAAATCTTGCAGATCACGAGTCGCCGTCGCGCCCGACGTGCCCGTAATGGAGATATAGTTCTCGGCACTCAAGCCACCTTTGAAACCATCAGGCCCTTCCCGGAACATCCGCTCGATTGCCTTAGCCTGCCGGGCGTTCAATTGATCGCGATGCTGGTCATAAAAATGCGCCTTCGCGATGAAGAACCCAACCCGATCCAGGGTGACCTGTTGTGCCGTCAGGACAGCTTCCGCCAACCATTCCAACCACGGCGTCACATCCAACGTCTGCTGGTGCTGCTCAAGCTGATCGTAATAAGCCTTCCGCTCCCTTTCTATCGAGTACGCGTCGCGGATATCAGCCTCTCGGGCCAAGTGTCCTTCCAATTTCGACGTTGCGGTTGCAGCGCTAAGCGCCAGTCAGTTGGCCAACAACATTCCTGGGACACCGTAAACCGGATCGGTCACTAATTGATCCAGCACCGTCAGCGCGGCCCCGGACTGAAAAGCCACAGTTTCAGGGGTTTCGGCACGCCCGGAGGTGACCCAAGCAGGTAGCTTCGGTAGTGTGTTTAGGTCGTCATCGATAGCAGTGGGTTGAAAGGTCATGCCACAACACTACCTTGTCGCGGCGCTTTCGTCCACAATATAGTGCATAAACCGCCCCACCTAACAACTCCTCTTCATGTCCAATAAGTTTGCCTTATCGGACATAGAAGATTACGCTCAGCGACATGTCAGAAAATCACGAGAAATCACCATCAGAGCCCACAAACGTCATCTCCTCCAACGGGGACGATGAGAGAAGCTCAATCAATGGAAGCGAAACTGATACCATCAATGTCCCAGACCATGTAGCTGGTTCAGGCTCCCTCGATCGGTTGGTGGACACGGCCCGGGATTATGCGCGCCAGGCCACAGCCGAAAACACCAATCTCGCCTACAAGAAGGACTGGGCGCACTTTAACAGCTGGTGCCGACGCCGCGGGGCAAACCCCCTGCCCCCCTCGGCTGAACTGATCGGACTTTACATAGCCAACTGTGCCTCTCCTGACGATGGCTCCCCTGCTCTTTCGGTTGCTACCATAGAACGGCGTCTCTCGGGCATGGCGTGGCAGTATCAACAGCGGGGCTTTGTGCTCGACCGCAAGGACCGCCACATCGCCACAGTTCTGGCTGGTATCAAACGCAAACATGCGCGGCCACCGATACAGAAAGAAGCGATCTTACGCGATGACATTTTCGCCATGGTCGCCACCCTGCCCTACGACCTGCGGGGGCTGCGTGACCGATCTATCCTGCTTCTGGGATATGCGGGCGGTCTCAGGCGGTCCGAGATCGTTAGCCTGGATCACGGCAAGGACGACACGCCAGATTCAGGTGGCTGGTTAGATATCTCAGACGACGGCGCTCTACTCACCCTTAACGCAAAAACTGGCTGGCGCGAGGTTGAGATTGGCCGCGGATCTAGCGATCAAACCTGCCCTGTGCATGCGCTGGAACAATGGCTGCACTTTGCCAAGATTGATTTTGGGCCTTTGTTCGTGCGCTCGTCCCGTGATGGCACGAAGGCGCTGGAGGCGCGGCTCAGTGACAAACATGTTGCCCGTTTGATCAAGCAGACAGTACTGGATGCTGGCATCCGGTCCGATCTCCCCGAAAAGGAGCGTCTTGCGCTGTTCTCGGGCCATTCGCTGCGGGCGGGTCTTGCCAGCAGCGCCGAAGTTGACGAGCGCTACGTCCAAAAGCACCTTGGCCATGCCTCAGCAGAAATGACCCGCCGCTACCAACGGCGCCGGGATCGGTTCCGGGTGAATTTGACGAAAGCTGCGGGGCTCTAGCTTTAGCCTGTCGGGCACTTCTAAGTGGCAAGCAGCTTTTTCATCTGGCCTTGCTGGGCTATTTCCAGACTTGGACTTGACGCACGGCTCAGCCCCCCTGCCCCACTCTGATAAACAATACCAACAACTGCGCCGCCCCCCAAGCTGAGTAGTACGCTTTGAGCAAAAGTAATGCTCGGAAGGTACGTCGAGTTCATCTCGCAGCAAACCAGAAGTCTGACTTTCCCGCATGTAAAGTGCACAAAAGTAAGACTACGATCTCTAGTGGGAGCGCCCCCAAAAGCCACTTAACGTCGTCTGAGGAGACGCCGTTTGGCTTTTTCCCGCGACAATGGCTTTCCACAGCTTCTTTAATTCAACCGATTCGAGACCTAGACGAGATTGCTATCAATTGTGATCATGTGGCTATATCGTACAACATCTTGCGGCAACTCACGGAATCTTTGATAAAGTGTTTTTTTACAATCGGTTAATGAGAAGTTTTTGGCACTCATAGCTGAATACTAACGCGCACCATCACTAAAAGGGCTAAAAAATTGTTGCCTGGGGATAAGTTGCGTGTCATGAGTTCAATTGTCGCAAGCTGACGTAAATCACGCCGTTTAGCGACGAAACACAGATGACCCACTAAGAGGTCGTGAGGGCAGCATGAATTCGGACGGAAATATCGCGCAAACCAGTTCTATCGCTGCATCTATTGCGTCGAACGCTGCCCGCCTGTCGGAAGCGCTTAACAACCATATGCGCAATAGCTTCCAGCCCGACAGCCGAAAAGCTTTGCGTAAGTTTCATCCTGCCGAAGTTTCCGAGCTGACAGGTATCAGCATGTCCAACCTTAGGACACGCCATCAGGAAGGCGATTTCCCTGAAGTAGAGACGGACTCCAGAGGTCGCAGGCTCTATACCGCTCAAGAGATCGACCAAATTCGCCATGTAATGGCAAAAACAGGCCGTAACGGTGAGACTTATCTTCCCGGACGTCGCAAGCACGATGCCCTTCAGGTTATTTCTATAGTGAACTTCAAAGGCGGATCCAGCAAGACAACCAGCGCCATCCACTTGGCTCAACGCTATGCGTTGCGAGGCTATCGAGTACTTGCAATCGACATGGACCCACAGGCGAGCTTGACCACGATGTTCGGGTACCGTCCTGAGATCGAGTTTGCTGAGAGCGGCACCGTTTATGACGCGCTAAAATACGAAGACCCTGTGCCGCTGAGCCAAGTCATCCGAAAAACATATT
>NZ_JBGCFU010000013.1:0-180354 GCF_045107095.1 Congregibacter sp. | reverse complement strand
TGGGAAGGCCGTCTGACGACGGGGCACCTAACCCGTTGCTTTGGTATTGGCCGTCAGCAAGCCAGCAAAGATATTAATTTCTATCTTCGGGAAATCGCTCCCGGCAACATTTCCTACGACAAGTTTCTTAAGGGCTATCGCCCCAGCGAAGACTTTGTGCCGCGTGTAACACGAGGAACGGCGGACGAGTATCTGCACTTGATGAGCAGGGATGAGCAGCTCATGGGCGTTTTCGAAACGCTACCGCTGACAACAGCCAATGTCGAACAAATCACCCCACCCGGCCGGGATGTTGCTCCTTCTATTCTTCGTCCAATGATCCAAGCAGCCCGCGCGCGAAAACGGCTGGAAGTGGACTATGTGTCTCTACAGCACCCGGACCGCGAGGGGCGGATCATTGTCCCTCATACGCTGGTATTCACGGGTTTCCGGTGGCACGTGCGCGCCTGGTGCGAGAAAAATCAGGGCTTTAGAGACTTTGTCTTAAGCCGCTTCCGAGGTGAGGCTGAAATACTAGATACCTCCGAACATGGCGAAGACCAAGATGACGACTGGAGCAAACGCATCAACATCATTGTCGTGCCCGATCCTCGACTAACAGAGGATCAGCAAGCGGTCATCGCCCATGATTACGGAATGAACGGCGGAACGCTCATACTCAATACCCGTGCCACGCTGATCAACTATCAATTGCAGTTGCTCCAGTTAGACCCGTTTAAAGAACAGGAAAACCCCCTGGCTCAGCAAGTGGTTTTACAGAATCGCGACGAGCTTGAGCCCTGGCTCTTTGGCTAAACAAATCAAACGCTATTTTTAACGGATAGTTCTCGCTGAAAGAGCTGCCTCGGGGTAGGCTTATCTCACCACCAAAGCCAACAACCGTCTCTGAACAAGGAGCTACCCGTGTCCCGTGCAGCGTTCTTTACTGTGCATCTACTGCTCGCCAGTCTCCCCTTCTTCCTGGATTTGCACAATCTACTGATGTGGGCGTTTTTTCTGCTGATACTCATCAGTTTTTGCGTCGGTGTGTACGACATGCAGCAAACGGAACACAGTATTCGACGAAACTTTCCGCTCATAGGCCGTGGGCGCTGGATCATGGAGTCCGTGCGGCCCTTCGTCCAACAATATCTTCTTGAATCAGATGTTGGCGGCGCACCGATCAACCGCATGTTTCGCGCCATCGTGTACCAACGTGCGAAGGGCGACCTCGCCAGTGTTCCCTTCGGCACAAAAGTGGACACCTATCGCGACGGATATGAGTGGATGGGACACTCTATTGCTGCCCGTAACATCAGTGAACTGGACGACGACCCCCGCGTCACTATCGGTGGCCCCCATTGCCAACAGCCTTACGCAGCTGCGCTACTGAATGTTTCGGCGATGAGTTTTGGCTCCCTGAGCAATAATGCCGTTCGCGCGCTCAATCGCGGTGCGTCCCTTGGCGGTTTCTATCACAACACCGGCGAGGGTGGTGTATCTGACTTCCACCTTGAGCACGGCGGCGACCTGGTCTGGCAGATCGGTACCGGGTACTTTGGCTGCCGCCGGGATGATGGCTCGTTTTCCGCCGAGGCGTTTGCCGAGACTGCGGCGCGGCCCAACATCAAAATGATAGAGATCAAACTCTCTCAAGGGGCGAAGCCCGGGCATGGGGGCATCCTGCCCGCGAGCAAAAACACTGATCTTATCGCGCGGATACGCCAAGTACCCGTGGGTACCGAAGTCATATCGCCATCCGCCCACAGCGCATTCTCAAGCCCCCGTGGGCTGTTGGAGTTTGTAGCCAAGTTGAGGGAACTGTCAGGCGGAAAACCTATAGGATTCAAGCTGTGTGTCGGACGGGAAAGCGAGTTCATCGCCATCTGCAAGGCCATGCTAGATACGGGGATCACTCCGGATTTCGTCACTGTGGATGGCGGTGAAGGTGGTACCGGCGCAGCGCCACTGGAGTACAGCAACTCCGTGGGCATGCCTTTACGAGACGGCCTCGCCTTTGTCGTCGACACGCTTCAGGGCTTTGGGGTGCGCGATCAGATCAAGGTAATCGCGTCGGGAAAAATAATAACGGCCTTCCATATGGCTAAGGCGCTGTCTCTAGGAGCCGATCTTTGCAACAGCGCCCGGGGCATGATGTTGGCGCTGGGTTGCGTACAGTCTCTTGAATGCAACACAAACCATTGCCCTACGGGGATCACGACGCAGGATCCACGGCTGGTGCAAGGTCTGGATGTGACCGACAAGGCACAGCGTGTTGCTCGGTTTCAGGGCGAGACACTGCACGCGTTATTGGATCTGGTGTCGTCGGCCGGACTCGAGTCGCCTAAAGCGCTGGATCGGTCGCACATTCATCGGCGCATCGATCAAATGACCATCAAACGCTACGACGAGCTCTTTCCAATGCCGACGCAAGGCGCCTATCTGACCGCCACTGCTACAGACCCCATCTATATTCACTTGAAGGAAGCGGACAGCGACAGCTTTGCGCCGGCGACCGGAATTACTCTCCAAGAGTAGATACGTCAAAGAATGCGTTGAAGTGACGAGGCTCAGCGCGCCCAAAGCACGCCACGCCTCCTCCCTATTTACTACTCAGGCGTTGTTAAGTCTCGAATGATCACAGACCAATGATCCAAGGCATCATAAAAAGCTTTGATGGGCACTCGCTCGTTAAGACCGTGGGCATACATTTCATCAGGGTTCATAAACACACCCGAAATCCCCCAGGTTGGAATACCGGCCGAGCGGAAGTGCATACCGTCTGTACCTCCAGACTCCATATAGGTAATCAAGTCCAACCCCGGATGTCGGCTGTGTACGGCCTTACCAATAGCAGCAAGGACATCGGCGCGAATTTCTGAAATTGGACTCTCTGTGGGGTCACCGAGAAGTACAAACTCCGCTTCTTCGTTGCCTACTACCTCCTTCAACTCGGCCTCAATATCAGCGACGGAAACACCGGGGAATATCCTGCAATTGACGGTTGCTGTCGCTGATTGCGGCAGTGCATTTTCAGCGTGACCCGCCTCCAACATCGTGACAACGCAAGTTGTACGCGTCGTGCCAACGTAGGAAGGCTGACTGCGGAGCGTTTCTGCAGCTTCAGCATCCTCGGGATCGTAGGCGAAGCGCACCATGGCATCGCCCAACTCACCTCCGATCTTTTCCCCCACTTGCTGGAAGTAAGACAAGGTCATTTCGCTCCAGCGCACGGGAAAGCGATGTGCTTCGATGGCTTTCACTGCCCCAGCAAGGTCGTAGATAGCATTGTCGTCTCGAGGACGGCTGCTGTGCCCGCCCGGATTCCGCACGGTAATTTGCCAGGTCGCGTAGGTTTTCTCCGCCGCCTGAACTCGGTAGCTGACCGCCACCCCATCGGCAGTAAGGCTACCGCCGCCCGCGTCGGAGTTGAGAGCGTACTCAGCCTCTGCAATCTCGGGCATTTCATAGGCCATCATGCGCGTGGTCGTCATACCGCTTTCTTCATCACCGGAAAACGCAAGAATCAGGTCCCGATCTGGAACGAAGCCTTCCTTTTTAAGTCGAATCATTGTGCCCGTAAGCTGTGATACTCCAAACTTGTTATCGATCGTCCCCCGTGCATAGAAATTCACATCATCCTGTGTAAGCTTGAAGGGTGGCCGCACCCAGTCTTCGGCCAACGCTTCGACGACATCCATGTGCCCAAGCAGGAGTATGGGCTTGGCGCCAGCACTGCCGTCACCACGATAAGTCGCAATCAGTGTTCCGAACCCATCCTTTGGGACGATTCGCACATCTTCCTCTGCAAACCCCGCTGCGATGAGCTCGCTCGCCAGATACTCAGCTACCCGAATGGTATTTCCCTTGGTTTTGGAAGTATCTACTTCCACGATCGTCTTGTAGATCTCCAGCGTCTTTTGCGCGTGCTCGCTCTGAATCTGAGCCTGTGATGACACGCTGATCGACGCCAGAAATAAGGCTGTCCAAAAACTTCGCCGCATTAAGTCTCTCCTGATTTACGTAGTTGGCTTTTGCAGTGTAGTGTTAACACAGCTCCGGTGATGGGAGCCGCTTACATCTATGCCCCAAAGCTTATAGGATTCGCCCATCAAGAAGGGAAAAAAGTAATGCGTAGAATAGATCTTGCCAGTGCAGGGTTTCTCTTATTGGAGAAGCGTGAGACTCCGATGCACGTCGGGGGGATCAACCTGTTCACCCTTCCTGAGGGCGTCGATGAGCAGGAGTTCCTCACATCCCTACGAACGCAGCTGCGGGAAAACACCGAGTTTCGTAAGCCCTTTGGCGAATATGTAGTGACAGGTAAAACCGGCCTTTACTGGGAGAAAGATGAACACATCGACATGGACTACCATGTCCGTCACTCCGCCCTCCCCAGTCCGGGCCGCTACCGTGAGCTTTTTGCTTTAGCATCGAGATTTCACACGACGCTCCTTGATCGTACCCGCCCGCTGTGGGAACTCCATCTCATCGAAGGACTGCAGGACCGGCAGTTTGCGGTCTACAACAAAGTGCATCACGCGGCGATCGATGGTGTGGGTGCGATGCACATCACGCAGGCTATGTGCACAGAGAGTCCCAGCGGCCCACCCGGCTACGCGCCCTACTCCCTGGAAGCCTATAAAGCCTACAAGCAATCGCGCTTTGGCGATGTAGCAAAAGCCACTAAGCCCAGTAAACGCGATATGCGCAATGTTCTGGAAGCGCTAAAGCAGCAGTACGACTCAAGCATCAACCTGGCGACGGCCATGCGACGCTTTGGGCTTGCGTTCGTGGGTCGCAGTGGCAACCTTGCCGTGCCTTGGCACAACGTTCCAAAAACCTCGATAAATACGCGAGTCTCTGGTGCACGGCGCTTTGTCGCTCAAACCTTCGCCTTTGATCGCGTCAAAGAAGTTTGCAGGGCCCTTGACGCAACGGTCAATGACGTTGTCCTTGCCATGTGCGCCGGCGCCCTCCGGCGCTACCTACTGTCGCGAGACGAGCTCCCACTTCACTCCCTCAAGGCCATGGCTCCGGTATCCCTGCGGGAAGAAGGCGACGTCGACTCAAGCAATGCCATTGGCTTTATCACTGCGGATATGGCCACAAACATCTATGACCCTGAAAAACGTCTCCGGACCATCCAGGAATCCATGCGTGCGGGAAAAGATCTTCTTAGAGAACTGTCTCCCGCAGAGGGAGCCCTGTTTATGCAACTCACACAACTGCCCGCACTGCTCACATCAATTCTGGGACTGGGGTCCAAGTTTCCAGCGTTTAGCACCGTAGTCTCCAATGTTCCGGGCCCAAGGAAACCTCTCTATTGGCATGGAGCTCGATTAGACGGCATATATCCAGCATCCATCGTCTTTGACGGCTTTGCTATGAACATTACGTTGGTGAGCTACCACGATCAGCTGGATTTCGGCATCGTTGCCTGCCGGCGATCCATGCCTCAGATTCAACGGATCATTGATCATCTGGAAGACTCCCTGGCAGAACTTGAAGCGGTCGCAGGCCTTAGCGGTTCTGGAGCACGAACAAGCAACAATCAACGGGGATCTCGCACCCCGGCAAAAACAAGAGTGAAAGCGAAAGCCAAAACGAAGAGCAAAGTAAAAGCCAAAGCAGCGTCCAAGACGAAGGCGAAAACAACGAGAAAGGCGCCATCAAAGGCAAAGCCGGCAGCAAAAACCAAAGCTAAACTCGGCGCAAGGAAGTCGGCCGTAAAACCCAAACTCGCCAGAAACTAACAGGAAAAGCATGAGCACAGAGCAGGAATCACCAGGTATTCTTATCGGCGGCTCCGACGCGGGGCAGGTCTTCCTTAACCCCAAGTACGCCAACCGGCACGGCCTTATTGCGGGCGCTACGGGAACAGGTAAAACCGTCACCCTCCAATGTCTTGCTGAGAGCTTCTCAGCGCAGGGAGTTCCCGTTTTCCTCGCAGATGTTAAAGGAGATATCTCAGGCCTCAGCCAAGCAGGCAAGCCACACCCCAAGGTCGACGAGCGCGTTGAGAAAATTGGCATAGAAGGCTACGTCCAAGAAGCCTACCCCGTCGCGTTCTGGGACTTGTTCGGTAAGAAAGGCACGCCGATTCGCACTACGCTGACCGAAATGGGCCCCCAGCTTCTAGCGCGGCTCCTGGGCCTTAACGATACCCAGGAAGGCGTACTTACCCTGGTTTTTCAGTTTGCCGATGACAACGGCTTGTTGATGCTGGATCTCGCCGACCTACGTACAACGCTGCAACATCTCGCAGACAACCGAAAAACTCTTGGATCAAATTACCGTGTTGCCACAGCGTCCGTTAACGCCATTCTCCGGCGCTTACTAATGCTGGAGCGTGAGGGTGGAAAACACTTCTTCGGTGAACCGGCTCTCGAACTCAATGATCTTATGCAGCGAACTCGCGATGGGCGAGGTGTGATAAACGTCCTAGCCGCAGACACACTCATTCGTAGCCCACGTGTGTACAGCACCTTTTTGCTATGGCTGTTGTCCGAGCTCTTTGAACAGCTTCCCGAAATTGGTGATCCGGATAAGCCAGAGTTGGTGTTCTTCTTCGATGAAGCGCACCTGCTGTTTCAAGATGCGCCAAAGATCCTCTTGCAGACTATTGAGCAAGTCGTTCGACTAATTCGATCGAAAGGCGTTGGGATTTACTTTGTTACGCAAAGCCCTGCGGACATACCCGACAGCGTCTTGGGTCAGCTGGGTAACCGCGTGCAGCATGCCTTGCGGGCTTACACGCCAAAGGAAAGAAAAGCCGTGCGGGTAGCCGCGCAAAGCTTCCGCGAGAATCCCGCACTGGATACCGTCGCGGTCATCAGTGAGCTGGGGGTGGGCGAGGCGCTCGTTTCGACCCTGCAGAAAAAGGGCGTACCCTCCATGGTGCAGCGTACGCTTGTCCGCCCACCCTCCTCTCGCATGGGCAAAGCCACCATGGCCGAACGCGCAGAAGTTCTGAAGAATGACCCCAACGGCCGCCGCTATGCAAAAGGCATCGATCGCGAAAGCGCTCACGAGCAACTACTGGTCAGGGCCACAGAACAGCAGGCCGAGCGGGATGAAAAGGAACTCAAGAAGCGAGAAACCAGTGCGCGTAAAAAGACCGGCCGCAAAACACAGAGTAACAGCGACGCCTTTGTGAAAAGCATGGCACGGAGCTTAGGTTCAGCCGCTGGTCGTTCTCTAGGGAAGAAACTCTTTCGAGGACTGCTGGGGTCGCTGCTGCGTTAACGCCTATTCCGGATAGTGCTAGACAGTGCCGGAGCGTTTAGCTCTTACTAACTACGCGTTCCAAACAAGCGGCTTCCGGCACTGATTATCATCAGCACAATCGCCCCTGCTAACAGGCCTAGTATTGCTGCAAACAGCTGAGGGGTAATCGCCCTGACCCAGGCGTTGTCGGCGAAAAGCTGTATCCCCATTTGGAGCACATCTTCCGACAAGTGGTGTAACGAAGGTATTCCGTGTACGAGGATGCCACCACCCACCAGAAACATCGCAGCGGTACCTAGTACCGTTAGCGCACGCATCAGGCGCGGCGCAAGCAACAACAAGCCTTTGCCCGCGCCTCGTAAGGCAGCGCCTCCGACGCCCTGTTGCTCACTCTGCACCCAATGCAGACCCAGGTCATCAATTTTCACAATGACTGCTACGAGCCCGTACACACCGATGGTCATCAGCAGAGCTATCGCTGCTAATACGCTCGCACGAACAAGCAAGCTGGCATCGCCCACGATACCCAGCGTAATGACAATAATTTCTGCCGATAGTATGAAATCTGTTCGGACCGCGCCCTTAATACGCTTTTTTTCAAGCTCCAGTGGATCCGTGCTTGGGTTTTCCAGTTGCTTGCGTAAATTCTCGCCGGCTTCACGACGAGTGTCAGCACTGTGACTGAGGTAATGCCAGAGCTTTTCGAAGCCCTCGAAGCACAAAAACAGACCACCCGCGATTAGCAGAGGCGTGATTAGCCACTCTGCAACCGCAGCTATCACAATAGCCGCGGGGACCAGCATCGCTTTATTGAGCATAGAGCCTTTGAAAACCGCGTAGACAACGGGCAGTTCCCTGTCGGCTGCTACGCCCGTGACTTTCTCGGCATTGACGGCCAGATCATCTCCGAGCACACCTGCGGTTTTTCTCGCGGCAACCTTCGTCATCACCGTCACATCATCCATGAGAGTAGCGATGTCATCGAGTAACGCGAGAAGGCTAGCTCCTGCCATAGGTTTATACCTTTTTTGTTTTCTTGCGCTGCTTGGCAGGCAGCTGCATGTTGGAACGAGGAATCCGTGGTTTCTTTCCGGACTCTAAATAACCGTGGATAGCCTCCTGAGACCGAATCGCAGCGGAGTGCGCTTTTCGCTGCACAGGTTGGTTTGATTGCGCCTTATCCAAAACCCTGGCACGAACATTGTCATGCCACTGAATATCCAATACGTCCTGAATCACGGTTTGCGCGTCAGCATCGTAGATAGGACACAGGACCTCCACGCGATAATCAAGATTGCGCGTCATGAGATCTGCGGAGCCTATGAGGTACTTCGGCTCGCCCGCGTTGTAAAACACATAGACTCGCGGGTGCTCCAGGTAGCGATCCACAACACTGATCGCCTCAATGTTTTCAGAAATATCTTTAACCCCGGGTTGCAAAGAGCACATGCCGCGGATAATTAAACGTATCTCTACGCCAGCATCACTCGCTTCGTAGAGCTTCATGACCAACTCTCGATCAACGAGGTTATTGCACTTCAGGGTCATCGCGGCACGAAGCCCTTTTTTGGCATTGACGATTTCCTGATCGATCATGCCTTCGATGCCTGGCCTTGAGCTGTGCGGAGAGACAAGAAGGTGCTGATACTGTGGGCGTCGATAATTGTATTGAAGAAAATCAAAAACGTCGAAAACCTCACGACCCAAATTTTGATCGTAGGTCATCAGAGAAAAATCTGTATACAAGCGGGCAGTTTTCTCGTTGAAGTTTCCGGTACCGATGTGCGTGTAAAACCTTTGTTGCCCCTCTTCTTTGCGCTGAATCAGCAATAACTTGCTGTGAACTTTCAGCCCCGGCACACCAAACTTAACTTCGATACCGCCCTCAGTTAGACGCTGCGCCCAATTGATATTGGCCTGCTCGTCAAAACGCGCCGCCAGCTCCACCACTGCAAGAACGCGCTTTCCGTTATGCACCGCATTTAGCAGCGCGTCCACCACCCGGGATTCCGACGCAACGCGGTAAAGACAGATCTTTATGTTTTCAACATCGGGATCTACGGCGGCCGTCTTGAGTAAGTCGATGAGGTAGTCAAAGGAATGATAAGGGTAGTACAAAAGTACATCTTTGCTGCGAATCGCCGCGAGGATATTGTCTGCTTCATCAATTCGTGTGACGGGCACATTGCCCAGGGGACGCAACTCAAGATAGCGTGGACCTACACTGGGAAAAGACATGAAGTCTTTGGAGTTGTGATAGCGCCCCCCGGGGATCAAGCTATCGTACTTACCCAGAGAGAACTTAGACGCGAGAAAGTCCAGCAGCGACGCCGGCATCTGGGCGTCGTAGACAAAGCGCACTGCATCTGCCTTACGTCTCTGCTTGAGACTGCTGGCCATTTTTTCGATAAGGCTATCCATGATACCTACATCGAGCTCCAGCTCGGCATCCCGCGAGAACTTAAAACAATAGGCTGCTACCGAATCTATGGGCATTACGCCTCGGAACATTTGCGGCAAACAGGCGCGAATCACGTTATCCAGGGCAATGAATACGCGACCGCTCTTACCTTTGCGCCTCGGGATCTCGACAAAGCGATTCATGCGGTCCGTGGGAACCTCCACCACCGCTACGCGTTGCTTCTTACCTGCGCCAATTTCTACGGCGAGATACAAGCTTTCGTCATTGAGAACAGGGATAGGCGAGCCTTCATTGAACAGAATGGGGTCTAGCTCGGGCAGCAGCTTGCTCGTGAAGTAATCCTGCACAAACTGGGCTTGGTTGGCTTCCAGTTGCCGCTCATTGATCAGGTAAATCCGCCGCGCCTGCAAAGCCTTCATTACAGTCGCGTAGACCTGCTCAAAGTCATGCTGCTGCGCAACCACCTCTGACTGAATCGCCGCGAGAAGCTCTTTCGCTCCTTGTCGTGCGCTGCCGCTAGACACAGAGATTAGCCGACGGACCTCAGCAACTCTTACGCGGAAGAACTCATCGAGGTTATTAGAGAAAATTCCGAGATATCTGAGACGTTGAATCTCCGGGGCATTATCGTCTGCCGCCTCTTGGAGTACTCGGGCGTTGAACGATAGCCAACTCAGCTCCCGCGGCACGAACAAACTATCATCGAGGTCCGCTAAGCGCGTCTTGATTGGGCTACTCATTGATACTCACCATCTGTTGCTCACAGGAACCCCATGCCGCTCAAAGCGGCTCACCATCAGGCGTCGGGCTTTATTGCTAACACATCTGTGTGAAGATCTTGTAGTACGGACTCCGCGGTATTGCCAATCAACTTTGCACTAATGCCCTGACGAGCAACGGTGCCCATTACAACAATTTGCGCTCTCGCCTTGGCTGCCTGGGAGGTAATCACCTTGCAAACCGGCCCACGCTTCGTAACAAACTGCTTTTCTGGGATGCCGTGCTCTTTGGCCAGCGCTTTGAGGTGAGGAAGCATTTCCTCACGATGCTTTTTGGAATAGCTGATGGGATCCACGAGATCGAGATCGGCCAAAACAGAGGGTATCTCGATCGCTGACATGATCTTGAGCTCGACGCCTAAAGCCTCCGCCAGAGCCTTCGCCGCCCCCAGAACCTTGGAGTTTAGCTGTTGCTTACTCTTCTTGCGGGTTCCGAGATCCAGTGCAGCCATGACGGGACGAGTCCGACTCCACTTTTTCTCAGCTACCATCAGAACAGGCACAGGACACTCTCGCAGAACGTGCCAATCCGTTGAGGTGTATCCGAGACTACCGGTCGTGTGCGTCGTTTTGACAACTGCGGAAAACTTCGCGCTACTGGTACGCTTCACGATCCAGGGATGCACGGTCTTAAGCCAAACTACCTTTAGGGCGACCTTTTGATCTTTGCTTGCGAAAGCATCAATTCGCTCGAGGATCTGCGCGCGGCGCTTATCCAGGATTTGCTGCTTCAATGTAGCCTGTGCAGCTTTGCCACCCTCGATACGATTGAGTGGCGCGTACACGAACGCAACGACCTCCACGTCGTAGCCCAGTTTGGCCGCCAGCTCGAGGCCTCGGGACGTCGCTACACATGACTTACCCTTGTCCGCAACGATTAGAATCTTGCCCATACTGTCTCTCCCGTGTCGTTAACTCGATTATAGGCGCTCAAGACAGTGGCGAAAGGGTCGTCTCTCAATTAATCGGCAAAAATATAGGCGGATACAGTATCTGCGGTGGCCTTGGGTGCCTCCAAGGGGAACAAATGCCCGCCTGGAATTTCTTTAAAGGACGCTTGAGGCTGCCAGTGCTGCCAACGCGACCATATTTCAGGTCGAAGGGTATCGCTGTCTGACCCACGAATTGCCAAGGTGGGCACCGGCATACGCTTCATGAGTGGTCGGGCCCTTGGCGCACTGCCGTAGACCGCCGCTTCCCATGCCCCCGAATAACGCAGCTGCACTCCCCCGTCTGGCAGAGCTGCTTTACTAGCCTGTACATAATTTGACAGCGCCTTGTCGCTAAGCCCTTTGAAAGCGCGCTTGCCCCGATAAAAGTCAAAGGCCGCTTCGTGGTTCTCAAAGTGCTCTGGCCGAGATAGAGCACGTCGAAGCATAGGCATGTTCTTGCGCCGCTTCTCTGGCATCAGCTTTGTTGCCATCACTAAACGATCGGGCAAGAACACAGGGTCCAACAAGATAAGTCCTGCTATTTTTTCGGGGTGACGACTAGCCGCAAGCGCGGCAATAGTTCCACCCATGCTATGCCCCATCACCCAGACCGGGGCATCAAACCGCGCGTTGAGTACGTCAAGCATATCGCCTGCGAAAAGCTGCCAGCTCAAACGTCGGGGCGGCTCTCTCCCTCCCCACAAAGGACGATGCTCCAAAGCGCTGATTGCGAACTTGTCTTGCAGGTGAGCAAAAAGTTCTCTGTAGCTCCCCGGGGGGTAGCCGTTAGCATGTGCAAACAACAGAGGAAGCCCCTCTCCCCCCATGTCTTCTACAACTACGCTACTCACCGTGACCTCCTCAACAACACTGTATTCGCAGCCTATGTCACCCAAAGATTTTTCGACAGCTCTGCTATGCTGTGAACATGGACAATGAAGATACAGCAAACCGCGGCCTGGACTGGAGAATTCTTTTCGGGCTCACGATTACGACGCTCTGGATGGGCACGGGCATCTACTACGTCACGGCCATCGTTGGCTGGAATGAGTTTAAGGCACTGCCCACCGCCGATATTGGCAGCTTTTTCGAAGGGGCTTTCGCTCCTCTCGCCTTTTTATGGCTGGTCATCGGCCACTTTATGCAACAGAAAGAAATCACCGCCAATACGCGCGCCACAAGTATGCAGGAGCAAAGCACGCGGCGCCTGGAACTCCACTCGCGGCGCGACTCCTATTTCAAACTCTTGGGTCTGGTGCAGGAGCAGTTAGGGAGTATCGCCGGCTTCCACTACGTGTCCGTTTTCGGACCTACGGGAACCAATGAGGTCTCAATGGAGGAGTTCACAAACTTGCGCTCTGAAGCAAGCACGGGCGATCACTCATTGTTTATTCGCCGCCTGATCTCAGCCATCGCCAGTAGCCGCGACGACCCCGAGGCCGTGCGTGACATTCTTTTTGGTACAGATATACGCTCGCGCCACAGCGAGAGTTTCAAACGCACCTTCGGCAGACTTCTCGATGCGGCAGAGTCTGTGGATACGGACAACATGCTTCGGGAAGCTCTCCTTGATGGCTCGGCCGCGGGAATCTACTACCGACTGCTTCGCCATGTCTCCGGCGAGGAAGAGATGAATCCGCTATCGGGTCTTCGCATCTAGTAACTCCAGCCAATTTGAGTAAACAAATATTGGCTATCCGTTGAAGCTGCGGGATTTAGCAATGCCCCCGGTGCTCCGGCAAAGTACTCACCCTTGTTGAGGTAAGCAGCGCCCAAAGCCACGACGAGAGACGTGTTGTTGGGTGTCCATCGCCAACGCAACTCCCACTGCCCGCCAATCTTTCGACCCGAAGCGCCCGTGAAGTCCCTTCGCCCTCCGGTAACAAAAAAGTCTCTGGGACTATCCAGCGATAGCCAGCGATGAGATAACAACCAGGCCTGATTTTCGGACGACTGCCACCAAGCCCGTACTGCCGGCGCACGCAGGTTGCTGCGAACCGCAGCTCCGAAGATACCGCTGGGCCCAAGTTCAAATGCTCGGGCGCCATACAGGCGATCGAAACGCTCGTTTCGACCATCAAAAGGATCTCGATCACCCGTCGCCTGATCATAGGCAAGCCGGAGATTTAATCCGGGCCACAGCTCCATGCCTAGATGCATATGAGTGAACCAGGCACGATGATCCAAAACCTCGTCAGGGGTCGAAAAAACACTCGCTCGGGACTCGCCCCATTGGTAGGCTGCCTCGAGCTCGGCATCCAGCGCGCCATCCGTCCAAACGAAGCGGGCGCCCAAGGTTGTCAATTCACGATCGGCCACTGGGCGACCAGGCTCGTCATTGAGCTCGCTGACAAACATATAACTAGCCAGGGTTGCGTCCGATTGGGGCACAACATAGTCAATACTAGCTCCCCAGAAACGCTCACCGCTCCCGGCCTTGTCGAGGCGAAATTCTTTTTCTCGCAAGGAATCAAAATCCAGGCCGTCCGGCCTACGTTGCAGCGGTAGAGTATAAAAAACCGCAGCGTTAGCGCTTGGAGATACATAGCTCAAGTGCGCGCCCTGGAACGCGTTACTGGTATTGCGAAACTTATTCCGCGCAAGCAGCCGTCGGCTACCGTAATCAATCGTCATTCGGCCCAAAGAAAGATCAAACTCCGAGCCGTCTTTTAATGCCCACTGTTTCGACAGCTTCGCTACGATGGGCTCGAGCGTGTTGATATCGTCAGTGCCTATTGGCGAAAGCGCCTCGGCCCCCCAGGCACGGCTGTCCTGAACCTCGACTTCCACGCTCCAGTCGGATGCCCGATATAGCGCTCCCACGACCGTACGAGAAAACTGCAGGTGGTCCTTAGCGGGGGCCACGATGCGGAAAGAATCAGAAAGATATTCTGTTCGAAGTCGAACATCCAAGTGCAGAGACCAACCAAGCGAGGGATCGTCATTATCCTGTGCGAAGACGCTGGAGCTAAGAAATAAGACGCTGGAGCTCAAACATAAAACGCTGGAGCTCAGACATAAAGTTGAGCTGAGCAAAAACCTACACAGACAAAGACTAATGCCTTTGATCATCAGCAGTTAGATGGCTCGATTACCAGCCAGCAGGCATTCGAACTAATCAAGCGTGCTTGGGAACCACAACACTAGCCAGGCCACTTGCAGAGAAAGGCTGCCAGTCTTCAACGGATTGTTTCAGGCGATCGGCAATCACATACCAAACAGTGGGGTTTAAAGTCATCCCACAGTGACTGCCGCGAACCTGAATATTCTGCGTCGTTCCATGCGCGAATTCAGGGTTCTGAAAAGAAGTCCGCCAATTCACGATGCCATCGCCTTTGGAATAGACGGCTGTTGTCGGCACTGGAGGCGCACGGTGTAGATCGTCAAGGGCGACGGGCAAGTCATCCGTGGGGTTCAGCGCCTCAAAGAGTCGCGCGGGATAGGAGCCGCTATGCCGGCCGCGCCCAAAAGGACTCCCGAGCGAGATTACTTGCCGTACCTGAGAGGGATCCTCACGAGCGATCTCCCGGGCAAAGATGCCGCCCAGACTGTGGCCTACAAGCGAGACGGATTGACCGTAGCGATCGCCGAGCATAGCTACGCGCTCCATCAGGTTATCGAGGGTCTCTCCTCTGGGGCCCAGGTTTTGTCCCTGCCCCCAACCATAGACCCTGTATCCGAGACTTTTCAGAAATCGCCTCAGAGTAGCGTTGTACCCATCGGAGCCAAGAAACCCCGGCAACACCATCACAGGGTGGCCATCACCGGGCGCAAGATTACTTAAGAGGCGCCGTACAGATGCGAGCGAAAGAACTTCGAGGGCCATTCTCTGGGGCTCGGTCAATGCAAGCCACGCAGCTGGAGGGGGCAGGTTATAAGGATCTACCGGCTCTGTCCCCGGCATCACTACGTCACCAAACAAGGCCATTCTACTCGCGCCCATAATTCCTCCTGATTGGCCGCAGAGCTACTGTCTGCGGCGCGAATTTTATTTTTTTCTATTGGGCAGGGAGGATACTCCGAGGAGCCCGGGGCACAACCCCCGGGAATGACTTGCTTTTTAGCACTCGCATGCGTTCCGGTGCTAGCTTCAGAGCCTGGAAAGCTCGCTGTTCAACTTGTAACGTCTGGAAGTTACATAGGTTTCCATGTCTTCCACGCGCCGGAGTGCCGAATCAAGACGCTCTCTAGCCCTTGCCAAACGAATGCTTGCACTATCGCTGTAGCGAAACATCCGTTTGGGACGGTAATCGTGATAGCGCTCGTCGTACTCCATCTCAGGCCCAAAAGCCTCTTCGTTCGCCGACGCTGGCGCGGCCTGCGAGGCTTCTTCCGCTTCACGCTTACGGCGGCGACCACTGCGATCATCCGGCCGCGGACTCAACAATAGGCAAGCCGCAACATAGGCCCAGATGGCGAGCGTACCGGTGAACAAAAACGCGCCTATAAAGATTAAGCGCACAACCCAGTCAGCCACGTCCCAATAGTCAGCAACGCCTGCCGCTACACCGCAGATCTTGCCATCACGTCGGTTGCGATACAGTCCCATTCCCCAACCGTGACGCTTACGCTCCTGGTAGTAACGAAACTGCGCTCCACCCCGGCGACGTCCTCGGCCGTGCCTACGGCGACGGCGACCTCTATCATCGGAATAATCGTTCATGAGCTTCTCCTTGTGTTGCTGTCCTGCAGCTCCTGGTCTCTCCAATCCCCATGTTCAGAATCGAGGATCGACTCCAGCGCCTGTATGCGCTCAGTCAGTCGGTCAACCGTAACCAGAATCTGTTCAACGTTCTCACGATCTTCTTCATTCAAACTTCGACTTGAACGATTGAGGCTGCGGTAGTGCAGCACAATCCAAATCGGAGCAACGATGACCATAAAGAGAATCGTTGGCACGAAAAGTAGTTCGTAAAGTTCCATCTATGGCTCCCTGCCTAATAGGGTAAAGCTCCCATCCTGCACTATAGCCGCTGGGAGCGGAATGGATTTAGGCGTCCTTGGACGACTCTCCCCCACCCAGCTCAGCTTTCAGGCGATCCAGCTCCGCTGTGATCTTCTCATCCTGCTCAAGGGCATTGATCTCCGCCGCCAGGGAGGGCGCCACGTCTTTCCCCATGTCCATCACTTCAAGCTGACTCTCCAGATTGTCCATGCGTCGCTCGAAGTGTTCAAAGCGACCAAAGGCCTGATCCAGTGCATCACGATTAACCTGTCGCTTGACCTTGATTCTGGACTCTACCGTCTGAGTACGCATCACGAGAGCCTTTTTCTTCGCCTTCGCATCATTGAGCTTCGCCTGCAGCTTACCGATCTCATCGTTGAGCTGTGCAATGTGCTCGTCGGTAGCAGCCAGTTCGGTACTGACCGCCTCAAGCTCCTCTTCGATCTCGCGCTTTTCCTGCAGGGCAGCTCTGGCAAGGTCCTCACGTCCCTTGCTGATCGCCAATTTGGCTTTCTGCTCCCAGGACTCAGCTTCAGCTTGAAGCTGCTCGACACGCCGTGTTGCGGCTTTGCGATCAGCCAGAACCCGCGCAGAAGAACTGCGCACCTCAACCAAGGTGTCCTCCATCTCCTGGATAATCAGTCGAATCAGCTTCTCAGGGTCTTCAGCCTGGTCGAGCAAAGCACTGATGTTCGAGTTAATGATGTCGCTCATACGCGAAAAAATACCCATAGTTACTCTCCTTGCGAGTGATTAGGGGAATCAGACCGGGACTGCATTGCATCCCCCGGTGCCGAAATCAGGTTTACAGCTTCTACAACAAGTACTATTTCAAACAGTGAAACGAGTGCCAGAGATGGCCCAGTGACAGCAGCTATCCCACAGGCCACCACGGCTAGGGCGAGATAGATCGTCATACGGTCGGGCTCCATGGAGCACTCCTTAAAATTTGTGATTCGATAGATACAATCCAATTAGCGGGCCAACAACTTCATATAATAAATAAAAACAACAGCTTAAGAAGCTTATATCAAGTTAATAATGATATAAAAATCACAATAAATGGTTTGTATAACCATATAATTTGGTAAAATAAACCGCATTAAGTGGTATATTTGACGCACTATGCGTACTCCCGACAACATGCTTGGAGAATCCTCGGCGTTAGCAGCGGCGCTGGATCATCTGTCTCAGCTAGCTTCAATCCAACGCCCGGTACTGGTGCTGGGAGAGCGAGGGACGGGAAAAGAACTCGCGGCAGAACGCCTGCACTACCTCTCACCACGCTGGGATTCACCTTTCGTCAAAGTGAACTGTGCCGCCATGGCGGAAACACTCCTTGAAAGCGAACTCTTCGGACACGAGGCCGGCGCCTTTACGGGGGCCTCAAAACTGCACGTAGGACGTTTTGAAAGAGCAGACGGAGGCACCCTACTACTGGACGAAATCGGCACTATGTCTCCTCGTCTTCAGGAAAAGCTTCTGCGATTGATCGAATACGGCGAGTTCGAACGCGTGGGTGGCCAAAGGACACTCCGCGTTGACGTGAGAGTTATCGGATCTACCAATGCTGATCTTCGGGCGATGGCCGAGGCGCAGTCTTTTCGCTCAGATCTCTTGGATCGCCTTAGCTTCGACGTCGTCCACATGCCAGCACTGCGGCACAGGGGCGAAGACATAGCACTCCTGGCCCGACACTTTGCTGTACAAATGAGCGCTGAATTGAGCTGGGAGCAGTTCCCGGGCTTTGCACCTAACGTCCTTCTGCAGCTTAGAGAGTACGCTTGGCCAGGAAACGTGCGGGAGCTTAAGAACGTGGTCGAGCGCTCCTTGCATCGCTGGGCCGATCAAGACAGCCCCGTAGCAGAACTGATCATTGATCCCTTCGAGAGTCCTTGGTCCGAAAGCACTGACGAGCAGCAGCGGCTCCCAGACCCCATCGTCGCAGCACTGGTGCAAGCCGGGACTGATTTGCAAGCGCCAGCTGCTGCGACTGCCTCCGAGGACTTAAACCCAGCGGTGAAAAACCTGCGCGAACGCGTGGATGCCTACGAGAGACTGCTCGTTGCGACGGCGCTTGAGCAACACGACGGCAACCAAAGACGCGCCGCCGAGGCTCTAGAGCTGAGCTACGACCAGCTTCGGGGACTTGTCCGTAAGCACAAGCTTGGTCGACGCAAAACTCGCTAAAGATTATCAAATAAGCCTGTTTAGGCATTTCTTCTTGGCTTGTCTCCTTGTAACGTACGCGACCTGAACAGCGTAATCCCAAGGAGTTAAGTCATGACACTTCCGCTCACGGACATGTCTCTGCTGCGTAATGGTGCCTACATCAACGGCGAGTGGCTTGCAGCAGACGACGGAAAAACACTGGCCATTTTGAATCCCGCAAACGGTGAAGAAATCACCAGCATAGCGAGCGTGGGCGTCAGTGAAACGCGGCGCGCTATCGAAGCCGCCGAAGCGGCCATGGACGACTGGAAGCGCCTTGCGGCAAAGAGTCGGGCACAGATTCTTCGCCGCTGGTTTGACCTCATCATGGAGCATCAGGAAGATCTCGCCACCCTCATGACTGCCGAGCAGGGCAAACCTCTAGCGGAGTCACGCGGAGAAGTCGCCTACGGAGCATCCTACGTGGAGTGGTTTGGAGAGGAAGCTAAGCGCGTATACGGGGACGTTATCCCCGGACCCGGCGAAGACAAGCGAATTGTCTGCATCAAGCAACCCGTGGGGGTTGTGGCTGCGATCACACCGTGGAACTTCCCCATAGCCATGATTACCCGGAAAGCGGCTCCCGCCCTGGCAGCAGGTTGTACCATTGTTATCAAACCTGCGAGTGAAACTCCTTTGAGCGCGTTAGCACTTGCAGAACTGGCAGAGCGTGCTGGCATACCCGCTGGTGTGCTCAACGTAGTCGCAGGCTCAGCGCGGGACATCGGAGGAGAGCTTACCGCCAACCCCTTGGTGAGAAAACTCACCTTCACAGGCTCTACCCCGATTGGAAAAGTTCTTGAGGCGCAGTGCGCCGACACCATGAAGAAAACCTCTATGGAACTCGGGGGCAATGCACCATTCATTGTTTTTGATGACGCTGACATTGATGCCGCTGTCGCCGGCGCCATGATTTCCAAGTACCGCAATGCAGGGCAGACCTGTGTCTGCTCAAATCGAATTTTTGTACAAAGTGCTATCTACGACAGCTTTGTAGAAAAACTCGTGGCAAAAGTGGCCGAGCTGTCTGTAGGCGATGGCATGCAGGACGGCGTTGTTTTAGGCCCTCTGGTCAACGCCAAGGCTGCAGTCGATGTTGACGAACTAGTACAAACATCCATCGCCAGCGGAGCAAAACTTGCCATCGGTGGCGGGCTTCACCCACTGGGTGGGAGCTTCTACCAGCCCACCGTGCTTACGGAAGTTGATAGCACCATGGCGGTGTTTCGAAACGAGATCTTCGGTCCTGTCGCACCAATAGTTCGTTTCGAAACTGAAGAAGAAGTGATCGCAATGGCGAACGATACTGAGTTCGGCTTGGCGTCGTATTTTTATACCCGGGATATCGGTCGCGTCTGGCGTGTCGGCGAAGCGCTGGAATACGGCATCGTGGGTATCAACGAAGGCATTATCTCCAACGAGATGGCGCCCTTCGGCGGGGTCAAAGAGTCAGGTTCAGGCCGCGAAGGGTCGCGCTATGGTATGGATGACTACCTGGAGATTAAATACATGCTCATGGGCGGCTTGTAAGTCACGGCTCGAGCTTTAAGCCAAAACCACGAGAAACCGAGGCGGGGTCTAGTCCCGCCGCTCACAACCAGGAAAGCTACAGAGCATTTCAAACATCAGGTTTGCTGCGAGCAATGCCGTGTTCCCGGTCGTGTCATAGGGTGGAGACACCTCGACCAGATCAGCGCCCACAAGGTTTGTACCAAACACGCCGCGAATCACTTCCAAGCCCTGAGATGTCATCAAGCCCGCGGGCTCTGGCGTGCCTGTGCCAGGGGCCACGGAAGGGTCAAGACCGTCGATATCAAAACTCAGGTACACGGGATGCTCAGCGCCAATCTGCTCCCGAACTTCCTGCATAAGCGGCTCGAGAGACTGATACCAGCACTCTTCTGCCGGCACCACTCTTACGCCCCTTTGTCGCGCCCAATCGAAGTCATCCGCGGCATAGCCTGTGGCACGAAGACCAATCTGCACCATTTTCTTGGGATCAATGAGCCCCTCTTCAATGGCACGGCGGAAAATAGTCCCATGAGTGATGGATTCACCGAACATGTGATCATTCATGTCAGCATGAGCATCAACATGAATCACCGCTAGCGGCCCATGTACCTTTGCCTGCGCTCTTAGAATCGGCAGCGTAATCGTATGGTCGCCACCCATTGCCAGAGTTTTTGCTCCGCTCGCAAGCACCTCGTCGAAGTGGCTTTCGATGATCCCTATGGATTTCTCCAGGTTGTAAGTATTGAGCGCGACGTCCCCGGTATCCGCCACCTGAAAAGAATCGAAAGGCGCAGCTTTTGTCGCCATACCGTAAGGCCGGACCAATACCGACTCCGCACGTATCTGACGGGGTCCATAGCGCGATCCCGCTCGATTGCTGGTGCCGCAGTCCAGAGGAACGCCCAGTATTGCAATGTCGAGACCTTGCGCGCTCAGCTGTACGGGAAGCCTGAACATGCTGGCGATACCGCCAAAACGCGGCATCTCATTCCCTGACAGGGGCTGGTTAAAATCGCTCAATCTATGCTCACTCGTCTATTGTTTAATGAAAGAACTCGTCTATCTTCGAAGTGTCTGACTTTGAAGCGTCTGGCGGACCGCGGCCTGCCAACTTTCCATCCGTCTGCGCCGACTCGCTGCCGTTACGCTAACGGCAAACTCACTCTCAGGCTGCCATATACGCTTTATTTCTGCACTGTTGCGCCAAAGACCGACACCCAATCCGGCAAGATAGCTCGCGCCGGCCACGGTGGTCTCAGTTATTCGAGGACGCACCAGCTTTCTGCCGAGGTAGTCAGCCTGAGACTGCATAAGCAGATCATTAGCCGCAGCACCTCCATCAACGCGCAGCGGCCGCATCCGCTTACCGAGATCCGCTTCCATACATTTCAGGATATCGACATTTTGAAGTGCCATCGCATCCAAAGTTGCGCGAGCTATGTGGCCCCGCGTACTTCCGCGGGTTAAGCCGGTAATCAAGCCTCGTGCGTCAGCCGCCCAATGGGGCGCTCCCAGGCCCGTGAGTGCTGGAACAAACTCCACACCGCCGTGATCAGGTACGCTGGATGCAAGAGCCTCCACATCAGAGGCCCGCCTTATCAATCCCAGTCCGTCGCGCAGCCACTGCACTGCAGCCCCACACACGAAAGCGCCCCCTTCCAAGGCGTACACGGGGTCCTTATTGTCTAGCTGCCAGGCAACGGTCGTTAGCAAACCGGACTTTGAAACCACCCGCTCATCCCCTGTGTTCATCACAATGAACGAACCGGTCCCGAAGGTACATTTAGCATCCCCAGCCGTAAAACACGCCTGACCAAAGAGCGCTGCCTGCTGGTCCCCCGCTATGCCGGTGATGGGGATGCCGTCAGGAAGACCCCGCACTCCCCGCGTGTGCCCAAAAATTCCACTGCTTGGACGTATTTCGGGAAGCATGCTTGTGGGAACTTCAAAGAGCCGGCTAAGCTCCTCATCCCACTGCAGGGTCTTCAAATTCATCAAGGAAGTACGTGCTGCATTGCTCACATCCGTCGCGTGTTCCTCCCCCCCTGTCAGTCGCCATAGCAGAAAACTATCAATGGTCCCCGCAGCTAGAGCGCCAGCTTTTAATGCACGCTTTGCAGCAGGTACTTCGCGCAAAAGCCAACGAAACTTACTGGCGCTGAAATAGGGGTCCAAGACCAAACCGCTGCGCTTTCTTACGGTATCTTCATGACCGGCATCGCGCAGGGCGTCACAAAAGTCACTAGTCCGTCTGCACTGCCAAACAATCGCGTTGTGCAGCGCGTCACCGCTCCGTCGATCCCAGAGTACTGAGGTTTCACGCTGGTTGGTGATGCCAACAGCGACAATATCCGAGGGCTTGCACAGCTTTTTACGAAGAAGCCGCGAAAGCGCTTTTTCTACTGAAGACCAGATAGCCTCCGGGTCATGCTCTACCCACCCGGGTTTTGGGAACACCTGCGGAAACTCGATGTTTACGCTGGCGCAGAGCTGCCCCTGCGAATCAACCAGGGCGACGGTACTGCCCGTCGTGCCCTGATCGATCGCAAGAATGAAGTCAGGCATTAGGCTGCAAAGCCCTCCATAGCCTTGATCTCCAGATAGTCCGTGAAACCGTGCTCGCCCCATTCGCGGCCGTTTCCAGATTGCTTAAAGCCACCAAAAGGCACCTCGTAGCCACCGGAAGCACCGTTGATGTGGATGTTGCCGGCACGAATACGTCGCCCCACTCGCCGCGCGTGCTCTATATCACCACTCTGCACATAACCCGCAAGACCGTAGGGCGTATCGTTCGCCATGGCGATCGCCTCGTCCTCACTCTCATAGGGGAGTATTGCCAGCACCGGACCAAAAATCTCTTCCCGCGCAATGGTCATGGTGTTCGTCACGCCTGAGAAGATCGTAGGCTTAACGTAGTAGCCCGCATCCAAGCCATCAGGTCGGCCCGTGCCTCCCGCAACGAGGGTAGCCCCCTCATCGATACCCGCCTGAATAAGTCCCTGGATCTTGTTGAACTGAACCTCTGACACGACCGGACCGATCTGTGTCGCCTCGTTCGCGGGGTCGCCAACCACAACGCTGGCAGCGACGTTGGCCGCTATCGCTTCGACCTCGGCCAATCGGGCTGCAGGAACAAACATTCGCGATGGAGCGTTGCAGGACTGGCCACTGTTCATAAACATGCTCATGACACCGCGAGAGACCGCTGCATCAAAGTCCGCATCATCAAGGATGATGTTCGGCGACTTACCACCCAACTCCTGCGTGACCCGCTTAACCGTCGGCGCAGCATTCATCGCGACTTGTGTACCAGCTCGCGTCGAACCAGTGAAGGACATCATGTCGACATCAGGATGCTTGGACAAAGCCGCACCTACAGTCGGCCCATCACCATTTACCATGTTGAAGACACCGGCAGGAACTCCGGCCTCATGCATGATCTCGGCCCAAATCTGAGCGGACAAAGGAGACACTTCACTGGGCTTCAGAACAATCGTACAGCCCACTGCCAATGCGGGAGCGACCTTGCAAGCGATCTGATTTACCGGCCAGTTCCAGGGCGTGATCATTCCACAGACGCCAATGGGCTCTTTGACAAGACGATGCTGCCCAAGGTCTTCTTCGAACTCGTACTCTCGAAGCACATCCAGCGCCTGCTGCAGATGCCCAAGACCGGTGTGGGCCTGAGCCGTCTCAGCCAAGCCCTTTGGGGCGCCCATCTCGGTACGAATGGCTTCTGCCATATCCTGGTAGCGAGACTGGTACACCTCAATGCAGCGCTCGAGCAAGGCAATACGCTCTTCACGACTGCTGACGCCATAGGTCTCAAAAGCCGCCTTTGCCGCCGCTACGGCTCGATCTACGTCTGCCTCAGAACCTAAAGAGATTCGCGCACAAACGGTCTCGTGAGCGGGGTCGATAACATCGAAAGGCTTGGCAACCGCAGGGTCAACCCACTCGCCATTAATATAAAACTGTAGATGCTCGCGCATAGGACTTGCTCCATTATTGTGGTGTTATCGAAAAATCCGAGACCGGAGTTTAGCACCGCAGAAGCTGAGGGAAAGCACCGTTTTTTATCATCCAGAGTAAGGCTCTGACGGTAACGAGTCCGCCGCAAAGCTCACAAGCCTGAGACCGGAGCTTCCTTGCACCTACCGGGTGTATCACCCACAATATGCGCCCCTAATTGCTTAGCCTATTCGAGGACAAATACCATGAACATGGATATTGCCAGTGACGAGATGACCCTCTTTCGCGACATGGCGCGCCGCGCGTTTGAGCAGGAGATAGGGCCTCACTTTGAAACATGGGAAGAAGACCACCTGGTACCTCGCGAGTTCTGGAACACCATGGGAGCAGCGGGCTTGCTCTGCCCCGACGTCGATGAAGCTTATGGCGGCGCAGGTACAGCACCCCATGTGACGCTGATGCTCATTGAAGAACTCTCTCGCATGGGATTTGGCGGAATCGCAACGGGCTACGGCATACACTCCAATATTGTGGCGCCCTATATCAGCCGCCATGGCACCGACGAGCAAAAGCAGCAATGGTTACCGAAAATGGTCAGCGGAGAAGCCTTTGGCGCGCTCGCCATGACTGAGCCCGGTGCTGGCTCTGACGTTCAAGGTATCCGCACGAATGCCGTGCGGGACGGTGACGAGTGGATACTCAATGGCTCAAAAATCTTTATCACCAACGGTATTCACGCAGACATCGTTGTCGTCGCTGCGATCACCGACCCCGGTAAAGGTGCAAAAGGCACATCACTCTTTTTGGTAGATACGACGCTACCTGGGTTTGAGAAAAGCCGTAAGATCGAAAAAATTGGCCAGCACACCTCGGATACTGCACAACTTTTTTTCCAAGATGTACGACTTCCGGCGAACGCCCTCCTCGGGGAGGAAAACCGGGGCTTTATAATCATGATGGAAGAGCTTCCGAGAGAGCGCCTCGGTATCGCAGCACAGGCGGTCGGCTCCGCTGAGGGCGCTCTGGATATCACCGTCGATTACGTAAAAGAGCGAAAAGCCTTCGGGCAGAGCATCGGCGAGTTTCAAAACACTCGCTTCAAGCTTGCCGATGTGAAAACCCAGATTGGGCTCAGCCGAGCGCTCTACGAGCAGTGTGCTGACGAATACGCAGGGGGCGCGCTTACCGCTGACAAGGCCGCGATGCTTAAGCTCGCTTCCTGTGAAATGCAGTGCAGCACCATTGACGATTGCTTGCAGCTGTTTGGCGGCTACGGCTACACCGTTGAATATCCCATCTCGCGCTTTTATACCGATGCGCGCATCCAACGCATTTACGGCGGGTCATCGGAGATCATGCGTGAACTCGTAGCTCGCACGATGTTGGGGCGCTAGGGCCTGAAGCAAACAGTTCTTCTTGCCGGCGCTACCGGCTATATAGGCTCTCGGGTAGCCCGAGAGCTTTTACAACATGACTACGCAGTTATCTGCCCCGTCCGGGATAACCAAGCTGCTGCTGCGAAGGCATTGGAAGCCTTCGCAAGCTCCAGCACGCAGGGTAGCCTTACCTTTTGCCCAACACGCCTGCAGGACGTAGCAAATCTAAATGACGCTCTACAGGCCTTCCCGATAGATAGCATCGTGTCTTGCATCGCCAGTCGGAGCGGCGGCGTAAAGGATAGCTATGAAGTCGATTACCTTGCCAATCACGCACTCCTTGAGTGGGCTCTTGGCAATGACGTCAGACACTTCACACTCCTGTCCGCCATATGCATACAGAAACCGCGACTGGCGTTTCAGTTCGCCAAGCTGAAATTCGAAGACGAACTGGCCGCGTCAGGAATAGCTTATACGAGCGTCCGCGCTACTGCCTTTTTCAAATCCCTTAGCGGGCAGCTCAAGCGAGTCAGTGAGGGAAAGCCTTTTCTTATGTTCGGAGACGGCACGCTCACTCGGTGCAAACCGATCGCCGAGTCAGACCTCGCCACCTTCATACGTTTGAGCCTGGAGTCCCACGATCTACAGGGGGTACAGGCTATTGGTGGACCGGGACCGGCGATAACGCCATTAGAACAAGCGCAGCTTTTAGCGCGTGTCACAGATCAACCCCTGCGCACTCGCGGAGTCAGTCCAACGTTACTAAAGGTGATCGCAGCGATACTAGCCGTGCCCGCTCGCTTGTCAAAAAAGTTTGCCGACAAGGCAGAGTTTGCACGCATTGGACATTACTATGCGACGGAGTCAATGTTGCTCTGGGATGCGGCCAGAGAAAGCTACGACGCAGACGCAACCCCCGAGTTCGGCACTATCACTCTGGAAGACAGTTATCGCGCACAGTTAGCGGGCACAGAAGACCAGGGGCTCGGCGATCAAGCCGTGTTCCGCTGAAACACAAAGTTGACGCAAACACTTAGTCTCTTGCAGAAGCCGCCGGATTAGGGTTCTATTAACGGGACGCGTGTTCATCACTGATAGTGCTCAAGAAAACAAACAGGAGAAGTTGTATGTCGAAGAAGTTGCTTGCGACCGGTTTAGCGGTACTCACTCTTAGCGCAGCGCCCGTGGCGCTATCTCACTTGGTGAAGGAAGAGGCTATGCAGTCCTATCGCCAATCTTACTTCACACTGATCGCCATGAACTTTGGCCCCATGGCAGCGATGGTCAAAGGTGATATGCCTTGGGACGATGCAAAAATGCTAGCGCTCGCCGAAGATTTTGCCGCTGTCGCCAGTGTAGACGTAGCTCGCGCGTTTGGCCCGGGCTCAGACAAGGGTACAACCCGAGCCAAGCCTGAAATCTGGGAGAACACCGACGATTTCCTGGAGAAGTACGCCGCCCTCCAATCTGCCGCCGAGGGGCTTTTAGCCGCTGCTCAAACTGGCGATCGCGGAGCTATCGGTGGCGCCATTAAAGACACCGGCGGTGCCTGCAAAGCCTGTCACGATGAGTACAAGTCTAAAGACTACTTGTACTAGGCCTTTCTACCGCTTTATCTTTGTATCGTTCTACCTGTCTACCTGTCTACCGGGGCGCTTTGCGCCCTGGTATGTGCCAGAAACCTCTTCGTGGTGTCGCCGCCAGTTCCTGTTACCAGTAGTAATCGGATACCGGTGGAGCGGGTGCAAGTTCAAGCAGCGCAAACAGCATCCCCGCAAGTAAAATCGCAATGATCAGCGCCTTGTAAACCGGTTGCGCTGGCCCCGTTCCAACCCGCCCCTCTGTCTTCCCCAACACCATCGGCTTCAAAAGTCTCTGTTTACGCACTCGCTCGTAATAAAGAACGGACGCGACATGGAGAGCAATGAACCCGAGAAGCACATTGAAGATTATCTCGTGATACGCCGCCAAGGCGTCGCTTATCCCGGTATCAAACACATAATAGAAGGGGCCGGTGTACAAAACATCGTCGGTATTCACCGTCCCGGTTAGCGCCTGTGCCAACAAAAGAAGCCACAGCAACAGAGCAGACCACCCCCCCGCAGGGTTATGACCTGGCGTGGTACTGGACGCTCCTCGAAAGTACGCCAATACCCCCATCGGTCCGCGCAGAAAGTCTTTAAACCTTGATTGTGGAGAGCCCACGATACCCCAGCAGAGGCGTGTTAACACCGCAAGCAGCAGAGTTAGACCTAACCACTGATGGACCTCCTGATACCCCTCCTCTGCTGTCCACCAGCTCGCTGGAAGCAGCAGCAAGATCAACCAATGAATCAATCGAACTGGCAGATCCCACAGCGGGTACTGCTTCTGCAACGACACATCAGGCGGCGCATCCTCTTCGTCATTTTGTGTTCGGATAGTTGGCAAAGGATTAGTCCTGAGGATACAAAGGCGGCTCGCTCACACCCTCGTATACATATTGCCAGCTGCCATTAGATAGAAACGCACGATGTCGAGGGCCCTCCGCTTCAAGGTCACCGCTTTCGTAAGCAGCATCACCAGGATAAAGGGTGGCAAAAGCGCCCTCACCTTCCAGAGGGACCAAGAGCGGCAGTACGCGCGGACACGGCGTCTCGCGCTCTCCCGCCAGAGCCTCCGATGCGGTGTCATACCGTGCGACAGCGCATAGGGTAATAAACGTAGGCGGCATCATGGGCAGCTCTCCGGCTTTGTGAGTATCCAAAGCTTGTTTCACCCCAATCCATTGATAGTCATGTATCTCACTACCATCGATCACCACTTCGGAATCGGGTGCGACCTCCCCGGCAAAAATCCACGTCGAAAAGCGCTTGCGTTCTCCCACAGGCGTCGTCCAATGGCTAACGAGCACCATTGCTTCGGGATCAGGACAAACTCCAGCTTCCTCTTCCGCTTCTCTTGCAGCTGCAACCCTTGCCGCCTCGTCAGCATCATCACCGCCCTGCTCTCGATCGGCAGCGTCCACAGCGCCGCCTGGGAACACCCAAAACCCCCCGGCGAATGCCAGTGCTCTATTCCTGCGTACCATTAACACTTCCATTTCCTGCTCGCCATCACGGAGCAGGACTACGGTACTCGCCGGTCTGATTTCGACACTCATTTCCCCATCAACTCCATCAGGCCTACGACAGTGGCTTCCACACCCAAGGTGACTGCGGGCTCCGGCGCAATCTTAAACAGCGGGGAATGATGGGACGGGACCGGCTCACCGCCCGCAGCCGCGGCGCTGAATGCTTCCGGAGGTGTTCCTCCAACGGCAAAGTACGTACTGGGAATATAGGGTTCTGTGGTGAAAAACGGGAAGTCCTCGGAGCCCATGGCCTTGCGTTTTTTGTCCCACAGTACGTCGTCCCCAAAGCGCGTTTTCCATACGCCGCGAAGACGCTCTGTCATGGCGAGGTCGTTTGCCGTCACGGGCACAGACTCGTCAGAAACAATTACTTCGGGCAGCTTATCGTCGGGCAATCCGGCGACGCGTCCCATATTGACCGCTACACGGCGGATACCATCCAGCAACAACTCACGCGTCGCCGGGTCGTCATTTCGCACCGTCAGTTTTAGATGCGCCTTATCAGAAATAATATTGTTCTTGGTGCCTGCGTGGAATGCACCCACAGTAATCACTCCCGCATCTCTGGGTGGCAAGGTGCGGCTCACCACCGTTTGTAGAGCCAGTACAATTTGTGACCCGAGCACCACCGGGTCAACACCCGCGTGGGGTGCCGCCCCATGGGCGCCAATCCCGTGGACTATGATCTCAACAGTGTCACCACCAGAATAGGCCGCGCCCATAGCCGCTGACAACTTCCCTGTAGGGATTGCTGATGTCACATGAAACGCCATCGCCATATCCGGCTGGCCAAAGCGTTCCCAGATACCATCTTCCATCATGGCTTCAGCCCCCGAGATCCGCTCTTCAGCGGGTTGTCCTATGAGCATGAGCGTACCCGACCACTCGTCCCGCCGAGCCATCATTTGCCGCGCAGTACCCACAAGGCTCGTAATATGAACATCGTGTCCGCATGCGTGCATGACGAACACTTCGTTGCCATCGGGATCCACCTGCTTTGCTTTAGAGGCGTATTCCAAGCCTGTCTTCTCCTCAACAGGCAGTCCATCCATGTCTGCACGCATCATCACCAATGGGCCGGGACCGTTCTCCAGAATAGCTACAAGTCCTGTTCCACCTACGCCCTCGGTAACCTCGAACCCTGTGTCACGTAATTCTGCCGCTAGGCGCGCCGCGGTTTTATTTTCCATAAACGACAGTTCAGGGTTTTCATGGAAGTACACAAACAGCTCTCCCAAATGACTGTCGTAGTCTTTGGAAATCGCGTCACTGAGGGAGTCTGCAAAAGGTAAAGAGGAATATGAAAGTCCGGATGCGAGGGCTAGCGCGAGAAGCTGACGCTTCATAAAGGTACTCCTTCCATTGAGTATTTGTTCAAATTTGAAAGCTGAATTAAAAACTGGTGCCAAGACGATTCTTAGCCCATAGACATAGAAACATCGAATCCGAGCTGCTGAGCGTGCTGCCTCGCTTGCTCCTGTTCGTCCCCCGTGCGGCTGCTGATCCAGAGATTGCTCGATCTGGTTCCGCTCCTGCAAAACGCGAACACGGCACGAGAGTCATCGAAGAGTGCCGCCATACTTGCCAGGTCATCACCCGGGTAGTTGAAGGCATTGAGGGGGTAATAGTGATATTCGAGTCCAGCCGCCTCCGCGGCCGCTCGCAACTCCTCTGAACCTGGCTGCCCCATAGCTTCGCCATCGGGGCGGTTATTGATGACTACTTCATACCCAGCTTCTGCGATAGCCGCCATATCCGCCGCTTGTATTTGAGGTGAGGCAGCGAGGCTGTCGGTGAGTTTGACGTAACGGGGACTATCCTGCATGCGTATGCTCAGCTCTTTGTATGGAGTTGTGAAGGTTCAAAGTATATCCCGCTGTCAGCATCGGAAACAGCTGGAATCTTGATTGTGATAGGCCGCTTCAGCGGTCAAAGGGCTCCGTAGCCATCAAGAATCAACTTGATTCCAACGATCACCAGAAAGAATGAGATTACCTTGTAGTAGACCTTGGGGTTAGAAATCTGTACCAGCTTTCTTCCCAGTAAAACGCCTAGGGGGGCGATGGGCACGAGTACTAAAGAATTCACGAGATTCTCTCTCGTAAACTGTGCCAACGCGTAATAGGCAGGAAGTTTGACAATGTTTACCACGGTAAAGAACAAACCGGCAGAGCCGGCATAGATAAGCGGCGGAAGTTTCTTGGGCAAGAGATACATCGCAAAAGGAGGGCCGCCAGCATGGATACTAAAACTTGTGAATCCGGACAGCGCACCGATGAGCGTCGCGCTCCACCGGTTATGCTCCTTGCCCAGCGAAGACAACCAACCGATGAGGGTCTGCAGCCCAAACACCAGGGCCACGAAACCTACGAGTAAGCGCATCATCGCATCGTTAACAGAATCTGCCAGAAGGTAACCCGCAAGGAGACCCAACAAGGCTCCAGGAATCAGCAACCGCAGCGCGCGGGAATCAAACTGACCGCGGTAGCTGTAGATCACCACCATATCCATTACCACCAGGATCGGCAGGAGAATCGCCGCTGCCTGCGCCGGCGGCATCACCAGGGCCATCAGGGGCACTGCCAGAATTGCCACAGCTCCACCGAAGCCTCCTTTGGCAACGCCGTACAGAAGCACCGCGGGAATACTCACCGTGTAGAACATTGGGTCTTGCGGTAGCACTCGTTAAACCACTAAGCCAAACTGCTCATTGAGTATGTCCAGCACAGTCTCTCTAGGCTTTTCGACTGCGGGTAAGGGCTTGCCCAAAATACGCTCCGCCTGCGCTGCATAGGTCTCAGACAATGCTTCAAAAAACTCATCCGGAACGGCGTTATCCCTAGCGTAGTCACTACGCTCGCTCATACGGGTGGGATCAAGAAGCATATCCTCGTCGCTGACCCAGGACATTAAGGATTCTCGAAATTGCTCCTTACTGTGCTCTTTGGGTTCTCCGCGCGCCCAATCCTGCTGACGCCAAATACGCGATGAATCTGGAGTGCCAACTTCATCCATATAGATGAGTTCGCTCCCGCCGGCGAACGCGGGCGCGATACCAAATTCAAACTTGGTATCCACGAGTAACTCTCCCTGCTTCGAGAGTTCATTCTCGATCGTCGTAAATCCTGTGCGCAAGGCATCAACACATTCGTTCAGTTGTGCTTCGCTCTGCAAGCCGAATGCCCCGTAATGACTCCTCAAGGCATCAGGCGAAACAGGCGCATCATCAGTATCAGGCACCTCGGGAACACCTCGAATGATTCCCTTGGTGGATGGCGTGAAGAGCAGCGACTCTAACCGCTGGAATTGTTCGAGACCGTCGGGTAATGCAATACCGCCAATGTGCCGCTCTCCTCGAGCATAGGCGCGCCACAACGATCCGGTAATGTAGCGCCGGGCAATCGCCTCGATCATGAGTGGTTGCGCCTGGCGAACGATCCACACCATCGGATGAGGCATTTCCAGTAAGTGATGAGATATCAGTTCCCTGTCGTCAAACGCCGCGAACCAATGAGCCGCAATGGCGTTTAACGCAGCACCCTTGCCAGGAACCCCGCTGAAACTCTCACTGCGCCAGAGACAATCAAAGGCGGACAAACGATCAGAGATCACCATTACCGCCAAATCACTGTGTGGCGCTAGCTCGTAACCTCGCTCTTGAATAAGGCGCTGGGAGTCTTCAGGACGCAGAAAATACACTGAACGTACCTTCCCGCTATGCACCGGTCGCGCGACAGCGATAGGAAGATCATCACTAACTGTTAACACCGATGAAGAGTTCATTTAACGCTCATTGCATGCACGAAGGTACGGCCATATCAGCCTAGCGACAAAAAGAAGCTGGCAATCGCCGCGCTCAGCAAGTTGGCCAAAAAGCCTCCTAACACCGCACGAAGGCCTAATTGTGCGATGAGAGGGCGGCGCTCGGGTGCCAAAGTCCCGAGACCACCGATCAGTATTGCGATAGAAGAAAGATTCGCGAAACCACAAAGCGCGAAAGACACCACCGCCTGAGCGTGATCGCTAAGCAGCGACTTATCTTCGTAGAATGAGCCAAAGGCAACAAACTCGTTCAGCACCAGCTTCTGGCCAATGAGATTTCCCGCGACCGCGGCCTCGTCCCAGGGCACACCCAACAAATAGGCCATTGGCCGAAACAGATTACCCAGCAACAGCTCAAGCGAGAGAGCATCCCAGCCCACAAGACTACCCAGCCCTCCAAGCAAACCGTTCACCAGCGCAATGAGACCAACAAAAGCAAGCAGCATCGCGCCTATATTGACCGCCAAAGACAAGCCATTACCGGCTCCCGTCGCCGCCGCATCAAAAACGTTTACGCTCTTTTCGATAGAGAGATCCATAGCCTCTTCGGTCTTTGGTGCCGACTGCTGCTCGGGTACCAATAACTTGGCCATCAAAAGACCTCCGGGAGCGGCCATAAAACTCGCCGCCAAGAGGTATCGCATCTCCACACCAAGAGCCACATAGCCCGCAAGAACGGAGCCCGCGACTGTAGCCATGCCGCCGACCATCACAGCAAAAAGTTCAGAGCGGGTCATGGACGCGATGTAAGGCTTAATTACCAGGGGCGCTTCTGTCTGGCTTACAAACACATTCGCCGTCGCTGACATAGACTCCGCAGGACTTGTGCCTAAAAGCTTTTGCAAGGCACCTCCAAGGATGCGAATAACCCAGCCCATGAGTCCGATGTGGTAAAGCACAGCAACGAGTGCCGAGAAGAAAATAATGATGGGCAAAACATGAAAGGCGAACACGAAACCCACCTCGTAGCGACCAATGTCGCCAAAGACAAAGTCAATCCCGGACTGTCCGTAGCTGATCACACGAGCGACCCCTGTCGACAGAGACTCCAGAACCGCCCGCCCTGCGGGCACATAGAGTGCCAGCCCCCCTATGCCCACCTGCAACAGAAACGCGCCCCCCACAGTCCGCAAAGACACGGCACGACGATCCAGCGATAGCAGCCAAGCTATGGCGATAAACAGTACTATCGCCAACACCGCAAGGAGTGCTGTGGACACGGCGCTCACGCCTTCTCCTCGTTCTGGGAAACGGACAGCAGCATGTTTCGTACAATGTCCAAAGCAACTCGGTTACGCCCTCCCCGAGTGATCACCATATCGGCATGGCGGACACTGGGCTTAATAAACTCGTGGTACATAGGCCGCACGGACTCTTGGTACTGATCCGTTACCGAATCCAGACTTCTCCCCCGCTCTTTCACATCACGAGCCATGCGTCGTAAAAGACAAATGTCCAGCGGCGTGTCCATGTAAAACTTTATATGGCAGGCATCACGCAACGCTCTGTGTGTAAGGAGTAAAATGCCTTCAACGATAATCACCGGGGCGGGCTCAATGCCCACGGTCTCCTGCCGTCGGTTATGTACCGTGTAATCGTACATAGGCGATTCCACGGGCTGCCCAGCGCTTAACGAGCGCAAGTGCTTTGCAAGCAAATCCTGCTCTATAGCTTCAGGATGATCGTAGTTCACCTTTTCACGGTCTTCGAGCGCTACGTGAGATTGATCACGGTAATAGGCGTCCTCTTTGATGAGCACGACGTCGAGCTGCGGGGCATCCCGCCGCAACTCATCGCATAGCGTCTCTGCAAAGAGGCTTTTACCTGACCCCGAGGGACCGGCGATGGCAATAACGAAGGGTTGCACTGATTACGTGCCCTTAGAAGGAATGAGTAGGCGCTCAGTCTATCTGCTGAAAGCGATCACCCCAAGCCTCTAAGTTAACTTCAATAGCTCCGCTGCGGCACACCCCTGGTATTCGCAATAGCTGTTAAGGGACTTGGGGCTCTGCGCAGGCTCCGTTACACTGCCGCGCGACTCATAACGACTTTAAAATTGGCCACTATGCGACCACTCACATCTTTAGTACTGCCGGCACTTGCTTGCCTGACGGGCATGTCCATCGCAGTATCGTCCATGGCTCAAGGCGATGGCGAGGCCGCCTCACGTATCGAGCAGGTCATCGTGAGTGCGAGCCGCGAACCGGAGATAGGCTTAAACCTCGCCCTGCCCTGGTCTCGTATTGACGATGAAGCCCTCTTGCTGACGGGCGCTGTGCATATCAATCAGGTGATGCAACGAGCTCCGGGGGCATGGATATCTCGCGGCAATGGTCAGGAGAGTCTCATCGCCTTGCGATCGCCTGTTCTCACCGGCAGCGGCGGATGTGGTGCTTTCTATACAGCCTGGGACGGCATCAGTTTGCGCGCACCGGGATTTTGCAACGTCAATCAGCTCTTTGATGTAAACAGTGAACAAGCGGGCGCTATCGAAGTAGTCCGGGGTCCGGGTACGGCAGTCTATGGCGCAAACGCTGTCCATGGAGTAATCAATACGCTCACGGCCGATCCTCGCAACGGGCCACAGAACGCTTATGCGATTGAAGCAGGACCGGACGACTACTATAGAGTCCGCGGCGAATTTCGTGCGGAGCATGGCGAGCACGCAGTCGGCGTCTACTTCAATGGCGTTACCGATGGTGGGTACAAAGACAACGCCGGCTTTGATCAGCAGAAACTCACGATGCGTCACGACTTCCAGGGAGACGTTTGGCAAGTAACCAATGCCGTCGAGGCCACTAATCTCAACCAAGAGACCTCTGGCTTTGTGGCGGGCTTTGAGGCCTACAAGGATCCCAACCTAAAGAAAGTGAACCCCAATCCCGAAGCTTATCGTGACAGCTTTGCCCTTAGAGCCTATAGCCGCTGGCGGCGTGACACGGATGCCGGCCAATTGAGTATCACGCCGTATCTTCGACGTACCTCCATGGAATTTCTTCAGCACTTTCTGCCCTGGCAGGCCACAGAGAAAAATGGTCAGGAAAGTCTGGGACTCAGAGTTGCGCTTAGCGACAGCTCAGAAACCTTCAGTTGGAGCACGGGCGTAGATATCGATGCTACCCGCGGCTGGCTTCGAGAAGTCCAGGACGATAACTTCAGTCCTAATCAACCTGCGGGCGTTCACTACGATTACGAAGTCGACGCCCTGTCTGCGGCTATTTATGCCCAGGCGAATTGGCAGCTGAGCTCGCGTCTGGGCCTTGCAGCTGGCGTACGACTGGAGCAAAACAGCTACGACTACGACAATCAAACCGGCGACGGCTCCGCCTGCGCACCTGAGGCCAGTGCTTGTCGATTCTTTCGCCCCGCTGACCGGGAGGACGACTTCAGCAATGGCAGCGTCAATCTGGGAGTCACCTATGCCCTGAGTGGTGCGCATCGTGTCTACCTGCGAGGCGCGCAAGGCTTTCGGCCTCCTCAGGCAGCGGAGCTCTACCGCCTGCAAGCCGGACAGGAGATCGCCGATTTAGACAGCGAAACCATCACCAGCGTTGATATCGGCGTTAGAGGAAGTTTCGGTACTTTCAGCTACGACACCTCGGTCTATGCTATGGAAAAGAGTGATGTCATCTTTCAGAATGCAGACCGACAGAATGTCAGCGGGGCAAAAACCAGCCACGAAGGCATCGAGTTCAGTTTCTACTGGAACGGCGAATCCGGTTGGTACGCGGGTATTGACGGTAATGTCGCGCGGCATCGCTATGATAGTGCTGCCAACTTGCTCGGTTCGCGACTTGATATCGAGGGCAACGATATTGATACAGCCCCCAGACAGTTCGGCAGCGCCCGACTCGGCCGTGATTTTGCCTTACTGAACAATCGTAGTTTGCGCACCGAACTTGAGTGGGTGCACATGGGAAGCTACTACCTTGAACCCGATAACCAGCACGAGTACGAGGGGCACGAGCTACTCAACCTGCGTCTTGCGCTGGCATTGAATAAGGGATTTAGTACCACTCTGCGCGTCACAAATTTACTGGATGAAGATTATGCCGAGCGTGCAGATTTTGGCTTTGGATCCTACCGCTACTTTGTAGGGCAGCCTCGAGGCGTGTTCTTGGAGTTCGCCTACCGGCCTGAGTAAGCCTGCGCATCCCTGTACAGGGGAACGACGCGCCGGGACTTCAGCCCATTGGCCGAATGCCCACAGCGGAGCGCACTTTCTCCATTAGTGGCGCGCTGTGCTCTCTGGCCCGCTCTGCTCCCTGGCGCAGCACAGATTCAATATGACCCGGCTCAGCGATAAGGCGGTCGTACTCTTCTCTTGGGCCGCGCAGCTCCTCGTTCACCCGTTCAAAAAGCTGCTTCTTCGCCTCGCCCCAGGCTATACCTTCTGCAAAAGCCTGCTCCATGGACGCAACGCCCGCTTGGTCCGCGAAAGCACACCACAACTGAAAAACAGTAGAGTCCGCAGTATCTTTGGGCTCACCCGGCTCAAGAAGGTTGGTCTTCACTTTATTAATAGCCTTCTTGAGGCGTTTCTCGGTGTCAAAAAGGGGTATCGTGTTGTTATAGCTTTTGCTCATCTTGCGGCCATCCAGGCCCTGGAGCACCGCGACATTGTCGTCGACCCGTGCCTCCGGTAGAACAAAGAGCTCCTCGTAGTTGTGGTTAAAACGTTGGGCAATATCTCTCGCCATTTCCACGTGCTGAATCTGATCGCGCCCCACTGGTATGTCGTGAGCGCTAAACATCAGAATATCTGCAGCCATAAGCACCGGGTAGCTAAACAAGCCCATGGTCACTGCATAGTCGGGATCATCCCCATTGTCCTCATTCGCCTGCACCGCCGCTTTGTAGGCATGCGCTCGGTTCATCAACCCTTTCGCTGCACTGCAATTTAAAATCCAGGTGAGTTCTGATATCTCGGGGATATCGGACTGGCGATAAAACACCGCCCGTGAAGTATCAAGACCAAGAGCAAGCCAGGTTGCAGCGATCTCCAACGTTGATCGCTGCACCTGTTCCGGGTCGCTACACTTGATGAGCGCATGGTAGTCCGCGAGGAAGAAGAATGATTCGTTATCTGCCTGCTGCGCAGCGCGAATGGCAGGACGAATCGCGCCTACATAGTTACCCAGATGTGGAGTACCGGTGGTTGTTATACCCGTCAGTACGCGTCGCACGCTCATTTACATCTCCTCAAAGTAGGGTTTACCGCAGTTAGCAATGCACAACTCGCCCGCAGGGCAACCGTGCAGCTCATGGACTAGCTGCAAAAAGTGGTGACGCGTGGCTAAAGTAGGCACTCAGCACCCGCTGCAGTGCCCAGGCATCGTCACTTCCCGCCAGCTCTCGGATGGAATGCATGCCAAAGGTGGGGACGCCAATGTCCAGCGTCGTAACGCCTAGCTCACCAGCAGTAATCGGACCGATCGTGCTGCCACAAGCCATGTCTGCGCGCATGGCAAAGGCCTGCACATCGACCGACTCCTTGCGGGCGAGCAGCCTGAACAATGCGGCACCATCACTCGACGTAGCATAGCGTTGACTCGCATTAACTTTAATCACCGGGCCACCGTTGATCATCGGTCCATGGCGCTCATCATGCTTGTCGGGATAACTGGGGTGCACCGCATGGGCATTGTCCGCAGAAATCATCATCGACCTCTGCATGAGCAGCGGTAACGAAACCTGATCCGGTAGTAGCCCCTGCAGAAAGTTCTGCAGCATCGGTCCCTGAGCACCGGTAGACGAACAGGAGCCGACCTCTTCATGGTCATTACAGACCAATAACGACCACTGCGATCCATCCGCTTCAATCAGAGCCTGCAGTCCCGTATAACAGGACAGCAGATTGTCCAGTCGCGCCGAAGTAATGAACTCACCACGAAGTCCTATCTGCGCGGGGGGCTGGGTATCGTAAAAACACAACTCGTAATCAAGAACCTCAGTGACATCCAGGTCTCGCGTCTGTAAATGCTCACTCAGAAACTCTCGCAAATTAAAGCTCTGCGTATCCAAGGACAACAACGGGGCCATTTGTAGCTGAGCATTAATACTGCGGTTTTTATTTGCTTCTCGATCAAGATGAATCGCCAAACTGGGAATCACAGCAATAGGGTCGCGAAAGTCCACCAGCGCCGTCGCTACGGCTCCCGCTCCATCCTCATAACTCACTCGTCCCGCGAGGGATAAATCGCGGTCAAACCAAGGATTCAGTAAAGCCCCGCCGTAGACCTCGATACCCAGTTGCAGGTAACCCAGCTTGCGCTGCTCCGCATTCGGCTTAACCATAAGACACGGGCTGTCCGTGTGCGCGCCGACCATACGTAAGCCACTCTCTTCCAAGGCTTCGGAGCCAGGGCGCAAGGCGATTAGGCTTCCTCCCTGCTCGTAGAAAACCCCAGTACTGCCGGGACCTATATGGCTGTTAGTTTTAAGTGGCTCAAACCCCGCGTCACGAAGACGCTGGGACATCGACTGAACCGCGTGAAAAGGACTCGTGGACTCGGATAGAAACTCAAGCAAGCCCTGATTGAATACCTCCTTGTCCACTATGCTTTGCCCTCATCGTTTGATCCCGCATGTTTGGACTCCAGGCGCGCCAACAAACTGCTCGTATCCCAGCGCGACCCACCCATGGTTTGTACCTCCTCATAAAAGCCGTCAACCAACTGTGTTACCGGGAGATCAAGTCCCATGCGCTCTGACTCGCTAAGCACGATAGACAAGTCTTTACGCATCCAGTCCACGGCAAAACCGTGCTCATACTCCCCGGCCAGCATCGTCTTGTAACGGTTTTCCATCTGCCAGGATTGCGCCGCGCCTTGACTGATTACGTCGATCACCGCCGCGGTATCAAGGCCTGCACGCTGGGAAAACAGCAATGCTTCGGACAAACCCTCTACAACCCCGGCAATGCAGATCTGATTCACCATCTTCGCCAACTGCCCCGCTCCGCTGGCGCCCAGCAGGCGCACACATTTCGCATAGGCTTCCATAACCGGCAGCGCAGTATCAAAGGCATCTGTATTACCCCCGGCCATTACCGTGAGCGCACCTTGTTCAGCACCAGCTTGGCCACCACTGACCGGCGCATCCACGAAGCCAATTTCCCGCGCCGTACATAAGGTGGCGAGCTCTCGTGCCAAGGCTGCAGAAGCCGTGGTGTGGTCCACGATTACTGCGCCGCTAGCGATTCCTTCAAAGACGCCTCCATCGCCGCATATCACCTGACGAACATCATCATCATTGCCCACACAGAGGGCAACGACACCTGCGCCTGTGGAAGCCTCTGCGGGAGTATCGGCCAACCTGCCCTTATAGCTTTCCAACCAAAGCTCAGCTTTGGCACGCGTGCGGTTATACACACACACCTCATGCCCAGCGCGCGACAAATGTCCAGCCATGGGAAACCCCATAACGCCCAACCCCAGAAAAGCGACTTTCATTTAAGCGACATCCTCAAAACATTTAAGCCCTAGAAACCTAGGCCCACAACAGCCCACACAAAACAGCGCCGAGCAGTAAGCGGTAGATAACAAATGGCAGCATGCCCACGGCCTCTATAAGGCGAAGAAACATAGCGATGCAAGCATAGGCGCTGAGCGCTGCAACGGCGGTACCCAAGAGCACCAATGGCAGATCCACTGCCGTGTCTATCGATACCAGGTCCAAGGTCTTCAGCAGTGCTGCGCCCAGAATAATCGGAATCGAAAGCAGAAAAGAAAACCTTGCCGCTGCGTGACGAGACAGCCCCAACAGTAAACCCGCGGTGATTGTTATTCCGGATCTAGAGGTACCCGGTATAGGCGCAATGGCCTGAGCACAGCCGATAACTAATGCGATCTGCCAACTGGCAACATTTTCGACAGGCGTCGCACTCACCCGTCCGTCGGCGTAGGCAAGTAATAGCGCAAATACAATAGTTGTGGTCGCAATCACTGGCACAGTACGTAGAGAATCCATCACATCGTTTAAAGCGAAGCCCACAATAACGGCTGGTACCGTGGCTAAGGCCAAAAAGCCAATCTCCCGACTACTGTCATTCATCGTTCTACTGCTCACTGCCTCCCATCCACCGAGAGTCAGGGCCCACAGATCTCGCCGGAAGTAGATCACTACCGCAATGAGCGTGCCGAAATGTACGGCCACATCAAAAGCCAAGCCCTGGTCGGGCCAACCCAAAAGCATGGATGGCAACAGTAGATGCGCTGAGCTAGAGATGGGCAAAAATTCGGTTAAGCCCTGAACCAGCGCCAACACCAAGGCCTGCCACCACTCAATCATGCGCTGCGTCCTTGCTCAGCAAGGGTCTTCCAGCCTATGCGTGACTGCACATAATCCGGTGTCGCAAGCATAGGGTCCTGCCCAAGTCCCGCCCCAAGCGCCAACTTGGCAGGTTCAAACATGTCCTGAGCCTCGGGTAACACGTCAGGCCAGGACGTAATGGGGTCTCGAATCGCGAGAGGCATACTGGTCAGCAAAGCAAAGCCACTACCCACGCCGATAAGGGGGCCCTCGGCCTGTGGCCAGTTTTCGGGAAGCTCCAAAGCTTCCGGGGGCGCGACAAAAGCATCACCTGAGGCGCGAACCGTCCCATCGATGAATGAGAACCACTGTCCATAGACCTGTCCGATACGTGCATCAATGGAACTCAGTATCATCGCTCCCGGAGAAACCTCTTCTTTCCTTATAAAGGTCCGTACCTGAGTTTCCAGGCTGGAGACTCCCACCACGGGCACTCCCAGACTAAAAGCGAGGCCTTGAGCTGCGCTGACCGCGATACGCAGTCCCGTAAAGGACCCGGGACCGCGACCGTATACAATAGCGTCCAAGTCGAGTTTCGCGGGGTTTTGCCCCTCCAACAGCTCATCTAACAGGGTAAACAACAGTTGTTGATGCTGCCTTGGCATGACGCGGTGCAGAGACCGACACGCAAGCTCGTCCCCAAGCGCGAGGCTTAGGGCATCCGTAGCACTGTCAATAGCGAGAAGACGGCTCAAGTATATGAAATCTGGCAAAGGTGAGGCCCAATTATCCCACACAATCCCTGCCACGGGAGGCAATGCTAAGCCGGGAAAACGATATGACTGACGTCGTTGGCCTGGTGCTCTGCGGCGGCGCGGGCCGGCGCATGGGCGGTGTAGATAAGGGCCTGATTCAGGTCGATGGCTTGAGTAATGCTGAACGAGCGGTAAAGTTGCTAAATCCACTCTGCGAACGCTGTTTTGTCAGCGCGAACAGGAACCTAGAATTTTATGCGAGTATCGAGGGCGTTAAGGTCATTTCTGACCTTCGTCCCGACTACCAAGGTCCCCTGGCTGGCCTGGAGGCTTTAGCTCCGGTTTTCTCTGACGAAGAAAGTGATGTACGACTAATCCTACTTCCCTGTGACCTGCCAAAACTATCTCACGAGGTACCGCAACGCCTCCTGGCGGAACTCGAGCAGCGTGAGGACAGGGAAATCATCTACGCAAGTACCCCGCACGGCGGACACTACCTATGCGCCGCTTTACGGGTCTCTGTGCTAGCAAAGGTGAGTGAGAGACTAGATGGTAGCGACTACTCTGTACGCGGGTGGTATGCGAGTTGTAAAAGTGCGTCACTGAGCTTCGGCGCCGAGTTCTCGGAAGGCTTTCTCAACCTGAATAGAGTCGATGATCTAGACCAGCAGGACTAGATCATCATCAAAAACACCGTTTAAGCATCCAGCGCAGCTACAACCTTGGCTCGAATTTCCTGCACAGTGCCTACACCGGCAATGAAATGACAGGCTGGCGCATCGGCGCCGCTCATGTTGCTATAGAAGTCCACCAAGGGTCTGGTTTGCTCCTGATATACCGCCAGGCGCTTGCGCACGGTTGCTTCAAGATCGTCGTCGCGATGAACCAAAGGCTCGCCCGTCTCATCGTCCACGCCTTCGACCTTCGGTGGATTGTGCTCTATGTGATAAATCCGCCCCGAGCCCGGATGTACCCGTCTACCGCTCAAGCGCTTTACGATCTCATCATCATCAACAGCAATCTCGATAACGTGATCGATGCTAACCCCCGCATCGACCATAGCCTGGGCCTGGGGAATCGTTCGCGGAAAGCCGTCAAAGAGGCAGCCGCCCGCGCAGTCGGGCTCACTAATACGCTCTTTTACCAAACCGATGATGATGTCGTCTGAAACAAGGCCGCCAGAGTCCATAATTGCCTTGGCCTTCAAGCCCAACTCCGTTCCTGCCTTCACGGCAGCCCTGAGCATATCGCCGGTAGATATCTGAGGAATGCCAAAGGCTTCGGTAATGTACTGAGCCTGGGTACCTTTACCGGCACCGGGAGCTCCCAGCAGTATCAATCGCATGGACGTCCTCATTTCTTAAGATAATAATCCGATCAGCCTGCAGGCACACCCTACAGCCGAGCCGGACACCATACCGGCAGCATCGAGGGGAAACAAGCCGGCTTTAGTCTAAGGTTTGTACGTTACTCCGACGCCTTTGCGTCACTCCAGAGCAACTCCATAGCTGCGCTATCGAGTGCCTCTAGCGGCTGACCCTGAGCTGCGCAGCGCGCTTCCATAGCCCGAAAACGGCGCTCAAACTTGCTACTGGCTCGACGCAGCGCGGTCTCAGCATCAATCTTCAAATGGCGAGAAAGATTTACTACCGTAAACAACAGATCTCCCAGCTCATCCTCGATGTCCTCATCGTTTTTTCGCGCGACAGCCTCTCTAAGCTCGGCAAGTTCCTCATCGACCTTACTCCAAACGGGCTCAGCACTATCCCAGTCAAAGCCGACGCGAGACGCGCGCTTCTGTAGCTTCTGCGCCCTGGGTAGGGCCGGTAACGCCACAGGAACGTCGTCAAGCGCTCCCAGCTGTGAACGCCCTGCTCGCTCTTTGGCTTTTATAGCCTCCCACTGCTGTTTCACTGCCTCGGTACTGCCTACGCTGTCCTCATTTGAATCCCCAAGCCGGACGCCATCTTCGGCAGGCATTGTGTGCACGACGCCCTCGATCTCGCCGTCAGCGAATACATGGGGATGCCGCCGGAGTAGCTTGTCTGAGAGTCCATGCACCACCGATTGAAAACTAAACAGTTTTTGCTCTTCTCCCAGCTGCGCGTAGAAAACCACCTGAAACAGGACATCACCCAGCTCATCCGCAAGATGAGGATAGTCGCCGGCTTCTATGGCAGCCGCCAGTTCGTAGCACTCCTCCAGCGTGGACGGAACGATACTCTGGAAATCCTGTTGTAAATCCCAGGGACATCCGTGCTCGGGATCCCTCAACCGCTGCATAATCCGCAGTAGGTCAGCCAGCGTGTAACGTGTGTTATCCAAAGAGCTTACTCCGCTTTCCCTGCCTTCTTCGCTTTCGACAAAATTGAGCTCAGGTACTCAGCCTACGGGCAGAGATTACGTTCTTGAGTCGATTGAGGCGCTCAAGAAGTTTTGCCAGGGATCCCAGATCACCCACTTCCACCGTGAGGCGCATCGCTGCCGCGTGAGCTTTGCGGTTAGTCTGGGTTTGAATCGAAAGCACGTTGATTCTCGCGTTCGCAAACATCGAGGTAACGTCCCTCAAGAGCCCCTGGCGATCATAAGCCTCAATCGCAATATCCACCTCAAAACGCTCGTCTGGGGTGCTCCCCCATTCCACATCAATCACCCGCTCAGGATGCTGCTCTGAGATCTTCAATACCCTAGCGCAATCCTCTCTGTGAATACTTACACCGCGGCCCTGAGTAATAAAGCCCGTTATCGCGTCACCCGGTACGGGCTTACAGCATCCCGCTATGTTCGTTAGAAGATTACCTACGCCCTGTACCTGAACGGCGTTGCGCTTGCGTCCGCTACTAGGCCGACTTACCCGCAATTCAGGCTGCGGTTTACTGCCGATAAGAGTTTCCGCGGCGTTGACAACCTGCGAAGCGGTCAGATCACCCGAGCCCACCGCTGCATACATATCGTCAACGGTAGCAACACTAAGCCGCACGGCGATACGTTTGTAGTCCACGCTGGTGAGAGCCAAGCGGCGAAACTCTCGCTCGAGCAACTGCCTTCCCGCATCGACGTTTTCTTCGCGCGCCTGACTCTTAAACCAGGCCTGCACTTTGGCGCGAGCGCGGGGAGTTTGCAGATACCCCAAGCCTGACTGCAACCAGTCCCGTCGTGGACGATTCTCGCGGCTGGTAAGTATCTCTACACGGTCGCCGGTTTGGAGACTATGCGTTAAAGGAACGATCTGCCCGTTTACCTTCGCTCCACGACAACGATGGCCAACCTCTGTGTGCACGTGATAAGCAAAATCGAGGGGCGTCCCGCCGCTAGCGAGATTCACTACGTCGCCACGCGGGGTGAACACGTAGACGCGGTCCTGAGCCACATCAAACTGCAATTGCTCCTCGACGCTGACCGCGTCGCCGCTTTCTTCATGCCAATCCAATACCTGGCGAAGCCAGTTGATCTTCTCGTCGTAACTTGAGCCCGTGCCTTTGCGGGTATCAGTACCCTTGTATCGCCAATGCGCGCAAACGCCGAGTTCGGCCTCCTCGTGCATCTCGTGGGTGCGAATCTGGACTTCGAGTATCTTGCCTTCGGGGCCGATCACTGCCGTGTGCAGCGAGCGGTAACCGTTCTCTTTGGGGCTGGCAATATAGTCGTCAAACTCGTTAGGTATGTTGCGCCAAAGGCCATGCACTAAACCCAGAGTGGCGTAGCAGTCTTTAAGCTCGGGCACGAGAATACGCAGGGCGCGGATGTCATACACCTGAGAAAACCCGATGCCCTTGCGCTGCATTTTTCGCCAAATGCTGTAAATGTGCTTGGATCGACCGCTTATATCAAATTCGATACCAGCCCCGCCAAGCACCGAACGCAACTGATCCGTCACCCGAGTAATGAACCGATCTCGCTCGAGTCGCTTGCCATCCAGCAAGCGCGCGATGCGCTTATAGGAATCGTTATACAGATAGCGAAAGGACAGATCCTCAAGCTCCCATTTAAGGTGGCCAATACCAAGACGATGAGCCAGCGGGGCATAAACATCGAACACATCACGCGCGACCAGTTCCTGACGCGTTTTATCGCTTTTTACCGCTCTAATCGCGCAGGTTCTTTCCGCTAGCTTAATAAGGGCCACCTGCACATCGTCGACAATGGCGACAAGCATCTGGCGGATGTTGTCTCGTTGCCTCTCGGCCTCTCCGAGGACGACGGTATCGCTGGGGTTACGAAGGTCCGCGATGGCGGCCATGCGCAGCACGCCGCGGAGCAAATTGCTAACGCCTTTGCCAAAGCGAGCTTCCACTTCGTCCAAATTCAGACGCTGTTCTCTTACGGCGCGGTAAAGCAAACCGGCGATGAGACAGTCAACGCCAACACGCAGCTCAGCGAGGATCTGCGCCGACTCTATGCCCGCCCACTCGCAATTTGGCTCCCGAGCCCAATCCCGAGCGTCGATGGAGGGAGTCTTGTTTGCGCCATGGAGAACATCAAGAGCATCTCGCAGCCTATCTGTGCTTGCATCAGAAAGCGCGAGGCCCTCCGGAAGCTGCGCCAGCCAGGCCTCTCCGTCGGCTACTCCATCGCTGGAGAAGTAGCTCTGTTCACGAATACGGACCATGGCTTCAGTCCTTGTCGAAGACGCCGGTGGAGAGGTAACGATCGCCACGATCGCAGATGATCATTACGATCGTGGCGTTTTCCAGCTCCGCCGAAATTCGCAGAGCCCCAGCGACCGCTCCGCCCGCTGAGACTCCGCAGAAGATGCCCTCTTCTCGCGCCAAAGCACGCATAGCATCCTCTGCTTCGTTCTGGGAAATATCCAACACACGATCAACTTTAGCGGGTTCAAAAATACTCGGCAGATACGCTTTAGGCCAGCGACGAATGCCCGGAATACTCGCGCCCTCAGTCGGCTGAAGACCGACAATTTCAATCTCGGGGTTTTGAGTCTTGAGGTAGGCAGAGCAACCCATAATCGTGCCTGTGGTCCCCATAGAGCTGACGAAGTGGCTTACCTCTCCACCCGTCTGACGCCATATCTCAGGCCCCGTCCCACGATAGTGGGCCAGAGGATTATCCGGGTTCGCAAACTGGTCCAGCACGATGCCCTCGCCCGCATCACGCATAGCATGAGCGAGATCTCGCGCCCCCTCCATACCTTGCTCGGCCGTCACTTCTATGAGCTCAGCACCATAGGCCTTCATCGCCTGCTTACGTTCGCTGCTAGCCGTTGCCGGCATAATCAAACGCATGCGATAACCACGCATGGCCGCCGCCATAGCCAATGCGATGCCGGTATTTCCACTGGTCGCTTCAATGATCGTGTCACCAGGTGTGATATCGCCGCGGGCCTCAGCCTCGGCAATCATACTCATAGCGGGTCTGTCTTTGACTGAACCCGCGGGGTTGTCGCCCTCCAGTTTCGCGAGCAACACGTTGCTTGTATTACCTGGAAGACGCTGAAGACGCACAAGCGGCGTATTACCGATGCAAGCTTCAATAGTTGGATAGTCAGGCATAGATATTCCTAAAGCTCGTGCTCAAATCATGATATTTGCTACTCAAAACGGCACCCACCTTATGCCAGCGAAACGGCGAATACCACCGCATTTCCGCACTCTATTGCACTGCCACTAACCATAGCTCACAAGCGCTGTCCGCCCTTATTGCTCTCGTTTAGCGGGAGCTGTCTGAACGGTCTCAAACATGCTGCGCGAACGTAAGGGGGTGCTACCCAGGTGCGGGTGAAGTAAGGCTCGTACCATCCGCTTCGCAGCAACGCCGTTCTCACCATCAAAGCGGCCTTGCGCAATTGCGGAAATTTGAGCACCGGTGAAACTCGCATCGCCGGCGCTGGCTTTGACACCAACTTCCCGCAAGCCATAGTCAGGCACCAGTGCGTAATGCGTATCGTCGCGAATAGGCGTCCCACGGGACGCATCACTGGATAAATCCACCGCGTACCCCAGCTCCTCCAGTAAACTGAACTCGAAACGCCTGAGTGCCGACTCCAGCGCGCCTCGCCGGCTCTCGGCCCGCGCCGCGTCTGACAAATCTGCGATCGCTGCGCCATAGGCCGTGAAAACTGCAGGCTGCTCTTCAAAACGCTGTAAAAGCCGTAGGAGCAGCTCATTGAGGTAGAAAGCGCTTAACAGGGCATCTCCCGTCAATGGAGGTAGCTCTCCGCCGGACTCAGCACCGGTGAGTGTCAGCAACTCGCCTTTTCCGGAAAAGCTCAGCAGTAACGGCCTGAATGGTTGTAGCACGGCACCCAGGGGTCCCCCGCGACGCCGACGACTCAAACCACGAGCAACCAGCCCCAGGCGCCCATGCTCGACACTAAACACATCGAGCAATTCACTGTTATCCCGAAAGGGTCTGCGGTGCAGAAGATACGCGGGCTGGAGCTGGACTCGCATCTGACAAGTCAGCGCTAGGACTCAACGTCCATCGTCGTATCCAAGACTGCGCAGGGCCCGTTCATCGTCGGCCCAGCCTGATCGAACTTTCACCCAAAGATTGAGCATGACCTTGTTGTCGATCAGTCTTTCAATATCCTGGCGAGCTTCGGTGCCTATTTGGCGAAGCCGACTGCCCTTCTGGCCAATCAATATAGCTTTCTGACCCTTGCGCTCCACAAGAATAACGGCTGAAATATGCACTATCCCGCCCTCTTCGCCATACTCTTCGATTTCTACAGTCGTGGAATATGGAAGCTCATCACCAAGCTGCCGCGTGATCTTCTCTCGCACGATCTCTGCCACCAAAAAGCGCGTGCTTCGATCCGTCACCTCATCTTCTTCAAACAAGAAAGGGCCTTTAGGAAGACGCTGCACAATTTCCGTCTCGAGAACATCGAGATTTTTAGCTCGCAGTGCCGACAGGGGAATCAATGCGGCAAAATCTGCTCGTTCGGAAAGTGACTCTAAACTCGGTAAAATAGCGTTGGGATTGTCCTCAAGGTCTACTTTATTGACCACCAGCAAAACCGGAGCATCCGCAGCAAGGCAACTCCTCAGAACCCGATCGTCATCATCTCGCCACTCCCCTCGATCAACGACCATTACTACGATATCCACTGCGGCCACTGCGGCGCCAGCGGTGCGGTTCATAAAGCGATTCAGCGCACGATCTTCGCCGCCGTGAATACCGGGTGTATCAACGAACAACATCTGAGCCGCATCGGTAGTCTTAATACCCAAAACCTGATGCCGTGTTGTTTGAGGTTTTCGCGAGGTAATCGACAATTTTTGCCCGAGCAGATGGTTCAGGAGCGTTGATTTACCAACGTTGGGCCGCCCTACGATAGCCACGTAACCGCAGCGTGTGTCTTCCCTCATGATTCCCCCAGTTGATCGAGCACCGCCGCGGCGGCGGCCTGCTCCGCGGCCCGACGACTGTCGCCAACCCCTTCCGCAAAGATTTTGCTATCAGCAAGCTCGCAGGCAACAGTAAAAATACGGGCATGGTCTTCTCCCGCCGCGTTACGCAGTACGTAATCCGGTAGCGGACGTCCCGCACCCTGCAGCAACTCCTGCAAACGGGTTTTCGGATCTTTTCGAGCCTGCTCAAGCCTCAGATCGTCCAAGCGGCTTCGAAACACTTTGAAGATCGCCTTTCGGCAGGCCTCTATACCTGAATCCAGCGTAATGGCTCCAAGAACAGCCTCAAAAGAATCGGCCAGGATTGAATCGCGACGACGACCGCCACCATGGCGTTCTCCGGAGCCCAAGCGCAGCTGCTCCCCTAGGGACAGCTCCCTTGCTACTTGCGCTAAAGCGCTACCCTTCACAAGGGAAACGCGAAGGCGGCTCAACTGCCCTTCGTCAGCGTCCGGAAATCTGCGATAAAGCTCTTCACTGACGACATAACCCAGAACTGAGTCGCCGAGAAACTCGAGGCGCTCGTTGTTCTTGCTACCGACGCTCCTGTGAGACAGCGCTTGTGCGAGCAAGGACTCTTGATGCAGCCGACAGCCAAATTGCCGCTCAAGCCATTGCTGATCATCCATCACTCATCGCTGTAACGCTCGCCACCAATGAACACCAGGTCGTCGTATTTCACAACGGCATCGATACGCCAGAACAACGGGATACGGTCTTCGTAGTTCGCATTGAGTACGACCTTCCCGTCTTCGCGCGTGATTTCCACATCGCGAGGTCCAATGGTTTTGATCTGGTTCATGTTGAAACTACCGGACAGCGTTCGACGTATGTCGGCGATCGTATCCTCATCGTCGTCGTACTCTTCTGCCGCTTCGATCACCAGTTCCCGTACCGTTTGATACTCGATCAAACCCGGCGCGATTCGAATACCGGACATAACGAAGAAACCCACCATCACCGCAATAATGAGCATACCCAGCATGCCCATGCCTTGCTGCCTGTTACGTGTTTTCATAGCCCTTCCCTCGATAACCGTCGGTGCTGAATGGGATCTATTCGATACCGCCGACGCGATCAAAACTTGGGATGCTGAACAGCGAATCCCAGTGCATCCATATAGCAAACGCTTTACCTACTATATCCCGCTCGCTCACCTGCCCCCAAACGCGACTATCAGAGCTGTTATCGCGGTTATCCCCCATCATAAAGTAGTGACCCGGCTTTACGGTGACCGTGAAGTCTCTTCCAGGCCGCATCAGGTTTACCTGCTGGAGGTGATTCTTCCCTCCGAGGGAGGACATCCCCATCTGGTAGCGGGAACGCCCCTCGGGAAGCACTGCGAGAGGCTCAAAAGGAATCGGCTCACCGTTCACATATAGCCGCTTGCTGCGGTAGCTCACCACGTCGCCAGGCAAACCGATGACCCGTTTGATGTAATAGGTTTTGTTCAAATGCGGCGGAAAAAACACCATAACGTCGCCGCGCTTCGGTTCACTGATCGAGAAGACTTTTGTTCTTAGCACGGGCAGGCGAATACCGTAGACAAATTTGTTCACCAAAATGTAGTCGCCAACTTCGAGCGTGGGAACCATCGATGAAGAGGGAATCTGAAAGGGCTCTGCCAAAAAGCTACGCAGTACGAACACCACTGCGAGCACTGGAAAAAAAGACCGTGAGTACTCAACTACCGTTGACTCTCTGGGCAACGTCTCCACGGAAGCCGCAAACAACTTGGCATCCGCCGAACCCTCTTGGTTCCATTGGGGGTATTGGCTGCATAACGCGTCGAGACTCCGCTGGCGACCAGGCGCCCAAAGCACTCGGTCCGCTAGCCAGATCAATCCGGTACCAAACACCAGAATTACCAGAATGAGCGGAAAATCAAGCGACATAAACGCTCCTGTGCGTAACGATCAAACCCATAGTCAATCCACTTTTAACACTGCGAGAAACGCCGACTGGGGAATCTCCACACGGCCAACCTGCTTCATGCGTTTTTTACCCGCTTTCTGCTTATCCAGTAGCTTGCGCTTGCGACTAACGTCACCACCGTAGCACTTCGCCGTAACATTCTTACGCAACGCTTTCACGGTTTGCCGAGCAACGATCTTACCCCCTACGGCTGCTTGAATCGCTACGTCAAACATCTGGCGAGGGATCAGCTCTTTCATTTTCTCGGTGAGCTGCCTACCGCGATACTCCACTTGATCACGATGAACGATAAGCGCTAGAGCGTCGACGCGGTCGCCGTTAATGAGCACATCGAGTCGCGATAGTGTTGCCGTCTCGAAGCGATCGAAACTGTAATCCAGTGACGCATAACCGCGGCTTACGGACTTCAACCTGTCAAAAAAGTCTAGAACCACGTCAGCCATGGGGATGTCGTAAGTCAGAGAGACCTGAGATCCAAGGAACTGCATATCACGCTGCTCTCCCCGCTTCTCGACACACAGGCTGATGACGTTGCCCAGGTAATCCTGCGGAACGAGAATATTGCAACGGGCAATGGGCTCACGCATCTCATCAACGTCGCCCATATCGGGAAGTGCCGAAGGGTTATCGACGCGCAGTGTTTCCCCTCGCTTAGTGAGCACCTCGTAGACTACCGTCGGGGCCGTGGTGATCAAGTCAAGATCATATTCCCGCTCAAGACGCTCTTGAATGATCTCCATGTGCAGCATGCCCAGGAAACCGCAGCGAAAGCCAAAACCCAGGGCATCGGAGGTCTCAGGTTCATAAAACAGCGACGCGTCATTAAGAGTCAGTTTGGCCAGTGCCTCACGAAAGTCTTCGTAGTCATCCGTAGATACGGTAAAAATCCCCGCGTACACCTGGGGCTTGACCATCTTGAAACCCGGCAAAGAAGGCACATCAGGCATCTTCGCGTGAACGAGCGTGTCCCCTACAGGAGCACCAAGAATGTCTTTGATCCCGGCGACAACGTAACCGACTTCTCCGGCTTCCAGAGATTCTCTAGCTTCGCGCTTGGGAGTGAAGATGCCGACTCCATCTACCTGATGCTGCTTGCCAGTAGACTTGGTCACAATACGGTCGCGACGGGTGAGGACACCCTGCTTTACACGCACCAATGACACCACGCCAAGATAGTTATCGAACCAGCTGTCGATAATCAGGGCTTGGAGCGGAGCCTCACGGTCCCCCTCTGGAGGGGGAATATGCTCCACGAGATACTCCAGAGCATCTTCGATACCCAAACCTGACTTGGCAGACACCAGGCAGGCTTCTGTCGCATCGATGCCGATGATTTCTTCTATCTCAATCCTTACGCGATCGGGGTCGGCCTGAGGGAGATCCATTTTGTTGAGAATCGGTAGTACCTCAAGACCCAATTCGATCGCGGTGTAGCAGTTCGCCACCGACTGAGCTTCAACGCCCTGCCCAGCGTCTACCACTAATAGAGCACCCTCACAGGCTTCCAGGGATCGCGATACTTCGTAGGAGAAGTCAACGTGCCCGGGCGTATCAATAAAATTGAGCTGGTAGGTCTCGCCGTTCTTGGCGTGATAATCGAGGGTCACGCTCTGAGCTTTGATCGTGATGCCCCGTTCACGCTCGATATCCATGGAATCCAGCACCTGGGCCTGCATTTCGCGAGAGCTCAGGCCTCCGCAATGCTGAATAAAACGATCGGCCAGAGTCGATTTCCCATGGTCGATATGGGCAATGATCGAAAAGTTGCGTATGTGATCGAGGTCACTCAAAAGGCATGCTCACAAGAAAAGCGCGAAGCGGCGGCCCCATACTTGGGACCCCCGCAAAAAGCGCGGCATTGTAGCCTAGAGAGGCGCCCGTCGCCACGAATACGACGACCGGCGAATCTACCCGCGTGGGAGCTGAGCGAGGAATCTAGTCACCCAAACGCAGCCCAATGAACATTGGGGAGCCTCTGCGAATCAATCTCAGCGGCACAGAGGCGTTATCCGCAAGGTCGCCGATGATCTCGCTGAAGGTATCCAGAGAGCGGACGGGCGTCGCGCCGACCGCGGTAATGACATCCCCCGGCATTAGGCCCGCGTCATCCGCAGGAGAATCTGGCTCAACGCTACGCACCACTACACCACCAGCAAGATCCCAGCGAGACAGCATCTCTTCCGGCGCTTCCTCCACCACGATGCCAAGACGTCCGCCCTGCTGGTCTTCAGCGTCGCCATTTCGATAGGCTTGATCCACGCTGTCGTCGGCGTCTAGTCCGCCTACTTCAACCTCGATGGTCTTTTGTTTTCGGTCTCTAACGATCAACACATCGACTTCGGCACCTGGAGCAATAAGACCAACCACGTGCGGCAGGTCAGCAGAGGTTTCGATAGCCTCACCATCGAATTCGATGATGATGTCGCCGGGCTCAAGTCCCGACTTCGCGGCAGGCCCATCACTCGCGATTTGCGATATCAAGGCACCTCGGGGCCGATCAAGACCGAAAGACTCGCCTAGATTCCGATCAACGTTCTGAATAGTGACGCCCAACCAGCCACGAGTGACCGTGCCGCCATCTTTTAACTGGTTTACAACGTTTCGAACCACGTTTACGGGAATGGCAAAGGACAACCCAATGGACCCCCCGGCGCGCGTGGTGAATATCTGTGAGTTAACGCCAACAACTTCGCCTTTGAGGTTAAACAGCGGACCACCCGAGTTCCCGGGGTTGATCGCAACATCGGTCTGGATGAAAGGCACATAGTTTTCGCGGCTTCGGGTCGGCAAACTGCGACCCTTAGCGCTCACTATGCCCGCGGTAACCGAGTAGTCCAGGCCGAACGGTGAACCGATTGCCAGCACCCATTCACCCACTTTTAAAGCATCGTCGGCGCCCAGCACCAGGTAGGGCAGGTCTTCCGCCTCTATGCGCAGTAGTGCCAGATCAGATCGAGGATCCAGGCCGACGACCTCGGCCTCGTACTCCCTGCGGTCTGACATGCGTACCGTGACCAAGTCCGCGCCCTCAACTACATGATGATTCGTTACTACGTAACCATCGTCCGAGATGATAAAACCGGAGCCCGTGGCCATGCGCTCTTGAGGACCCTGAGGGCCTTGGGGAGGGTTTGGCATCTGAAAATAGCGCCGTAAAAATTCAGGAATTTCCTGCTCATTGATGTCAGATCCATCTCTGGCTGTACTGGCCTCGACAATGATCTTAACCACCGCTGGCGATTGTTCTTCGACAATCCCCGTGAAATCAGGTAACTCCGCCGCATGGCCGAGCCTCGCCGAGCACAGCAGCGCAATCGCTGCGATGGCCAGTAGTTTGGATCCCAAGGCTCCAAAACGGTATGTCATGAGTATCTCCCGCATAAATACAGTCTGAAAAAAGTTAGCACCAAAGATTCGCTGGAACCGGCAATTTGGATCAGCTAATGCCTGTGACCCGCGGCTGAAAGTCGGTGTCACCGCTTCGGCGATCGCTAAGAAAACGTAGTAGCAACAAGCCGGCGCCCAGGCCAGCAACAGCCGACAGAGTTACCCGCAAGTCCATGGCAGCCTGAGAAAGTTCGGACGCAGCCCAGAAGTAATCAGCAAACCCCGCTGCAAAAAGCATTGTCAAAAGAGGCATGGCATAAAGCATCCACACTGCTCGCAGAAAGCCCTGCTCTGGCACCGAAATCTCCACCGTGTCATGGAGACCCACCGCGAAGGAACCATCAGAAGGCAGGGCCGCCTTTACGAGTCCTTTGGATACGCCCGCCTTAGCGCTGTTAATCATGCCATGGCCACAACCAGATCGTGCGGCGCAGCTGCTGCAACTCGACTGCCGTAAGGTCTCAACCCACACTCCATCACTATCGACGGCTACTACTCGGGCTGTTTCAGTGAGCATAATAAGAACAGGAAAGCTTCGTTATCATCTGAGGCGCACGGAGTCTGCAAGCATGCGTGCAGTATTCGTCGGAATCTCGCCCAGAACAGTTACCAGCACAGGGCGACGCTGCAGCAAAACGCCGCGGGTGTACGCCACGGTACTGCCCTGCCGCTCAACTCCTTCACCAGGTTTGATCGCCGCGCCCAAGGGTTCGAGGAATACCGAGAAAGACGCTAAACCATCGGTATAACTCTTGCGTTCAGATGTTGTTAGAGCGGCATCTGTGGCCATAAAACCGTCCGGCAACCACGTTAACTCCCATGCGACCCCTTGTCTCAAGTGTTCGGTCTCGTGGGGGTGGGGATGGCTCGCCTCGTGCGCTACCGCAGACTCGCCCGCAGAGCCCGGTTTCATAGTCAGGCTGGCAAATTGAAACTGCTCCAAAACGCTCTGATCTGCAGCAAAAGTAGAGGACTTCAAAATAAGTGCTGTGTCCTGATCCAGCTCAATAACATGGCCAAAACGGTACATATCTCGTGGCTCAACGCGCAAACGCAGCGACTCACGACCGGCGACTCTGTCTCCGGGCTGAACACGAAAACGATAGACAGACGCTAAGCCACAAAAGGAGCCACCAAACACATCGGCGGCTCTGAGCAACTGATGCCCCGGATGCATACAATCCGTCGGGTGTCCTGACCTTTCAACGCGCGCGTCCTGCCCCGTTAATCGGGACAGCTCTTCAGATGCCTGACCATTAACCACGCTGTGGGAGAGTTGCATGATTTGCATATCACCACCCCGCTGTAACGTGACGACACCACTGTAGTTAACTTGTTGGGCGTTACTGGACATTGCTTGAAGAAGCTTGGCAACCGAGGGATCTAACGCATCACATTGCTGCGCATTCGCAGCGGAAACCCCGCAAACACCTAGTGCAAGTGCGGCCAGCATGCCGAGCAGACGATCCCTTACTAAAGCAACCGCTGCAGCGCCCTTTTGGAACGGGATATTTGCCACCACTGTTTGATACCTGAAGATCACCTTACTGCTCAATTTACTGCTCAATCACCGGCACGCGGGCGAAAGGCAGCATACCCTGAGGGGTATTCAAAGACGCATGTTCCGCGTGCTCCTGGCTAAATTTACGCAGGCGCTGCCGCGCAAGTTCCCGATAGGCAGTGCGGTCCGCAGGCTGCAATGTAGGCAGTGCCCGGGTACCAAAACTCGCCTGTACAGGAACCGCTCCGACAGTGTTCACCACACCTACAGGAAGCGGTGCTACGCGTGCCACAAGGTCGGCATCCCCACCGGCAGAGGTCACCGCCAATTGCTGACCGCCAACGACAACAACTGCTGCCACGGATGCCGCTACGGCGAAACTTCCCAGAGCGCGGCGCCAGTTGCCCGACGTGTTCTGTTGCAAGGCGGGTTCGGCGTCGATAGCTGCACGCACGGACATGGCGAAGTCCGGTGCTGGCCTCACCGCCTCACCCTGCATGACCGATCGCGCAACGTGCAATCGGTACCAACGCTTGCGCAACTCGGGCGAGCTGTCCACGTCACGAAGAACGCGACGCAACTCTAACTCCTGGGCTTCATTATCAGCCAATGCGGACAAAGTCTCCGCTGCAGTCATTTCCGGACTACTGCTCTCAGCGTTACGCATGCTGTGTATCTCCAATACTCAAACTTTTCTTTCCCTGTTTAAACCAATGCTCATTTGTCGAAACGCTTAGTGCCCATCCATTTGCTGCTGCACAATTTTATCGATGGCTTCCCGGGCGCGAAATATTCTCGACCGCACGGTGCCAACCGGACATTCCATCACTTCAGCAATTTCCTCATAACTCAGACCATCAAACTCGCGTAAAGTTACCGCCGTTCTCAAATCATCTGGCAAAGCATCGAGAGCGCCATGCACTTTGGCCCGCAACTCTTCCCCGAATAAGGCGTTCTCGGGAGACTCTTTGTCCCTTAAGGCATCCCCGGCTTCCAGATACTGGGCGTCATCAACATCTACGTCCGAGCCCGGCGGTCGCCTGGATCGCGAAACAAGATGGTTTTTGGCTGTGTTGATCGCGATCCGGTACAGCCACGTGTAGAACGCACTGTCACCGCGAAAACCCGGCAACGCGCGATACGCCTTGATGAACGCTTCCTGGGCAACATCCTGCACCTCATCCGCGTCATGCACATACCGGCTGATCAGGCTCATGATTTTTTGCTGATATTTGATAACCAGCAAATCAAAGGCGCTTTTATCGCCTTTTTGAACCCGCACAACCAATTGCTTATCTGTGACCGAAGCGGTCAAACGTCGCACTCCTCCCTGATGCACGGCGCTAGCAACCGCATGCTGCCTCACCTGCAATTATGGACACCGGGGATCACCGGCAGTTCCCTGTGAACTATTTACGTTTTAGCCCAGCGCCTGAGGTTCTTCAGCAGCACTGTACCGATAGCCACCTAAAAAGGGCATGATACCCGCCATTAAGACCTCTTGATAAGGATTTTGAGCGCGCAATGAGCACGCATTACCGCCACGACGTCGTGATCATCGGACGCGGTGCCGCAGGCCTGGCTCTCGCACTACGTCTGCCAACCCACAATCGCATCGCAGTTCTGTCCAAAGGAGACGTCAAACAGAGCTCCACCTATTGGGCGCAGGGCGGTATGGCAGCAGTGCTCCATGCCCGGGACAGTGTTGATGCGCATGTAGAAGACACGTTGCGCGCCGGAGCGGGTCTATGCCACCGCGATGCTGTGGAACTCACTGTGACACACAGCCGAGAAACCGTCGATTGGCTGGCGTCCCTGGGAGTAGACTTTGATCTTCGAGAGGATATGGACTCAACCCAGTCTCCCGAGTATCACCTCGCTCAAGAGGGAGGACACAGCCACCGCCGCATCGTACATGCCGCGGACCGCACCGGCGGAGCTATCGGTGAAGTACTGGAGGAGCGCGCTCGCCAAGCCGCAAATATAGACTTACTTCCCGGACGCGTCGCCGTCGATCTCGTTGTGGAAGACGGGCAATGCAAAGGCATATACGTGCTCAACGAGCAGGAAGACAGCGTCGACCTCTTCGAGGCAGATGCTGTCGTGCTAGCCAGCGGTGGCGCCAGCAAAGTGTATCTCTATACCAGCAACCCTGATGGCGCGAGCGGCGACGGCATAGCCATGGCCTGGCGGGCGGGCTGTCGCGTGGCGAACCTGGAATTCAACCAATTTCACCCGACTTGTCTTTACCACCCCGATGCCAAGTCGTTCCTGATTACGGAAGCTTTGCGCGGTGAGGGAGCGTATTTGACGCTTCCCAACGGGGATCGATTCATGCCTGATTTTGATGATCGGGCTGAGCTGGCACCTCGGGATATCGTGGCGCGGGCCATCGATCACGAAATGAAGCGCCTCGGCGCCGACTGCGTGTATCTCGATATCTCCCATCGAGAACCGGACTTTGTTCGGCAGCACTTCCCCACGATTTACGAACGCTGCCTTGAATTTGGCATCGACATAACCACCGACAGAATACCGGTGGTGCCCGCGGCGCACTACACCTGCGGCGGCGTCATGGTAGATAATCACGGCCGCACAGACGTGGCCGGCCTTTACGCTATAGGTGAATGCTCCTTCACGGGTCTCCACGGAGCTAACCGCATGGCGAGCAACTCACTCCTGGAGTGTTTGGTGTATGCCCAGGCGGCAGCGGGGCACATCAGCAAGCAGCCAAAGTCGCCTCCCGATCAGGTCGGTCCGCCACCCTGGGACGAAAGCCAGGTAACCGACTCCGACGAGGATGTTGTCATTTCTCATAACTGGGACGAGCTTCGTCGTTTTATGTGGGATTACGTTGGTATTGTCCGCACCAATAAGCGCCTTCAGCGCGCTCTTCGTCGAGCCGGTTTGCTCCAGGGGGAAATCGCGGAGTATTACAGCAATTACAAAGTGACCAATGACCTGCTGGAGTTACGCAACCTCGCCATGGTGGCGGAGCTGATGATTCGCTGCGCCATGGAGCGTCAGGAGAGTCGAGGCCTGCACTACACCCTCGATTATCCCGAACTACTAGCGGAAGGCGAAGACACGATACTTATTCCGGACAACTATCGCGCCAGCGAAGTATCTAGCTAACCCCCCTCTTTGCATAGGGCATGCGCCTCCAAACGCAGTTCGCGGCGTAACAGCCGCCACTGCTCAAAAGACATTGCATCGGGAAACACGAGCATTCGTTGACACGAGGCAGACTCCAGTGGAGTCGCTTCGCTGCGACACTCAATCCACAGCACAGACGCCAGCTTGCCGTGACCAAGAAGAGTGCAGGGCCTGAGCGGCGAGATTTCTGCCGGGGAGTACCTCCAACTACCCGCGGCCTGTCCAAGAGATTCGCAAACTAGCGTGACTCCCTCAGGATCCAGACGGGTGATAGCTATCGATAGCAAACACAGCCCGATAGCGGAAAGAATAAGGTGGAAGTTGGGACCGTATAAACTGACAGCAAACGTGGTCACGCACAGCAATCTGCTTAGCTGCAGGTAGCGGCGTAAAATCGCCGACTTACGGAGGCGTATCCTCAGGTCGCCGTGCACTGAGTATCGTTTTTACCATGTGTGCATGCTCGGGATTCTCTGGAACCTGCTTGTGCAAAAACCAATCAAAGAGCTCCTGATCCTGACAGGTCATCAGCTCGCGATAGCGAACCCGGCCTTCGTCATCCAACTGGGCATAGTGCAGACGCACGTAGGGCTCGAGAATAAGGTCAAGCTCCAGCATGCCCCGGCGGCTCGCCCAACGCATGCGTTTATGTTCTTCGTCCATGCCAGACACTCGGTTTTTTAAAGCGCGGGAGTATAGCTGAGTCGACGCTGGGTTATGATTCGCCACTTAAACATCTATCGCAAGATCAAGAGCTGACAAGGAGTGATTGTGAACGGTTTTGCCTGTTATTTGCCCGATGAGGCCATGCTGCACCTCCGTGGCGAGAAGGTACCCGCGTTTCTCCAAGGGCAACTGACCTGCGACACGCGGAAATTGAGTAATAGCCAGGCCTTAATGGGAGCCCTGTGCAACGTTAAGGGCCGAGTATTGACCGACCTCACGGTGGTTCAACTCAGTGATACGCACGTGGTCTTGCGACTGCGTCGTTCTTTGGCGCCGCGCATCGCCGAAACGCTCCTGAGATATGCCCAGTTCTCACGAATCAGTGTCGAGGTTGATCCCTCAGATACCGCCATTGTTGGCGTGCTCGATCCTGAAAGTGCGACGAACGCAGATTTAGTACAAGACGGTCTCGTTCCTGTATCTCTGAGCGATGGAGAGCTTTATCTGCAGCGTGGGGCAGCATACGGCGAGCGTATTTCTCTCGACGGAAGCACGCCAGCAAGCTTGGCCTCACAACACGACGCTGCTATCGACGACGGCCCTGCACTCTGGTCGCAAGCGATGCTTCGCAGCGGTCACTACGCGGTCGATTTGGGAGACGTTGAAAGCTTCACTCCCCAGACCCTGAACTATGATCTCACAGGCCTCGTTGCCTTTGACAAAGGCTGCTACACAGGACAGGAGATCGTCGCGCGCCTTCACTACAAGGGACGGAGTAAAAAGCGACTACAAATCTACGAGGCCGACAATGGCGCGGAGGACTTAAGCCGAGACGCATCCTTACATAACGGCAACGGCGACGTTGTTGGGCGTTGCCTTCGCAAGGCATCCGCGGATGGCGCTCCAACCCTCGTAGCGGGCGAGGTTCAAAGTGAGATGCTAAACGAGGCAGTCTATTTAGTCAGCGGCGAGCAGCTGCGGAGTCTCGACTTTAACTATGCCCTTGAGTGACTCCCCGAGCCCATGGCGTTCGCCTCTGGCCCCGAGTCGCTAGTTTCCAAGGGTCCAGTCAACCGGTTTTTGCCCTCGCGAAACAAGAAATTCGTTCGCTTTGACGAAGTGGCCACACCCAAAGAAACCACGGTAAGCGCTCAGTGGCGAGGGGTGCGGCGCCCTCAGCACACAGTGCTTTTGATCGTCAATGACGCCTCCCTTCTTCTGTGCCTGCGCACCCCAAAGCATAAATACAAGGGGCTTCCCGGCCATGTTCAAGGCCTGAATCACGCTATCCGTGAACTTCTCCCAACCCTTGCCCTGATGCGAACCAGGGCGCCCTTCCTCAACCGTTAGTACAGCATTTAAAAGAAGAACGCCCTCATCCGCCCAGGCATTCAGGCATCCATGCTCTGGCGCGGGAACACCCAACTCTTCCTGCAACTCCTGAAAGATGTTTCGAAGCGAAGGTGGTATGGGGGTTCCTCGGTTGACTGAAAAGCAAAGTCCATGGGCTTGCCCGGCACTGTGATACGGGTCCTGCCCCAGAATAACGACCTTGACGTCTTCAGGGCTTGTTCTGACCAAGGCGTTGAACAGCTCATTTGCTGGCGGGTAAACCTCGCTGGTACTCGCGCGCCTCTCATCGAGAAAGATCGACAAACTTCGCAGGTACGCGGGATCGCCTTCCAGCTGCAATAGCGTTTTCCAGCGATCAGGGATCCAGTCTGTGAGAAATGGCTTGTTGATATAGACCTACCAATGGGAGAGTTCAATGTTAGCGATGAAGTTGCAACGAGTTAGCCCCTACCCGCTCGAATGAAAAGCCGTACTGTACTTCAGAGTCGACAGCTTCTTCCGTATACTCTGGCTTACTACGATGCAGCCGCGCAACTTCGCGCTTGCCTCACGTAATGAGACTGCGAGATATATGAGCGAAAAAAGGCGAGCATTACCAGCGTATCTTCGGTTGCCCGATGGTCTTCGCTTTGCTGGCATTGCAGAAATCACAGACTCGGGCTCGCTACTGCTAAAACCCAAACAGGCTATCTCTACGCTGCCGCCCGAAGGTCTGCCCGTTCATTTGGTGATTGCCGGCCTCCCCGATGACGATGAAGCTCAGATCAGCATCGCGGGAAGTATCGAATCTATCAATGCGCGGGAAGTCTTGGTCACCCCTGATGACGATCTACCAGACGTAGTCCTTGAGGTCATGGACCCCGATGCCATCGTCTGGCTCCCGGGCCCGGAAGAAGCTGACCGTCTCGTTAACGAAATGCTGGCTAAGGGGCACGAGGAATTACTCAAGGCCATGCGACGCTTCCTCGTTGAGCTGGGAGACCGCCTCTTTGATCTGTCGACCTCTTCACGCTACGGCATCTCGGGACAGCACGCACACTACGACGCCCTGAATGTACTGAAGCGAAACAATGAAGATTTTCTCGACGACTTTTCCAAGGCGCTGACGGCGAGCGTCGAAACCCTCGAGAAAGAGAGCGACGGTCAGACCTTCGCAGATCTTGAGGCGGCGTCTGCCAGAAACCTTGATCTGGTGGCTCTCGACGAGATGGATCAGAAGCTGGCGGTAGACAAAATAGTCAACAGCCTGATCGAGACACACCGAGTAGAACTGGAGTGCTTGACGATCCGCACTGCACTTGTCGCGGACCGTGAACCCCGACGGGCGCGAACCCCTTTCCATCCCGCATATGTGTTGCAGGCCTTCATCGACGCCTTCGAGCCCATTAGCGACAGCCAGGTAGTCGTTCAAGACAGCTTGCAAATGTTTCGGGATGCCTACGCGCCGCAACTGGAAAAACTATACCCATCACTCAACGCCATCTTTATAGAAGCCGGAGTTGAGCCGGGCCTTGAAGAAGATATTCGCGACAACGGCTCACTACTCAATCCCGTCGAAAAGCGAATTATCAAATCCACTGTGCGTACCAAACCGGGCTCACAGGCACAGCAAGAAGCGCACCCCGCGCCCACGGAAAGCACCTCGGTAGATTCTGAAGAACGTCGAGGCGGCGCCAAAAGTCCTAATGAAACCAGCTCCCGGGAGGCGGGCGCGGGCACGGGATCGGGCTCGGACGGAGCGAACGGTGATGGCGGCGGTGCCGGCGCTGGCGGCGGTGGCGGCGGTGGCGGCAGTAAACATGACGCCATGTACGACGCGGTCATCAGCGCCTTGGACACAAATCGCGAGCGCTCTGAAGACGAAAAGCAGGAGGACGCTGCAGAACAACAAGCCGGAGACAGCAACGCCCAAGGGACCGGCTCAGCGGCATCTGGCGACAGCCCGTCGACAACGCCGCAGGCTCTGGATCAGCAACAACTACTCAATGCACTACTCGCTCTCCAAGCCTCGCAACCGCAGGCCGCGTCTCTTGGGGATCTAAAGCCTTTGGAAAGCCTCCTGAAAGAGCATGGCGCGTTGGGAGACGATGAGAGCATTGGCCGCGACGGCGCCAATCGACTGAGCTTTGTAGACACAGTTTTCCAGACCTTGAACCGTAACTTCGAGGTGAGCGATGACATGGCGCCCAGCCTCGCAAGGCTAAGAGTTCCTCTTGCTCGCTTGTCGCTGCATGAGCCCAAGTTTTTTGCCCAACCCGATCACCCCGCCCACCGGTTACTGGACAAAATCTCCAAGTTGGCGAGCGCCGACAACACGGTGAACCGTTCTGTACGCAAGAAAGTCGCCGAGATCGTCGAACGCGTCGCTCGCGACTATAGCGATGACAGCGTTGTATTTTCGGACGCGCAAGGCGAACTAGACAGCCTGCTCTCTCAACAAAACCGATCGCTTGATCGAAACATAGAAAGAGTCATTAGCGGCCTTCAGGGGCAGGAGCGACTCAACCGAGCGCAGCGAAGTGTGGAAAACCTCCTGGATCGGCACATTGACCGAAATGGAGCGCCTCGCCCCTTGGTTGATCTACTGGACGGAGGCTGGCGCCAGGCCCTCGTGCAAATCGCACTGCGTGAAGGCGAAGACAGTATTCCATGGCAGGAAGAAGAGGCGCTCCTACAGACTCTTGTTGCAGACTTCCGGGAGTCCATCGAGGGGGAACTTCCTCCACCCGAAGTAAAAGAGATGCAGCACCGTTTACAGGCGCTCAATCGCAGATTAAACAGCTCCAACCCCGGCTCCGTTGCGCACGACGCTGCTTTACGCAACATTAACGCCGTGATCACTGGCAGAGCTCCGGCTGACACCACCACTTACAAGCCTCAAGTTAGCGACGCACCTAAACCCGACTCCCAGCGGGTAGAGCAACTACCTCGTTTACGTCGCTGGCTCCAACGAGTCGAGGCTTTGGAACCCGGGGCCAAATTGCGCTACCGATCCAAAGATGGGCGCCAACGGAAAATGCGCCTGGTGTGGATCAGTGAAGATCGCGATCAGTTCGCTTTCGTCAACGAGCGGGGACAGAAGATCGCGGAGATGAGTGCAATACAGCTTGCCCGTCAACTCAGTCGCGGAGCACAAGCCCCCACTCCCGTAGACGATATGTCCGTGCTCGAGCAGAGCATGTACGGAACGCTCGAAGAAGCACAAAAAACCCTCAGCTTTGATCGTAACCGCGACAACGTAACCCAGCTGATTAATGGCGAGTCCCTGATGTACCAGCTTCAGCGTAGCCTCCGCCACGCTCATGCAAGAGCCAGTGAACACGCCTTTTTGTTGCTCGACATCGACAATTTCGCGCTGGTCAATGATGTCTTTGATGACACCAGCGGCGATGAAGTCATCAGTGAGTTTGGCCGTTTGCTGGGACAGATGAATGATAGGCGCGCACTCACTGCACGCATGGAAGGCGATGAGTTTGGTATTCTGCTGACGTACCGCAACTCGGAAGAAGCGCGCCACATTGCGGACAAAATACGCCTGGACATCGCCGCAAGCAGTCTGTCGATTAACGGCGAGAACGTCTCTTTTACCGTATCCATTGGCATCGCCAGTGTTGTTCAAACAAGCGAAAGCCCTGCATCAGTGAAAGATCAGGCGCGCCAGGCTTTGGCATTAGCAAAGACCCAGGGAAAAGATCAGGTAGTAGTTTTCGACATCGACCAGGAAGAGGTCATGAACTACAAGCTTGAACGGGCAACCTCCCGTAAACGCCTTGATGATGCGATGTCCACAGATAGCCTCGTGCTCCGTGCTCAGCCCATTGTCCAAAGCGCAGTCGATGGCCGCGAGGGCGCGAAGCATCACTATGAAATATTGCTGTCGCTGAGGGACGACGATGGAGAGCTCCAGTCCCCACAGGACTTCATTATGTCCGCCGAGCGCTTTGGCTACGTCACGCTGGTGGATCGTTGGGTACTCAAAGAGGCCTTTTCCTGGATCTCACGACTAATGGACGCTCAAAAGGAAGTGCCCGAGCTGTCGATCAATCTCTCGGGAACGAGTATTACAGACAATGATTTCCTCGATTATGTTTTGGAGCAAATATCAGAGCACGGCGTGGGCACCAGTAAGCTTTGTTTTGAAATCACGGAAACAGGTGCTATCGACAATATTCCTCGAGCTGCTGACTTCGTGCGCACCCTGAAGAATATAGGTTGTAAGTTTTCCCTGGATGATTTCGGCACGGGCCTTGCCAGTCATAAATACCTCAAAGAGTTACCCGTGGACTACGTCAAGATTGACGGCACCTTTATCACCGACATTCATCGCAACAAGACGGACTATGCCATGACCAAGTCCATCAATGACCTGGCACACTTTCTGGGACAGAAAACCGTGGCGGAGTGCGTGGAGGATCTGGAAATTGTTCCAGCTTTGCGCGAGATCGGCATCGACTATCTGCAGGGCTGGGGTATCGGCATGCCAAGAGAGCTCCACGAGATCACCGACGAGCTCGCTAACCTCGAAACATAATGACCTGTTAACTGATCAACGTTGATGTGGATCAAGCGGCACCTTCCTAAGTCCTGTTAGCCTCACTGCCTGAATAAGAAGCTGGCACGGTGGGCCTAATCGGCAATGAATCAGATAATTGGACGCACGAGTGAACAAACTCGTCGCCTTCCCAGTGAATGGGAAGCGGGCATTGCCATGGCTAAACGCTACGCAACCAACGGCCCCCGTTACACCTCTTACCCCACAGCACCGCAGTTCAGTGAGGGCTTTGACCTAACTCGCTACCGCAATTGGCAGGGGCAGGAAAAAAGGCACAGCGATCCACTATCACTGTATGTGCATCTGCCTTTTTGCCACGACATTTGCTACTACTGTGGCTGCAACAAAGTCGTCACGCGCAAGGAAGGCGTAGCCGCCCGCTACATCAGCGAACTGACTCAAGAACTCGATATGCAAAGTCAGCTCGTAGGCAAAGATCGCCCAATAACCCAGATGCATTGGGGTGGTGGCACACCGACTTACCTCAGTGATGGCGAAGTCACCGAACTCATGCATAGTCTGGCGAGTCGCTTTCGTCTGCTCGATAAGGGGTATCGTGAGTACTCCATCGAAATCGATCCTCGCACCGTTTCCTCGGCGACCATCGCGCTACTCAAGGGCGTGGGATTCAATCGCATCAGCCTGGGGGTGCAAGATTTTGACGAACAAGTTCAGAAAGCCGTAAACCGCATACAGCCCTACGCTCAGGTCGCAGATCTCGTCGAAGCCGTGCGAGCCCATGGGTTTCGCTCACTGAGCTTCGACCTGATCTATGGTCTTCCTTATCAAGATCACATAAGCATGGCTGAGACCCTGCGAAAAGTTATCAGTTTGCGCCCCGATCGTATCGCCTGCTACAACTATGCTCACTTGCCTGAGCGTTTTCTGCCGCAGCGCGCTATCGACCGACATACGCTACCCGAGCCTGAAGAGAAGCTGCTTCTCGCGCAAATGATCAGCGCCGCACTTCAGGATGCAGGTTATCGGTATATCGGCATGGATCACTACGTGCTCCCCGACGATGACCTTGCCAAAGCTCAGGGGGAGTCGCGGCTGCAACGAAACTTCCAAGGTTATTCCCTACAACTTGCTGAAGACCTCCTGGGATTAGGCGTATCTTCCATAAGCCAAATCGGCGACTTTTATCTCCAAAACGCTCGGGACCTTTCCCAGTACTATCAAATGCTCGATGACGGACAACTGCCTATCACCAAGGGTTACATGATCAACTGTGAAGACAAGCTCCGTAGACGCGTGATCATGTCATTAATCTGCGACTTGCATCTTGATATAGCGGAGGTCGAGCGCGAGTTTGGCATCGACTTCCGCATTCACTTCCACGATGCCCTTGAAGCACTGGGCCAAGCCTTTGATGACCGACTGATCGAGTTCAAAACCGACGCGCTTGTCGTGACGGCGGCGGGCAGGCCTTTCCTTCGAAACCTCTGCATGCCTTTTGACGAACATCTAGAGCATCAAGGCAGCACCGGTAAAGCGAGCTTCTCGGCCACAGTTTAACCGCGGAATCAATGTAAAGTTTAGTTGACACCTATAGGGTGGCTCGCTACATTTTTGACCTAAGCCGGTACGGGAAACTACACAGCAGTGAATACACAATTAATCGATGTAGATAGTTCACAGGCCACCTCCTGTACTCACGACTTTCAGGTTAATTGCAGTAACTGTCGACTGAGTTCGCTTTGCCTCCCCTTCTCCCTCGAGGCAACAGAAATTGATGAACTAGATCGCATCGTTCAGCGCAGTAAGCCGCTGCAAAAGGGGCAACACCTCTACCGTGAAAGCGATGAATTTGAGTCCGTGTTCGCGGTGAGGTCAGGCACGATCAAAGCCTATCGGACGACAGACGACGGACGGGAACAGGTTACGGGCTTTTATTTTCCAGGCGAGATACTGGGTATGGATGGCATCAGCAATAATGCCCACGCCTCATCGGCCAAAGCACTGGAAACTGCGTCGGTCTGCGAGATCCCCTTCGATTCACTGGAGAAACTCAGCGCGAGCATGCCGCAACTCCAGCGACATTTTTTCCAGATCATGAGTAGGGAGATCACAGAAGATCAGCAACTCATCACCCTGCTTTCCAAGAGCTCGGCTGATGAACGCGTTGCTGCACTGCTGCTCAGTGTGTCCACGCGTAACTCTCGCCGCCAACTCAGCGCCACGCAGTTTCGTCTAAGCATGTCCAGGGTAGATATCGGCAACTACCTGGGGCTTACCGTCGAAACGGTCAGCAGAGTGTTCAGCCGACTGCAAAAGCTTGATGTACTAGCCGTAGAAAACAAGGAAATAGAGATTCTGGATATTGATGCGCTGCGCAAGACTGCAGACGGCCTATAGGCCGGAAACCTGATAGTCGACCACTCACTCGCAGGCTGCCGCCAATAGCAAGCTGCCAATATTAAATAACGTACTTTCGTCGCTTATTGATGTAAGTCAACAAACGCCGCGGCAACTTCATTAGAATGCCGCCTGTCACACGTATCACCGGGGGATAAAAGAGAATGATCCAGCACACCTTTGGACTGCTGTTTAAGCCTAGGCATCAATGGCAGACCATCGCCAAATTGCCGGAGAGCTCTCAAAACCTTCTGGTTATATACCCCTTTGTTTTCGCACTCTTGCCTGCCATTGCGTGGTACTGGGGCACCAGTCACGTAGGTTGGACTGTAGGCAGTTACAACGAAGTGATTAAACTGACCGACGCTAGCGCGATGCAAGTGAATATTCTCTTTTACTGCGTCATGGTCGCCAGCGTTGCTGCCATCGGTTACGCCATTCATTGGATGTCCAGCACCTATGGCGCAGCGCAATCTACTATTCCAAAAGGCATCGTCATCGCGGGGCTCACAGCGACCCCGCTTTTTATTCTTGGAATGGTGGGTTTCTATCCCGTGCTATGGGTAGACCTACTCATCGGAGTTGTCGCCATCAGCTGGGCCGTGTACCTCATGTACCTGGGCATCCCCATCGTGATGGACATTCCCCAAGAGCGGGGATTTTTGTTTTCCAGCGCCATTCTTGCTATCGGACTCGTTTTGTTGGTTTCCATTATGGTCGTTTCTATTTTGGCTTGGGACTTCGGTGCTGCACCGGCGTTTACCGATGGTTAGAAAAAAGCATTATAAATAGGGCCTCTAAAACAGAGCCTCCAGCTCCGCGAGATCCTCAGTTTTACACTCAGCGAAGCAAGATAAGACGTTAACGAATTACAAGGAATTACGGGTAACAACCATGAGCGAACTCAACGCAGCACTGGAACACCCCGTCTACAACTACAAGGTTGTCAGGCAATTCGCGATCATGACGGTAGTCTGGGGGATCGTGGGCATGTTTGTAGGTGTCTACATTGCCGCAGAGCTGGTTTGGCCCGCGCTAAACCTCGGGCTGCCCTGGACAAGTTTTGGACGCCTACGGCCCCTGCACACCAATGCGGTTATTTTTGCTTTTGGGGGCTGTGCCCTCTTTGCCACCTCCTACTACGTTGTGCAGCGGACAACTCAGGCTCGCCTTATCTCTGACAAATTGGCCGCTTTCACTTTTTGGGGCTGGCAGCTAGTCATCGTGCTGGCGGCGATCACCCTCCCCCTGGGCTACACCACGTCTAAAGAATATGCCGAGCTTGAGTGGCCTATCGACATTCTCATCACCATCGTCTGGGTTTCCTATGCCGTGGTGTTTTTTGGAACACTCGTTAAAAGAAAGACCAGCCACATTTATGTTGCGAACTGGTTTTTCGGTGCATTCATCGTCACCGTGGCCGTACTCCATCTCCTTAATAGCGCTGCACTGCCTGTGGGGATGACACTGAAGTCTTACTCTGCTTACGCAGGCACTGTCGATGCCATGGTGCAGTGGTGGTATGGCCACAACGCGGTCGGATTTTTCTTAACCGCTGGTTTCCTTGGCATGATGTACTACTTCGTACCTAAGCAGGCTGAGCGGCCGGTTTACTCCTACCGCCTGTCTATCGTGCACTTCTGGGCACTGGTATCCGTTTATATTTGGGCCGGTCCCCATCACCTTCACTACACAACACTACCCGACTGGGCACAGAGCTTGGGCATGGTTATGAGTTTGATTCTTCTGGCCCCATCCTGGGGTGGAATGATCAACGGAATCATGACGCTGTCGGGGGCGTGGCATAAGCTGCGCAATGATCCAATCCTGCGCTTTATGGTCGTAAGCCTGTCGTTCTACGGCATGTCGACCTTCGAGGGGCCAATGATGTCGATCAAGACAGTTAACTCGCTGTCCCACTATACCGACTGGACCATTGGTCACGTGCATTCAGGTGCGCTTGGATGGGTCGCGATGATCTCTATCGGCTGTCTTTACCACCTCATCCCCAAGCTTTACGGCAAAGAGCAGATGTACAGCACAGATCTCATCAACGTGCATTTTTGGATGTCCACCATTGGCACCGTGCTTTACATAGCCGCACTCTGGGTCAACGGCATCATGCAGGGCCTCATGTGGCGCGCCTACAATCAGGACGGAACTCTCACATACGCCTTTGTTGAGTCTGTCGTGGCCAGCTATCCGGGATGGATCGTTCGAGTGCTGGGTGGAGCGATATTCCTGGGTGGTATGTTGATTATGGCTTACAACGTGTTCATGACTATTCGCAACGAGGCGCCAGCGAAAGCACCGGCGCCCGAAGCTGCCGCGGTATAAGGAGCGAAGCTATGTCATCTCATGAAAGAATTGAAAAAAGCGTTCCCTTGCTCATCGTTTTGACCATCGTTGCGATCAGCTTTGGAACCTTGGTTGAACTGGTACCCCTGATCTTTTCCAAGAAATACGCGGAGCCTATCGCGGGTCTGGAGCCCTACTCTGCACTAGAGCTTGAAGGCCGGGACATCTATATCCGTGAAGGCTGCAACACCTGCCATTCACAAATGATCCGTCCGCTGCGAGCAGAGACCGAGCGCTACGGACACTATTCGGTAGCGGGTGAATCTGTCTATGACCACCCTTTCCTCTTTGGGTCCAAGCGCACAGGCCCCGACTTGGCGCGAGTGGGTAAACGCTACTCGGACGACTGGCATCGCGCCCATCTATATAACCCGCGCGACGTCGTGCCGGAGTCAAACATGCCGGCATTTCCCTGGCTTTTCCGCAACGAAGTGAATGCCGAGGGAACCGCAGCAAAGATGAGCACACTGCAAACTCTTGGCGTGCCGTACACCGAAGCCGATATCGCCGGCGCGGCGAGTGCAGTCGCCGGAAAGAAAGAAATCGACGCATTAGTGGCCTACTTGCAGCAGCTCGGCACACTGATCCAGACGCGGCGCTAGGTCTATGGATATTAATGACTTAAGAGGCATCAGTACGGCCTTCCTGTTGTTTGCCTTTATCGGACTTGTGATTTGGGCCTACAGCAGCAAGCCAAAGCAAGATTTTGAAGAAGCCGCCAACCTACCCTTTGCTGATGACGACCTCACGCAAGGTGGCAAACAAAAAGGAAACCAACAATGACTAGCTTTTGGAGTGGCTGGGTAATCGTTCTCACAACGGTCACCCTTGTTCTGGTGACCTGGCTGCTATTCGCCAATCGTAAGCGTTCAGCGGTAGACGAAAAAACCACTGGGCACGTCTACGACGGCATTGAGGAGTGGGACAACCCTCTGCCGGGCTGGTGGTTTGCGATGTTCGTCATCACCATCGTCTGGGGCATTGGCTACCTCATCGCTTATCCGGGCATGGGCAATTTTCCTGGCGTCCTTGGTTGGAGTTCAGTCACTCAGCACGAACAGGAAGTTGCCGTCGCCGACGAGAAATTCAGGGCAATGCGCGACAAGTACCTCGCCATGTCGATTGAAGAAATTTATCAGGATCCAAAGGCCCGAAAGATGGGCATGCGAATCTATGGCAACAACTGTTCCCAGTGCCACGGCCTTGATGCAGCGGGTGCCCTTGGCTTCCCAAATCTCACCGACGACGATTGGCTCTATGGCGGATCCCCTGAGGCAATCAAGCACACTCTGGTAAACGGTCGTCAGGCTGCTATGCCCGCCTGGGAAAGCATCCTAGGCGAACAGGGTATTGCCGAGGCCACGGCTTATGTTCTGTCCCTGAACAGCCGGAACGCCGATGAGGACTTAGTGGCGGCCGGAGAGAAGCATTACCAAACTTACTGCGTTGCGTGTCACGGCCCCGAAGCCAAGGGCAACCCCCTCATGGGCGCGCCTAACTTGACCAACGGCATCTGGCTGTACGGAGGAAACGCTGAGCAAATAGCCCACAGCCTCCGCATTGGCCGTAACGGACAAATGCCCGCCTTTGGCAACACGCTGAGCGAAGACAAGATTCACCTTGTTGCCGCATATGTTTATGGCCTGAGCAAATAGCTCGAATCCTGAGCCACAACAAACTCATTAGAATAAACACCGAAGGCAACCGCCCCGTCATACGCGAGAGCTTCGCCGGGGACTAACGCCACGGGAGTGGCCACTCAGTACAAGTAGTGGTGAAAAAGTATGTCTGATCCTGATCTCATTGACGTGCAGGAAATCGCACCCGCGGAGGTCGCCGAGCTTGACCTCTATCAAAAGCGCGAAAAGATCTACACGCGCAAAATAGAAGGGTTTTACCAGCGGCTGCGAATGTTCACAGGCTGGCCCATGCTTCTGGGGTACTACTGCATCCCCTGGATCAGCATCAATGGCCGTCAAGCCGTATGGTTTGACTTGCCAGAGAGAGAGTTTCACATATTCGGGCTTACCTTCTGGCCTCAGGATTTCTCGCTTCTCGCCTTTCTGCTGATCATAGCCGCCTTTTCCCTGTTCGCAGTCACCGTGTCTGCCGGCCGTGTGTGGTGCGGCTATACCTGCCCACAGACCGTGTGGACAAGTATCTTTATGTGGATAGAACAAAAAGCAGAGGGGACGCGAAACCAGCGTATAAAACTGGATAAGCAGCCCTGGACCCTCACTAAGGCGCTTCGAAAGCTCAGTAAACACGGCGCGTGGTTGTTCGTCGCATTCATGACGGGTATGACATTTGTAGGTTATTTTTATCCTGTACGAGAACTTAGCTACGAGCTCGCCACGCTGTCCACAGGAAGCTGGCAACTAGCGTGGACGGTATTCTTTACCCTCGCCACTTACATCAACGCGGGCTGGATGCGCGAGCAGGTGTGCACCTACATGTGCCCCTATGCACGCTTCCAATCCGTCATGTTCGACGCGGATACATTAATAGTCTCCTACGATGCGAGCAGAGGCGATCCCCGGGGTTCGCGCAAAAAATCACTTGCACATCGAGACGCTGGATTAGGCGACTGCATCGACTGCGAGCTGTGTGTTCAGGTCTGCCCGACGGGGATCGATATACGCGATGGCTTGCAATACGAATGCATAGGATGCGCGCTCTGTGTTGACGCCTGCAATTCGGTCATGCGCAAAATGGGCTACGAGCCAGGCCTCGTCCGCTACACCAGTGAGCGAGAACTGGAAGGTGGAAAAACCCATTGGCTTCGCCCACGAATCATCGGGTACATCGTAGTACTGGCCCTAATGATTGGCGTATTCAGTTACAACATATTCTCGCGGATTCCTCTAGAGCTCACAGTCATTCGAGATCGAAACAACCTCTATGTCGAAACTGCGGACGGTGGAATCGAAAACATCTACCGGCTCCACATCGTCAATATGGATACCTCACCTCATGAGTATGTCCTGAGCGTCGAGGGTCTAGACGGAGCAATCATAAAAGGCCAGGCTCGCTACACACTCGCGGCGAGCGAAGATCGCGAAGTCACGCTACGGGTGAGGACACAGGCGGCAAAACTTGTAACGCCAAGCACCAGTTTCACCTTCGAAATCGTCGCCGAAGACATGGCATCGCTTCGGGCAAGCACCGAATCCCGCTTTATGAAACCGCTATAGTGGAGCCTTCAAGAAACCCAATGCGAACTACGTCTATGTCCCATGGCACACAAGGATCTCCCAGACAAGAAGACGACGAGGCTTGGTATCAACAATTCTGGCCATGGTTTCTCATCGCCTTGCCCGGCTCGGTAGTGATTGCCGGGCTGAGTACTTTGTACATCGCCAACAAGTACTCCGACGACCTAGTGGTCGATGAGTATTACAAAGACGGCTTAGCCATTAATCAGGAACTGGGTAAACAGGCGGCGGCTCAGGAATTGGGCGTTTCCGCTGAGATCAAAGTACTCGATCGTAGAGCGCAGGTGCGCCTCAGCGGAGGAATCACTCCTTCAATGCTCAGCTTACGCCTCTCTCATCCTCTAGAGGCCGACCGAGATTTCACCGTTACCCTGGCTCCCATAGCCCCTGGGGTCTACCAAAGCGAACTCCCCGCCAATGTATCTCCAAACTGGCACTGGATACTTGAAGCGGAGAATAATCAGTGGCGTATAGATGGCTCACTCAGTAGCAAAAACTTCATTGCCGACGGTAGCGATGCGCCGTAGTTTCTGCACAGTACTGCCTCAGACCAAACCGTGAAACATCTGTGAACAGCGCTCAACCTTTTAAGACTGCCACATCGCTTACTTGCTTCCACTGCGGCGAAGATGTGCCCGCGGGCGTGGACTTCGCTTTGGAGGTCGCTGGAGAGCGCCGAGAGATGTGCTGCCCCGGCTGTCGTGCCGTGGCGAGTATGATTACGGAGAGCGGCTTGGAGCGCTTCTACGAGCAGCGTACCGCCTTTAATGATCGTCCTGTGGCCGACAGGGAAGATCGCCAGCGGGAATTCGAGATTTACGATGACCCCGCTCTGGCAAAGCAGTTCTGTGAAGAGGACGCCTCGGGAGGTCTTAGCGCGCGCTTACTTCTGGGCGGCGTAAGCTGTGCCGCTTGCACATGGCTCATCGAAACAACCCTTCAGAGGATACCTGGCGTACATCAGGCTACGGTAAATCTGGGGCAAAACCGCCTCGATATTCGCTTTGATCGGAAGCAACTGCCCCTAAGCCAACTATTTACCTGTGTCTCGAATCTTGGCTATCAAGTACAGCCCTGGCAGAGCAGCCTGAGGCAGGATCAGGCAAAACACGAATATCGAACGGATCTCAGACGGCTGGCGGTAGCCGGTGTCGGAATGATGCAGGTGGGCATGTTTGCCATAGCCCTTCACGCCGGCGACATCCAGGGTATCAGCCCAGAGTACCAACAGCTCATGCGACTTTGCAGTCTGCTCGTGACCAGTTTCGTTGTGATCTACTCGGCTCGAGGTTTTTTCGAAAGTGCATGGCGTCACCTGAAATTCGGCGCCTTAGTGATGGACTTACCTGTGGCCCTGGCAATTGGCCTGGCCTTTTCCGCAAGCACCTATGCCAGCCTGAGCGGCGGTGGCGAAGTGTATTTTGACTCCGTCGTAATGTTTACGTTTTTACTGCTCCTCGCGCGTTTTATTGAAAAGCGCTTGCGCTACCAGGATGCCATTAGCTGGCAGGATGCAGAACAGACACTTCCCGATGCTGTACAGGTATGGAGGGGGCAACACTGGACCTCCATTCCCCGACAGAAACTCCTCACAGGAGAGCGTGTGTTAGTCCGCTCAGGAGACACGATACCCATCGATGCTCGGGTTACCAGAGGATCCAGCACCGTTCGAGAAGACAGCTTCAGTGGCGAGGCTCTGCCTAGATCAGTGACTGTTGACGATGTCGTTTATGCAGGCACGGTGAATCTGGAGGACTCTTTGGAGGCCGTTGCCACCGGAACCTACGCCGACACGCGACTAGCTGCTCTACAACGATCTATCGACGCAGCACGGCACGATAAACCCGCTGTCGCTAAACTCGCGGATCGCATCGCAACGGGATTTATCGCGGCTATATTACTTATCGCAGCATTGACCGCAGTCCTTTGGTGGCAGCTGGATTCATCCAAGGCCCTCTGGGTAGCGCTATCGGTACTCGTGATCAGCTGCCCCTGCGCGCTATCCCTTGCTACTCCTGCGAGCCTCGCGAATGCGACAAGTCTTCTACGGCGAAAAGGCGTCATCGTCAACGGTGACAACGCTCTGGAGGCTCTTGCACAACTCGACGTCGCCTTATTCGATAAAACAGGTACGCTGACAAGCGGCGCTTTTACCTTACAGAGCATCGTGCCGCTGAGCGAACAATGGTCCGAAGCAGACCTCGGCGCGGTAGCTGCGGCAATGCAGCGCCATTCCAACCACCCACTGGCAAGCGCCTTCACTGCTCTGGACGCTGACGCTGATGTCGACAACGTTCGCTACATTCCCGGGCAGGGCATTGAAGGCATGTACCGAGGCCGGCGTCTTCGCTTGGGCTCCTTGGCATTCTGTCAGGAGATCGCTCCCGAACTACAGATGTCGCCAGAGGACGCCTGCTACTGGGTCGCCCTATGTCTGGAGCACAAGCCTCTCGCATGGCTTGGGCTCAACGACGAGGTCCATGCAGAAGCACTCACGGTTCTGGAAAGCTTCCGTCGCGCTGGCGTGAGGACGGAGCTACTCACCGGTGACGCCTCCTCCCGCGCCACGCAGTTGGGCTCTTCTCTTCAGTTCGACCACGTTGCCACCGGCCTATCTCCACAGGATAAGCTAGCAAGACTCATTTCGCTGCAAGAGGCAGACTCAAAGGTATTGATGGTTGGCGATGGTCTTAACGATGCACCCGTCTTAAAACGTGCGGACGCTTCAATTGCAGTTGCTGGCGCGACGGATCTTGCTAAAGCACAGGCGGACTTTGTGATTGTCAGGGGAGCTCTAGACCAAATCACTGCGCTATTTGATGTGGCACAGCGTACACGCAAGATCATCATCCAGAACTTTTGCTGGGCCCTTGGTTATAACCTTATTGGCATTCCCTTGGCGGCTATGGGTTGGGTTCCCCCCTGGGCCGCCGCAGTAGGGATGTCCCTAAGTTCGCTTCTAGTAGTCGGAAACTCCACGCGACTCCGTCGAGCCTCGGCTCAAGGAGCCAATTGACTGTGGAGAGCCTCTACCTGTTGATACCGGTCGCCATCATCTTTTGCGTGATAGTCATACGTCTTCTGCTCTGGGCCATCGACAGTGGCCAGTATGACGATTTGGACAAAGAGAGCTGGCGTATTCTTGCTGACGAGGATCTCAAGGACCCTGCTAACAAGAGCAACCTAGAAGATGATTAGCAATGACCTTGTCGCAGCACTTGGCATTGGTTTGGCGGGAGCTGGGCACTGCCTGGGAATGTGCGGTGGCATCGCCGCCGCAATCAATCTAGGCAACGGTGGCGAGAAGCGTGGTGTAGTGACTATTGCGTATCACGCGGGCCGCATTAGTAGCTACGCGGCTTTGGGCGCACTTTTGGGCGCCTTGGCGGGTAGCATTAATCTCGCACAATGGACAATGGTGCTTCGCTACATTGCGGCGTTGCTGCTCATCGGCATGGGATTATCGATTGCGGATTGGTGGCGAGGAATGTCTGTCCTCGAGAAGCTAGGCGCCAAAATCTGGAAACCGGTTCAGCGTTTATCCTCCAAACTTCTTCCCGTAAGACACTGGTTTCAGGGCTACCTTCTGGGCCTGTGCTGGGGGTTAATGCCCTGTGGTTTGATCTACAGCGCTTTGGCCTGGTCTGCTACCGCGCAAGACGTAGCTCGCTCAGGATTGTTGATGCTGGCGTTCGGCGTAGGCACCCTCCCCGCAATGCTAAGTACTAGCTTTGGCGCTACGGGAGTTCAGGCCTTTCTCAGGCGCCGCGGCCTCAAACTGTTTATTGCGGTGTTCCTGATTCTTTCAGGCATCTGGTCTTTTGTAATGACCTGGAACCACGGTGGTCACCTGAACCAGCCAATAACCAGCGCGGCGCAAGAGCACTCCATGGATGCTTCAGAGATGCAGCACAGCAAAAAGCACTCAACGCACTAGCGGCTGACGCTATCAGCGAGTTACTGTTCGCGATCCTTTTCCCCTTGATTTTCACTCTCTTCCAGACGCTGGGCTTTTCGCATTGCCTGCTTTTTACGAATAGGACTCAGAGTCGATGTCATCCAAAAAATGGTGCCTACAACAAACACCACGAGAAAAACTGTCAAGACCAAGGGCACTAGGTTCATAAAAGCTCCCGAACAAATCATCCACACATCATCAGCGTTCACGCTATCACGAATCATTCTCTTGTGACGTTACAGGAGGGCGAAAAAAACCCCGCTAAAGAGCGGGGAATCACAGGGGAATGACGTAGGAAACGCCATTTCATTCAAAGCTTCAAAACTTGTAAGCAACGCCTATGTTGTAAACCCATGGGTCAATATCCACGTCGAAGCTCACCGTAGCATTGGCACCGTCGCCGGTTACCACATCAATATCTGCAGTTGTTCCAAGATCGATGTACCAAACGCCAAGATTGAGTGCCCATTCGTCCGTTAGAGGGATATCAACGCCCGCTTGTGCGGCCAGACCCACGGAGTCATCCAGAGACAGTTTCGCGGAGGTTACGTTAAGCACATCCCCCAATACCGCGCCTAGCTCGCTATCTACATCCTCACTGAAAAAGGTGGTGTAGTTCACTCCAAGGCCTAAATAGGGCTGCCAACCGTCCATGGCGCCGCGGGGGTACCATTGAATGCTCACCGTTGGTGGAAGATGTTTGGTGGAACCGGCTGCGACAGGCAAGTCTGCCAGATCAATGTCATGTTTGAAGGGCGTCGCTGCCAAAAGCTCCACCCCCCAGTTGTCCGACATCATCCAGGTGGCAATAAGACTGATTGCGGTACCGTTATCGACATCTACTCCACCGGGCAAAATCGTTGGTGGCTCCGTAGGCAGTTCAATAGCATCACTGTCGCCACTTGGCGCGACGGTCGCGATACCTGCGCGAAAAACAATATCGCCCTGCTCATAGGCCTGTGCACCTAAGCTTGCGATACCCAATCCAGCAGCCATGGCAAGGACAAGCTGTTTTCTCATAGTGATTTCACTCCTTTCTCTCTTTGTTAAATGCCCATGCGGCATCGTATGCACGCATAGTAAGAGTGACCGGAGATACAAGCATTGATGTCAATCAAGGTTAGCGCCTTGCGGTGTATAGTGCCCAGCCAAGGCACGGGGCGGTAATGCAGTTACAGAACGAGGTAAGACCATCAGATTTTCAGTCGTTTTTACCCAGCGCAGGCAAAGGACCCGAAGATCCGCAGTGCTTTCGGTGCTACTTTGCGCTATTGGCTCCGCTATTGCTGATAACTCAACAGGGCCGGAAAGCTTCGCGCGCGCGCTGGACAGCGTAGGTAAACTTCACGTGCCTGGCCAACGTTACGAGAATGGTTACGCAAAGCACTATGATGAGAGCTGCTCCGCCACGCTGATCACTGACGATAGCCGTTCAGAATTTTCACAACTCATTGTGAGCGCCTGGCACTGCATTGAGTTTTATCATGACACCAGTAGGTCCCTGACCTTCGAGACCGCTCGCGGCGAAACCAGGAACGCAAATCTCATCGCCAGTGGCGGAAGTATGTACAGTGACTGGGCTCTGCTACGCCTGGATGCCCCATTAGACTCACCATCAGTGCTGCTAAGGCCAGACAGTATTGATGCAGGCGCCGGCGATCTGCTCATGGCCGGTTATCCGCGAAGTGGTACCACGGAAACAAAAATTTTGGAAACGGCTAACAACTGTCGCGTCACCGGAGCAGATGGCCCCGACACGAGAAGTGATTGTGTACTGCAAAAAGGCACCTCCGGTGGCGGAGTATTCTCTGCAGCCAAAGGGTCTGGAGGTACAGAGTTGCATTACCTGGGCGTGATCTCCCGCGGGGATGGCGTCTCTCAAAGCATTTATGTGCCCTTAAGACGCTTCCATTCGAGAATCACGGCTTACCTGCAGAGCGCCCGACTACCTTAGCCATCGTGCAATAAGCGCCGGGAGAATTATTTAATCCGGGGAGCTTTCCTTCCTGTCCCTTCGCCGGAGGGCGACCTCGTTTGCATCGACAGCTGTGCCCTGAGATTGCCCATCGCCTTTAGAGGTTCGTAGAATCTCTTCGACCTCATCCACCGCGCGATCAATGGTAAATTCGCCACTGTCTGCGTGATCGTCGAACAAATTAATCATGCGATCAGAACGGCGTCCCATAAGCATCAACCGGAGATACAAACTGTGTTCGACTTTCGGCCGGGTCACCGCGTCGATAGCAAAGGCAAGAAGGCTCAAAGGACTCAGCAAGAAGTCCCTAAGCGCATCTGCCGCCAACTTCAGCTGAAAAATCAGGACGTGACGAAGGGCTTCAGAGGTCGACACCCGTCCATCATCATCACCATCATCGTTGCTATACATGTGACCTCAGTTCTTCGGAAAAAGCCAAACTAGTACCAACTAGCCACGGCGCCCTTCAAAAATGATTCTTCTGGCAGCTCGATAAGCGTGGGACGTTGGCTATTTAGCGCTTCTTGAAGTGCATCGCTTAAGCTATCAAGGGAATTCGAGCGCTGCGCAGCACAACCCAGTGCCTTAGCCGCTGCCACAAAATCAGGAGCATCTATATCAACCCCCACGGGTGCTACATCCGTAGCAACCATACCTTCGCGAATTTCGCGGTAGCCGTTGTTATTCCATAGCAAGACAATCACCGGTAGCCCTTCCTGTACCGCCGCAGCCAGCTCCATGAACGTGAACTGCGCCGCGCCATCGCCGATGAGCGCTACCACCGGCACGTTTTCCTCGAGCGCCCTGCGCGCGCCCATCGCGGCGGGCAAAGCGAACCCTAAAGTACCGCCACCGGTAGCTGAGTGAAAGTAACGGCGCGGGCCTCCGGCCTCGTATTGCCATACGGCATAGTACGTGGGCAGAGTGCTGTCACCGACAAGGCAAAGCCCCGGTAAAGCGTCGTTCAAGCAATCAAAAAGCCCCTGCAGCTCGCAGTTCCAGTGTTGCTCCTTTGGGAACGCCGCACGCGTTCTGGACACTCTTTGTGCGCCAGTATCTCCCGCGACCTGTCGGTCTACTGAGTCCAACAACGCAGCGAGGCTTTCTTTGGCATCACCACAAAGCGCCAAATCGGGCCGTTGGTTACGGCACAGCTGCGCGGGATCAATATCGATTCGGGCGAGCCATGCGGGCACCGGCATATCACCAAGAAACAGCATGTCGTAATCGGTTTCCCCAAACTCTGTACCTACGGCGAGCACTATGTCAGCTCCCGCGATGAGCTCGCGTACGCATCCAAGGCTTGGGCTTCCTCCCACCAATAGCGGATGCCCCTGAGGTAGCAAGCCTTTGGCGTTTACCGTGGTGATTACCGGTGCATCTAAGGCTTCGGCAATCGCTCGCACTTCTTTTGCGGCGCCAACCGCGCCACCGCCCAGCATCAAAAGAGGCGCACTGGCTGAATTCAGACGCTGAGCCAGCTCTGCTAAACCGCTAAGGCTCGCCCCCGGCGGCGCAACGCGAGGCCAGGGAATTGTTGAAACATCACTGGCCTCCTGCGTAATGACATCCAGCGGAATCTCTATGTGCACCGGCCCCGGACGCGCGCTGTCAAAGACCGCGAACGCTCGAGCAAGCACCTTAGGCAGTTCTGCGGCATCCATGAGGGTGTGACTGAAACGGCTGCATTGGCTGGCAAGCGCCGACTGGTCCGGGAGCTCGTGCAAACGCCCCTCCCCCATTCCCAAATCCGAACGCGCAGCGACAGCGGTTACGACCAACATCGGCACCGAATCAGCCAGGGCTTGAATCATCGGCGTAATCGCATTGCCCAGTCCCGGTCCGGAAATCAAAAAACACGCGGCCGGCTTACCAATGGCCCGAGCATAGCCATCAGCCATAAACGCTGCCCCCTGTTCGTGCCGCGGAGAAATGTGCCGAATCGCGCTATTTCCAAGCCCTCTGTAGAGCTGCACCGTATGATTCCCGGGAATGCCGAATACCGTATCAATCCCATAGGCTTCAAGCAGTTCAACCAGCCGCTCTCCACAACTGACCTTTACTCCTTCAGCCCCTTCAGCACTCATATCACAAACCCTCAGCCCGTTCGGGATGCGGCTGTATCAAGCTGGCTTCTCCAATATGTTGCTCGCCACGGGCTTTGGCTAAATCGACCTGGCGCTGTCTCTCAGCGAAACGCTCGCGCTGCTCATCGCTCTGCTGATTAATGCAATGAGGGCAGCTCACCCCCCGAACGTAGTCAGGTGATTTCAGGTCCTGGTCGCTTATGGGGTGACGACAGGCAAAGCACTGATCGTAACTTCCGCGCTCCAACGCGTGGTTCACTGCCACCCGATCGTCGAATACAAAACACTCGCCCTCCCAACTGCTGGACTCCTGAGGCACCTCTTCGAGGTACTTCAAAATACCTCCCTTTAAATGGAACACCTCATCAAAGCCTTGCTCCAAAAGGTAGGAAGATGCTTTTTCGCAGCGGATACCGCCTGTGCAAAACATCGCCACCTTGCGGTTCTTCCCGGGGTCGAGGTTTTTCTCAACCCAAGCAGGAAAATCGCGAAAGGTAGTGATACCTGGGTCGACCGCATCTCGGAAGCTACCAATGGCGCATTCATAGTCGTTGCGCGTGTCAATAAGAGTGACTTCAGGATCGGCGAGTACACCATCCCACTCGTCGGGGGTCACGTAGGTGCCGACCACTCGATTTGGATCTACCTGAGGTACGCCCATGGTGACGATTTCTCGCTTGAGCTTAACTTTCATTCTCAGAAATGGCTGCTCATCGTGCAGCGATTCCTTGTGTTCAAGGTCCGCAAGTCGGCTGTCCGCTCTCAGCCATGCCAGCACCGTATCAAGCGCTTCGCGAGTCCCCGCCACGGTGCCGTTAATGCCTTCTTCTGCCAGCAACAGAGTCCCTTTCAGCCCATGACGTCGACATTGCTCGAGTAGGGGCTCTCGCAGAGACTGATAGTCAGGTAAAGCAACAAACTTATACAAAGCCGCAACCACAATGGGCATTAAGACATCCCCTCTTTATCCACCTTGCTACCTCCCAAGCAATCGGGCGATGCCGGGGCTTCCTGGGTTTTCTCTTGCCACTCTTTGGGATCGTAGAGATGCATCGCCAGAGCATGAATGGGCCCGGCCAGTAAGTCCGCCAACTCTTTATAAACCGACTGGTGCCTGGCAACCGCTCGCATACCCTCAAATGCCTGAGACGACATCACCAGCCGGAAATGAGTCTCTGAATTGGCCGGCACACTGTGCATATGGCTCTCGTTATCCAACTCAAGCCAATCGGGCTTGAATGCCTGCTCTATACGTTCCCTTAACTGTTCTTGAACGCTCATAACTTCTCCTGCAATAAGCAGTCAATTATACGCCCGGAAGCTGCGTCTTTCAGCGGCCATTGGGAAAGGTTTTCCCACACCGTGGGGAAGCTCTATACTTAGCTTATGGTTGATGAATCTGAAGAGCGTTACGACATCGCCTTTGCGGGCGAGTGCCTTGATGGGCGTGATCCCACGGCGGTGCGAGCTGCCGTAGGAGCTTTGTTTAAAGCTGACGATGCGACCCTAGACCGTCTTTTTTCAGGCTCCCGTCAACGTATAAAAAAGAACTGCGATAAAGGGACTGCGCTCAAGTACCAAAAGAGCCTCGCCAAAGCCGGTGCGAAAGCGATCATTACTCGAGTGAGTACTGAGAGTCCGGGCAGCATCCAGAGCAGCTCGCCGGCGCAAGACCCTGCCCCTGGCTCATCAGACAACACTGAACCTGCAACCGTAAACACGGGCGAGAGCGACTTCGAACTCCTCCCCGGCGGCAGCGACATCCTCAGGCCTGACGAACGCGCTCCCCATGAGGACTCGCAGGTCGACCTGAGTCACTTATCTATTGCTGCAACGGGCGACAGGCTCAGCGAAGAAACGACAGACATAACGCCACAAGTGAGTGCACCCGACTTCGATGTCGCGGAGCCCGGTGCCCGCATGGGAACTGAGAACACGGAAGCCCCAGCGGCAGCTCCGGATACCTCCGCGCTGGACCTCGCCCCTGCAGGGGCCGACCTTACTGACGAGCATGACCAAAATGTCGCCGTGACCGCTGTGAATATTGATCACCTCGACCTCGCGGATTCTGGCGCTGACTTGCTCAGTGCCGATGAACGCACCGTCAGTGATGCAACAGCTCCAGACACCAGCCATATAGCGCTGGATGATCTTGATGAATCGCCAAAGACCTGAGTAGTACCGTGACAAAAGAAACCTTACCCGCTCCGGCCCTCCCGCGCCGCCTGGCAGCCATCGTCTACGACGCGTTTTTGGTGATTCCGCTCATTATGGTTTGCGTGGCAATGGGGCTGGGAATTCGGATGCTCCTCGGATCCGCCGCAGATAGCTTGCTACCCGCGACGGCCGTACAGATGATCGCCGTGCTAAGTTGCATCGGGTTTTTCGGCGTGTTCTGGATGAAAAACGGCCAGACCCTCGGTATGCAAGCCTGGAGAATAAAGCTTGTTCCAATGCCCGGTAATGAACTCAGCTTTGGTCGAGTTGTCACGCGATGTCTCTCCGCGCTGCTCTCGGCCCTATGCCTGGGACTTGGCTACTGGTGGTGCCTATTTGATAAGAAGAAACGTAGCTGGCATGACTATCTGTCTGGCACTGAGCTTGTGCTGATACCCAAGAAGCCCAAGAAAACCAGCAAGAGAGAACCAGAGAGTCCTTAAACGTTGCCTGTTGACAGGCCTTAAGCCCTGCGTAACAAATAAAACCCAACCAATACACAAGTCAGCACCGGCGCTAAGGCTGCGTAAAGGGGAGGAAACCCGAACACCAGACTCGCCGGCCCCAATAAATCCTGACTAAGTTGAAAAAGAATCCCCACCATAACTCCAGCGAAGATTCTAAAACCCAGTGTGCCGTCCCGCAGCGGACCGAAAACAAACGAAATCGCGATCAATACCAGGGCAGCCACTGCCGCCGGTTGGAGTAACTTCCTCCAGGTCGCGAGCTCAAAGTCAGCGACATCCTCGCCTTGGGAGCGAAGAAATTCTGCGTAGTCCAAGAGATCTACAAGAGGTAGCTGAGATGGCGCTACGTTTTCAAGAGACAAAATCTTCGGCGTAATATTGCTCTTCAAAAACAATTCCTGCTCTGTGCCTTTGCTAACCTTGTCCTGTGAGAACTCACTTGTTTGAACATCCTTCAAAAGCCAGCCTTCACCGTCAAAACGTCCACTATCGGCAAACAAAGCTCGGCGCATCCAACCTCCTTCCTCGAACTCATAAGCTGTGACGCCAAAGACCTCTTGGTCACCAGAGACCGCTTGCACGTGCAAAAAGATGGCGCCGTCGCGACGCCAGATACCCTGCCCCGTGTCTACTTGCTTTCCGGCGTAGCGCGCAACCGCTCGACCATTCTGCGCTTGTTGCTCAGCTTTTGGCGCAATGTATTCACCCAGCAAAAACCCGAACACGGCAATGATGACTGCCTGTTTGAGCACCATCCACGCCAGTCGGCGGTTGGAGATTCCTGCAGCACGCATCACCACCAATTCACTCGTCGACGCCAACTGACCCAGACCGATCAACGCGCCGATAAGTGCAGCGAAGGGAATGAACTCATAGACGCGCCGAGGCATAGTTAGCATCACGTAGCGCCCGATTTCTGCAAAACCATAGCTGGCACTGCGACTGTCGGACTCATCGATAAACGCCGACAAGCCATCAATACCCACAATTACAAGTAAAACGAGGAGGATCGATAACCAAACGGTGCGCGCTACATAGCGATTTAGTTTGCTCATTCAGGCACTCCGCAATCGACGGAGGCGATCCGGCGCGAACAACAGCGTCAACGCCAATGTAAAGAAACCAAGGTGCAGTAGGTATATCTGGTATACCGGTGCGTCACCCTCGGCAACGCTAGTTCTGATACTCGCCAGTGCGAACAGGTAGCAAAGATGAAGAAGCAAAGCAGGCGCAAGCTTAATGTACCGCCCACGGCGGTGATTAGTTTTGCTCAGACTCAAGGCCAGAAGCGCGACGATCGGAACCATAAGGGCAACTGACAGACGCCAGTGCAAAGCAGCTCTATCTTCAGCGTTGTGGGATTCCAGCAGCTCTAGCGTGGGCTTAGCATCCACAGGCTCACTGCGAGCAAGCGACGGTGTATCGGGTAGACGCTGTCCGAACTTACCGAAGCGAACAATCCGGTAGTCTGCACTGCCGGGCGTCCCACTAAACCGGTAGCCCTCTCTGAGTTCTAGATATCGGGCGCCCGTATCAGGATCAACCACCACTGCCCCCGTCTGGGCAACGGTGACCCCGGAGACGCCGGATTCCTCTTCGTCACCCTCCGTCGCATAGAGAAAAACTTGCTCCAGCTCTCCGAGCTCTGGATCAATGTCCGCGGCGTAGGTCACAGTGCCGTCATCACCGCGGGGCTGAAACCGGCCCGCAGCCAACAACTGCAGGCCCTGCAACGCCTGAGGGTCGTTGAGCAAGGCCTCGGAGCGTGCAACCCCGTTAGGCGTCACAACCAAAGACAGAGTGGCGACCACCATCATGATAAGCAAGGCCGGCGCTAGCGTGAAACGGGCTAGCTTTGCCGGGCCCACTCCACAGGCACTGAGAATCACCATCTCACTTTCGACATAAAGCCGACCGTAGGACATCAGTATTCCGATAAACAAGCCTAAGGGCAGCAATAACTCCATGAAACCGGGTAGTCGATAAAACATGACTGGCAAAAGGATCTCAGCTGCTAATTTTCCCGACGCGGCCTCAGCCAGGTACTTTACGAATCGTCCAGTAAGGATGATAGCGAGCAACACCGAACTTACCGCCAGAGTATGTCCCAGTACATCGCTCCCCAAATAGCTACGCAGCCTCATCGAAAAGCTGGCTCGAGTAGCGTAATTAGGCGTCTTGATAGTTCAGTTTGCACGCCGTTCATCTTACACTAGGGATTCTTATCTTTTAGAGAGAATTACCATGGCTGCAATTCGTTTCTCCGTCGCCGATCCCCAAAAAGCTTCTGCCAAGCGCACGCAATGCGCAGTCCTTCCCGTGGGCAACACTCTGCGACTCAGTGATGCCGGGCGCGCTCTGGAAAAAGACAGTTCCGGCGTTCTTGCAGCAGCCCTAAAGGCAGGGGAGTTTAAAGGGAACGTAGGTGAGACAATGCTAGTACACAGCCCTGGCACCGCAGAGCGTATACTCCTAGTGGGGGTGGGCGATGGCAAACTGGCGCGTGACGGCTATCTGAAAATGAGCCGCACACTGGCTCGGGCTCTTCTTTCGAGCAAAGCCAGTGATGCTCAAATGCATATGGGCTCCCTGAAAGTGAACAGTAGCGATTGGGACTGGCTCTGCCAGCGCATCGCAACGGATCTGGTCTATCACGGCTACCGCTACGCTCTCACACTGTCCAATCCCAAACCAGCCCCTGCTCTGAGCCGCTTTGTGCTTCTAACTGCTGACACTGCGCTTGCACGACGAGCCAAATCAGCCCTCAACCGCGGATCGAAAGCGGGCACCGGCATTAATTTGGCTAGGGAACTGGCGAACACACCAGCGAATTACTGCACCCCCGAGCACTTGGCCAAAGAGGCGAGAAAACTTGCTCGAGGCAACGATAAAGCCAGCTGCAAAGTACTCAACGAGAAGACCATGGCCGAGTTAGGCATGCATTCTCTGCTGTCCGTCACCGCAGGCACAGCTACGCCCGCAAAACTTATTGTTTTGGAATACAAAGGTGGCAAGCGCGGTGACGCGCCTCACGTACTTGTAGGCAAAGGCATTACCTTCGACAGCGGCGGAATCTCACTCAAGCCCGGCGCCAAAATGGATGAAATGAAGTTTGATATGGGTGGCGCCGCGAGCGTGCTGGGCACCATGCAAGCCGTTATGGACATGGCACTGCCACTAAACATTGTCGCTATCATCGCTGCGGCAGAGAATATGCCGAGTGGAACCGCTACAAAGCCTGGCGACGTAGTTACATCTATGGCGGGCATCACCATTGAAGTATTGAATACCGATGCCGAGGGTCGCTTGGTTCTCTGTGATGCCCTCACGTACGCAGAACGTTTCAAGCCTGCAAGTGTGGTTGATATAGCCACCCTCACAGGGGCCTGTGTTGTTGCGCTGGGAAGCCACGCCTCAGGCTTGTATGCAAACGATGAAAAACTCGCTGCCCAACTCCTCGATGCAGGCACCACCAGTCATGACCGAGCCTGGCGCATGCCGCTGTGGGACGACTATCAACGACAGCTCGACAGCAATTTTGCGGACATGGGGAATATTGGTGGCCCCGGAGGCGGAAGCGTTACTGCCGCGTGCTTCCTGTCTCGCTTTGCCACGAAGTACAACTGGGCGCATCTGGACATCGCGGGATCAGCGTGGGATTCAGCACCGAAAGGAGCGACTGGTCGACCCGTGGGCTTGCTGACCCAGTATCTCTGTGACCGAGCGTCGGCTGCTTGACCCGCGTCGGCTTCTACATTATCGAGAATACTGATGCTGACAGTCGTCCCCGCCTAGCTCTTCGCCTAGCCGAGAAAGCGCATAAACGAGGGCATCGAATCTTCATCAATAGTGAAACCGAAGCACAAGCCAGGCAGCTCAACGAGCTGCTCTGGAGCTTTCGACCCGCGAGCTTTCTGCCCCACGCACTCAGTTGTGATGATGCCAATGAGCAAATCTGTATCGGTTGGGGACAGGAACCTCAGGGCCATGACGATTTGCTCATCAATCTGCAAACCAGCGTGCCGGATTTCATTGGACGCTTTCAACGGGTTGCCGAATTAGTGAATCAGGAACCCGCCAGGCTCGAAGCCCTCCGCGACTCCTGGCGACACTACCGAGAGCGGGGCTACGCGTTGGAAGAACATCGCCTCCCCAGCGTATAATCCGCGATCTTTTATGAGGCACTGCACAAGCACACTTTCCAGCAGCAGCTAACCACCCATTAACGCCAGCGCACTGGCAGGCAAAGTTTCGGCACAGGGCCGACGCTTGCCGCGACTCTCGTGAGACCTACAGACTAGCTATGGACAAGACATTTCAACCCGCCGATTTGGAACAGCGCTGGTATAAGCGCTGGGAAGAAGCGGGCTATTTTGCCCCTCAGGGAGGTGATGAACCCTACTCCATCATGATCCCACCACCCAATGTCACTGGCAGCCTGCACATGGGCCACGGCTTTCAGGAAACCATCATCGATGCCCTCGTGCGTTATCACCGTATGGCGGGCTTTGACACACTGTGGCAGGTAGGTACCGATCATGCCGGCATTGCAACGCAGATGGTCGTAGAGCGTCAGTTAGCTGCAGAAGGCAAAGATCGTCACGAAATCGGTAGAGATGCCTTTATCGAAAAAATCTGGGACTGGAAAGCGACATCGGGCGGAACCATTACACAGCAGTTACGTCGCCTCGGTGCTTCTCCCGACTGGTCCCGAGAGCGTTTCACCATGGACGAGGGGCTATCGAAGGCGGTTCAGGAGACCTTCATTCGTCTCTATAAAGAAAGGCTCATCTACCGAGGTCAGCGATTGGTCAATTGGGACCCAGCTCTGCACACGGCAATCTCAGACCTGGAGGTTCTATCGGAGGAAGAACAGGGCAAAATGTGGCACTTCCGCTATCCCCTAGCGGACGGCTCAGGACACCTTACTGTGGCGACCACTCGACCGGAGACAATGTTGGGCGATGCCGCTGTGGCCGTGCATCCTGATGACGAACGCTATGCCCACCTGGTTGGTAAAGAAATTGAATTGCCTCTCTGCGATCGTCGCATCCCCATTATCGCGGACGACTATGTGGACCCCGAATTCGGCACGGGCTGCGTAAAGATCACACCAGCCCACGATTTTAATGACTATGAAGTCGGTCAACGCCACGACTTACCGCTGCTGAATATCTTTGACGACGATGCTGCCATCAATGATCAAGCGCCGGAGTTTTACCGCGGCATGGATCGCTTCACCGCTCGCGAGAAAATCGTCGAGGACTTACGCCACCTTGGTCTTCTCGAAAAAATCGACGACCACGTTTTGAAGGTGCCTCGCGGTGATCGCAGCGGGGTTGTCATCGAGCCTTACCTCACGCAGCAATGGTATGTAGATGCGAAAGCTCTGGCGGGCCCCGCCATCGAAGCTGTAGAAAGTGGGCAAATAGAATTTGTCCCCAAACAGTGGGAGAACACGTATTTTGCCTGGATGCGCGACATTCAGGACTGGTGTATCAGTCGGCAACTCTGGTGGGGACATCGTATTCCCGCCTGGTTTGATGCCGAGGGCAACATCTATGTAGGTACTGATGAAGAGAATGTTCGCAAAGAATACGGTCTGGACAACAGCCTTCCACTACATCAGGACGAAGATGTACTCGACACCTGGTTCTCTTCCGCCCTATGGACGTTTAGCACCCTTGGTTGGCCTCAGGATAACGAGCTACTCCAGCGATACCACCCTACCAGCGTTCTGGTAACCGGCTTTGACATCATCTTTTTCTGGGTTGCCAGGATGATCATGATGACCCTGCACCTGCGAGGTGAAGTCCCCTTCAAACAGGTCTATGTGCATGGCCTGGTGCGGGACGCCGAGGGCCAGAAGATGTCCAAGTCGAAAGGCAACGTCCTCGATCCTATCGACCTTATTGACGGCATTGATCTGCAAAGTCTGGTAGAGAAACGCACCTCCGGCCTCATGCAACCACAGCAGGCCGAGCGCATTCGCGAAGCAACACTCCGCCAGTTTCCAGATGGTATCAACGCCTATGGAACCGACGCCTTGCGGTTTACCTTTTACTCTCTCGCGGCGACAGGGCGTGACATTAAGTTCGATATTGGCCGCATAGAGGGCTTTCGCAACTTCTGTAACAAAATATGGAATGCGGCACGCTTTGTACTCATGAACTGCGAAGGCAAAGACTGTGGGATAGACGACAATCTACCCGTCACCTTGGGCACTGCAGAGCTCTGGATTGAAAGCGAACTCCAGCGTGCGCTGGAACGGTTTAGGAAGTCCATCATTACCTACCGCTTTGATTTGGCGTCTCAGGCGCTCTACGACTTTATTTGGAACGAGTACTGCGACTGGTATCTTGAGCTGTCAAAGGTCGCCCTGCGGGATGAGAGTGATCCTGCTGTAGCCCGCGGCATTCGAAGAACATTGATCCGGACGTTGGAACAGAGCCTCCGTGCGCTCCACCCTTTGATGCCCTATATCACCGAAGAGATCTGGCAGAGCGTCGCCCCTCTGGCGGGTGCAAAAGGACCAACGATCATGCTCCAAGCGTTCCCGGTCGAGGATGCCGAGCGCATCAATGAAGCCGCCGTGGCAGACATCGAGTGGCTGAAAAGCTTTGCCCTTGCAGTTCGAACTATTCGCGGAGAAATGAATATCCCGCCAGGCAAGCGCCTGCCTGTCCTTCTGCGCGAAGGCGACGAAGAGGACCCCCGCAGGATCACTTCTCTGGAAACGCAGCTGAAACAGCTCACAGGCCTCGACAGCATTGAGTGGCTCAAGAGCGAAGCACCGGCGAGTGCAACGGGACTGTGCGGAAAACTGGAAATTCTGGTGCCTCTAGCCGACCTCATCGATCGTGACGCTGAGTTGGCGCGACTGGGCAAAGAAGTCGAAAAGATCCGTGGTGAGTTGAAACGGATACAAGGTAAGCTGAATAATGCAGGCTTTGTGGCAAAGGCCCCTCCAGAGGTCGTCGCAAAAGAGCAGGAAAAACTGCAGTTTCAGGAAACAAACCTCGAAAAGCTGCTGTTGCAGCGGGAACAGTTAAGTAACATCTCTACCTAGACTGGCCAGAGAGTCAGCTATAAAAATGTAACACCGGAGAAGCGCAAATGAGCGAGAAAATGAACGGCACGGTTAAGTGGTTTAACAATGCCAAAGGTTTTGGATTTATTACAGGGGAAAGCTTCGATGGAGATGTGTTTGTACACTTTCGCTCCATCCAGGGAGATGGTTTTAGAACCCTGAACGAGGGCGAAGAAGTCGAATTCACGTTGACCGAAGGACCCAAGGGTCTGCAGGCCGAAGACGTCGCCAAAATTTAGTTACTCGCCCTGAGGGGCGACCACCTTCACTTTAAGGAGTCTCATGTCTATTCCAGGCAAAGTGCTGATCGCCTTGTTATCAGCACTCGCAGTTTCAGCTTTCGCTACCACCTTCTATGAAAGCCATACCATCGGCAGCCTTTTCCCGGCCGCAGCCATCGCAGCCCTACTCGCAGTGTTACTTAGTCACCGCGCCCTTCCCATGCCTGCGGGCCTGAGCAGTAGTACCCCCGCGGCGGATAAGCCAGCAAAACCCACCAAGAACAAGCCTGCAAAAAAAACCAAGGCTGAAAAGAAGCCTGAGAAAAAGTCCAAGAAAGCACCGGAAAAAACAGCGGGCAAGGCTGAAACCGGCACGGTCAAATGGTTTAACGGCACCAAGGGCTTCGGTTTCATCATTCGCGAGAACGGTGAAGAAATATTCGTACATCATCGCTCGATTGTTGGCGAAGGTCGTCGCAGCCTCCGTGACGGCGCAGCTGTTAAATACAGTGTTGTCACCACAGATAAAGGCCCTCAGGCGGAAGAAGTCGAGGCGATTGATTAAGAATGGCCGCTCTGCAGCAACATCGCTATAGGGGTGTCATCCTCCCAACATCGAGTCACCCGGAGATTCGACGGACCAAGCGTGAACAGGATGCCCCATCCATTCACGGCAACAAGCTATGGAAATCAAGCTGCCTGGTGATCGACTATCTGCATAAGAATCCAGAGCCTATCCCCGAAAAGGTGTTGGATGTGGGTTGTGGCTGGGGCATCGGAGGTATCTGGTGCGCAAAGCGATTTGGAGCCTCAGTCACCTCAGTCGACGCGGATCCGAACGTGTTTCCCTTTCTAGATGTGACGGCGGAGCTCAACGGCGTAAGAACTCAATCTCGCGTAGCGAGGTTTGAAAAGCTTAACGGCAAGTTCCTTCGCGACTTTGACACCTTGATAGCCGCAGATATCTGCTTTTGGGATGAGCTTGTAGACCCCGTGAGTAACATGGTCAATCGTGCCCTGAAAGCGGGGGTGAAGCGCATCATTATTGCAGACCCGGAGCGCCCAACGTTCCATGAAATGGCAGAGCGTTGCGTCGACCGCCACGGCGGTGAAGTCCTCGAATGGAGAACCAAGGGAAGCCTGGCAGCCCGAGGTGCTCTTCTGGTGATCAATAACTACTAGAGATTTAACCTCGCTTTCAGGCTTGGATTTACCTAGTTACTTACCGTCACCTTTGAATCAACTTGTAGCGGGCCTCAACGTTTTCGCTGGATATTATTCGGCCGTCCTCCATCGCGGGACGAAAGCGCGTTGTTTGAATGTATCGCTGCAGTAAGACCCCGGAGCGTGTCTGACCGGGACCCTTGGGTGCGACATGCGCTATCGCTCTACCGTCCTCTCGGACTTTAAGACGCACCAAAAAAAGACCGTCACCCTCCTCCTGACCGGATTCCCGGAATACGCCGTTGTCAGGCAAGGGCACCGGCGTGGAAAACCATTCCACAGCAAGACTCTTCAGGCCAGCGACCTCAAGATCACGCCAAAGCTCCTCATAAACACCACGGGCCTCTCGAGAGGACCCGTGCCATTGAAGCCAGTCTGCCAGTGCAAGCTGCGTTTCAGCTCGAAGCTCCAGATCTTCAGGTGGAATCACCTCAAGTAGATCTTCGAGCAACCTTCGTCCAGCAGGACGAACTGTTCGTTGAAGGTTTTCGAGGCGCTCCTGCTGCAAATTAAAGTCCCTGGGGTCATCCGCACTACTGGGAAATCTCGTCCTACGATCGCGATAAAAGGGTTGCGGCTCAACTAGATCCTCAATCAGATAAAGCGTTTTCAACTGGCTAAAAGTGGCATCTTTGAATCGCAGGTAGTCGACTCCCCGCTCGCCAGACACAAGGGTTTGCAGTAGATCTTCATGCATTCCATAAAGGTCTAGCAGACGAGTCACGAGGTCTCTATCTAAGCCACGGCGAAGCACTTCTCGCTGCCAACGCAGATACTCCATGGTGGCGCTCCAACGCAGCCCATCCCAAGGTGGCTGGCCTGAGCCATACAAACGGAAAAAATAGTTGTAGCGCTCGTCCAGGGCTGCGAAATCACCTTCCCGACGCAAGCTATCTAACATCGCCCTCAACACCGGTCTCTGCGCTACGCTATACAGTCCATCATTAACACGTATCAGATGCAGTGCTCGCTCGCGGCTTTTGCGCGCCGCTGCAATATCTCCCATCGCTTCCTGGGCACGCGCAAGGGCATCCAGCGTCTCCGCCAGGCTCATGGCATAAGGGCCGTCGCGATATTCCTGTTCGATAAGTCTTTCACTCAGCGCGCTAATAAGCGCCGCTGACTGTTTACCACTGGAGGTTGATAACGGCGTAGCAGGATCTGGCGACGTTTCATCGGGCCAGACTTGCTCAGCCTCGACGAAGTACTTGCCATAAGGCCCCCCGGCCGCCGGTGCGAACGGGCTCGCAAACGTCAGCAGGCCAGCGATGAGTAACGGTAATAGACGCATAGAGGCGATATAATGACGGAACTTTATGCCTGATACACCTTCTTAACGCCCATGAGCAAAAAACAACGACGGGATATCCCGCGCTTCGCGCATCCCATTATTGAGACCCATTGTCACCTCGACTACCTGGAGCCAGGCGGTCTCTCTGAGGAACTACTCAACGCCCGGGATGTGGGCGTCGAAAGAATCATCACGATCGCAGTGAGTCCAGACAATCTCGACAAAGTTCAGGCCATAGCGCAGCGTGAAGATCGTGTGTACTGCACTCAAGGCGTGCACCCCCACGAGGCTGAGAACTACACCCAAGAAGTGGACTCACGTATTCGTGAGGGAGCATCTGATCCGAAAGTTGTCGCTATTGGCGAGATAGGCCTCGATTACTACTACGATCACGCAGATCGAGGCGTTCAACGTAAGGTCTTTGCAGACCAATTGGAGATCGCCGCTACCTGCGATCTACCGGTCGTGATTCATAGCCGCGACGCTGACGAGGATATGCGGGCGATTTTGTCAGAGCATCTGGATCGTTTACCTAAGCGGGGTGTTATTCACAGCTTTAGCTCAGGGCTGTCTCTGGCTGAATTCGCGTTGGACGCGAATTTCATGCTCGGCTTCAACGGCATGGTGACTTTCAACCGCGCTGACAACGTGAGAGACGCCGTTGCAATCACGCCCGTAGACCAGCTCCTGCTGGAAACAGATGCCCCCTATTTGACCCCAGTGCCTTATCGCGGACGCAGCAATGGGCCGCGCTATCTCCCCTTCATCGCAGAAAAAATTGCCGAGATAAAAGAAATGCCCATCGATGCCCTTCTCGCTCAATGCTACGCCAATAGCGAGCAGTTGTTCTTCACCACTTCTGACTCGGGGGCCGCTTGATGAGTTTTGCCATAGGTCAGCGCTGGCTCAGCCACGCAGACAGCGAGCTGGGTCTGGGAATAATCGTCGAGCTGGATGGGCGCCGAGTCAGCGTGCACTTTCCCGCAGTCGAAGAGGAGCGCACCTACGCCACAGAGAATGCACCTTTAACGCGGGTAAAACTGCGAGAAGGAGATGTTCTCCAAACGCGTGATGGACGTAAGCTTCAGGTGTTGGCCATCCATGAGGAACAAGAGCTCCTTATCTATGAGGTTGCCGGCGAAGGGCAACGGGAGCTGCTGGCCGAACTTGATATGGATGACCATATCGATTTAGCAACACCCAGACAACGACTCCTGGCTAGCCAGTACGACAGCCACGCGGCGTTTGCGCTGCGTATGGCTACCGCGCAGCACATTCATCGATTGCAACAAAGCGGTCTCCGCGGACTTCTTGGAACGCGCACGGCTCTACTTCCCCACCAACTATATGTCGCCAATGAAGTGGGCAAACGCCACGCTCCCAGGGTGCTGTTGGCTGACGAGGTTGGTCTGGGTAAAACCATCGAAGCCGGTATGATCCTGCATCGCCAGCTAATTAGCGGTGACAGTCGACGCGTGCTCATCATGGTTCCTGAATCCCTACAGTTTCAGTGGCTCGTCGAGATGCGTCGCCGCTTCAATCTCAACTTTGCCTTGTTTGACGAATCTCGCTTGAGCGAAAGTGACGACGGTGGCAACCCCTTTGAAGATGAGCAGCTGGTTTTATGTTCCACATCGCTTTTTCTAGACGCCAATGCGCGAGCACTGGCTTTAGATGCCGAGTGGGACATGCTGATCGTCGATGAAGTCCATCGCGTAGCTTGGAGCCAGGTTGAAGTCAGCGAAGAATTCCGTTTTTTACAGGACATGGCCGGACAGGTCCCTGGTTTGCTGCTGCTCACCGCTACGCCAGAGCAAGTAGGCCAGGAAGCACACTTTGCGCGTCTTGCACTCTTGGACCCGGAACGCTTTCACGACTTTGCAGCTTTTGAAGAAGAGGAGTCCCAGTACAAACGCTGGAGCTCGCTCATGGATGCTCTGGACCGTGGAGAAGATGTAGAAGGACTGCCATCTGATATCGACCCGGACGCATCGCCTGAACGACAGATTGCGGCTCTCCTGGATCGCTACGGAACCGGAAGGGTGCTTTTTCGTAACGCTCGGGCGAGCGTAGGCGGTTTCCCCACTCGCGAAATGCTCCCACACCCTCTTCCTGCGGTAGAGAACCCGATCTATCAAAACCTCTATCCGGATTTACACGTTGATACCGAGCTGTGGCTTCAGGAAGACCCCAGGGTGGCCTGGTTAGTGAATCAGCTGAAATCCCTGCGACCCCAGAAAGTTTTGGTGATTTGTGCCACAGCCGAAACCGCTTTGGCCCTTGAAAATTATCTCCAGCTCCGTGCTGGCATACGTTCAGCCGCATTTCATGAACAACTGAGTCTGGTCGAGCGAGACCGAGCTGCCGCTTACTTCGCCGAGCAGGAACAAGGCGCCCAAGCGCTTATTTGTTCCGAGATTGGCGGCGAGGGTCGTAATTTTCAGTTTGCCCAACATCTTATTCTCTTCGACCTACCTGAACACCCAGATCAACTGGAACAACGCATAGGACGCCTTGATCGTATCGGACAGAGAGATCGCATCTTTATCCACGTTCCCTACATCGAAGGAAGCGCACAGGAAACGCTCATGCGCTGGTATCACGAGGGCATTGATCTCTTTCGATCAAGCTGTTCAGCGGGCGATATGATTCTGAACCAATTCCGAGGCGCGCTAGACGAACAGCTCAGACACCAGAGCGATCGCTTCGATGAACTCTTGCAAGAGACCGCGCGATTCACCACTGACACGCGCAAAGAACTCAGCGAGGGTCGCGACAAGCTTCTAGAAAGAAGCTCTTGCAACACCGCACAGGGTTTATCCCTCGGCGTGGCTATCGGAGAGATCGAAGACCCGGAGCGCTTGGGTACCTTCCTGGAACAGCTCTGTGACGTCACGGGTGTTGAGCATGAGGAGCACAGCGAAAACAGCAGTGTCTTGCGTCGCGGAGAACAGGAGCTTCTGGAGATTTTTCCTGAGGTACCGGAGGATGGCTGCACCGTCACCGTTTCCCGGGAGCAAGCACTCCAGCGCGAAGATTGGATCTTCCTTGGCTGGGAACACCCGTGGATGGAGAATGCCATGTCTACAGTGCTCGGTAGCGCTCTAGGACAGGCAAGTGTCGGCGCCATGACTCTCAAGGGGGTACCGGGCGGCTCAAGACTCTACGAACTACTCTTCACTGTCTCCCTGAGTGCTCCGCGCGCGCTGGGGCTACAGCGCTACCTGCCTCTGGCGCCCCAGCGCATATTGCTCGACGCAAATGGCAGAGACCTTAGCAAGCTCTTAACGCACGAACGACTTAATGAGCGTGTGGAAAAAATTCCCCGCGGAACGGTCAGCAAGGTCGTGCGTCAATTGCGAGAAGAGATCGAAACGCGGATCGATGATGCGGAGCAGCACTTTGCGAGTGAACTAGAGTCCCGCCAAGCCCAGGCCGCGAAGCAGTACACTGAAAAACTGGACGAAGAAATAGTCCGACTTAGCTCCCTACGTCAGGTAAACCCAACTATTCGCGAAGAAGAAATCGAGAACTTAAAACTACGCAAAGAAGCCGGCCTCGCCGCGTTAGGGACTGCGCGAGCCACCCTACAGGGCGTACGACTCGTGATTACCCGCTAGGACGCCACGTCCTGACCACCATCTAGAACGAGCACGTGACCGGTCACAAAAGCCGATGCTCTGGAGCATAGGTAAATAGCAGACCCGGCCGCGTCTTCCGGCGTTCCAAGGCGCCTTCGGGGAATGGCTTTGGCCATTTCTGCCTCGTGATCCAGTAAATGCGCCGTCATTTTGCTAGGGAAAAAGCCGGGCGCAATGGCGTTCACATTGACATTATCCGGGGCCAGGTCCACTGCAAGCTGACGAGTAAGATGGTGCACCGCCGCCTTGCTAGCACTGTATGAGTAGTTCTGAAGCGCGGCGTAGGACAACCCGTTGATGGAACCTATATTGATTACACGCGAAGGATCTTCCTGACTTGCGGCCGCGCGCAGGGGCTCCAATAGAGCCTGGGTCAGAAAGAAAAGCGACTTTACGTTGAGATCCATGATCTTGTCCCAACCATTTTCTGGGAACTCATCTAGAGAGGCTCCCCAACTTGCGCCCGCGTTATTCACGAGGATATCGATCTTGGGCTCTCGGGACTTAAGTTCATTTGCGAACCCCTGGAGCCCCTCCACATCAGCCAGATTGCTCGGAATCGCTATACACTCGCCAAGTTTCGATAACTCGTCGGCCGTGGCCTGCAATTCTTCAGCGCGGCGGGCGGTGATATAGGTCCTTACACCATTCTCAACCAATCCTTGCGCGATCATCGCTCCGATCCCGCGAGAGCCCCCGGTAACAACCGCCACTTTCCCTGCTAAATTAAAAAGACTTTTCACTACGGAGAAACTCCTGTCGTTTGCGGCAGCTTGCCGCCAGGCCTAAGCCATATTGGTGAGCTGTAGGCGCGCTCTTGGATAGTATCCGGATGGCCCGGAGCTGAGTCCATTCCCAGAGCCAACGCGTCCAAAAATGAGTGGCGGGGGGTGGGTATTTGCAAGACTCGCGCATAGTAAAAGGCAGACTGCTTCGGATCAAAGCCCGGATCTTTCCACAGGGTAGACAGGCTCGCGGCACCAACGCGGTTATCAACAGCTCCGGTCTTTCTATCAACGGTATCTTCGATAGGTATTACGGAGCCGTCGGTGCGGCGTCTGGCGTCGTCGGACAAAGCGACGTCGAATACCTGTTCCTTGGAAACTCCTTCGGCTGTAATCCAGCCTTTCACAATTTGAATGCGGTCAAGTAAAGCGGCATCTGGGTCACGGAGCGCTTCGACATAGAACACCGGCTCCTGTCCTTCAGAGCTATCAATCACTGATCCCATGGGCAAACTCTCAGCGAGAATGCCCTCTAACTCTGCCGCACTAGGCTCCTCGCTCAGTGTCAGGGCAAAGCCCACATTGAAGCGTAAGGAAATTCGTGGGCCGCTGGTGGCGTAAACCTCGCGGCGTCGTACCGCCTCAATGATCGCTTCACGGGTGTTTTCTTTTGCCCAGACCGCCGCCAGCCCCGACGCCGACATGGACCATCCGTTCACGGTACCCGCGCTGCCAAATGCACCACCCTTGTTCTCCGGAATTGAGTCCGTGGCCATTTTTCCGTGAAAGTTATCTTCGCCCGCGCTGGACAGGCCAGTGTGGGCATCCGTCGAGCCGATGAACCCTAACTGGTAGGGATTCGCACCCAAGGCATTTTCCAACTCCAACCCTCGGCGCAATGCAGAACGCAGGTAATCTCCCGGTAAAGGCTTGTAGTCTTCTTTATCCCGCTGGATGTAAAACGGATAAGTCTCGAAGTCCGCAAACTCATCGTCGGGAGACAGTATGGGGTGAGTCTCTGAATCCCCTTTTATTTGGGTTATCTCCGCGATGGGCTCCCAACGCAGCCGCTGCCGAGCGTAATCCTCAGTCATCTCTTCACCACGAAGGGTCATTTCATCGAACATGACCCCTTTGGAAATATTGGAGTTGTGGGGGATAGCTACAAAGTTCACACCCGTCGCCTCCTCAACGCTGCCAAGGTAAGCCCAGAGGTCTTCCGGATAAGGACTGTCATCCATGCCAAAGGGCTCAAACTCGCGAGCACTTTGGGCGTCAGAATCACTGATAACTATTCGGTGAAGGTTAGCCCCGCCAGGAATCGTACTCCACTCCCAGGCGATAAGCGTTGTGAACGTGCCCGGCTGATAATAAGCGTCCGCAACATCGGCAATCGCCCGCCAGGTGCTGGTCTCCACCCCATCCATGCGGGGAACGGTGCTTGAAACCGCACTTGGGGGAATTCCATCGGAGGATGCTAATGCCCGTGCGGCGGCAATGGGGTCTTCACTCGCGGGTAACGCGGGACCAAACAAATCCCTCCCCTGTCGTTGATCGACCTTGCGACGAATAACTGATGTCGCTATCTGGGCTTTGATCTTTTCCCAGAAACTTAATCCATCCAGCTCTGGTCCCTCAAAATATAGATGTCGCATGATGCCCAGATACTCAGCGTGATCAGACACGGCCAGAAAATCCAAGGGCCGTTTTAGCTGGACTCGGGCCTGATGGTATGGGTGGGCAACAGGTTGTCCCATGGCAAAACGATAAGCGGTTGCCGGGTCTGCCCGAAGGTTATCGTTTAGAAAGGCATCAAAGGAGTAAGAGCTATGCAGATGAGTGTCGCCCCACAGCAGTTTTTTGTCAGACTCGGCCAGTGCAGCAATGCTCATGCACCCACCAAAAAGCACGGCAAACAACGCGAGAGTTGGGCCTGACAAACAAGGTGCTACCTGGACTCTCATAGATTTTCTCGTTGTATTTATTACTAGGATTGCCGATAAAGCGCATGAATCAATTGATCACGCGTATCTGCCGGGTCTATCACCGCATCGATTTCAAGGTGAGCAGCCGCCTCAAGGGCCTTGCCCTTGTCATAGAGTTCAGCAAGTAACTTGTCGAACAGTTTCTGCCGACCCTTAGGGTCACTCACTGCCTCGAGCTCTTTACGGAAACCCAAACGCACAGCGCCCTCGAGCCCCATACCGCCGAACTCCCCGGTCGGCCAAGCCGCCGCAAAATGAGGAACCGCAAAGCTACCTCCCACCAGTGCCATAGCCCCCAGACCGTAAGCCTTACGGAGAAACACTGCCAAAATCGGCACTCTCAATGACGCGGCACTCTCAAAAAGTGCCGACATTCGATGCACCGCCGCCTCCGACTCACTATCGGGACCGACCATAAATCCGGGCGTATCCACCAACGATATGACCGGAAGACCCGTACGATTGCAGAGATTCAGAAATCGAGACGCTTTGTCGGAAGCCTCGCTGTCTACGGCCCCACCTAATTGCTGACAGTCACTAGCCAGGACCCCCACGGCTCGGCCGTCAAGCCTGGCCAAACCGGTCACCACACTGCGACCAAACACCCGCCGCAGTTCCGTGAAACTATCAGCATCGAACAAGCGCTCAATCACATCGCGTACAGGGTAACCCCAGCGCCGGTCTTCAGGTAATGCCTCGCGCAAGGGTGTCTGATCCTGTGCAGCACCGGGACACACATCTCCCTGGAAGTACCACAGCACCCGCCGAGCCATCGCGGTAGCGTCAGCCTCATTGTCCACAAGAATATCGATAACACCATTCCGCCACTGCGTGTCCGCAGGACCGATTTCATCCGGGCGAAAACTACCCAGGCCGCCACCCTCAATCATTGCCGGGCCGGCCATACCTATATTCGATGCCCGGGTCGCTATTCGTATGTCTCCGGCGCCAAACAAGGCAGCATTGCCCGCGAAACAGTAACCATTGTTCACGACAATGCGCGGCATGCCCGTATCCAAGGATGCCCAGCTGGCGAACGTATCTACATTTAGTCCGGCGATCTGCGTGGTGACATCGGTGTCCCCCGGCCGGCCGCCACCACCCTCGGTATACATAATTACGGGCAAGCTTTGCCTCGCTGCAATGGAAAGTAGTCGGTCGATCTTCGCGTGATGAAAGAAGCCCTGGGTTCCGGCAAGAACGCTGTAGTCGTAAACAACCAGCGCTGCGCGACGTTCATCAACAGAAAAGTACTCGCCGTTCACCTCGCCAATACCTGTAATGACTCCGTCACCCAGGGTCTCTCGCTGCAGCTCTTCGTAGTCACGCCGCCGTCGTTGAGCCGCCACGGCCTGTGCGCCATATTCTACGAAAGCTCCCGTACCCAGCAGGTCGGCAAGGTTCTCCCGGGCAGTGCGAAACCCTTTTTTCTTGCGACGCGCCACCGCTTCGGGTCGCTGTGCATCACTGCCGCGGTCCAGCCGCTCCCTGAGCTCCCGTAGCTCCGGACGATCGCCCTCGCTCATATCAACTGCCCCGGTATAGCCTTCAAGTTCAACTCCCTTTGAACGCCGGTGGTCGTTTCTCGAAGAACGCTACAACACCTTCGGTGGAGTCGTCACTGGAAATGCAGATGTTCTGCATCGCCGCTTCCTGAGAGATCATTTCTCCGAAGTTTAAGTCGGCCGCCATAGCAATAGCTTTTTTACTAAACTGCATCGCTAGAGGCGCCTTCTTTGCAAGCTCCGCAGCCCACTCAAGCGCCGCCTCTGTTTCCTCGCCATCTTCTACAACACGATTACACAAGCCCCACTCGAGGCAGCGCTCAGCGTAGATGCGCTCTCCGCCCACAATAACTTCCAGTGCTCGCTTGCGACCCAGTGCGCGGAGCAGCTGCCAGGTAGCGCCGCCGTCGGGAATCAAACCGATAGCAGCAAACGCCTGGTAGAGATAGCCCCCTTTGGCCATGACCACCAAATCGCAGGCCATCATGTAAGCGCTTCCGATGCCAGCTGCCGGACCACTAACCTCTGCAATCCAAAGTTTGGATGAATCGGTAATTCCGAGAATACTCGGCTTGTATTCGTTTTTTAGCATGTGCTCCGTCAGTTGCCCACGGTGCGCAGGGTCGCCACCCGCACTGTCTTGCAGATCGGCGCCAGCACTAAATGCCCGCCCTGCCCCCGCCAGAACAATAACCCGCAATTCGGGGTCAGCATTAAGCACGTTCACAGCAGCCATCATTTCCTGACGAAGCGTTGTGGAGAAGGTATTCAACTTATCGGGGCGGTTCATTACCAAACGGGCCACGGGCCCGTGTTTTTCGATCAGCAGAGTTTCAAAACTTAGGTCACTCATGAATTTATCCTATAGTCATTTTTATTCGGCCAGAGGGTACGCAGCACTTCTACCTCTAATTAATCGCGCCTGCATCACGCAAACTGGCAATCTCCTGCTCGGCAAAACCCATTGCGCCCAACACCGATTGAGTGTCGGCTCCATTGGCTCGCGCTCCGTGAGCAACCGTGGCTGCCGTGCGGGAAAAGCGCGGCGCAGGGGCCGGTTGTACAACGCCATCGACCTCTATGTAACTCTCGCGTGCGACCGCAGCACTGTGCCCTGCCGCCTCGGTAAACCGTAGCACGGGGGCAAAACAAACGTCTGTACCTTCCATGAGCTCGCACCACTCATCGCGCGTCTTCTGCCGAATCACGTCACCCAGCGCCTGCTTTTGCTCAGACCACCTTTCCGGGTTGTTCTGCTCGGCAAACTCAGCCTCTGATAGCCCTGCCTTCTCCATAAGAAGCGCATAAAACTGCGGCTCAATAGATCCAATGGAAACGTACTCACCATCGGCACATTCATAGGTATTGTAAAAATGGGTACCGCCATCGAGCATGTTCGCCTCGCGCTGATCCGCATTCCAAAGGCCAGCAGCGTGCAAGGTATGAAACATCCACATTAGCTGCGCGGCGCCATCGACCATAGCAACGTCGATTACCTGGCCCTGACCGGAGCTCGCAGCCTCAAGCAACGCCGCCAAAACACCGTTTACCAAAAGCATTCCGCCGCCGCCCATGTCTCCCACAAGGTTAAGCGGCGGCATGGGACGTCCCGCACCCTCTCCATTGGCAAACAAGGCACCGGTAAGGGCTATGTAGTTAATATCATGACCCGCAGAAGTTGCCAGAGGCCCTTCTTGCCCCCAACCGGTCATCCGGGCAAAGATCAATTTGGGATTTCTTGCCAGACAGACGTCGGGCCCTATGCCGAGTTTTTCGCAGACCCCGGGACGGAACGGGTCGATAAGTACATCAGCGTTTTCCACCATGCGCAAAAGGGCTTCGATTCCCTGTGCGGATTTGAGATTGAGCACGACGGACTTCTTCCCTCTCCCGCTGACACTTTCAAGGGGTGAAGGTGCATCGGCGGCCGACCGATCTACGCGAATAACTTCTGCGCCGAGGTCTGCGAGCATCATGCCGCCCATTGGAGCGGGTCCGATACCCGCCAGTTCAATAACGGTGTATCCGTTAAGCGGTCCCATAGGAGCTCTCCAGCTTAAAAGTTGCGGGTGTTGAAGGGTTGATATTGGTCGCCCAGGCAATCTCTGCTCACGATGATCTTCATTACCTCTGAGCTACCAGCGTAGATCGTGGCAATCTTCGCATCGGTAAACTGCCGACTGATCGGATATTCGTCCATGTAACCTGCACCACCGTGAAGCTGGACGCCGACATCAGCTACCTTGACTTGCAGCTCACTGGTCACGAGCTTTGCCTTCGCTGCATCCACTGCAGTCAGCTCCCCTGCATTGAACGCCGCGACACACTGGTCTACATAGTTCTGAGCGATATCCAGATCTGTTCTTAGCTCTGCGAGCTTGAACTGGGTGTTCTGGAAGGCCGCCAGCGGTTTACCAAAGGCTTTCCGCTCCCTGACATAGTCACAGGTCAGATCCCAAGACAGTTGCGCCGCAGCCAGATAACCGCAGGCACCGATAAGACGCTCTTCCGCTAGCCCTTCCATCAGATAGATAAAACCTTTGTGGGGTTCACCCAGAACGTTAGCCTTGGGCACTCGCACATCATTAAAAAACAGCTCCGCTGTATCTTGAGCTTTCATACCCATTTTTTGGAGATTACGACCCCGCTCGAAGCCTTCCATACCGCGCTCTACAATAAACAAGGTCATAGCGTGGGGGTTGTTTTCGGGGTCAGTTTTGGCTGCAACAATTACCACATCAGCATTGATGCCATTTGAAATATAGGTTTTCGAGCCATTGAGAACCCAATGATCGTCATGCTCTACAGCGGTGCTGCGCATGCCCGCCAAATCACTTCCCGCGTCCGGCTCTGTCATGGCAATAGCCAAAATGCTTTCGCCACTGGCACACTTTGGTAAAAATCGCTGGCACTGCTCTTCCGTTCCAAAACGAGTGAAATAAGGGCCCACAAGACGACTGTGCAGCGTGCTGTACCAATCCCCTACCCGAGCATAGGCCGTCTCTTCGATGATCACCTGCTCGAAGCGAAAGTCCGCGTCCCCCATGCCGCCGTACTTTTCCTCAGGCCACACCATCAGAAACCCTCGCTCGCCGGCCTTCTGGAAAGCCTCACGATCAACGATGCCGGCCTCTCGCCAAGCCTCCATATGTGGCACAATCTCGCTACTGAGAAATTTGCGATAAGCATCGCGAAACATAACCTGCTCTTCTGTGAACGCACGTGGCAACATGGAAATCTCCTATCCAACTAGTCAATACAGCGCCGCAGTATGGTTTTCGCGCCAAGGAGCAACAATGACTGTCATTAACAGAGAAATTGACCCCAGATGACAGCGCTATTTGCACACGCTTTCAAGCTTCAGGAGTAATCTCGGTGAGCGACGCTGCGAATAAGGTTTCCGTGTCCGTTCACTTTGCCAAGGCGATCCTGAAGCATTGCCTGGAAGCAGGTATCGATACGCAAGCTCTTCTTCGCGGACAGCGGATCCCTCCCAGGCTACTGCATGAGCCCCAGGCCCGAATCAGCATTCAGCAGGTGGCAGATTTGCAAACCAGCGCGATGCAGGCTCTGGGAGATGAAAGCCTTGGCTATGCCGACCGCGCGGTTCCCTTGGGCACCTGGGACATGATGTGCCATGCGGTCATTACCGCCCAAACTCTTGGGCAGGCCTTGCATCGCTACTGCCGTTTCTTCGAACTCATGGACGGCGGCATGCAACTGGAACTGAGCCTTGAAGGGGATGCCGCCAAGGTCAAACTTGCGTCGACCGCGAGTACTCACGGCGCCTACTTTTCTGAGCTGTGCCTACTCAACACACATCGCTTTGCGTGCTGGTTGGTGCAAGAGGAACTCCCGCTACGCGAGGTGCACTTCCAGCATCCACCGAGTACCCGCGCTGCAGACTATCGATTGATGTTTATGGGCAACCCTGTGAGCTTTGAACAAGAAGATGCCTGCCTGTTTTTTGGCGAATCACTTCTAGAAAAGCCTGTCATGCAAACACCCGAGTCTCTCCGCCGCTACCTCATACATCCGGTATTGACGATGCTCACAACAAGCTATGACTTTAGCTGGACAGCAAGGGTTAGAGCACAACTGCGTCAAAATTTACTATTTATGCCCGAACTGACCGACGTCGCTGCAGCACTGGAATTGCACCCACAGACATTGCGACGACGTCTGGCAGCTGAAGGCAACACCTTCAAACAGATTAAGAGCGATATTCGTCGCGATACGGCGCTGCATTTTCTGGGTAAACGCGCCTTGAGCGTAGAAGAAGTCGCTCACCGCGCAGGCTTTTCTGAAGCGAGTGCATTCATACGCGCATTTAAGGGCTGGACAGGACTGACCCCCTACGCATACAGAAAAGGCTTATAACTGAGTGCAGGCGCGAATCACTTGCACTCCCGTGAAAGTTCAAATTGAGAGGTTCTGAACAAGCTATGCCATCTGCCCTTCGCACTTTGTTTCGCTGGTGTCTCCGCGGCTACCTTTTTTATCTCTTCCTATGCCTCTTCGTGGTATTACCGGCATTGAACATCATGGCTCCACGGCTTGCTCATGACGCTCTCAATCGAGAACTCCAGAGCGAAATATTACTCTTCAACCCTTTCTCTCTGGCCCTGGAAGCTCGAGGAGTCAACATCGTCGAGCCCAGTGGGCACTCCCCCCTCGGCTTTGACTCCCTGGAGGTGAACTTGTCTCTCGAGAGCCTTTGGGAGCCGGGCATCGTCCTCGACGAATTCAGTATTGAACAACTAGATGTACACGTACTCCGTCACGCGACCGGTGAGTTTCACTTTGCTGATCTGATCAGCGATTCCGAGGAAACGGAGACCGAAGACGAGCCGACTGAAGTACCTGGGATCACCATCCATGATTTACTCGTCGAAGCCCATACGATCCGATTCACTGATGAAACAAAGCCGGGAACGTACACAACAGCACAACGGGACTTTAGAGTACGCACGAAGAACCTGACGACGGTACCGGAACGCCAAAGCGACGGAGATCTCGTGCTTACCGGCGACGGCGGCGGAGAAATACGCTGGAACGGCGAAATGGCTGTGGCTGCAGGCAACAGTCGTGGGCGCGTGATTTTAGAGGGTATAGACCTCACTCCTGCGTGGCGCTACGAGGCTGATACGCTGCCTTTCGTGGTCAACAATGCTCGCTTAAGCGCTGCGTTCAATTACAGCGTCGACTGGAACGGCGACCTCCAGGCGAGCCTGAGCGACAGCGAGATACGCTTGAAAAAAGCCGACCTGCGCCCTTCAGACTCAGATAGCATTCCGAACACCTGGGTAATGCTTGAAGAAGTTGCGGCTACCGGTATTGCCATGGATCTCGCAAAGCGGTTCGTAGATGTTGATGCGGTGACCATCGATGGTTTGGAGATCGGTGGTTACGATGAAGAAGGCGATCCGAGCCTGTTGGCGATGTTCGGTATCGAGCCGGAGCAATCAGAAGTGGATAGCCCCGAGACTGATGCCGAGACTGCAGACCGTGCCGAAACCGCTGACAGCGCTCCGTGGAAGATAAGCCTCTCCACATTCGATTTACAAAACAGTGGGGTCGCTTGGCGCACGAACTATCTTGCACCGGAGGAGATGCGATTATCACCGCTTTCCGTCACGGTGCAGGACGTGGCCTGGCCCGCAACTGCGGAGTCCCCCTATCAGCTTGCGCTCGCGATTAATGAAAACACCATGCTCAAAGTAGCGGGCTCGCTAAATGTTGAAAGTGGCAGCGGTAGCGCAAAAGCCGAACTCGCCAACTGGCCCCTTCCCTGGCTAAACCCCTTGGTCAATGAACAGGCCCGGGCACATATCGGACGCGGAGACTTCTCACTGCAGTCCTCTGTCAGTCTAAATGCCTTTGCGCCTGACAAAATTGAAGCTGCGTTGCAGATCGAAGATTACAGCACGGTGCTGGACGAAACCGGGGAAGAGGCCTTCACCTTTGACATGCTCAGCCTGGATGGCATCGCCGCTGACGTACCCGCGCAATCCTTACTGATAGATAGCTTTAATCTTCAAAAGCCCTCCGGCTCCCTGCACATCCGTGAAGATGGCGTGATCAACGTCAATGGTATTGTACGCAGCGGGCCTCAAGTCGATGAAGGTTTGGAAGAAGAGTCAGAAGTCGACTCTGGTACAGAGGACGCTGCATGGCGTGTTCAGTTGGCCAAGCTTAGCCTCCGTGATGGACGTCTCGACTTTGCAGACGCATCTCTCCCGCTTCCCTTTAAGACGCTCATTGATGGCGTCGAGGCGGATATACAGGACATCGATACGGCCTCCGAGAAACCCCTCAACATGGAGTTCAAGGGCAGCGTAGATGGCTATGCGCCCGTGGTAATACTCGGCAGCGGCAAGCCCTTCGCTGATCGTCGGGACGGTGAACTACGCTTCACCTTTAGAGGTATGGATATCGCAACCATGTCGCCCTACTCAGGAACTTATGCAGGCTACACGCTGGATAGCGGCACGCTGAGCCTGGATCTCCGCTACGCCCTCGACGGACAGACGCTGGATGGCGACAACCGTATCGTCATATCGCAGATGGAACTTGGGGAGCCCGTGGAAAGTGAGCTTGCGATCGATGCCCCGCTAAAACTCGGCATTGCATTACTCACGGACAGCAAAGGCGTTATCGACCTCTCAGTCCCGATTAGTGGGGATGTGGACTCGCCAGATTTTTCTCTCGGCCCCATCATTGGCAGAGCGATCACCAACATCATTGTAAAAGCCGTAACCGCCCCCTTCAGCCTGCTAGCGGGTCTTGTCGGTAGCGATGATGACCTTGAAAACATCGCCTTCACCCCGGGCAGCAGCGCCCTGGAAGCAGAGGCGCAACGCTCTCTGGAGGCGCTGGGTACAGCGTTACTGGAGCGTCCTCAGCTAAACCTGCGCATTGCTGGTGGCGCAGACCCTATCGCGGATAGCGCAGCGCTCAAAGAAAAGCTTTTACGCGAAGAACTGAGTGCCCAGGGGATTAACGCCGCCATGATCGACGGGCAGAGCGAGGCGTTCGTCAATGAATTGACCTCGCGCTACGAGGCCCTAGCGTTAACCGACAGCTCCGCAGATGACGACTCTGAGGATGTCCGCGTCGAGCCTGCCGAGATGTGGCAAACCCTTATCGATCAACGCACATTACCCAAGGTCGCCTTGCAAGATCTTGCCACGGAAAGAGCCGCTATCGCTAAACGGGAACTGGTAACGATCGGAGGAGTTGATCCTGCACGCATTGCGATAAGCTTTGACGCTGAACTTACTGCAAGCGGCGTGCAGATGATCGTAGACAGTTAAGGTTAAACAGCATCGCTCAAAGACAGAGAATCTTGAAGGGCGCGCTTTACGAACTTGCCATTTGCATTTCGAGGCAGGGGCTCGTCCTGAAGCCAGATGTAACGCGGTACCTTGAAGGGAGCTACGATGGCTTTGCAGTGCTCACGTAAGGCTGCGGCCTCGAGAGTCTCGCCGGGCTTAACGTAAATCGCGGCACCCACCTCTTCACCAAGGCGCTCATCAGGCACGGAAAACACCACACACTCGGCAACGCTGTCATGGCTGAACAAGGCATTTTCCACCTCGGCACAGTAGACGTTTTCACCGCCGCGAAGGACCATATCCTTGGCGCGATCGACAAGATAGATAAAACCGTCCTCGTCGATATAGGCGATATCACCGGTACGGAACCAGCCATCCACAATGCTTTCAGCAGTCGCTTCAGGTCGATTCAAATAGCCCTTAACGACTGGTGCACCTCGCACCACGAGCTCACCAATTTCATTTGCAGGCAAATCAGCGCCATCGCCATCAATACACTTGGCCTCAAAAGTCGGCATTGCGGGACCCACACTCGTGGGCCGATCGAGAAAGAACTCAAGAGCCAATGCAGCGATAATTCCTGATGTCTCGGTCAGGCCATAGCCCGTGTTCGGTCGGGTTCCCGGCATAGCCGTCGGCACTTTTCCAACAAGATCGGGCTGCATCGCTGCTCCGCCACCGCCAATAGTCTTAAGAGACGAGACGTCGCGCTTTGAAAAATCAGGATGGATAATCAGCTCTCGCGTCATCATCGGTACGGCGCTAAACGCGGAGATTTTTTCCGCCTCTATCAAACGCAGCGCCTCACCCGCATCCCACTTGTACATATGCACCAGACACCCGCCCACCAAGGTGGCAACGTGCGCTACGCAGTTGTTAGCAGTTACGTGGAACAACGGAGTGGCGACAAGCGCCCGAATCGGCGCATCGCTACCCGGAGCCGCCGGCTCTTCACCCGCGGCGTAGGCCAGAGCCCGAGGCTGCACCGAGTTGATAAAGGCCACGTTCATCACGTTGTTTACACAACTACGATGGGTCAACTGAGCTCCTTTGGGACGCCCGGTGGTTCCCGAAGTATAAAAAATACAGGCATCAGAGTCGGTATCAATCTCTACGTCGGGCATAGCACCCTCGCCGGAGGCAAGAGAGTCCCATGCTTGCGCCCACGCAGACACATCACTCTTCGCCCGGACAGCTACCACCTGCATATCGGCAAACTTCTCGCGGATCTCGTCGAAGCGTTGCAGCCGCTCTTCGTCAGCTATAAGTACCCTAGGAGCTGAATCCTGAAGGGCATATTCCATTTCATGGGGTACCCACCAAGCATTCATGCCCACTGCAACCGCGCCCATGCTTGTGATCGCCCAATAGGCCAGCATCCACTCGGGGTAGTTGCGCATGGCAATCGCGACACGATCACCAGGCTCCACACCCATCTCTGAGAGAGCATGGGCAACCGCAGCCACGCGACGATGAGCCTCGCTGTAGCTTATGCGCTCATCCTGATAAATGAGATAATCGTTATCGCCGTGTCCCGCGGAAGACAGCCAAAGGTCGCGCAACGAATTCGGTGCGTGTACATAGCTAAGAATCCCTACACCGTGAACATCGGTGCGGTGAACTTCAAACATTTGTCCTGGAGAAGTGAATTCGCTCCAGGCTTTCTTTAGCTCTGCGTACATGTGCTCATCCTGTTTATTTTAATTTGACCGGTAGCGGGCTTCGGTGAATTCAATCCGCTCGGGGCTCGAGAGAATAGCTGCAGTTCCGCGCAGTGACAACTTTTCGGCGCTGCAAGCGAACAGCTCCAGAACTGTGTCCAGAAACATCCAATTGCAAGGAGAGACGAGCTGCTGCAAACTCGCCCGCTTGCACAGCGTTCAGAGTGAAGTATGAGCACACAAACCCTTGATATCGATGCACTCCAAAACTACCTGCACGACAAGTTGCCGGGCTTTTCCGGACAGCTAAAAGCTGAGAAATTTGCCGGCGGACAATCAAATCCCACGTTCCTGCTAAGTGACGATTCACAGAAGTGGGTTCTTCGTAGAAAACCGCCGGGAGAGCTTTTAGCGTCGGCCCACGCGGTGGACCGTGAATATCGTGTAATGAGCGCGCTGCGGGATACAGATGTCCCAGTGGCCAAGACCTACCTGCTTTGTGAAGACGAAAGCATTATTGGCTCAATGTTTTACATCATGGAGTATCTGGAGGGCCGGGTCTTTTGGGACCCAGAACTTCCGGAGGTCGACTCGGCTGAAGAACGCACGGCCATCTACAATGATATGAACCGCGTGCTCGCCGCACTGCACAGTGTTAAGCCCGCAGATGTCGGCCTTGACGACTATGGCAGACCGGGAAATTACTTCGAACGTCAACTCGGTCGCTGGACAAAGCAATACCGAGCTTCGGAAACCGAGCACAGCCCAGCCATGGAGCGTCTCATCGAATGGTTGCCTGCACACATGCCCGAAGACGATGGTCTCGTAAGTCTGGTACACGGTGACTACCGACTGGACAACCTCATGTTCCACCCTACGGAGCCCCGGGTGATCGGCGTCCTTGACTGGGAGCTATCAACGCTGGGCCATCCCATGGCCGATCTTTCTTATCAGGTAATGGCATGGCAAATGCCGGCAGGAGATGGCTTACGAGGACTTACCGGCTGCGACCGTGGCGCGCTGGGGATTCCTACCGATGAGGAGTACATCGCCGCTTATTGCGAGCGCACGGGCCGTACAGACATCGCCCATTGGAACTTCTATTTGGTGTTTTGTTTCTTCCGCTTGGCGGCGATCCTTCAGGGCGTGAAGAAGCGATCTCTTATCGGCACCGCATCCAGCGCCGAGGCAGATGCCAAAGGCGCACTGGTTGAGCCTTTGGCCGAAATGGGCGTTCGCTACATCAACCCCTGAACAGCGTAGAAGGCGCCGCTCAAGCCGCGTCGCTGACTCGCTCCGAGTCCTTGCCCTTAGCTCCCGATGGACGTGAGGCGCCACTCTGACTCTTTGGCGCCTTCTTGGGCACACGCTTAACCGCTTTCTTGCGTGCCGGCTTGGTTGCTGATTTGGTTGTCGACTTAGGCGCTGACTTAGGCGCCGATTTAGGCGCCGATTTAGGCGTTGAATTGTCGACCGGCGAAGATGCCGCTCGGTCCAGACGCTGGGAGCCGGTTTCACGCATCGCTTCACGGTCGGAGCGTGTCGGGGCTGGCCGGCGCCGAGATGCTCGGGGACGCTGATACTCGTCACCCTGCGGCCGCAGGTCTCCGTATTCGAAGCGATGTAAAATCTCTTCCATAGTCCGCGATATCTTGGTGCAGGTCCGAATAGACTCTACCGCAGGGAACGCCGATCGCTCCCCCGCCTCCATAAGATCCATGAGTTCTTTTTCAGATAGATGCGCCAGGATCTTGCCCGGGTTATACCAGCGGAAACTGGGCACAATGTTGATGTCACCACTGTATTCCTGATCCATAAGCGCGTGCACGCCATTGAGCAGCAAATTGAATCGAGGCCAGTTATCGCCCTGCCGCTGAGCCACTCCCCGGTAAAAGTTCAGCATCTCTCGCCCCATACCGACGCCCAGAGACCCCAGAGCACGAGTCAATTGGCTTCGCTCCTTGCCGCCGTTAAGAAACGGCGTGGCTATAGGGTTCACCATGCTCACTATGTAGTGATTGGTGCTGTACAACCGCGATAAGCGCTTCGCTGGCAGGTCGTCGGCAATACTTCCATCAACCCAGCGACGAGTGGGCAAATAGGGCTGTGCTTCTCCATGAACGTTTCTTGCCATCAGCGTGACCGGCGGGAAAACCCCGGGCACGGCGCAAGACGCCATAACGGCTGAGCGCACAAATACATTAGGTGAGGTAATTGCATTCAAAAGTCTGGAGCGCTGGTGCGGCTCTGCCGGCGCTACCGTGATACTGATCTGGCGTCCGGTCTTTTCGTAGGCTTCCTGAAAAGTCAGATCCGGGATCAAACGCGCAACGATCTGCTCGAGATCACCGACATCTATCTGTGGATTGCTGCCAAAAAACATCCGGGAAAATGCGCTGGCTTCGCGCTCAGCCTCAAAGTGCACATTGGCCGGATCATAGAACCGTGTGAGTTCTTTATCTGTATGCGTGCCCACTACCCCTGCGACCAGGGAGCCGGCACTCGCGCCCGAGATAACCCGCGGTAACAAATTTTGCTCAAGGAGCGTTTTAACCACACCCAGATGATAAAAACCGAGAACCCCGCCACCGCTTAGCATCAAGGCAGAACGGCCGAAGCAGATATTTGCCCGGTAAAAGAAGTCCATTTTCTGCTGAATATCGATCTCTTCGACATCCAAATCGGCCAAATAGCGCAAGGCATCGTCAATTTCGTCGATGTATTGCTCTATGAGCTGTTTGGTTCCGTGCTTGGCCCTTCGATAGAGGGAGCTACGTCCCATACCACCCATGTTGCCGTGGATACCCTCATTCAGAGTAAAGAGAAGGCCCTGATAATCATTGCGCACACGTAAACTGCGAAGACGATCCAAACGTAGGCGAATCTGCGCATAATCATACTGACGGCTTTGGTCGACGTTTCTCCAGCGCTTAGCGCCGCTGACTTCGTCATGCTGCTGAGCTGCCTCAGACCAATCCTCATAACTGAGGGCTGCGTCCATGGTCTTTTCAATCTTCTTCAACTTCCGCGACGACATCCGTTCTCCCACTACGCCAACCTGAATAGACGTAGCATAACGCACCTTGGATACCCAAAAACATTACCTAAGGTAACAAACTGACACGGCCCTGCAGCCTCATAGACGAGAATTTGGGATGCATTTAGTCACCCCAGACCCTACACTTCGCCACAATTGTTGACTCTCCTTAGATGATCTAAGTCATCGCTGAACTAACAAAAAAGGGATACTCCTGTGCGCGCTTATCTCGTCGCCGCTCTACTTTTACTGCTGATATTGGGGGGCACTGCCACTTACGTTCTACAGCGTTCCTCAGCCATGGCCTCCGGGGACTACTCAGCTCCGCCGGTCACTATTGCTGCAGGCACCGCTGAATCAAGACCCTGGCGCGAAACCATCGATGCCGTGGGCACGGTTAGAGCCGCCCGAGGGATTTTGCTCACCGCTGAGACCACCGGCGACATTACCGCGATGCTCGTTCAGTCAGGGGATAGTGTCGAACTTGGCCAGCCCTTAGTTAGCATCGATGAAGAGTTTGAGGTCGCCACACGCAAGCGCCTGGAAGCCAGACTGCTTCTGGCAGATCAGCTCTATCAGCGAGACGCGCGCCTGATAAAGGAAAACTCTATCCCCCAAAGCCAACTGGATCAGTCAAGAGCAGACCTCCAGTCGGCACAGGCTGAGCTTGCAGAGATCGATGCGGTGCTCAAGAACAAGCGTATTAGCGCGCCCTTCTCCGGCCGTCTGGGTATTTTTCAGGTTCGTCTGGGCGACTACGTCGAGGCGGGGACTGCCTTGGTCACTCTGCAGGACGTTTCCAGCCTGGAAGTGGACTTTTCGGTTCCCGACCGCTACGCCCCACTCATGCAACCCGGCCTGAGTATCTCCCTGCGAACAGCCGCTTTCCCGAATCAAAGCTTTACCGCCACACTAAGAGCGGTCGATTCTCAAATTGATGAAAACACTAGAAATCTGCAGGTTCGTGCTAGCGTTGATGAGGGAGAAGGCTTGCTTCCGGGAATGTTCGCCAGTCTTGTAATAGACCTCAACCGCGAGACTCTCCGCGTATTTGTCCCCGAGACCGCGGTGAGCTATTCGCTGCAGGGGAATCTTGTCTACGTTATCGAGGAAGATGACAACGGCCTCTTTGTAAGCCCGCGTGTCGTGAAAACCGTCGCTGCCAACAATGGCGAGGTCGTTATCGTCGATGGCGTAGCGGATGGAGAGCGCATAGTGATCGCCGGGCAAAACAAGCTTTACCGCGGCGCTCGGGTCCAAATTGACCCAGACGCAGGTATCTGAGCATGCGCTTCACAGATATTTTTATACAACGCCCAGTCCTCTCGGTAGTACTCAGTGCCTTTATCCTCATCGCCGGGCTCGCTTCTCTGGGGAAGATCACCCTTCGAGAGTTCCCAGAGCTGGAGCGGAGCATTATTTCCGTCACAACCGTTTACCCCGGTGCAAACTCGAGAACCATGCAGGGTTTTGTCACAACGCCGCTACAGGTGAATATCGCTGGCGCGAGAGGTGTTGAGTACATCACGTCATCCAGTAATCCCGGAGTTTCATCGATACAGGTGCACGTGCGGCTTGGAGAGAACACCTCCAATGTGCTCACGGAAGTTATCGCTAAAGTAAACGAAGCGCGCGATGAGCTTCCCGATGATGTTCAGGATCCCGTCATTTCCACCACGGGAAGTGGTGACGCGATGATGTATCTCGCCTTTGTCAGCGAGCAAATGACACCTTTTCAAGTGACTGATTATCTCCTGCGCAGCGTTCAACCGGAATTGGCCACGATAGAAGGTGTCGGTAAAGCCGGCATATTTGGCCGCTATCTCGCCATGCGCATTTGGCTGGATCCTGTACGCATGGCAGCACTGAACGTCACATCCAACGATGTGAACGCGGCGATCCGAAGGGACAACGTAATTAGCACCGCAGGCGCCACAGAGGGCGAGTGGATACGGGTCACCGTGGATGCTGTGACCGGGATGCGCACGGCGAAAGAGTTCCAATCGCTCGTCGTTCGCCAGGATGAAGACCGCCAAGTGAGACTGGGTGATGTAGCCGAAGTCGAGTTGGCCGCGGAGAATAACCAGTCGCGTCAGTTCACCAGTGGTCGAGACACGGTCTTCATGTCGATCACCACGGCGCCGGATGCCAACCCACTTTCAGTTTCTGCTGCCGTCCACGACATTCTCCCCGCGATTGAAGCCAACCTTCCCGCTGACATGGAACTCATCATGGACTGGGACAGCTCAGTCGCCATTGATGATGCACTCCAAGAAGTTATCAATACTCTGCTGGAAGCAGGTCTTATTGTCATTCTGGTGATCTTTCTGTTTTTGGGCTCCTTCCGTGTGGTGTTGATTCCGCTCCTGGCGATACCACTTTCGCTCATCGGCGTGGTGTTCATCATGCTGAGCATGGGGTTCTCACTAAACCTTCTCACGCTGCTTGCCATGGTAATCGCCATCGGTCTGGTCGTTGATGACGCTATTGTCGTTGTGGAAAACGTCCACCGGCATATCGAAGATGGTGCCACGCCCATGCAAGCTGCGATCGAAGGGGCCCGGGAGGTCGCTCTACCCGTCATTGCCATGACCCTCACTCTCGCCGCCGTCTATGCCCCGATTGCCTTCATCGGTGGACTCACGGGAGCGCTGTTTAGCGAGTTCGCTCTCACGCTTGCAGGCGCTGTACTTGTTTCCGGTGTGGTTGCGCTGACACTCAGCCCCATGATGGCCTCGCGCTTTTTGCAAGGGCACGAAGATCAGGGTCGCTTTGCGGACATGCTGGATAACTTCTTCCACCGCATGAATAGCGGTTATCAGGGCATGCTCACGCACTGTCTCAACAATCGTGGTGCTGTACTGATGTTTACAGCCGGTATACTACTCAGTCTGCCCGCACTGTTTTTGGTTAGTCAAAGAGAACTGGCGCCCGAGGAAGATACAAGCTCTCTCTACGTCGTTGGATCGGCCCCGAGCTATGCAAACCTCGATTATGTAAACGTCTTCCTGGATCAGGTCGTGGATATCTGGAAGGAGATTCCCGAAATTCAGGGGTCTTGGCAGGTTGCAGAGCCGGACAGCAATTTCGGCGGACTGAACATGACCAGCTGGAAGGAACGGACTCGTACCCAGCAAGAAGTACAGCAGGAACTCCAAAGCAAGCTGGGCAGCATCGCGGGGATGGAGCTTTTCAGCTTCGGTAACCCTCCTTTACCGGGTTCAGATTCCGGACTTCCGCTTAGCTTCGTTGTCGCATCCACGGCGCCCTACGATGAGGTGGAGCGGGTGGGCGATGAACTGCTCAACGCAGCCCGACAATCTGGCATGTTTACTTTCGTCAGCCAGAGTCTCGATTTTAATCGACCGGAAATCAGCGTCAACATCGATCGAGAGCTAGCCTCGCGGCTGGGCATTTCGATGCAGGACATCGCCAATACCTTAGCGGTGATGCTAGGAGAAGCCGAGGTCAACCGGTTCACCCGCGAGGGTCGCAGTTACAAAGTGATCCCCCAGGCAGGGAGAGATTTTCGTCTTACCCAATCAGAGCTAGAGAAATACTATCTGCGCACCACTGGCGGCGACCTGGTACCGCTGTCCAGTGTTATCAGCCTTCAGACCCGAGTTGAGCCCAACACGCTATCCCAGTATCAACAGCTCAACAGCACGACAATCCAAGGCATGATGATGCCGTCAAATACCCTGGGCGATGGATTGAGCTTCCTTGAGCTCCAGTTGGCGGAAATAGCCCCTCGGGGATTTCGCGTTGGCTACACCGGAGCGTCGCGGCGCTACGTTCAGGAGAGCGCGACGTTCCCCATCCTGTTTGGCATGTCCTTGCTACTTATATTTTTGGTGCTTGCAGCGCAGTTCAATAGTTTTCGCGATCCTCTCGTCGTGTTGGTGGCCGTCCCGCTATCAATTTTTGGTGCGATGCTGCCCATGGCGATGGGAATAATGACACTGAACATCTACACGCAGATCGGCTTACTGACGCTCATTGGGCTCATTGCGAAGCACGGCATTCTCATTGTGGAATTTGCCAATCATTTGGTCCGCGAGGGCGCTGACCGGCGTAGCGCCGTGCTGGAGGCCGCGACTCTGCGTTTACGTCCGATCCTGATGACGACTTTCGCGACGGTGCTGGGCGTTTTACCTTTGGTGCTCGCAGCGGGACCGGGCGCCAATGCACGCTTTGGTATCGGCCTGACCATTACCGCGGGCATGCTCATTGGCACTCTCTTCACGCTATTTGTACTGCCGGTGTTTTATCTCCCGTTTAGAAGCGAGGCTAAAGCAGAAGACACGGCAGGCGAAGCGATCGCGCAAAACAGCTAAGGCACGACCCTAACCTGTTTATCAGAAACCGGGGCAACGCAAGGGCTCACTCCTTGACGTTGTCGTCCCTCGCCGCAGCTCGGTACTCTTCCACGAGATGGCGCTTGTAAAGCTTGCCGTTATCAAGGCGAGGCAGACTTTCATTGAAATCGATAGAACGCGGGATCTTGATGTGTGAGAGCCTTTCGCGAAGCCACTCCATCAGTTCAATGGCAACCTCATCCGTAGCATCTACCCAGTTCTGCGGCTGGACCACCGCCTTCACCTCCTCCCCAAACTCCTCGTGAGGTATACCGAATACGGCGACGTCAGCGACCTTGTCGTGAGTTATGAGCAGATTTTCGACCTCCTGCGGATAAATATTGACGCCACCGCTGATGATCATGAAATGTTTGCGATCGGTTAGATACAGATAACCCTCTTCGTCCAAATAGCCCACGTCACCAGTGTTAGCCCAGCCTTCTTCATTGTAAGACGCGGCAGTTTTTTCGGGCTCTTTGTAGTACTCGAAAGCCGCTTGGGCGCCACTGAAGTAAATCGCACCGATCTCTCCCGCAGGTAACTCACGGCCCTCATCGTCCACAATGTGAAGTTCTCCAAGCATTGCACGCCCAACCGAACCCTTGTGACTCAGCCATTGGGGAGAATCTATCAGTGTCGCGCCAATAGACTCGCTCGCCGCGTAATACTCCACGATCACCGGGCCCCACCAATCAATCATTCGCTCCTTGGTCTCAATGGGACAGGGCGCCGCAGCGTGTATCGCAAACTGCATGGAGCTAAGGTCATACTTGTCGCGCACTTCTTCGGGCAGCTTCAACATACGTACAAACATAATGGGAACCCACTGACTGTGAGTCGCACGATATTCTTCGATGAGCGCTAGTGCCCGCTCGGGATCAAACTGCTCCATGATCACCGTCGTACCGCCCATGTACAGAGTGAGCATGTTGTAGTGCAGCGGCGCTGCGTGGTAAAGCGGTGCTGGCGATAGGTAAACGGTTTCTTCACCAAATCCGAACGCTGCGCCCAAGGTACCGGCAAGAAAATGCGGAGCGTGCACATCATCCGAATCAGGGGGTACAAAAACCCCCTTAGGCTGCCCCGTGGTCCCCGACGAATAGAGCATAGGAACGCCGTTGGCCTGATCCTCCACAGCCGTAGTTGGTTGAGCGTCGATGGCCTCTTCCCAGGATTCAAAGTCGTCGCGCACACCACCGACCATAAACTGATGAAGCACCCCCGCAGCATTCTCCGTTGCAGCAATAGCTACCGACGCCACCTGGGGCGAAGCAATAAACAGCTTCGCCTCGCAGTTACTGAGAATGTACGCAGTCTCCTCTGCTTTGAGGTGGCTACTGATGGCGGTGAAAATTAAGCCCGCCCGCTGAGCGCCCCAGCATATCTCCAGATACTCCCGGCGATTCTCCATCATCAAGGCTATGTGGTCGCCGGTATTCAAGCCCAAAGATCGGAACAACTGAGCCGCCTGGTTAGACCGTTCGTCTAACTCCCGATAGGTAACCATCGTGTCACCGCCTCCCAATGCATCAGCCACAATGATGGCGGGCTTATGGGGATAAACTTTGGCGGTTTCGCTGGGATGAGGCATCCGGGGCTCCTGCAATTTGTTATTCGACTATCTAAAGATACTATAGAAAATTCACGGTCTCAGGTACTCTACTTTGTTCTATTTACGGTCTCATTCAGGCAATCCCTTCACAGCTGATATGTAGGTTAGAAACGTGGAAGTAGTCGCAGGCATTACCCCCTCAGCGCTTCGCGAAAAAATACGCAGCGGGGAGTTTTCGGACAATACATCAGGCCTGGCGCCCGGTTTCGTGCAGTGCAATATCGTTATTTTGCCGTCCCAGTGGGCCGCTGATTTTCTGCGTTTTTGTCAGGCCAATCCGCGCCCCTGCCCTCTCATCGCCTGCAGCGCTTCGCCGGGTGACACGGGGCTCGCAAAGCTCGGTGATATCGATATTCGACGAGACATACCTTCCTATCGGGTGTTTCGCGATGGCGTCTTTGATGCCGAGTGCGGTGACATCGTGGATCTTTGGACTGACGATCTCGTGACCTTTGCCTTGGGCTGTTCCTTCTCTTTCGAAGAGGCGCTTATGGAAGCCGGGCTGGACGTGCGCAACATCAGCGAAAAGGTCAATGTGCCAATGTTTCGAAGCAACATTCCCTGCGAGTCCGCAGGACCCTTTTCGGGTGATATGGTGGTAAGCATGCGCCCATTTCTACCTGCTGATGCGATACGCGCTATACAGGTGTGCAGTCGTTTTCCCGCCGTACACGGCGCGCCAGTACACCTCGGTGATCCCGGTGCAATTGGCATTGCGGACATCAACGCTCCCGACTACGGTGACCCGGTAACTATTCAAACTGGAGAGTTACCCCTGTTTTGGGCCTGCGGTGTCACACCTCAGGTGGCACTGGAGAACGCCGCGCCCCCGTTTGCAATTACTCATAGCCCGGGATGTATGTTGGTGACAGACATGCGCAATGCTGAACTGGCTATTCTGTAGGCCATGCTCAAAATCACGCAGATGTTTAAGACAGACTACTTACAGGAGCGCACAAAGTGTTATTAAACTGCGATTTGGGCGAGAGTTTCGGTAGCTGGCGTATGGGCCTGGACGAGGATGTTATGCCTTTTCTTGACCAAGCCAATGTCGCCTGTGGTTTTCACGGTGGCGACCCTCTAACCATCGAAAAGACACTTAAGCTGGCTGCCGAGCATGGCGTGTCTGTGGGCGCTCATCCGGCCTATCCAGATCTCGTCGGCTTCGGCAGACGAAGCATGGCCCTGTCCGCCGACGAGCTCCGCAGCACCCTCCTTTACCAAATCGCTGCGATTGACGGTATGGCTAAAACTGTGGGTGTAGAACTGCAGTATGTGAAGCCCCACGGCGCCCTGTACAACGACATGATGGCGAACCCGGAAGTTCGCAAAACCGTAATGCAATCGGTAGCGGCTTATGCAAAGCCGCTGACACTCATGCTGCAAGCTACTAGTGACACCCAGAAGCATGAGTCGGAGGCTACCTCCTTGAATCTCCCTCTGTACTTTGAAGCCTTTGCGGACCGATGCTATGACGATGACGGCCGCCTGCTCTCACGACGCAAACCCGGAGCCGTCCACGATCGAGATCGAATGCTCGCGCAGGTCGAACAACTCGCACGGGAATCAACGGTTACCACGGTATCTGGAGAAACGCTGACGCTTCAGGTAGACAGTTTGTGCGTCCATGGCGACAACGCCGAAGGTGTACAAGCCATCCAAGAGATTCGACAGCTACTCGCCGATGACTGACCTACGGATAGAGTGCGCAGGAGAGGCAGGGCTCATCGTCTACCTGGGCAGCGAGAGCTCCCCGGCAGTCGCCGCCAGGGTGCAGGCCCTTGGAGATGCCCTGCGCCCCGCCTTAGGATCGGTATTGGTAGACCTAATTCCTTCCTACGCCTCACTGCTCGTCCTATTTGACCCACTAAAAAGCGACCGCTATCACGTGAGTCAATGCATCAGAGCTTGCGTACCTGATCTTGCAACGAGCACTACCGACAGCGGCCGGCTCGTGGAGATTCCCGTGTACTACTCGATCGAGAGTGGTGAGGACCTTCAATCTCTTGCGGACAGCAAAGGTTTGTCCGTGGCAGACGTAATAGACATTCACAGTCACCAGGAGTATCGCGTCTATGCCATAGGCTTTGCACCTGGCTTTGCATATCTTGGCGACGTCGACCCACGTATAGCGGCCCCCCGGCTCAGCACACCGCGCCAGAAGGTGCCCCGCGGCGCAGTGGCCATTGCTGACAGACAAACAGCGGTTTATCCCTCGGTTTCACCTGGGGGCTGGAATCTCATTGGTCGCTCGCCCCAACGAATGTTCGATCCTGAGTCAACAGAACCTATGCCGGTGCACGTAGGTGACCGCGTGCGCTTTACCCCCATTGACCTGTCAGCCTTTCTAGAAGCTGGGGGCGAGCTTTGAGCAGCCTGGAAGTGCTACAGCCGGGACTACTGAGCCTGCTGCAGGATCAGGGCCGTTTCGCGCAGGCGGCCATAGGCCTGACAACGGGTGGTCCCATGGACTCCCTCGCTGCATCTCTCGCGAATCGTCTTCTCCAAAACGCGCCTAACGCCACGCTGATCGAGGCTAGCTTTGGCGGCATCTCCCTTCGTGCGACCAAAAACTTGCAGATCGCGGTAACGGGAGCCACCCTCCCCCTTAGCGTGAATGGAGCAGAAAAAGCCCTCTGGTCGGTGATCGATCTTGCAGCGGGAGATGAGCTCAGCCTTGGTTACAGCACTACCGGCTGTCGCAGTTACATTGCGGTGCGCGGTGGTTTTGCCATTCCCGAGACCTTTGGCAGTAGTTCCACCGTTGTTCGTGAAGGTATCGGGGGCCTTAACGGCGGGCGGCTTGCTGTGGGAGATACGCTCCCTACTAATCCAAGCGACGCCGTTCAGCGTTTGTGGCTACCCCCTGAGATGCGTCCAAAGTATCACCATCGTGCGACCGTACGAGTGATCCCCGGGTATCAGCACAAGTATTTCCCCCGCCTTGAGCAACGGCGCTTTTTCGATAGCGACTACACGGTAACCGATCGCAGCGATCGCATGGGCTACCGGCTGGAAGGCCCGGTGATCAACTGTGACATCGAGGGTATTTTGTCCGAAGGCATTGCTCCGGGCGCAATTCAGATCCCTGCCGATGGTCAGCCCATTGTGTTACTTAACGATCGGCAAACCATTGGCGGGTATCCAAAGATTGGTTGCGCTCTGTCTCTAGATTGCGCGGCGCTCGCGCAATTGCGTCCGGGAGACACGGTGACCTTCACCGCAATTTCTGAACACAGCGCTCACAATGCGCTACATCTCGCGCATGCATTTGAGCGCTCCCGAAAACCAGAGCCAGCACCGCAATGAACATCAGCAAACTGACCGATTCAATGGAGCATCTGCTGGTTGAGCGCAACCTTCGACGCATGGCGGAGCTGAGACCTGCCTTGGAATCAGGTTATGTACTCCGCGCAGGAAGGCTATTGGCAGAGGCTAATACAGTGCTCATAGGCACGGGTTTTCCTGTGTTAGAAACCTTCGAAACCGACGGCCCCCTCGGAGCTATTGCCCTGTACAAAGCGCTTGAGCAGCTTGGAAAAAGCTGTCATCTGGCCTGTGCTGACCCGTTGGCGAACGCCCTTAAGCAGGATTTCGAAGTCCTAAAGCTACAAGCTTTTGACCTTGATTCGGCGCGTATGGAAGCCGAGTCAATGCTCGCTAGACTCAAGCCCGATGTCGTGATCTCCATAGAGCGGCCAGGACTTGCAGAAGACAATCGTTACTACAATATGCGCGGCGAGGATATTTCGACCCGCTGCGCCATATTTGACTATTATTTGACCCTTACACCGGGGGCCAGCATAGCCATCGGTGATGGCGGCAACGAAATCGGGATGGGCAAACTTCAGGCAGAAGTTAGCGCTCTGGATATCCACGGAGCGGCGACAAGCTGCGATGAGCTTCTCATTGCGGATGTCTCAAACTGGGGCGCCTATGCCTTGGTCGCGATACTTGAAGCACTGACGCAAACACCGCTACTCGCTTCGGTAGAGCACCATGACACGCTTCGCTATTTGTCAGACCGTGGCAGCATAGACGGTGTCACGCGAGAGAACACGCTTACCGAAGACGGACTGCCAGCGTCGGCTGGCGCAGACTTACTTAGCCAGCTCCAGCAGCGACTGGATGAGTATGATCCTTCACAGGAGAACGAAAGGGTATGAATCAGGTTTATCTCAATGGGCAGTTTATGCCGATGAGCGAGGCGAAAATCTCGCCCATGGATCGGGGCTTCCTTTTTGGTGACGGAATTTACGAAGTCATCCCCGTTTACAGTGGCAAGAGCGTCGGACTAGGGCCACATTTGACGCGCATGCAAGAAGGCCTGGATGCGATTGAGCTTTCAATGGTTATCGAGCACGACGAGTGGCGAAGTATCGTTAACGAGCTGGCCGACTCAAATGAGGGTGAAAACCTCGGCATTTATATTCAGATCAGTCGGGGCGCTGACAGCAAGCGAAATCATGCCATGCCCGTAGGCATAGAAGCCACGCGTTTTGCATTCGCATTTGAAATCGCACCTCCGCCTGCGGCGGACAAAAATCTGGCCAAGCGCTATGAGGTTTCTGCAACGCGGGATCTGCGCTGGCAGCGCTGTAACATCAAGTCCACCTCATTACTGGGTAACGTCATGCACTATCAGCATGGCCACTCCAAAGGTCATCATGAAACGCTGCTCTTTAATGCCAATGATGAGCTCACCGAGGCTGCTGCTTGCAACGTATTCATTGTGAAAGATGGCGTCATCTCCACCCCGCTTCTGGATCACCAGAAGTTACCGGGCATCACGCGCCTGATGCTTCTGGATATGCTGCGAAAGCACTCTCCCCGCACCATCGAGGAGCGAGTCATCACGCGTGAAGAAGTCGATCGTGCGGACGAAGTCTGGCTCACCAGCTCCAGCAAGGAAGTAGCGCCGGTAGTCGCTATCGAGGGCATCCCGGTCGGGTCCGGTGAGGTAGGCGATGTGTGGCTTGAAGCAGAGTCGCTGTTTAGCCAGCACCGCTACGAGTACTAGCGTGGCGAGACCAACGTTCGCCAGAGTTTTCCCGCAGAACATTCGCCACAATTTTGGTGTCGCTCGCGACAAGGCTCCTGCGGCACGCCTCATGGCCTGTGTTAAGGCAGACGCTTACGGACATGGCCTGCTTACCGTGAGTCACGCCTTGCACGACGTTGCAGATGGGTTCGCTGTGGCCTGTATAGAAGAAGCGTTAACTCTTCGTGAGCATGACATTACGAAACCCATCTTGATGCTCGAAGGGCCCCAAAGCGCTGATGAAATAGCGGAGGCGTCTAGCCGAGATCTCACTCTTTGCATAAACGAGTGGCACCAACTGGAATGGCTGGAACAAACCAACCTCAACACCCCCCTCTCCTGCTGGCTTAAAATTGACACCGGCATGCATCGCCTGGGGTTTGCTCCCGATGCAACAGCTAATGCTATTGAAAGACTGCTGCCAAAAATTAGACATTCCGAGTTTGTTGTCTGTACACATTTTTCCAGTGCAGATTTACCTGAAGACAACGGCATCAGTAAGCAGCTAGATGTGTTCGACAGGTCTATAGGCGAGCAGAGTTATGCTCAGAGCACCGCAAACTCCGCTGCAATTTTCCGTGCGCCTGAAAGCCACCGCGACTGGGTTCGCCCGGGCTACATGCTCTACGGCGGTTCACCCCTGGCAGAGTGCAGCGCTTCCGACCTCGGACTCAAACCTGCTATGGAACTCAGTGCTCAGGTGATCAGCATTCGGGAAGTATCGACCGACGAGCGCGTTGGCTACTGCGGACGCTGGCAAGCTCAACGTCCGTCTCGTATAGCGACCATTGCGGCAGGTTACGGCGACGGCTACCCACGTCATGCCCCTGACGGTACGCCGGTTTTCATCGAAGGTGCTTCCCTGCCGCTGGCTGGCAGGGTATCCATGGACATGATTACCGTTGATGTCACGGAACACCCGAGCGTCACGATCGGATCTAAAGCAGTTCTCTGGGGAGATGTGCCAGACGTAGATGTTCTAGCGGGCTATGCGGATAGTATTGGCTACGAATTATTGGCTGGCATGCCCAAGCGTGTGCCGCGCATCGTGGAGCCTTAGCCACGGTAAAAGTGTGCTATCGCGAGTGCTCTCGGATAAACTAACAAACACAAACTATGACCGGTTGACGCGACACCTTGGAAGCAACAAAAGATCTAAAGAAAGCCTCTCACGACCACAGTGACAATCCAGAAGCCCTCCGCGACGGCAGCCTCCTCGCAGCTGTAGATTTGGGCAGCAACTCCTTCCATCTCCTCATAGCGCGTATCGAGCACGGAGAGATTCGTCCCACCCAAGCGCTGTCCGAAAAGGTGCAACTTGCCGCAGGGCTTGAAGGAGACACGCTTTCGAAAGACGCCATCAATCGAGGCCTCGAGTGCCTGAGTCGCTTTGCGCAACTACTCCAGAGTGTAGAGCCTCAACGTATTCGAGTCGTAGGCACCAATGCCTTGCGTCGCGCTCGGAACCGACGAAAGTTCACAGAGCCCGCGCGGCGAATTCTCGGCGCCCCAATCGACGTAATCTATGGACGCGAAGAAGCCCGGCTGGTTTATTTGGGCGTTGCACACACTCTTGCCGATGACACCCAATCACGCTTGGTCGTAGATATTGGTGGAGGCAGTACCGAGTTTGCCATTGGTGAGCGCTTCGAACCCCGGCGACTGGAGAGTCTGCAACTCGGCTGCGTGACCTATGCCAAAGACTGCTTTAAAGATGGCATGCTCAGCAAGTCGAACTACAAGTCGGCCTATGACCGCGCCTGCGTAGAGGTGTCACATATCCGCAAACAGTTTCGGAGCAAGCACTGGGTAGAGGCCGTGGGTTCCTCGGGCACCCTTCAAGCGATAGAGGGCATTCTCCTTGCTCAGGATTGGGCTGGGGGAAACATCACGCGCAAGGGGCTTACCCGCATGCGAAAGGCCTTACTCGATTTCAAGTATATGGACGACATCAATCTTCAAGGATTGACAGATGCCCGGCGCTCGGTGATCGCATCGGGCGTAGCCATTACCGAGGCAATTTTCGATGTACTGGACATAGATGAAATGCGAAGTTCCCGCGGTGCACTGCGTGAAGGCGTTGTCTATGACCTCGTGGGACGTCTCAGTCATGAAGATGTTCGCGAAAGAAGCATCGTCGCGTTAATGCAGCGTTACCACGTCGACGAGGAGTCTTCACAGATTGTTGCCCGCCGCGCTCGTATGTTGTTTGACGCAACCTACAAGGCGTGGGATCTCACCGCTAGCGACCGGGAGCTTTTGATCTGGGCAGCGTTATCCCAGGAAATCGGAAAAGCCATAGCACACAAACATTACCATCGCCACGGAGCTTATCTCCTTCGCAATTCTGACCTGCCAGGATTTCCGCAACACGAGCAGGAAGACATGGCGATCCTGGTGGAAGGCCAGCATGGCAAGCTTCGTCAGGAGCTCTTTGGAGACAGCGAAGGTGCCATGCTCCTGAGGCTACAGCGACTGGTTGCCCTTTTACGCTTGGCAACACTGTTTAAATACGTCGAGCCATTGGAGCAGTTACCAGACTTTGCGATCAAGGCTTCTGCTGAGGGACTGAGCCTTGATTTCCCTGATGACTGGCTGGAGCAACATCCCTTGACCGCACAGGAGTTGGCGCAGCAGCGGAATGTCTTTAAGCGTATGGATCTTCGCTTGGAGATTAACTGACACCGCGCTCAAAGGCGGCCGACCTTAGAGATTCACCCAACTATTAAGCGCTCTAAGCCTGAAGTCTGTGCTGTCGAAGCGAAGGATCACTGAATCGGATAGCAGCTCTCTCACTTCTACCCCTCGCGTGCGCTGACCCTGGGTCAAGGTCTCGCCGTTGATCGTTACGGTAGAGCGTCCCAGGCTACTGTAGTCATGACTGGAATACATCAGGGTCGGGACCCTGTCCTTAAACTGCTTGGTGAGATCTTCAAGAAGCGGCGTAGGGTGCGGTTCCAAGCCGCTGTTGGCAGCCTCAGTCCGGATTTCCCTGAGTACCTGCTCCACATCAATCTCGCTTTCCGTAAAAGCCGGTGAGGCTTCAACAGTGGCTAAAGCTCCCTCAGCCTCAGACTCCTCCACGATGGACTGACTATTGCGACCAATAGCGGGCGCTGCCTCATTGACCAAGGCCTCAGTAGGTTGAGAATACAAGGCCGCAACCGCAGCGGCACGCTCTTCGGATGCTGGGTCCATCACGCTGAGAGCTGCGGCTGGTAGAGCCTGATCGGGCATCTGTGCCTGCTGCACCCTCACAGCCGTCGGCACTTTGTAAGAAGGCGATGACACGCTATCTGATTGCGCAGATTTGACGGTGCCAGAACTCACGGCGGTCATGGTCTGAGGTGTGCTCTCAGCTGTAGCCTGGACCGTAGTAGGAGCCGCCGCTGAACCTGCAGGCGAGGGTCCCGGGGCAGCGCGAAACAACACAAACATTACGGCTAATAAACAAAAAATCACCCCAAAGGACACTGCCCACTTTGGCCAAATGGGACTCCCGAAACTGCCAGGTGTGAACTCCTGCGAAAGAATCGTAGGTGCGGGGCTAGCCTGCTCACGCTTCTCGCGCTCTGCGCGGCTGAGCGCATCAAGTATCAGCGACATCGATAGACACCCTTCAGTGAAACCGCGCTATGCACCTCCCCCGTCATGAGCTCGCCGACTCCGTCTGAGTTCTTGCTCTAGCCCAGGCTCGGGCCTCGGAAAAGCCAAGATCGTCTCCCACGGCCAGGGACAAGGCGCGGAGTGTGTTCTCCCCTAGAACCCCATCTGCGCGAAGACCGCGTTGCTGCTGAAACAGCTTCACTCGAGACTCAAGACGGCTATCAAACAACGAGTCCGTCAAAGGCCGTGCTTGCCCATCAAGCCGCGCGAACAGCATGGCCACGCGACCTACGTCATCCCCGCTATCTCCGAGCTCCAAAGTGCGCGTAACAGCCATAGAGGGGCGCCAGAGCTGCCATACAGTGCCGGTCCATAGAGGCGCCAGCAACTCCAGTGGAACCTCTTGCGATCCCGTCGCCGTACCTAACAGCGCCTTATCACCTTCGATGCCCAACAGCAGCGCCCTTCCCTCAAAGCGCCGCTCATCCAAAAGCCCCAAGAGTGCCGGGCGACCCTCTGCAAGCATTTGATTCCAACTCTCCATCTGGCGCTGCTCGCAGCGCAGATTACTTAAGGACGTAGCGCAGGGGTTCGCGAGCATCGGCTGACGAGTGCCATAGAGAGAACCGAGGGCTTGCGCCCCTTCCAAAGGAGACATCCACCAAGCACCGACCTCGGCAACGGTTGACTCCTCCGTCTCCACCACTATTGCGTCGCCTCGAGCATTCATACTGTCTGCGGGCGCGCCAGGCGGCTCTGCGTTCCCAACAGCAAGCTCACTGGTATGGGCTACGCGTTCCATGGGGCTTTGCATACCCAGCAACCACCAAAGGACCATTCCCACAGTAAAAAGCGCCGCTGCTGACATGAGCCAAAGTGGGGTCTGATTCCCGCGGGCAGCAGACTCCGCTCCATTACTCCCGAGCACTTCTTTAACCGCCTGGTTCAGAAGCCCTCGATCGAGGCGCTCGCTATCTCGACCGTAGGCACCAAGGAGCATGCGATCGCAGAGCAGATTGATGAGTCTGGGTATGCCGCGGCTTTCTTTGTGAATCGCCCGCACCAACGCCAAAGGAAACAGCTCGCGTCCCGCTGGCATGCCGCCAACGTGCAGGCGATGCCGGATGTAAGCGGCAGTTTCATCGGCGGTGAGAGGCTGCAGGTCAAAGCGGGCAGTTATTCGCTGATTCAGCTGACGTAGTTCTGGCCTGGCAAGTTTTGCAGCCAACTCTGGCTGTCCGATGAGAATAATATGCAGTAGCTTCTCGTCGCTTGTCTCCAGGTTGGTGAGTAGACGAATCTGCTCGAGCACGTCGAAGCTTAAATGCTGCGCCTCGTCTATCATCAGCACAGTCTTACGACCTTTTCCGTGATTTTCGAGAAGAAATCCATGAAGAGCGTCGGTAAGATCTTTAAGACCCGGGGAAGCACTATCAAAGTTTATACCCAGCTCTTCACATACCGTGGCCAGCATGTCTATTGAATCAAGCGCCGGGTTGAGAACAATCGCGATATCCGCATTGTCCGGCAATTGCTCGATGAGGCAGCGGTTGATCGTTGTTTTACCCGTACCTACTTCGCCGGTGAGCAGAATAAAGCCCCCACCCGCTCCCACGCCATAGAGCAGGTGCGCCAGCGCGTCACGATGTCGAGGACTCATGTACAAATATCGCGGATTAACCGCGATGGAGAAAGGCGCTTCGCTTAGACCAAAATACTGGTAGTACATACCGAGCTCTGTGAGGTGCGGATCGTCGCCGGAAACCGGAATCGCATTATGCAGTATCTGGGGAAGAGACTGTTACTTCGGGTTCTTTAGCATGCTCTTTCACGTTCTTTTTGCCAACACATCAAGCACCAGCGCTAACATCTGCATCAGCCAAGAGCTCAAGGGCTTCATCACACCAGGACAAATATTGTTTGCCGCCATTGATGCCGCCAATCAACGCAAGATATACACCCTTTCGGCGAAGAGGCAGTGACTTAGGATCATCGTAGTGCCGACGCCTGATACGCTCATACAAGTACAGACGTTTCATCATGGCGTCGCGGCGTTCAAGTAACCGAGTGCGAAGGTACTCGATGTTTGTTTCCGACAAGTTATAGAGCTTGATGTAGAGCTCATCTTTGGTCTCTTGCAAACGCATGCGGTCCTTGGTGAGCACCCATTGATCAAGGGCGTCGCGACCCAAGTCGGTCAAGGCATAAAGAATTCTGTCGGGACGGCCTGTTTGGCTTTCGGTGCGTCGTGTAACCCAAGCGAGCTCACTGAGTTTCCCAAGCTCGCGGTAGATCTGCTGGTGGGAGGCATGCCAGAAAAAGCCTAAAGACTTGTCGAAGGAACCCGCAAGATCGTAACCCGATAGCTCGTCTTCAATCAGCGCAGTCATAATCGCGTAACGCAGCGCCATGGGGTCTCCTTGGTAAAAGTAGCGGATGCGTGATTGTGCACCCAACCGATGCCTTATGCAAAATGTTGCATACGCGGTCGACTTACCTTAATCTGCGCGACGCTTTTCCACGATCTCGATTTTTGTCTAAAGGAGCCTCTCATGGCATTGCCAGAAACACTCTCTTCTCGTCTGCGTCTCCCAGCTGTCGCAGCCCCGTTGTTTATCATTTCTAATCCCGACCTGGTTATTGAGCAGTGCAAAGCCGGCATCGTCGGCTCATTCCCTTCTCTGAACGCTCGCCCTCTGGAAGAGCTGGATCGATGGCTGGACCGGATAACAACTGAGCTTGCTGAATACGATGAAGCAAACCCTGAAGCCCCCTCGGCGCCATACGCCGTCAACCTTATCGTGCACGGGTCGAACAATCGTCTTCAGGAAGACCTTGAGATGTGTGTGAAGTACAAGGCCCCCGTGGTAATCACGTCCCTGGGCGCAAAAGAGTTTGTTAACGATGCCATTCATTCTTATGGCGGTATCGTTCTCCATGACATTATCAATAATCGATTTGCAAAGAAGGCGATTGAAAAAGGCGCCGACGGGCTTATCGCCGTGGCAGCTGGCGCTGGCGGACATGCGGGTACTCTCTCGCCCTTTGCTTTAGTACAAGAAATTCGCGAGTGGTTTGAGGGTCCTCTTCTGCTTTCTGGTTCCATCGCGAATGGCGATGCAATCCTAAGTGCGCAAGCGATGGGGGCAGACCTTGGCTACATCGGCTCCGCTTTTATCGCCACGGAAGAGGCGAATGCAGAGGAGTCCTATAAGCAGGCCATCGTGGATTACAACTCTTCAGACATTATCTACAGCAACCTATTCACGGGAGTTCACGGAAACTATCTCGCGCCATCTGTCGAGGCGGCTGGTCTGGATCCAAACAACCTTCCGGAAAGCGATCCCTCTGCGATGGACTTCGGCTCGGGCGGCAACACTGACGCAAAAGCCTGGAAGAACATTTGGGGCTGTGGCCAGGGCATCGGCGCCGTGAAGAGTGTCGGCTCCACGGCCGCATTGGTTGAGCGCTTAAGAGTGGAATACGCCGCTGCCCGCGCTAGATTGTTGGACGCAGCCTGAACAAAGTAGTGGAGACGGGAACCTATTCCCCTCTCCACTGCCAAAGAGGTAGTTAATTGGAGAAAACTCATGCCTCATCACACCGCGCAATCGCCGTTGTTAAAAAAACTCACCCCTCTACTTGCCATCGCAGGCTTCACTGTCACGATGATGCAAGGAATCGCTGCCCAGGCTGAGGAGCGAACGGCGAGCTTTGCCGGCGGGTGCTTTTGGTGCGTAGAGTCTGACTTCGCGAAATTGGACGGCGTCTTAGACGTAGTCTCAGGTTTTACGGGTGGCACACTGCAAAACCCCACCTACCGAGGCAACCACGAAGGTCACTACGAAGCGGCACAAGTCACTTACGACAGTGAACAGATCAACTATGAAGAGTTACTGGTCCACTTCTGGCGAACCGTCGATCCTCTGGATGCGGGTGGACAGTTCTGCGATCGCGGCTTTAGCTACAAAACAGCCGTATTTGTCGGCAACGACGAAGAACGACAAGCCGCCGAGAGAACTCGCGCAGAGGTAGACGCACTGTTCCCCAAAGATTCTGTTGCCACGGTTATCCTCCCTGCCGGACGTTTTTGGCCTGTCGAGGAATATCATCAGGACTACGCTGAGAAAAACCCTCTTCGCTACAAGTACTACCGATCCAGCTGTGGCCGAGACAAACGTGTAAATGCCTTGTGGGGTGATAAGGATTGGGGACTAAACTAAGTTCGTAGCTCTGCGGATTCCCGCCATTTAACGCAGGGGACCCTCGCCTCATCGATAGTCGCCACCGGCGTTCTTGTACGGTGAAGAACCTAGTGATAGAAGCCAAGCTTTAACTTCGAAGGATTCATCGTGATCAAGAAAAAGGGTGCTGTTTTACTCACTGGCTTGCTGCTCGCCTCTGTGAATGGCCTAGCACTGTCGAGCTCTGCGAGCGCACAAGGATCAGAGCGCCCCGTCATCGAAGTAAGAGATGACTTGCCGCGTCACAGCTACACAATCGACGTTCCGGTAACCGCACTGTACGACGAAGAAAACCGCGACAAGTTGTTGGCGCTGGCACGGCAGATAGCCGCGGACACCAACGCGGATTTGAGTACCTACGACATTCAAGACGACAATACCGTGCAGCAGTTCTACGGATTACTGGGCAGTGTCGCGTTATTGGAGAGCGACTGGCAGACGTATCTCGACTATCTCGAGAAACGGAAGGCGCTTGAAAGCAAAGAAGCAAACCGTTTGACCATGGGGCTTGCGGGTTCCGCAGTCGCTCAAACTGAGTTAAACGGGTCTCCATCGGAAGAAGCGTTCGCTGAAACTTTTCAAAACATGGTCACAGCCCTTCCCTACAAGACTGTCGAAGCCAACCTGAAGAGCCTCAAAGGCCGTACAGAGATACTCAGTAGAGCATTACTTATGGGTAGCCTCGAATCAAACTACCAGCCCGTCGTAGACCGAAATGGTGGAGAGATAAGTTATGACATCGCCTCCTCCCTCGTCGGCGCAAGCTTTACACTGGATCACTTCCTCGACGTTTCGGACGCCATTAACACGGTTTTGAGCTACACCATCGCTTCAAACCAGGTTGAAAAAACCGATATTTGGTCGGCGCGGCAAGTGGTTCTGGATGCGAGCGAGGCTGTGTCACCGGTAGTCCTCGCGGTATGGGATAGCGGCATGGATACTGAAATCTTCCGAAAGACCGGCCAACTCTGGACCAACGAGAAAGAGATACCTGACAACGGAATCGACGATGACGACAACGGCTACGTCGATGATGTGCACGGCATAGCCTACGACCTGGATGCCAATAAAACGCCGGACATTCTCTACCCTATCGGAGACTTCCCGCAGGATGAAAACGAACTGCAGCTACTCATAAAGGGCATGGGTGACATCCAATTCAATGTCGATAGTGAAGAAGCGACAGCGGTACGGCAGCAGCTGGCGAGCCTGCCCCAAGACGACGTACAAGAGTTCCTTGAGTCTCTATCCATTTACGGCAACTACTCCCATGGAACACATGTGGCCGGCATTGCCGCGGAAGGCAATCCTTTTGCTCAACTGTTAGTCACGCGCATGACCTACGGGCACGAGACTATCCCTGAGCGCCCCACCCTAGCGGCCGCCCATCGTGGGGCCGCAATGTTTCTTGAAACCGCAGAGTACTTCCGAGAGCAAGGTGTTCGTGTAGTCAATATGAGCTGGGGTGGTTCCCTGCGAGGCATCGAAGCGGCACTGGAGGCTAACGCAGCCGGCGAAACGCCGGAAGAGCGTAAAGCCATCGCGAGAGAGATCTTTGAGATAGGTGATCGTGCCCTGAGGAAAGCGATCAGCGAATCAGACAACATACTGTTTGTAACCTCCTCAGGAAACTCTGACAACGATGTGCGCTTTGATGAGTTCTATCCCAGCAGCTACGAATACCCTAACTTGTTAACAGTGGGCGCCGTGGACAGCGCCGGCGACGAAACCAGCTTTACCAGTCTCGGAAAAGTCGATGTTTATGGAAACGGCTATGAGGTGGAGAGCTACGTGCCGGGCGGCAATCGTATCCCCTATAACGGAACATCTATGGCGTCTCCGCAGGTAATGAATCTGGCAGGAAAGCTGCTGGCGCTTCATCCGGAACTGACTGTCGAAGAGCTAAAGACAGTGATCATCGAAGGTGCCGAAGAGAAAGACATTAGCACCCGTACTATTCGGCTTATCAATCCAAAGCGCACTATGGAGCTTGCCGGCAAACCTTAAACGAATAGGCGTACTCTTACGCTGCATCGAAGCATTCGAGCGATAGTTCAGACGCTTCTACCGTTGGGCGAACCCTCAGATAACGTCGATCTTATTACTGTAAAAAGAGCGTGGATGCGTCAGCAAAGTATGTGCTGCCCTTAATCGATATAACTACGCGAATTCGGGCGCTCGCTTCGGGAACATTACTCAGGGGTAGGCGCCATTTCAAACCTTCGGCATCTGCAGGCTGCATTGGTCTGGGACCGGGATCGGTTTTCGGATGTGAGATCGACATGAGGACGGCCTCCACAGCGTGGGATGCCGCAAGCTGCAACGAAAGCCCCGTCGACTCTTCGATGCTTAGAGTGAGACGAACGTCCTTATTCTCAAGATGACACACTCCGCTCGCGTAGCGACAGTTGCTCTTCTCCACCAACGGATACGCCACCCCGGGCTTCGCGGGCTCCGCCGGCTCGCTCGTAAAACTCCCTACCGCAAACCAAGCCATAATCGATAGTACAGGTGCAACTACTAGCGCTACTACAACGTGCTTGTTTGTAAACATTTCTATCTCTTGGAATTACAGGACAATCAAAGTCTACAAAAACTTGCCGACTCAGTGGTCAATCGCCGCCTCTGCCCCTGCGGGCACACGAATACTCTCGACCATATCCGTTACCTCCACCGGAGGTGGCGCCGTAATAGTCGACACAGCGATCGCAACGGCAAAGTTAACAACAGCTCCAACAACGCCAAAAGCATTGGGCTCGATTCCAAAAAACCAGTTCGGTGATGTGTCACCCAGAAAGGCAGTCGACGCGATAAACATGATCCCCTTATGTTGGAACACGTAAAAAAGCGTAATGCCAATACCAGCTAACATACCAGCGATGGCACCTTCTTTAGTCACTCGCTCGCTAAAAATACCCATCATCAAAGCAGGAAAAATAGAGGACGCAGCCAACCCAAAGGCAAGAGCAACGGTCCCTGCGGCAAAATCTGGAGGGTTAAAGCCTAGGTAACCGGCACCGCCAATGGCAACGGCCATTGCTACTCGACTCGCCCTGAGCTCCTGTTTTTCGCTAATGTTTGGCGCGAATATCCCCTTCAACAAATCATGAGATATAGCGGACGCTATCGCCAACAGAAGACCTGCAGCGGTCGACAACGCTGCCGCCAAACCACCGGCAGCCACCAAGGCAATCACCCAGTTGGGAAGCTGAGCAATCTCCGGATTTGCTAACACGATTATGTCCTGATCGACTTTCACGAGTTCGTTCCTCGCGTCATCAGCCGAGTACTGCATAAGCCCGTCACTATTTTTATCTTCGAAGGCGAGCAAGCCGGTCTTCTCCCAGTTCATAAACCACTGTGGACGCGCTTCGTAAGACAGATAATCCCCGGACGCGGGCTCGATGGTTTGCATAAGATTGAGACGTGCCATCGCTGCGACCGCAGGTGCCGTCGTGTACAAAATCGCAATGAAAATCAGAGCCCATCCGGCCGAGGATCGAGCATCACGCACCTTAGGGACGGTGAAGAATCGGATGATTACGTGCGGTAGACCAGCGGTACCAAACATGAGCGAAGCGGTGTACGCAAACATATTGATCCCCGAGATACGCACGTCGGTCGTATATTCCTTAAACCCAAGCTCCAGAACCAGTTGATCAAGGCGGTCCAATAAAAAGGTATCTGTGCCCAACAAAGTACCGCCCAGACCTAATTGAGGAATAGGGTTACCCGTTAACTGAAGGCTGATAAAAATAGCCGGTATGGTGTATGCCAGGATCAAGACACAGTACTGAGCTATCTGCGTGTAGGTAATTCCCTTCATCCCACCCAGCACCGCGTAAAAGAAAACGATTCCCATACCTACTGACAACCCCGTGCCGTAGTCAACTTCGAGAAAACGAGAAAAGGCCACGCCGATGCCTTTCATCTGCCCAATCACGTAGGTCACTGAGCAGATAATCAGGCATACCACTGCGACAAACCTCGCGGTACGGGAGTAATAGCGATCGCCAATGAACTCCGGCACCGTGAATTTCCCATATTTACGCAGATACGGAGCGAGCAACATCGCTAGAATGACAAAACCACCAGTCCAGCCCATGAGGAATACGGAGCCGCCATAACCCATAAAGGCTATAAGTCCCGCCATGGAGATGAACGAAGCGGCCGACATCCAGTCCGCTGCTGTAGCCATGCCATTCGAAATCGGGTGCACGCCGCCGCCAGCCACGTAAAAATCTTTGGTAGAACCGGCGCGGGCCCAGATAGCAATACCGATGTATATTGCGAAGCTTATGCCTACTACGATGTAGGTTAGAGTCTGGAGCTGCATGACTACGCTCCCTAGTCTTCTTCGACGCCAAATTCGCGGTCGAGAGCGTCCATGCGCGAGCGATAGACAAAAATCAACACAACGAAAACGTAAATTGATCCCTGCTGTGCAAACCAAAACCCGAGTTTGTACCCTCCAATTTGAATCTGGTTGAGCAGGTCTACGAACATGATGCCGCAGCCGAAACTGACGACAAACCAAACCGCGAGTAGCTTCACCATCAACAAGAGATTACGTTTCCAGTACTCTCTCGCCTGTTCTTCGGTCATCTTATTATTCATGACTACCCTTTTTAGATGCTCAGATATTGGTGTTATCAGCCGAGAGCGCGCCTTTGCTGCACTGCCTCGGCCAAGCCATTTAGCACGCTCTCTGTTGCTGACCAGTCGATGCAGGCATCGGTGATACTTTGTCCGTAAACCAGAGCTTGGCCAGGCACTACATTCTGTCGCCCTTCCACAAGGTTACTCTCGATCATAATGCCGAAAATACTGCGGCTGCCACGGGCGACCTGGTTCGCTACGTCCATGGCCACATCGAATTGTCTGGCGGGAATCTTGCGGCTATTCGCGTGGCTGGCATCGATCATGATGCGCGCTGGCAGCCCCGCCTTGCTTAACATCGCGCTAGCATCGTCCACGGAAAACATGTCGTAGTTCGGATGCTTACCCCCACGAAGAATGATGTGGCAGTCCTCGTTACCCGTTGTCTGAAAAATCGCCGAGTGCCCCTGCTTTGTGACAGACAAAAAGCGATGCGGCTGAGAAGCCGAGTTGATTGCATCGATAGCCACCTGCACATCACCATCCGTGGCGTTCTTAAAGCCCACAGGGCAGGACAACCCTGAAGCAAGCTCCCGATGAGTCTGACTTTCCGTGGTGCGGGCACCAATAGCACCCCAGGACACGAGGTCAGCAACATATTGAGGACTGATGAGATCAAGGTACTCCGTGCCTGCGGGAAGCCCCATCTCGGCGAGATCCCGCAACAGCTCCCGGGCCAAGTGCAGGCCCTTATTGATCTGAAACGTATCATTGAGGTCCGGATCATTAATGAGCCCCTTCCAACCGACCGTTGTACGAGGCTTCTCAAAATACACGCGCATCACGATCTGGAGGTCTGCACTATGCGTCTTCGCCGCTTCTCTCAAGCTTTGGGCATAGTCTCTCGCAGCGTTGGGGTCGTGTATCGAACAGGGGCCTACCACAACCAGCAGGCGATCGTCTGCGCCACCCAAAATAGCTGAGATCGCTGCACGAGCGCCGGCGACGGTCTGAGCAGCCTCGTCGCTTAGGGGAATATCGTTAACCAAAGACTCGGGAGATACCAGTTCGTTGGTTTTCTGAATACGTAGATCATCTGTCACGGAGGGCATGGCTTGTTACTGTTGTGAGTTAAAAATGGCGCGCAATTCTAGCACGCCATCGCAATTTTCATGAGTGGTGATAGCATCAGCGGCATAACTCCAGGAGAATCTTTCATGCCTCTGTCAACGCCAACGCTTACGCGGGGATCTTTACGCGAGCAATCCCGCACCTTCTTTGTCGCCGCCTTATGCTCGCTCATGTCGTCGCAGGCATCCATCGCACAGGATTCGCAAAATCTACAAAGCTTCCAAGCTTTGGATATTTTTGAAATTGAGTGGGCGCTTAACCCGCAAATTTCGCCCGATGGGGAGCAGGTTGTTTACCGCCGTATGGGCTTTGACATCATGCAGGACCGGCGCCGTGGTGACTTGTGGCTGATAGATGTGGATTCGCAGGCGCAGCGTAAGCTCAGCAGCTTCGAAGGTAACGAAGCCAGCGCCGTGTGGTCACCCGATGGTGCACGCATCGCTTATGTACGAACCGCTGGAGAAGGCGAAGGTTCGGAGATTTATGTCCACTGGCTTGCGGACGGTCAAAGCGCACGAGTGAGCCGGCTCCCGGGTACACCCAAGGACATCCAATGGAGTCCTGACGGCAAGGAGCTTGCCTTTGTTATGGACGTAAAATCTGAAGCACCCACGATCGCAAGCCGCCCGACCATGCCTGAGGGCGCCAATTGGGCTGCAAAACCCAGGCTGACTGATCGGATGTATCACGAACGAGACGGTAGTGGTTATTTAGAGGCCGCCTTTAGTCATGTGTTCGTAGTCCCCGCAGATGGGGGAACAGCCAGGCAGGTTACTCAAGGGGACTTTCATCACCGGGAGCCGAGCTGGGGAGCAGACAGCGGCTCGATCACGGTATCGGGTAACCGTTCGCCAGACTGGCAATACGACTATCGAAACACGGAGCTTTATCGCGTCACTCTAAAAACCGGTGAGACAGTCCCGGTAACCACGAGTGATGGCCCTGATCGTCATCCGACGCTGTCTCCCGACGGCAAGCATCTCGCGTGGCTCGGTGCCACGGACAAGAAACAGGCTTTTCAAGTTACCCGTTTACGGATTGCTAATCCGGATGGTTCCAGCATGCGAGAGCTCCTTGGAGACCTTGATCGAAGTGTAAAAGCTATCGCATGGGCCGCTGACAGTTCGGGGCTGTACTTCCAGTACGACGATAAGGGGCGCACTAAAGTTGCCTTCGTAAGCCTCAAAGACAAAATGAAAAACCTCGCAGACAACCTCGGTGGCACAAGCATTGGACGGCCCTACGCGGGCGGCTCCTTCAGTGTCTCTGACTCAGGTGTTGTGGCCTACACGCATACCCGCCCCGAGTACCCGGCAGACATCGCCATTTACAAGCGGAACAAATTGTCGCTGATCACCCGACTCAATGCCGACCTTCTTGATCAGCGGAACCTGGGCGAGACTCGTGAAATCTGGTGGAAGAGTTCCTACGACCAGCGGGATATCCAAGGCTGGATGGTGCTTCCTCCAAACTTTGACCCCACAAAAAAGTATCCGCTTCTAGTAGAGAACCATGGCGGGCCGATTCTGAACTACGGGGAACGTTTCTCCCCTGAAATGCAGCTATTTGCCGCCGCCGGCTATGTGGTTTTTTATCCCAATGCCCGAGGCAGTACGAGCTATGGTGAGGAATTTGCCAATCTTCTGTACCACAACTATCCGGGGCAGGATTACGACGACACTATGAGTGGCGTGGACGCGATGATAGCCGAGGGATTTATTGATCCGGAGCAGCTCTACGTGACCGGGGGCTCTGCTGGCGGAATCATGACGGCCTGGATTATTGGGAAAACCGATCGCTTCCGTGCCGCAGCAGCCATCAAGCCAGTGATGAACTGGTACAGCAAAACCCTAAATGCGGATAACTGGTACAACTACTACCACACACGAATCCCGGGCACGCCATGGACCAACCCCAATGACTATCTCAAGTTCTCCCCCATATCTCTGGTGGGCAACGTGAATACGCCAACATTGGTGATGGTAGGTCTGGACGACCTTCGGACACCGCCATCGCAGGCGAAACAGCTATATCACGCTCTGAAGTACCGAAAGGTCCCGACCACATTGGTAGAACTCCCGGGAGCGTCGCACTTCATAGCGAAGAGACCGAGCCAACTAATCGACAAAATCAGTCACATTCTCGGATGGTTTGAGCGTTATCAATAAGGCAAAACTGAAGCTTCACAGCAGGCCCTGAGCCGGCGACTCCCGAACTAGGATTCTGGATCAGGCCGGCTACTGGTAACCCAACGAATGATGTGTTCTTCGAAGTCTTCTTCCTCGACGTCGTTCTCGCTAACCGTACGCCCGCGCACAGACATGCCCGCTAAGTGCACGGACTGAGTGTCGCCCGTTACTAAAGGATGCCACTCCGGAAGAGGCTTTCCAGCGTCCACCAAGCGGTAAGCGCAAGTATCAGGAAGCCAGGCAAGGTTTTCACGCTGATCCGGTGTAAGGACAACGCAGTCGGGAACGATCTCCTGGCGGGTTTCGTAGCGTGTGCACTGACAGCTCGTCTCATCGAGAAGATGACAAGCCACTTCGGTGTAATAAATCCCGCCACCGTAGGCATCCTCTAGTTTGTGCAGGCAACACCTCGCACAACCGTCGCAGAGGGACTCCCATTGGGCTCGACTCATATCTTTCGGCGCAACAGACTCCCAAAAAGGTATTTCAGCCATGGCAACAAACCTCAACTTGATATCTACAAATAGGGTCCCGGTTTAAAGCATCGCATCGCGGCGAGGGCATGCTCTAGCTCTTTGGATCCCGGATCAGCATTCGATTGTTCTGCCGGTCGATCTGAAATAGATCAGTCGCCTTGATCAAATCACTAAGACGTCGATAACCGTAGTTCACTGACGAAAAGGACGCGTTGTTATTAGAAATATAACTCCCCATCCGAGACATATCGGCCCAGCCATCATCATCTGCCGTCTGATCGACCGCCGTACGAAGTAGTTTCACGAGGGCGCTGTTTTGTCGCAGGCGCGCTTTAGGCGTCCGTGCTGGCAGGGACTCTGTTTCCCCCCCAGTCTTTTTCGAAGGGATAAGGTTCTCGATAAAGATAAAAGGGGAGCAAGAATCCACGAAGGGAGATGGCGTCTTTTTCTGGCCAAAGCCATAAACAGGGAAACCACTTTCGAGAATGCGTAACACCAGCGGCGTAAAGTCACTGTCACTGGTCATCAGCGCAAAAGCATCAATGTTGCCGCTGTAGAGCAAATCCATAGCGTCGATGATCATCGCCGAATCCGTAGCGTTCTTGCCCTTTGTATAGGCAAATTGCTGCATCGGGCGAATGGCATGAGGGTGTAACTTCTCAGCCCAACCAGATAGTGACGGATTATTCCAGTCACCGTGGGCGTGGCGCACATTGACCGTACCGTGTTTTGCCAGTTCTTCGAGTACCCCCTCAATCGCATTGGGAGTGACGTTGTCGCAATCTATGAGCAGCGCGATGCGTTTGGTTTCTGACACAGTATCTACCTCGACAGCTACTGTATGTGGGTTTGCGTCACTGTATCGGGTTATTCCGTAGAACTCGAATCCAATAGAACCTCACCGCCGCGCTATTCTGCTGCTCCGCCGCGGCGGATAATCGAAACTGGACGTCAACCGTGCTCTAACGAGAAAATGCTGCCCGGGTGGCGTCCTTCGTTGAACTGTGTATCCTTCGCCGCCCACGAACTCACCTAATCATAGGAAGCCCCTTCCGTGTTCGATACCATCCGCCAGGACTGGCTTGGCAATATACGCAACGACCTTTTAGCAGGTTTAGTTGTCGCGCTGGCACTGATTCCTGAGGCCATCGCTTTCTCCATCATCGCCGGTGTCGACCCTAAAGTAGGGCTCTACGCCTCTTTCTGTATAGCGGTCGTGATCGCTTTTGCAGGTGGGCGTCCAGGGATGATATCGGCCGCCACGGGGGCAATGGCTCTGGTAATGGTCGTTCTCGTCAAAGAACATGGCTTGCAGTACCTGCTAGCCGCTACGGTATTGACTGGTGTGCTCCAGATTATCGCTGGCTGGGTGAGATTGGGGAGTCTCATGCGCTTTGTATCCCGGTCCGTGGTTACCGGCTTTGTAAACGCTCTTGCTATTCTCATTTTCATGGCCCAGCTGCCAGAACTTATCGACGTAACCTGGCACGTTTACGCTATGACCGCCGCCGGGCTAGGCATTATCTACGGCTTGCCTTATATCACTCGAGCTGTGCCCTCCCCCCTGATTACCATCATCGTACTGACTGGGGTTGCGGTTGCGCTGGACCTGGATATACGTCGGGTCGGGGATATGGGTGAACTGCCGGATAGCCTGCCGATATTTTTACTCCCGGAGGTTCCTCTAACCTGGGAAACACTCGGGATCATCTTCCCCTACGCACTGACGCTCATGGTGGTGGGACTCCTGGAATCCCTTATGACCGCTACCATCGTCGACGATCTCACGGATACGAAGAGCAACAAGAACCGAGAATGTGTCGGTCAGGGGATTGCCAACATTGCCAGTGGATTCATCGGAGGCATGGCCGGTTGCGCAATGATCGGGCAATCCGTTATCAACGTGAAGTCCGGCGGTCGTGGGCGACTATCCACCTTGGTGGCGGGCGTTTTCCTTTTGATCATGGTGGTCTTCGCCGATGCCTGGGTGAGTCAGATTCCCATGGCGGCGCTCGTGGCTGTGATGATCATGGTCTCGATAGGAACTTTCAGCTGGTCCTCCATTCGCGATCTTAAAGACCACCCGCGCAGTTCCAGTGTGGTGATGCTCGCCACGGTTGCCGTTACCGTTGCGACCCATGACCTCGCACGAGGTGTTCTCACAGGCGTACTACTGTCGGGATTCTTCTTCGCTCACAAGGTGGGACAAATTCTTTATCTCCGCTCTATGGTCGATGACGATGGCAGAGCACGGACCTACCGCGTGTTCGGACAAGTGTTTTTTGCCAGTGCCGATCGGTTTATCGCTGCCTTCGATTACCAGGAAGTCATTGAGCGAGTATGTATCGACGTCAGCCGCGCCCACTTTTGGGACATCACTGCGATTAGCGCTTTGGATAAAGTGATTTTGAAGTTTCGCCGTGAAGGCACAGAAGTAGAAGTAATTGGCCTGAACGAAGCCAGCGCCACCATGGTGGACCGCTTTGCGGTACACGACAAAGACGGCTCTGATGACCTGCTGATGGGGCAATAGAATTATGACTATCAGTGACAAGGAAAAAATCTTAGCCTGCGTCGATCAGTCGCATTTTGCAGAATACGTGACCGATTATGCTGCGTGGGCAGCTCGACGTATTCAAGCACCCTTGGAGTTACTACACGTTATCGACACCCATCAAACACCTCCTTCCGGTGAAGACCATAGCGGCGCCATAGGTTTTGATGCTCAGGAGCAATTGCTAACAAAGCTGACCAGTGAAGATGAGGCACGCACTCGTGCGGCGCGGGAGGCTGGCCGTCTGTTCCTTAACAAGTTAAGGGAGCGTGCCGGCGACGCTGGCGCACCTCAGGTAGATACCCGCCAGCGCTACGGACAATTAGTTGAAACACTCCACGAGCAGGAAGATGGCGTGCGACTGATGGTTCTAGGTCGTCGAGGTGAATCTGCTGAGTCCACGCTGCGAGATCTGGGAAGAAATGTTGAGCGCGTAGTTCGCGCTGTCAACAAACCCATACTCACGGTCACGGAAGGCTTTCGCGAGCCAGAGCGCATCATGTTCGCTTTCGATGGTAGTGCTGTGACGCGGCGCGGTGTGGAAATGATCGCGGGTAGCGCTCTGTTTCGTGACCTACCTATACTTTTGCTCATGTCAGGCAAAGTCAGTTCTGATGGCTCTAAAAAGCTTGATTGGGCCCAGAAGACCCTCACAGACGCGGGTTACACCGTAAGCAAACGACTTCAGCCAGGAGATGCAGAGGTGGTAATCGCGAAAGCCGTGGTCGATGACTCCATCGACCTACTGATCATGGGCGCGTTTAGCCATTCTCCCCTGCGTACGCTACTGTTTGGCAGTAAAACCGCCGACCTTCTCCGTTCGTCAGGTATTCCCACGCTTCTTCTTGGGTAGACCAGTTCTCGGGATTGTAAAAGCCGGCTAATCAGCGCTCTCAATAGTGACCCGGCCAATGCGGTTGCTGCTGCTCTGGTGAATGAGCAACTCCCCCTCACGGGTCACCCACACGTGGCGCACTATGCCTACTCCGGACGGTATAGCCCAGCTTTGAAAGCTTTCTGTAGAAGGGTCGAAACGCACTAAAGCGTCAGGACGCATACCGGATTCGTTGTACCAGACAACGTCATCAATGATCGCTATGGCATAAGGATGCGACTTGGGGCCACTGGGGGAAGGCCACTCCTGTGTATTACCCGTTGATGGATCAAGAACACCGATACGCCCCAGCGATGAGTTGACATACCAAACTCGACCATCGCTTGCGATGTCGAGGCGACGGATGCGTGTTTTCTCATCGGGAATCTCGAAATATTCAATCTCCATACTGTCGGGATCCATGACCGCAATCGCATTGGTTCCGTTATGAGCGATCCAGAGTCGCCCATCCGGCCCAACTTTAATCCCATAGGGTTTTGCACGGGTGTTCACTTCTTGCAAGGCCCCGGTTGCCGGATTTAAGCGGCCCAGCATACCCGCGTGTTGAGAGGTGAAGTACAGGTTCCCGTTCGGGTGGAATACAGCGGTATGAGGGTCTCGCGCTTCTGTCGGATACTCCGTTATCAGGCCCGTCAGTGGATCGAGCTTGCCTATCGTTGCGTTACCATTCCCCGTGTACCAAATGTTCCCTGCATCATCTGGAACAATGCTGTGAGGACGTGCCGCCGGAGGTAAATAGAACTCCTGCATGTCCCCCGTCTCGGGATCTAGTCTTCCGGTGAGGCTTGCCCACATCCCTGTCCACCAGATGCTTCCATCGGGAGCCTCAACTGGGTCTCTAGATCGCTGGCCGAGGGTGGGCGCGATCCACTCCTCAATATTGATCTCAAGGGGGCCATCGATAAGTGTAGGCTTTCGCTCTTCTTTCGCGGGAAAATTTGCCGCCAGGTATTCAGAAATACTGTGTGCCTGAGGATCCGCCAGCTCAATCATACTCCCGATAAGCCCACGCCACTCCTCTGCTGAGTCAAAACCCGCGGAATTCACTATTCGCGATGTGCTGTGGCAGCTAATGCAGAGCTTTTCTACCAGCGCCTTGCCTTCACCGTCTGGCAAAACCTGTGCGTCAGCAGATACTGCCAAAGCTGCAACTAACAATGATCGAGAAAAAACTCCAGATACAGAACCCACTACATTCACTCTCATCAGTAGTTTGACCTCGCTAAGCCTAGCACTTTCCGTATAGTTCAGTGACCTCATGGCGACGGCAAACCATTGGTTCGACCAGGAATAACCCTATGAAACCCATACGGGGAAGAGCTTTCAGAAGACGGTGCTTTCGAACTGCGCTGACCATCTGCAACTGTCTTGGGTAATTGTTATTCTCTGTTCTTAATACGTGGAATCAGCCACCGGAGATGAAGATGCAGACCGCACGTTCAGCCTTTACCGGCGTTTTTTTTGCCCTCGCGCTACACGCGGCGCCGAGCTACAGCGCAGATAGCACGGAAGACACGCCCGCTAAAACTCCCGCCATCCCCGCTGCTACCGAATTCGTTTCGGAGCATAGTGGTACTTTTAACGGTCAGAAGCTCCGCTATCGGGCTCGAGCAGGTGAAACTTACCTGCAAGATATAGACGGCGAACCAACTGCCGCAATTTTCAGCTTTGACTACGTCGCCATCAATGACGGCAAAAATCGCCCCGTAACCTTTGTTTGGAACGGTGGACCGGGCAGCGCATCGCTGTGGTTACACATGGGTACCTTTGGCCCTAAACGCGTGGTTGTGCCTTCGGACGCAGGGCACGCTGGTGCACCGCCCTACCCGCTGGTAGATTCCAGCGAAACCATTCTTGATGTTACGGACCTGGTTTTCATCGACCCGGTAGGCACCGGATATTCTCGAACCTTGGGCGATCATGAGGGCAAGGAGTTCTGGGGGCTCACTGAAGATGCGGAATCAGTCGCCGCATTTATCCGTCAATGGCTGAGCGATAATCAACGCTGGAATTCAGCTAAGTTCCTCATGGGCGAGAGTTATGGCACTACCCGGGCAGCTCTCGTCGCTGACATTCTTGAGAATGAGCATAGCGTGGCGCTAAACGGGATCGTCTTCATCTCCCAGGCTTTGGACTATGCAGGGTCAACCCCTTATGTCGCGGACAACCTGATATCGCACATCACCTACGTTCCGACGATGGCCGCCACTGCGTACTACCACCAGCGGGTCGATGCACAAGGTGCAAGCCTCGAAGAGTGGGTGCAAAGTGCGCGCGAGTTCGCGGTAGACGAGCTTCTGCCGGCACTATTTAAGGGCAACACTCTTGATGCGGATACGCGATCGAAGGTGCGCGATGAACTCGCCAGACTCACAGGACTGACACCTGACTACGTGGACCGTGCCAATCTGCGAGTACGGGGAAACCGCTTTGCTAAAGAGCTCTTGCGCGACGAAGGAAAAATAGTGGGAAGCCTTGACGGCCGGTACGTCGGAGATCCCGTGGACGATTTAACAGCCCGCGCTGAATTCGATGCCGCGAGCAACGCCATCGGCGGTGCGTACAAGGCTGCAATGATGAGCTATGTACAAAGCGACTTGGGCGTAGATTGGGATCGAAGCTATCTATCACCCTCCGATCCAAAACTAAGTGACGAGTGGAACTGGAACCCCAACGGGCGCGAGTCCGCCTGGGAACCCCATTGGGTAAACACATCACACAATCTGGTTAGCGCGCTGGAAGCAAATCCTGGACTCAAGGTGCTGGTTGCTTCTGGGTACTACGATCTCGTGACGCCGTTCTTTGACGCGGAATACACTCTCAACCGCTACGGTATCACGCCAGATCGCGTGGACTATCGATACTACGGCGGTGGCCACATGATGTATGTCAATGAAGACGCGCGAGTTGATCTGTTAAAGGATGTGCGCTCGTTTCTGGAAGCACAATTACGCTGATGCTCGAGCGCAGGATACAGCTACTCTGAGTGGAGCAGGCGCTGCGAGAACTCTGCGCCTGCATCTTGCAACATCACTCGTAACGGCGATTGCAGTGTGTTCGCAGCGGCGGCCGAACCTCGTAAGGAAGCGCCCAGTCCTGTGGCAAGCATTCGCTGATAATACGGCAAGTCCCGACGATACCCCGGCAAGTGGTCGTCCAATGCATCGTCGCTCTCCAGACCGCGCAGAAATGAGTCGACCAGAGTGCTCAATGCTTCCTGGAGCCGCGCGTTATCCGCTATGCCTTCATCGGGAGTGATGGACCAGGTCATATCTCCGTTTAGTCCACAGGTGCCCAGGCAGTCTCCCATGTCACGATCACCCCACTCTGTAGGCCCCACCAGAGATAACTGCCACTCTCCGCCGTTTGCGTAGAGATAGTAAAGCTGGCCAAAGGCAGGCTTGAACTGAAATTTTGCAGACAGCACAAGCACTGATGCAAACCAGTCAAAGAGTAGCTCGGCAGGCGCCTTCGCGCTCACGGTGGCGGGACGGGTCTCATCCCAGTGTGCGAGCACAGGCACAAGGCCTTTGCCCTGCGGGTTAGGATTTTTATGTGGATTACGAGACATGCTCAACCTACGTCAAAACTCCGCGCCCGGTTCTTTAATCAACCGACTAACTGCGGCTTTGCGCTATTTTCCTAAGCCGCTTCAGATTCGTTCCAGTAAGTATCCAGCAGGCGACCTACCGTATTGGGCTCCACGAGATGCGCCGCATACCAGGTATGGAGGCATCGAATCCGCGTAAAGTCCGCTATACCGCCAATCCCTCGCTCCGCCAACGCGGCCCATTGCCCCCTGCTCTCCAGTAGCTCCCGCTCTTCCTGTTGTAAGTAAGTTTCCCGGAGCTGAATATGCCTGTGATGATCATCACTCATGGACCGCTTAAGTGCCTCGTCACTATCAATTTCGGACTGAAATCTGGCAATTAGGCCGGTAGCCTCTTCTCTGTCAATCCGCAGATTCAATGCCGGCTCGATCAACCAGAACAATGTAGGAAAGGGTTTGCCGTCGACCACGGAGGCGACGCGAATAACCGCTGGCCCCCCGTCTGCGTCTGCGACGGCCACGGCCCTCAAGCCGCGAGCAGGTCGACCGAGGCGGGCCTCAATAACCGCGAGCATCGCCCCATCAATCGTGTCTTTAAATTCGTTTGCTTGCATGGCGCAACGATACCTTTTGTGGCCCGTTCATCACAGCCTTAAGGAGCAGCGTCTGCCATTGTGCTTACCGGAGCCCTCGACAGACCCTGACCTATGATTGTTTGACAATACTAGGACAGAAGCCTACTCTCCCGCTCGCCTTGGGTGCCTGTCGATACACACGTATCGGGTCAGGTTAAAAGGGAAGCAGGTACAAAACCTAAAAGAGCTTATCGCTCTATTGGTACAAGCCTGAGCTGCCCCCGCAACGGTAGGTAGTGTGTCAAAACACTACGAGCCCGATACCTGCCCTGGCAAGAGCACCGATGGAGCGGAGGGCTTCATTAAGGGTCGCTGAATACAGTCCTTGCCGAGAGCACTCTCCCGTATTTGAGAGCCCCTCGGGCACAGGCGGTGTTTCGTTTCCTTGATCCCCTCCCTCAATCGCCCTTTTTGGCAATTGAGGAAACACCCATGCACAGCAACACACGAAGTAACGCGCGCAGTAAAAACAGTACAGCCGCGCCTAAAGCGCTTGTTAATACGCCCCGTAAAGCGCTCCTGGCTTGCGGACTCTTTGCAACCGCTATGACCGTTACTGCACAAAACCCCTTAGAAGAAGTTGTGATTAGCTCATCCCGCGTACCTACACCCCTTAGGGAGGTCGGGACTTCCGTAACCGTTTTATCCGAAGAAGAGATCATACAACGCGGCTTTTTAAGCTTACCGGACCTGCTTCGTACGCAAGCCTCCGTCGCAGCAACAAACAACGGCGGCGCGGGCAAGGCCACCAGCCTGCGTATTCGCGGCGAAGAAGGCTACCGGACTCTGGTCATAATCGACGGTATAGATATCAGCGACACTTCGAGCCCGCAAGTCAGCCCGCGTCTCGAGCAATTACTGACCACCGGTATATCGAGAGTAGAGATTTTACGAGGCCCCCAAGGTCTTACTTATGGCGCTGACGCGGGCGGTGTAATCAACATCCGCACAGCCACACCCGACGAAGGCCTGGGCGGTGGAGTCGCCATCGAACAGGGTCGCTATGGTACGCAGCAATTGAGCGGTCGAATCGGTGGCACCTTCGAGGCGGGTGATTTCCTGATGAGCGGCGCTGACTTTTCTACCGATGGATTCAATGCCCGGAACACGGATACGGACCTGAGAGATGATGATGGCTACGAAAACCAAACCCTTCACGCGCGGGGCGGATGGAATCTGAGTGACCAGCTTCGTATTGAGGGTGTGGTTCGGCAAGTGGAAGGTGAAAATGCCTTCGATGGGTGTTTCAACAGCGCTTTTCTACCCACCAATGCCTGCGAAGATAGCTTTGAACAAAACAGTTGGAGGCTCTCTGCCTCGCTTACCCAGGAGCAGTTCACCCACGAGCTGGCCTACAGTGAAAACACGACTGATCGAGACTTCTTCGCCGAGGGTGCCTCGTTCTTTCAAGCCAGCGGATCGCTGGAGCGTTTGAGCTACGTCGGGCAGTGGCTTAAGTCCGATGGCTTATCGCTGGTTTATGGCGTAGATCGCGAGAAAGAGTCCATTGATGACGGTAGCTTTGACCGCTCCAGAGATCAAACCGGTGTCTATGGCGAATATCAGGGCCACTTTAACGATCAGCTAAGCGTAACCGCCGGTTTGCGCTATGACGATAATGATGATTTCGGTGACTACCTCAGTTATCGGCTCAGCGGCGCTTGGACAACCACAATGGCGGGGGGAGAGCTCAAATTGAAGGGCGCCTATGGAACAGGATTTCGCGCTCCCAGCCTCTACGAAATCAGCTACAACAATGGACCTTTTGCGTCGCCACCCGCGTCTGACACTGTTCTCACAGAGGAGACCAGCCAGGGTTACGACGTCGGAATTGCCTGGGCGTCTGAGTCCGGCACTTATCTGGAAGCGACCTGGTTCGATCAGGAGATCGACGACCTCATTACTTTTGATCTCATCGCGTTCTCCGGATACATACAAGACGCGGGACTCTCGGACTCCACAGGCATTGAGCTGATTGCGGAGTTACCGCTGGCTCTGGGTTTCCGACTATCTGGTAACTACACATGGAACGAGACCACGGCAGCCGATGGCCAACAACGCGCATTCCGACCAGAGCACCTTGCCAACATAGGCCTCGCCTATAGTGACCCCACATCGAAATTACGCCTCGGCGTTAACTTACGCTCCTCAACAGACGCCGTTGATACCCTCGGTAATTCCCTGGATGACTATGTACTGATGGATGTAAACGCTAGCCTCGACCTACTCAGAGGTTTTACGATCTACGCCCGTCTTGAAAATGCTCTGGACGAAGACTACATAGAAACACCGACCTACAATACCGCAGGCCAGGCAGCCTACGCAGGAGTGCGTTATGAGTTCTGATGACAAGAAGGAAGCCCGTCACAAAGCAGCAATGGAGAAGCAGAAAGAGTCCGTTGATGCTTCCATCGCCGCCGCAGACATTGAGCGTGGCGTCGGGATTCTGCTTACCGGAAACGGTAAAGGTAAAACCAGCTCTGCTTTTGGCATGGTGCTACGCGCCTTAGGGTATGGCCACAAAATCGGCATCGTGCAGTTCATTAAAGGACAACAGCTATCCGGTGAAGAAATCTATGTCCGTGATCACTGCCCCGAGATCGCCTTCTATCAAATGGGAACGGGATTCACTTGGGACACGCGAGACCGCAGCTCCGATATCGCAGCAGCGCGCACAACTTGGGAGAAAGCGCGGGCGATGCTGCAAGACCCCAGCCTTGATTTGGTTGTTCTGGATGAACTGACCTACATGCTCTCCTTTGATTACCTGGGCGAAGAGGAAATTCTGGACGCAATTCGAAACCGTCCCACAGAGCAGAGCGTAGTGGTCACCGGTCGCGGCGGCGGCGCAGGCCTTAGAGAGATTATGGATACGGTCTCGGAAGTTAAAGATATAAAGCATGCCTATAACGCAGGCATCATGGCGCGTCGCGGCGTTGACTACTGACCGATGGTCTCCATCAAGCTTGGCAGCCCACCGTCGTTAACGCTGCTACTCGTTGTTGCAATCTGCATGGCCCTCACACTGGGGGCGATACCCTTAAGTTTTGGCGAAGTGTTTGCAGTACTGAGTGGAAGTGGCGAAGCTCTTCATGAAACGCTCATTCTACAGCTGCGTTTGCCGCGGGTATTGCAGGCGGCTGTCATTGGCGGACTCTTAGCCCTCACCGGCGCACTCTCTCAAGGTATGTTCCGAAACCCCCTCGCTGACCCTTCATTGATAGGCGTTACCGGTGGAGCCTCATTGGGCGGAGCCTTGGTGCTAGCACTAGGCATAGGTGCGGGAACCGGCGCTGACCTATCCATCTCTGTGGGCGCCTTCGTGGGCGGGCTTATCGCCACGGGCCTGGTTTACCAGATTGCGCGCACTACCCAAGGGACCTCTGTGTCTACTTTGTTACTCGCAGGCGTCGCCATAACAGCGCTTGCCGGGGCGCTAGTCAGCGTATTAGAAATGACCGTAGATAACAGCACCTTAAGACGCGTTGCAGTCTGGCGGCTGGGATCTCTTGCGGGTGCAAACTACCAGAGTCTGGCTTTGTCGTGTTCAGCACTGACGCTGGTGATTCTCGCCTCTCTGCCCCTACGCAATGTGCTCAATGCGTTTTTACTGGGGGAAGCCGAAGCCGGACACCTGGGTTATGACACCGCTCGAAGCAAAGCCTTACTGACATCACTGATTGCCGCTGGCATGGGTGTCACCGTGGCCTTAGCCGGCGCAATAGCGTTCGTAGGACTGGTAGTTCCGCACATGGTGAGGCTGTACAGCGGGCCCGAACACAAAGCCCTGATCCCGCGTTGCACGCTTCTTGGAGCGCTGGTTCTTGTGCTTGCAGATCTTTTATCCCGAACACTACTCGCTCCCGGGGAAATCCCGCTGGGCATCGTTACAGCTCTCCTGGGCGTCCCCTACTTTCTGATTCTTCTTCGTCGCTACCAGTCGGGGCTTGTCATCTCATGAACGGTCCCGTCCTTGAAATGAAGCAAGCCTCCCTGCGCTTGGCAGCGAACACCGTGCTGGACAATCTCAGCTTCACAATCACCAGCGGTGAAGTCCTTGGGATAGCTGGCAGTAACGGCGCAGGAAAAAGCAGTCTTTTGCAGCTTAGTTGTTGTGAGCATTCGCCCAGCAGCGGCAGAGTAATCTTTGGCGACGAAGATCTAGCGTTCATTGCACCTCGAAAACGTGCGAGGCGTATGGCAGTGCTGCCACAAAGTATGAACTTACAGTTTGACTTCACCGTCCGACAGGTCGTCGCTCTCGGACGCACACCCCACGGCGATCTTGGTGGCGATGGCGAGAAAGTCATTGAGCAGGCGATGGACAACTGTCAGATCCGCGCGCTTTCGCACCGCAGCTACCAGTCGCTCAGTGGTGGCGAGAAACAGCGCACCCAGCTCGCCAGGGTGTTAGCGCAGCTTCTCCCCAACCATCGGCAGGAAGACCTCACCGGCCAACTCTTCATTCTGGACGAGCCGACTTCTGCTCTTGATGTCAGACATCAGGAGAGCTTTCTACGCATCATTAAAAATTTACGCGATCGAGGCTGCGCTGTACTTTTGGTGATGCACGATATCAATCTGCTCAGTCGCTGTGCCGACAAACTGATGCTTCTAAAATCTGGAAAAATCCTCTCCATAGGATCAACCAAAGAACAACTGAATGACGCTTCGCTGAGTGAGCTTTTCAGCTTTCCTATGAAAACCATGGTCCGTGACGGCGATGTACTTCCCTTCGTCTATCCAGACCCCGCTGCCAATGTATTCGAAAGAACTTAAGACTTATCTCTTAACGGCGCTGCTTCTGTGCCTGATAACCCAGGCGCCAGCGCAGGCTACGGTGTTCGCAACCGACTCTAACGGACGGCGGGTGGAGCTTATAGAACCGGCGACGCGGGTCGTTGCGCTCGCACCGCACATTGTCGAAAACCTGTACAGCGTCGGCGCACAGAGTGCGATTGTAGGCGCCGTGCAATATAGCGACTACCCGGAATCAGCCAAGACAATTCCAAGGCTCGGTGGTGTGGGTTCCATAAGCCTGGAGAGTATCGTCGCCTTAAAGCCTGATTTGATTATTCTTTGGGGCTCGGGCACTCCCACCGGTCTGCGCGCTAACATTGAGCGTCTGGGGCTTCCCTACTTTGTGGACGAGATACACTCTCTGGAAGAGCTAGGCGACAGCCTCGAAGCCTTAAGTGCACTTACCGGCCATCCAGCGGAGGGATTGGCTGCTGCTACGCAATTAGAGGAAGACCTCAGTGAAATAGCGGGCGAAAGAAGCCTCACACAAGGGGTTCCGCCGGGCGTTTTTCTGCAGTTATGGGATCAGCCTCTGCAAAGCATCGGCAAGGAGCATCTCCTGAACGAGGTCATCGAACGCTGCGGCGCTTATAGCATCACGCGAGGTATCACGGGCCTTGCCCCTTTGGTGAGCCTGGAGCAAGTTCTGGTAAAAGATCCCGCCATCATCATTACGGAAAGCCTCGCCCAAGCACGGCACTGGAGCAAGTACCCACAGCTTCGCGCTGTTCGCGAGGGCAATATTGCCGTCATCAATCCAGACTTACTGCACAGACCCACACTGCGTCTTCTGGAGGGTATGCGACAAATCTGTAACCGACTGGCCTCTCAGAGCGTGAATGCTAGCGATTAAGCTGCACGCTCTCCGAGGCGAGCATGCTCCGCTGCGTAGGTGTAGACGACGTCAGTGCTCGAATTCAGTGCAGTCTCGGCAGAATCTTGAATCACACTAATGATGAAACCCACGGCGACAACCTGCATGGCAATGTCTACGGGAATACCAAACAAACCGCAGGCGAGCGGTATCAGGAGCAAACTCCCGGAGGGCACTCCTGACGCGCCACAGGCCGCCAGGGATGCGACGATGCAAAGCAACAGCGCTTGAGTGAAGGAAACCTCGACACCAAGGGTGTGCGCGGCGGCGACAGAAAGCGTTGTGATTGTGATCGCTGCCCCTGCCATATTCACCGTCGCCCCGACAGGAATAGTCACCGAATAAAGCTCTTCACTGATACCGAGTCGCTTGGCCAACGCCAGGTTCACCGGGATGTTAGCGGCAGAGCTTCGGGTAAAAAATGCCGTAACACCCGATTCTTCAAGGCAACGAAAGACGATCGGATAAGGGTTTTTCCTCGTTAACAGCCAGACATAAAGGGGGTTCACCAGCAGTGCCACTATCAACATGGCCGCAACCAGAAGTCCGGCGATACTCAAGTAATCGGCTAACACTTCAACGCCGGTGGTCGCCACGGTAAGACAAACAAGACCAAAGATTCCGATAGGCGCAAGAGCAATAACGTAGCGAACAATGTCCGCAACACCATCAGCCAGCGTCTGTAGATTTTGCCGAAACGCATCCGAAGCACGACGGAAACTTAGCCCTAGCAATATAGCCCAGCTGAGGCAGCCCAAAAAGTTGCCTGTCAAAAGAGCATTAACAGGGTTATCGACCAGTTTAAACAAAACATCCCGAAGGACATTTGCCACCGCCGCGGGGGGGGCACCGTCCGCGGCGCCACTCAAACTCAGGGTTTGTGGAAACACGGTAGACAACAGTAGTGCCACGAGCGCTGCGCTCATGGTGCCTACAAAGTACAAAATCAGCGTGACGAAAATACGACGGGAGTCCGCCGATCTCTCGTGACGATTCGCAATTGCAGACATCACCAAGAGCATCACCAACAGTGGGGCCACAGCCTTGAGCATCGCCACAAAAAGCTGTCCCAGCAAGCCTAGCTCCGTTGCCAGTGAGGGAAACAGCATCCCTACAACCGCTCCAGCAACAACCCCGGCTACTATGCGCGGCACAAGCCCGATCTGCGAAAATTCCACGGCAAAACCTCGTTCGAAAGTTGACCTATTGTACGCCAGCGCAGACTATTTTTACCTGAACACCCAGAAACGAAAAAGCCCGGCACTAGGCCGGGCTTCGGGAAGACGTACTCTAGGCAGATTACCTAGTCCAGCAACTCAGGCTGCTCAGCTACGATCACATCGTAGAGAGGCTGAAAGCTAAACCAGCCTGCCAGGTGGGATCCCACCTGCTCTGCTGTGCTCGCCGCCACATCATGAGGTATTAGCTTAGGTGTTCCCGCGGCTTCAGCCATAAGCTGCGCCTGGCAGCTTCGCTCCATCGCGACGAACCACCAGCAGGCTTCGTCGACACTTTCGCCCACAGTCAAAAGGCCGTGGTTCTGGAGAATCACGGCTTTGTTGTCGCCCAGAGCCTCTGCAATACGATCACCTTCGGAAGTATCCAACACCACGCCCGTAAAATCTTCAAACACTTCATGACTTCCGTAAAACGAACAGGAGTCTTGCGTAAGAGGGTCCAGTTTGCGGCCCAGACTCGACCAGGACTTCCCGTAGACTGAATGCGAGTGCGCAGCTGCGGTAATCTCCGGATGGTTCATATGTATCCGTGAGTGGATTGCAAACGCCGCGCCGTTAAGCAGGCCCTCGCCCTCTACCACGTTGCCCGAATGATCGACTTTCAAAAGATCACTCACGCGCATTTGCTTAAAAGAGCGCCCCATGGGGTTTACCCAAAAATGATCCGAGTGCTCCGGATCACGAACGGTGATGTGCCCCGCTACGCCCTCATCAAAACCGAATCTACCAAAAATACGCAATGATGCTGCAAGACGTTGCTTGCGCTTCAAGCGTTCTGCCGCGACGTCATCGAGCACTTCATTCATAGTGACCGTATCGCCCTGATTCATTACCAGGCCAGCTGCTGCTTCACCCATCGTAATTCTCCTTCAATATCTTAACGCTTTGATTTGTACCTAATGCTAGCGCATGAGCGGGCAAATTACTCTAGTTAGCCCCCTGAACGTCTGCTCTCGCACTGGACGCTATTCACCGAAGCCGTCGCTGTGCTTAGCTTTGCAACAGCTGATCACTCTCGTCACTCTCATCACTCCCTTCCCGCTCAAGGTGAGGAAACGATGGTAACGATGTTTCTCCAACCCGCACCCCTTTTACGTGTTTCGCCAAAGCGGGCCCGACCATCGGGGTGACATGTTGAGGACGAAGGTCTTCATGGCACTCACTACAGGTCATCACAGGCCGAGTTTTTTGACCGCAGCGCTGATGAAAATATTCCACGGGCGCACCGTCGCCACGATCCATCCATTCGTCCCCCCAGCGACCCAGCATCATCAAAACTGGATAAAGCCCAAGCCCTTTTCGCGTGAGACGATACTCGTGTCGCGGTGGCTTCTCACTGTATTGGACCCGGGTTAAAACACCTTGATCGACGAGCTTGCCAAGGCGCTCAGAAAGTCTGTGCCGAGTGATTCCGAGGTTTGATTGAAACTGATCAAACCGTCGAGTTCCAAAAAAGGCGTCTCGTAAAATGAGCAAAGTCCAACGCTCACCCACTACTGACAAGGCTCTGGCTACAGAGCAGACCTGTAAATCGATGTCATCCCAACGCATGTAACCCTCCTAAAACAGTAAAACTCCTAATGCAGACTTTCTCGCAGGCACAAAAAAAGGCAAGCCATTTCTGGCTTGCCTCTTCCGATAAAATTGCGCTTTATACGGCGACAATGTTCTCGGCTTGAGGACCTTTCTGGCCCTGTGTAATAGTGAACTCAACTGCCTGACCTTCGGCCAGAGTCTTGAATCCAGATCCAGTGATAGCACTGAAGTGCGCGAATACATCTGGGCCGCTCTTCTGCTCGATAAAACCGAAGCCCTTAGACTCATTGAACCACTTCACGGTACCAGTAACTGTTTCGGACATAACGTCATTTTCCTGTAGATAATAAATTAATGCTGCATCACCAGTGTCGCTCCTTATGAGCAACCGCAGTGAGAGGCGGTAATAGCCGCAAAAAGACTTTTGTTAGAACCTGCAGGACGACGAACTACTGAGAGAACACGCAACGAAGAACATAAACACGAGACTTACTTTTAGCTGCGAGCAAGGTACAGCCCAGTCACCCTCAAGTCAATGAAAAAAGGGACCTCATTAAAGCCCAAAATACCCAATAAAATCGCGACCTTAAGCCGCTATTTCATGGCCTCACCAACGTTTCGATAGGCCACTCGGTCACCGCCAAAAGTACCCACCCATAGCGTGCCATCGACAACGACAGCCATGGTGACATTGCTAAAAACGGGGCTTGCCGTATTGGATGCTACAACGCTCACTACCTGCGAATCGGGATCCAGCGATAACACTTTGTAAGGTCGCGGGCAGCTGGCAAAGAGTGCAAGCTCTACCTGGCCTTGCTCGTTGTAGGGGTTACAGGCCGGGTACTCGAGAACCATCCCCGCCGTAATGAGCCGACCTGCGCTATCGCGATGAAGATTATCGGGAATCACAGGGAGCGTCGCTGTACTCCACATCGCATCCATCGTCTCACCGAACTTGTAGGCCGTAACATTCGCCAAACCCGATGACGCTATATAAACCTCAGACTCATCAGCCGAGACAGCGATGCCATTAGCGTAAGGTTGCTCAGTAATGTCGAGACGATTCCAGCTGCCCTCTTGAGCTGACCAGTGATAGGCGGCGCCCGTGACCGTGCCCTGCATCGCCGCTGCGAAGGTTTGCCCCTCTTCCAAAGGGACTGTTGCCAGTAAACTGCCGTCGCGCAGTGCTGCAACACTATTCGCCTCAAGCCCCTCAGGCGTTAAAACACAGCCTATCCAGGTTAGCGCTGGCGTAGAGTCAGGCCCCGCCATGTAAACATCGAAAACCTCGATCGCCTCTCTACCTCCATGCCCCACCGCGTACAGGGTGGAGTGGCCGTTCCCTTCGCTGATGATGTCTAACCCATGAGTAACGAGTGTAGTGAGCTCAGGTGCGCCAGGGCACTCTGCAAAGCGTTCTTCGTCATGGTCCGCTCGGCTCTGCATCTTGGAGTACAAGGGTTCCCACGCTTTGTTTCGGGAATCAATCAGGCTGAGCGCAGGCGGCAGGGCAAAACCGCTGGCGATAATCCAGTGCGACTCTGGCACCTGGACAAGATCCTCGGCGCTGGGAATTCCGCAGAGATAATCATCGGCGCCAAAACCGTCGCATTCATCGGCAGTGCTCGCCAAGGAGTAAGCCAATGCGAACAGCAATGAGAGTGCGCCAAGAGCCACGCTCCCGATGTGCTTACCCGAGGTCCTCAAACTGAAAATAGTCACTCGCCACTCCTCCAATCTATTACAGCTGAAAGCTTGAAATGCCCAAATACACTGATAGTCGCAAATCAGGCACGCCAGTCTAGCGCAGAAACTTAAAACCAAAACACGGAGCAAAAAAAAGCCCGACTATCGCTAGCCGGGCTCTGATTAAAAACCGTCGGTGTTAGCCGAACTGGTTCATCGTATTGTCTTCACCCGCTGCTTTAAGGGCTGCATCACCAGCAAAGTACTCTTTGTGATCATCACCCATGTCGGAACCCGCCATGTTCTGGTGCTTCACACAAGCAATACCCTGACGGATCTCCTGACGCTGTACCCCTTTGACGTAGCCCAGCATGCCCGCCTCGCCGAAGTATTCCTTCGCCAAGTTGTCCGTCGACAAGGCCGCGGTGTGGTAAGTGGGCAAAGTGATCAAGTGATGGAAGATACCCGCTTCGCGAGCCGCGTCGGCTTGGAACGTGCGGATACGCTCATCAGCTTCCAGAGCCAGATCTGTGCTGTCGTAGTCCACCGCCATGAGCTTGTCGCGATCATAGGCTGATACGTCCTGCCCCGCTTCACTCCAGGCATCAAACACTTGCTGTCGGAAGTTCAGGGTCCAATTAAAGGACGGAGAGTTGTTGTAGACGAGTTTTGCACTAGGCACTGTTTCGCGAATGGTGTTAACCATCTCTGCGATCTGACCAACGTGCGGCTTCTCAGTTTCAATCCACAGCAAATCAGCGCCGTTTTGCAAAGAAGTGATGCAGTCCAGTACCACTCGCTCGACACCCGTGTCCTTACGGAACTGGTAAAGGTTAGATGGCAGGCGCTTGGGACGGAGTAGTTTTCCGCCACGGTTGATAACCACGTCACCGCTGGCCAGCTCCGAAGCTTCAATTTCATCGCAGTCAAGAAAGCTATTGTACTGGTCGCCCAAATCGCCCGGGGTATGCGTCACGGCGATTTGCTTGGTCAGGCCTGCGCCCAGTGAATCGGTTCTAGCGACGATAACGCCGTCGTTTACACCCAACTCAAGGAATGCGTAGCGTACCGCGCGAATCTTGGCGAGGAAGTCTTCATGAGGAACGGTAACCTTTCCGTCCTGGTGGCCACACTGCTTCTCGTCGGACACCTGATTTTCGATCTGAATAGCGCAAGCGCCCGCCTCGATCATTTTCTTGGCCAAGAGATAGGTCGCCTCCGCGTTACCGAAGCCCGCGTCGATGTCCGCAATGATGGGCACAACGTGAGTCTGAAAGTTATCTACCTTGTTTTCGATCGCTTTTGCGGCAACTTCGTCACCCGCTTTACGCGCCGCATCCAGCTCTCGAAACAGCCCACCCAGCTCGCGGGCATCCGCCTGGCGAAGGAAGGTGTACAGCTCTTCAATGAGGCCGGAAACAGATGTTTTCTCGTGCATGGATTGGTCAGGTAGAGGACCAAACTCACTGCGCAAAGCCGCGATCATCCAACCCGACAGGTAGAGGTAGCGTTTGTTGGTATCCCCGAAGTGCTTCTTGATAGCGATCAGCTTTTGCTGACCGATAAAGCCGTGCCAGCAGCCCAATGACTGAGTGTACTGAGACGTATCACCGTCGTACTCCGCCATATCCTTACGCATGATTGCAGCAGTGTAGCGGGCAATATCCAAGCCGGTCTGGAAGCGGTTCTGAAGACGCATGCGTGCAGCATGCTCAGGATTAATGTCTTTCCAGCTGTCGCCATTGGTAGAAACAATGTCTGCCGCTGTCTGGATTTCTTGTTGGTAGCTCATAGATCCAATCCCTAAAAAGTGACTCAAAAATATCAGCCGCAGTCGCGGCTTCATCAACGAGTGAAGTTTAGGACATCAGACCACTATAATCCTAATCGATGTTTTATATGTGTGATATTCATACAGTGAATCACGCCTTCCAAGATCACCAGATGGCCGAGAGCGCCTGCTGCGCTTAGTTTAGCTCCCACCGATGCGCCCGCAACCAGACCGCCGCGGCCAGTGCAATTGCAGCAAACACCAGCCCGCCGGCAACGCTCAGCAAATCCAATCCCATCCAATCGGGACCGAATAGATAAAAGCCCACCGCGGAACTATCGGACACATGAGGAAAGTGGCGACTCACAGCATTGCCCACCACCTCAGTCCGAAAGAAAATCCCCTCGGCTATGAACAATCCGATAAACGGTGTTACTGCCATTAGGAACGGCGAACGACGTGCCAGAGCCGAGGCACAGAGCAGCCAGGCATAGACCGGCGAGATAAGAAGCGCGGTCATCAACCACCCGCTTATGGGGTCGATCATTAGAGCCGCAAAATCGATGTTGGCGACCACCACTTCAAAAGGATCCTGCTCCATCCGTGAGACCAACAACATCATCAAAAGCACATAAGCCAGCTGGAGCAAAAGGCTAATAGCTATGTAAATGAGCGGAGCACAGATCAAGGCGACGACAAACTTTGAGAGTACGATCTGCCACTCTGTTACGGGCATAGAGCGCCAGAATAAAACGCTGCGGTCTTTACGGTCGTCATAGAGGGAACTGAGGAGATAGTTAACCGTCGTGAGCAATAAGATCAGCACTAATATGCCGTGAACAACACTGAGCATCACGTTTAGCTCGCGCCCGCTCAGCTCATCAAAACCATCATCGTTATCGTCATCCCCCGCCTTTGCCTTATCGCTGCCGGGGTTAAAGCTCCACTCCCGCGAAAAATTCCACTGCTCGTCACTGGAACCTTGCTCCACGAAGACCTGGTATGAAGGCTTCTGCGGTGCAGTCGGGGGAGACGGCACACCATCACCACCCGCACTAACATCGACTCCATCACTTGCTGTGGTGCCGAGCGATAGGTCTTGGTCAGACGTTTCAACTCTCGATGTTTCAACGACCGTTACTTGCTGCTCTCCGTCTTCACCAATGCTGATCGAAATGTTTACGTTATCGCTGCCCTTGCGCATCATCGCTTCAAGAATAGTGTCCCCGATAACACTGACCCTGTTCGCCAGAACAACGCTGCCAAGCATGAGAACAGCAAGCACTACTGCAGTGATGATGGGTGTCCAGAATAGGGAGTTCTTGTACTCGCGAAACTCCCGCTGCAGCAGCGTTACAAACTGTGAAGTTTGGGTGGTAGCCATGTCTTAGCCCCCCACCTTTGCTACAAATAGGTCTGAGACCGAGGGCGTCCTCACGTCTCCCAACCCAGCGAGCTCTGATCCATTTGCTTTCTCGAAAATGAATGCCTTGCCGCCGAGGATATTGCGCTTGCCGATGTAGGGCATCTGCGCAGCCCTTAACGCGGCATCGCCAAGGGCATGTACCTCTTGAAAACGCTCCTCAATATCCATAATCGATTCATGGAGAATCAATTTGCCATGGTGCATAAACATGACGTGAGTCAAAATGTTTTGTATCTCCTCAACCTGATGCGTAGACACCAGAATCGTTCGTTCACCGTCAAAGTAATCGTTGATAAGCTGTTCGTAGAAACGCTTGCGAAACAAGATATCCAGACCTAGCGTCGGCTCATCAAGAATGAGAAGGCGTGCATCAATCGCCATTACAATGGCGAGATGAAGCTGCACGGTCATACCCTTGGATAGATCACCCACCCTGCGATGCTGTTCGACATCTGTGGACGCCAGAAAAGCCTCCGCCTGGTCGCGATTGAATCGCGCATGAGTGCCCGTTACGTAATCAAGTAACTCCCTGACCCGCATCCAACGCGGCAACACGGCCGTATCCGCGATAAAGCAAACCTCTTCCATCATGAGACCACGATCCGCCATAGGGGAGTACCCCAGAACAGAAAGATCCCCCTCACAGCTGGTGAGTCCCAGCAGAGCCTTTAGCAAGGTGGTCTTCCCCGCTCCGTTAGGTCCGATCAACCCAATGACATTGCCTGAGGAAACGGTTAGGTCAACGCCATCCACGGCACGAAGATCACCGAAGCTGCGCCGTAGGTTCTGCGCCTCAATGATGGTCTGCATTTAAATTCCCCTGCGTTTTCATGATCTTTTCCATTACTTCTTCCATCTCCAGGCCCAGCATACGAATGCGGGCAACAAAAGCTGGAAGCTCTTCATCCAAAAACCGCTGCTGCTCTTCGTTTGTCAGGGAACTCCTCGCCCCCGTCGCCACAAACATCCCCAGACCTCGGCGCTTCTCGAGCAAGCCCATCTCTACCAGTTCTTGATAGGCCTTTCCCACCGTCAGGTGGTTGATACGGTAATCCGTCGCCACCTGGCGAACCGATGGGATCGCCTCCCCTTCAGGAAAGCTACCGTCCATGACACGCTGGATAACCAGATCGCGTAGCTGGCGGTAAATGGGCTGTCCGTCAATCCACTCCATAGTCAATTTCGTCGCGCGACCTAGTCGCGGCGACGAACTTCTCCACTGCCGAGCTCAACACTCTCTACGCTGGGCGTGCCGCCGTATACGACATCACCACTCCCCAAGATGGACGCATTGAGCTGCTCACTGACTTCGCCAATCGATGCGGACCCGGAACCAACGATATTGGTCTCTGCCCGGTGACTCGCCACCTCGGGCATGCGAATGTCACCAGAACCCACCACGTTGACCTCCAGCGTCTCAACGTACCCTCCCTCAGTCACTCCTAAGTCTCCTGACCCGGTCACCACAAACTCACCAGCGTCGGCTTTGAGTGTTTCAACAAAGAGATTCCCACTGCCAGCGACTACGGCTTCCAACTCTGTAACTTCGATACTCACGGCTCTGAAGTCACCCGACCCCTCTACCCGGACCTCAAGCGCTTGGCCCGTGAGCTCAAAGGCGTTTATCTCTCCAGACCCGTCAACCGCCAATAAGGGCGCTGAACGAGGGGACGTATCGAATTCAAAGGGCTTGATAAAGACCGTGCCAGAGCCTTTAACGTTTAACTCCCGCAGTTCAGGCATCACAATACGAAAGCGCAGTCGGTTGTCTTTCTTACCACCCCTTTTGCGTGCGCCAAGAACCAGCGTGTCACGCTTTACATAGAAGGGCTCGGAGTCGAGGTACTTAGCAGGCCCCCGTAGCTGCAATGAAAGCTCATCTCCCTGGCTTATTTCGACCTCAGCGCTACCGAGCACCACTATTTCGTCAAAGTCGAGACCTTCTACGCGACGGGTCTCGTCCTCGGCAGCTATCAGAGGAGAAAAAGCACTCAAAGCCAGAAAGCTGGAAACCGCTGTTGCGCCTAGCAGCTTATGCATTGTGCGAGCCTCCCGCGGAGTCCTTGCTCTCACCGCCCCGCGCCGCTTCGATCGCCAGGCCTGCCGGGACAAGACAGAGGGCCGCCAGCGCGCCACCGCCAGCGGCACTCAAAGATGCACATGCAAGGAACACAAGCGCAGGTAGCAGCATGCGTCTTGAAGTTGAGGCAGTCATTCCTTTTCGGAGACTAATCATTGTTCTGTACCGTATTTCCTTGGGTGTTATGGTGGACTATAGCACCCAATCTCGCGCTGGCAAGCGCTCGAGAATCTAGAAAAAATACAGATTTAATTCAATAAAAACAATAATTTGCGTCTCATTATTAATGTGTAACCGAGATTTAGCCCGGAAATCGCTGCAGATTCTGTCGCATATTCCCTGCAACTCGTCGTGCGAGTACAAAAGCACGTTCGGTAGACGCACCCAAGGGGTGTTTTTCGAGGGTCTCTTCGAAGAGGCTTAGCCACCGTTCATAGTGCTCTGGCGTCATGCGCTGTATCGCATCCACCTCTCGATGCTTTTGCATCATATGACGTCGGTAGTCGCTGTGGCCCAGAAGCATTTTCCGCCAATAGGCTTTAATCCTGGGCAAGTGCTCCGTCAGGTCAATTCGCGCCACTTCCAGAAACATGGGCGCGAGCAGTGGGTCTGCAAGCACACGCTCATAGAAAGCATCCACAAACTGATCGATCTGCTGTGAGGTTTCGTCGCCAGGGGATAGCATGGTGCTTAGCGGCGTTTTTTCTGCTGCTTGCTCTTCTTGGCTTGTTTGACGTGGGCCATCAAACGTCGCTTTCGATTGATCTGACGATTCGTCAGCTTGTTCCGCTGCCCCGCAAACGGGTTGTCACTGCTGCGAAACTCTATGCGCAGGGGAGTGCCGGTCAGCTCAAGGCAGCGGCTAAAAGTCTTCTCGAGGTACCGTTGATAGCTGCTTGGGACCTTATCGGTCTGATTACCATGCACAACAACGCGCGGAGGGTTACGCCCTCCTGCGTGTGCATAACGCAGCTTAATACGCCGGCCATTCACCAAAGGCGGCGGATGGTCAGAAACAGCATCTTCAAGGATTCGCGTAAGGCGGCTAGTGCCCATAGGCTGCATCGCCGCGGCATAGGCTGCATCAATGGAACCAAACAACGTTCCCACACCCGATCCATGCAGAGCCGAAATGAAGTGCGTATCTGCAAAATCCACGAAGCGGAGCCGCCGATCCAGCTCCGAACGCACCACGTCTCTTTGGTCGGGATCCAGGCCATCCCATTTATTCACCGCAAGAACCAATGCGCGCCCCGCCTCGAGACAATGTCCGAGCAAATGAAGATCTTGATCTACCAAACCCTCCTGACCGTCGACCAGCAACACAACTACGTTGGCATCACTGATCGCGCTGAGAGTTTTAATGATTGAAAATTTTTCTACCGCTTCCCGAACGTTCTTGCGACGCCGAACACCAGCGGTATCGATAAGGGTGTAGGGGCGACCCTCACGAAGAAAATTGACGTAGACGCTGTCGCGCGTCGTACCCGGTTGATCGTAGACGACTACGCGGTCTTCCCCAAGAATACGGTTTACGAGCGTGGACTTGCCGACGTTAGGACGTCCGACAATGGCCACCCGGGTACCGCCCTCCTCTTCCTCAGCGACATCAGGCTCTTCGGGGACAGGCACCGTCTCAAGTACCGATTCGATCATCTGCCGCACGCCGCGCCCATGCGCCGCTGCTATGGCATGCATGGAGGCGATGCCAAGAGAATGAAAATCACTGACGGCGACATCAGGATCGCGTCCGTCGATCTTGTTCACCACAAGATGAAACTCTCGGCTTTGCTGACGGAGATACTGAACCAGTTGCTCATCTACCGGATTCAGTCCATCGCGGGCATCAACCAGCAGCAGCACGATATCGGCTTCGTCGATGGCAAGAAGAGACTGCTCTGCCATAACGGCATCTATCCCTTCCTCGTCGCCGCTCACACCGCCCGTATCAATGACAATAAACGCACGATCCTCGCTGCGCCCTTCGCCGTACTTACGATCCCGTGTGAGTCCTGACAGGTTCGCCACAAGAGCATCGCGGGAACGCGTGAGCTGATTGAATAGCGTCGATTTACCGACGTTAGGGCGTCCTACCAGTGCAATTGCCGGCAACATGCTGCTCAGGACCTGGGCCGAACGTCATAGGCGATGAGCTTTCCGCCGTTAGAGTAAACATAAAGAATCGTGCCGTCGGCGATCATATCAGCTCGAACGCCATCACTATCGGGTCGAATTCGGGCGAGAAACTCACCATCGACCTGCGACAGCAAATGCAGATAGCCTTCGAAATCCACGACCGCTAAATAACTGCTGACGGGTATCGGTCGAGACAATGCCCGCCAAGCCAGTGCTGGCTGTTCCCAACGCACGCCCTGGCCATTGCGTAAAAATGCCGTGATCGTTCCGCCTTCTTCCGTGATGTACACATTGCCAAAGCCCTGAGACACTCCGTAGAAAGAGGACACGTTGCGCTGCCATAGCTTGCGACCTGTGCGAGTATCCAGTGCAGCAATCCGCCCTTGATAGCTCGCCACGTAAAGCTCCGTACCCGCCAGGGCCATAGTGCCGTCAACGTCTACGATACGCTCGATCTCTGAGCGGCCCTGAGGAATTGCCACTCGAGCCTCCCAGCGAATGGTGCCATCCAGTGCATCAAAGGCCAGCACACGTCCGGTGGCAAAGCCTGCGTACACCACCCCGCCGTCCAGAATCGGAGTACTGGTTCCTCGGATAGTCAGTACGGGCAGATTGCTGTCGTAGCGCCACATACGCTCGCCAGTTTCATAATCAAAACCATAGAGCCGACCGTCGTAGCTCTGTACAACAACAACCCGGCCATTACTTTGCGGCGCCGCCAGTACTTCTCCACTGACCTCACTCATCCAAAGCGTCTCGCCGCTAGAGGCATCGAGGCGCATAACCAAGCCGTCACTACCGCCCAAAAACAGGGAATCCTCGTAATGACCCACACCACCGGACAAGCCTAGCTCCAGCTCTTGCTTCCAGATGGTCGAACCATCCCGGCGATTTACAGCCCGAACTTCACCCTCTGCTGCAGCGACGTAGATAATCTCGTCATCGATAATCGGTTGGAGCTTGTAAAGACCATCTCCCTGGCCATCACCCACGCCCACCGACCATAATTTTCGGACATCGAGCTGATTGTCGATATCCATGAGCTCGGCTGGTTGTTGCGGATCTTCGTCGTCGCCCATCTCAAAAAAACTGGAGACCGTCTCGCAACCCGCTAGAGTCGCCAGCAGCATCAACAAGGTTGTGGTACGCAGGAAGCTCACCTCAGCCCGCCTCCGCTACCGTTGCTTGCAGTCGGGCACCGAGGTACTCAAGCTTGTCCTGCAGCGTCTGAGGGACAGGCGCCCCCTCTTCAAGCGCTGCGGCGGCACTTTCGTACGCGGCAAGAGCATCAGATTCTCTTCCCTGGGAGAGCAAGATATCACCGCGGGCCAAAGCATAGGATGCAACGAAGTTGGTAGTAGCTCCCTGCAAAATCGTAAGGGCCTCGTCCTGCTTGTCCTGAGAAGCCAGTACGCGTGCGAGACGCAATTGTGCTACCTGATGTACATCATCCTGAGCATCGGCCATTGCGAGAACCCAGCGAAGCTCCTGCTCAGCCAACGCAGGTTGTCCATCATTCACAGCCAACCGTGCCAGATGAAGCGCGGCGAACTGCGCATACACCGTACCCCGGTGACTGTCTTTGAGTTCCGTAGCTATCTGTCTTCCGATGGTCGAAGTTTGGCCCTCTTCCGCGGACAGAGCCTGAAGCATCTGCTGGTAAAGGTTCGACGCATTCTGCGCAGCGACATCCTGATTCTTTTGCCAGGCCTGCCACCCAAAGCCTAGCCCCAGGGCTAGCACCACGCCAATCATCGTGCTGCGACCGTTTTCTTTCCACCAGCGCTTTAACGCTTCGACCTGTTCTTCTTCACTGCGGTAACTTTCCACGTGCGGATTCCTGCTTAATGCGTTTGTTGTTGTAAAAGACTGGAGACCTTCTCAGAGAGGTCAGCCACTGGCAGGCGAACTTGCTCCTGCCCATCCCGTAAAGGTTTGATTGTTACTTCCCCGGCGGCGACTTCGTCTTCGCCCCAGAGTAATGCCAACGCCGCGCCACTTCGATCGGCTTTTTTCATCTGACTCCGAAAGCTTCCACCGCCCAGCTGTTGCACAATATGAAGCTGTGGTTGCGCATTTCGCAGGTCCTCCACCGCCGCCATTGCCGCTTCGTGCGCGTCAGCGCCCGCCGCTACGACAAAAAGGTCGGGAGACCGCGTTTCAGGCAATTGCTCACAAGCTTCAAGCATAAGCAGCAAACGCTCCATTCCCATGGCGAAGCCGACCCCAGGGGTATCTCGGCCCCCAAGCTGCGCTACCAGGCCGTCGTAACGCCCCCCGGCGCAGACCGTACCCTGAGCACCTAACTTGTCGGTAACCCACTCAAATACAGTCTTGTTGTAGTAGTCCAAACCGCGCACCAGACGCGGATTGACCCTGTACGTCACACCGGCAGTATCAAGATACCGCTTGAGCGCAGCGAAGTGCGCAAGGGAATCTTCATCCAGATAATCTACCAGTGCCGGAGCATCGTTCAATAGTGACTGAGTTTCTGGGTTCTTGCTGTCGAGTATGCGCAAGGGATTGCTATCAAGGCGCCGCTGACTGTCTTCATCCAAGGCATCGCGGTGTTGCTCCAGATACGCGACCAAAGCGGCGCGGTAAGCAGCTCTGGACTCTGAGCTGCCAATACTATTAATTTCCAGACTCACGGCGCTCGCGATACCCAGTGTGCGCCACAAGCGAGCCAGCAATACGATTAACTCTGCATCCGCATCCGGCGTGGCGTAACCGAATATCTCAGCGCCAATCTGATGGAACTGACGTTGGCGGCCTTTTTGCGGGCGTTCATAACGGAACATTGGGCCGCTATACCAAAGTCTGCAGGGACTCGCGATTAAGTTATTCTGAATCGCCGCGCGAACACAACCGGCTGTACCCTCGGGACGCAGACTGATGCTGTCGCCATTTCTATCCTCGAAGCTGTACATCTCTTTTTCGACGATATCGGTGACTTCACCGATAGAACGGCTAAACAACGCCGATGACTCAACGATGGGTAAACGGACTTCGCCGTAGCCGTAACGCTCGAGCAATTCAGCGACGCGGCTCTCCAGATACTGCCAATGGCCCGTGTCCGCCGGCAAGATATCGTTCATGCCGCGAATCGATCGCAGTGCATCCATGTTGGTATGTTGATCCTATCGTTAAATAAAAGAGCTGGTCGTATGACCTGCTGTTAGGACGCAGAACGCGCGATGAGTTTCGCGTCTGCCTCGGCACGCTCTTCGTCAAGCTTTGCCGCTCGAGCACGAATAACGCCTTCAAGATGATCCACAAACTCGTTATTGCTGACCTTGTGATCAGGCTCACCATCGACGTAGATCAGATTGCTCGGCGTAGCTCCGGTCAAACCTACGTCTGCTTCTCGAGCCTCTCCCGGGCCGTTCACGATGCAACCAATCACGGCAACATCCATAGGCGTACGAATATCGTCGAGCCGCTGCTCAAGCTCATTCATCGTGCCAATAACGTCAAAGTTCTGCCTGGAGCAGCTGGGGCAGGCTACAAAATTGATGCCATTGCTTCGAAGCTTCAGGCTTTTAAGAATATCAAAACCCACCTTGACCTCTTGCACCGGATCAGCCGCGAGAGAAATACGGATCGTGTCACCGATACCCTCGTACAAGAGCATGCCGAGGCCGATAGAGGACTTGACGGTGCCCCCACGAAAACCGCCCGCTTCGGTGATCCCCAAGTGCAGGGGTTGGTCGATTTTTTTTGCCAGCAGACGGTACGCGTCCACTGCCATAAAAATTTCTGAGGCCTTAACGCTCACCTTGAAGTCCGGGTAATCGTGCTTATCAAGAATATCAACGTGGTGCATCGCAGACTCTACCAGGGCTTCCGCCGTGGGCTCTCCATACTTTCGCTGGAGCTCTTTACCAATCGAGCCCGCGTTTACGCCGATTCGAATAGGGATACCCTTATCGCGCGCTGAAGCGATGACTTCTCTTACTTTGTCGTCCCGACCAATGTTGCCTGGGTTGATGCGCAGACAATCAACCCCGTATTCCGCCACTTTGAGCGCGATATTGTGGTCAAAGTGGATATCTGCAACCAATGGCAGCTTGGCTTGCGCGCGTATTTGTTTGAAGGCTTCAGCCGCATCCATACTGGGCACGGAAACCCGCACGATGTCTGCCCCCGCGGCTTCCAAAGCAGCAATTTGCCCTACCGTTGCCTCTACATCACAGGTTTCAGTGTTGGTCATGCTTTGAACGCTGATGGGTGCGTCGCCACCAACCGGAACATTACCAACATGAATCTGTCGGCTCTTGCGTCGCTTAATAGGTGAGGGCTTATTCTTATTCATCGCTGCTACTCTCTTGCTGCCCTGAATCCACGGAGCGACGATAAGCGTCGTAATCAGGCGAATCCGGGTACAAATTTCGTAGGGCTAAGGCATAACTGCTTGCAGCGTCCGTATCCCCAGTCATTCTCGCCAGTCGAATCCCCAACCAAAGCCCACGGGAACTCTGCTGCCGAACCAGACGTCGATATTTATCATAGTAGAGGGTCGCGTTGCGACTGTCCTGCGCATCCACTCGCAACTGGGCCACCTCCAGCAAAGCCGTGGTGTTTCCCGACTGCATAGCAAGGGTCCGTAAAAACGCCTCTTCCGCGCCTCTCTCATCAAACAATTTGAGGCGACAAAGGCCCAAATTCAAAAACGCCTGCGGTCGAGCACTATACAAGGTATCTTTTACAACCTCTTGGAGCTGAGCTTCAGCCTCGCGGTAACGCTCCTGGCCATATAAGAAGGCAGCGTAGTTGTTCCGTGCGCGGGAAAAACGCTTATCAAGGCTGATGGCCCTCTGAAAACTGTCCTCCGCCAACTCGAACTCGCCGGTGCTCTGATATACCAAAGCAAAGGCTTCGTAGACTTCTGGGTTGGTGCTATCGAGCTCTACTGCGACCTTAAGGTTACGCTTGGCGTCTTCCCAGTTTCCCTGACCAATGTACTGGCGGGCCAGAGATACGCGGGTTTCCATGGCTTTTTGCGGCGATGGAGGCTCCGTGAAGACCGTCTCCGTCTCGGTCACACAGCCCGCGAGGATAAGTACTGTAGCTAGCGGTAAAGCGCGAATCATGCACCTGACTCCAAAGCGGCTTCTGCGTTCTGACGGTGCCTGGCGCTGCGGCGTGTTCTATCCACGACCTCACCGACAAGCTGTCCACAAGCTGCATCTATATCATCTCCGCGCGTCGTACGCACGGTTACGACGAATCCCGCATCCACCAGGACCTGCCAGAAACGCGAAACCGCATTGCCACTGGGGCGTTCATAGCCGGAGTTTGGAAAGGGATTGAAGGGAATCAAGTTTATCTTGCAGGGGAAATCTGCCAGCAGTACCGCCAACTCTCGAGCCTGGTCCTGCTGGTCGTTGATACCCGCCATTAACGTGTATTCAATCGTGACGACACGTTTCTTGTCTTTTTGGGCATCTATGTAGCGTTTTGCGCTGTCGAGCAATTGAGCAATCGGATAGCGTTTGTTGACCGGAACAAGCTGGTTGCGAAGCTCGTCATTGGGCGCATGGAGCGACACCGCCAAGCTTGCCTCACTGACCTCCGCGAGCTTATCCAACGCCGGAACAACACCCGAGGTACTCAAGGTTACCCGGCGCTTGGAAATACCATAGCCGAGGTCATCCATCATGAGGTTCATCGCGGTTACGACATTGTCGAAGTTAAGCAACGGCTCACCCATGCCCATCATGACGACATTGGTCACCACACGGCCGTTACCGGACTGAAACGCGTCATAGGACTTAATCGCCAGCCAAACCTGACCAATGATCTCCGCTGCACTCAAGTCGCGCTGAAAACCCTGTTTGCCCGTGGAGCAAAAACTGCAATCAAGACTGCAACCCACCTGAGAAGATACGCAAAGAGTGGCGCGGTTACCGTCGGGGATGAGTACTGTCTCTACAAGACCGCCCCCATCCACGTGCACCAGCCATTTACGCGTACCGTCACTGGAGTCATGCTGTGACTCCACTTCAGGCGGGCGAACCTCCGCGATCACCGACAGGCGCTCACGAAGGGACTTACCCAGATTACTCATTGCCGAGAAATCGCACTCGCCGTGGTGGTGCATCCACTTCATGAGCTGCTGCGCACGAAAACGCTTCTCACCCATCTCAAGGAAGAAATCCTCGAGCTGGGTGCGACTCATACCGAGAAGATTAACTCGCTCGACGGGCTCGCTACTGGCAATGAGTTCTGACACAGAATCCTAGTCGCGATCGCATACTTCGCTTGAAGCGAAGAAGTAAGCGATTTCACGTGCAGCAGAAGTTGTGGAATCTGAACCGTGTACAGCATTAGCATCGATAGACGAGGCAAAGTCTGCGCGGATGGTTCCCGCAGCCGCTTCCTGAGGGTTAGTCGCACCCATGAGGTCACGGTTGGTGGTGACCGCATCTTCGCCTTCCAGCACCTGAACGACAACGGGGCCTGAAGTCATAAACTCAATAAGAGCTGGGAAAAACGGACGCTCTTTATGCTCTGCATAGAAACCTCCAGCCACAACGTCACTGAGACGCATCATCTTTGAAGCAACCACACGCAGACCTGCGGCTTCAAAGCGCGCATAGATCTCACCAATGTGATTCTTCGCGACTGCATCAGGCTTAATAATTGAAAGAGTGCGTTCCACCGCCATGTTCGTTCTCCAGAACTAATAAAAATCAACAAGATACCGCCGGATCCTACGTTCTAGAACGGATCGTAGGGCGACGAAAAAGTGCGCGGGATTATACGGACTTTGTGGCGCTATAGCACCCTACCTGAGAGCACTTAAGTCGCTGAGTAATCGAGCAAAAATACCTAGGCAGCGCTACGACGAAGACGTGGGACCACCTCGTGGAGACGTTCACTGAAGAGATGCACGTCGTTTTCATCGCTAAACCGGCCAAGGCTTACCCGCAGGGAGCTGTGTGCTAAAGCATCTGGCAGCCCTAGAGCCCGCAGCACATACGAAGGCTCTAGACTCGCTGAGGTACAAGCGGACCCCGTTGAAAGCGCAAACTCCGGCAGCGACAGTAGCAAGGCCTCTCCCTCAACGTCACTGACGCTGATGTTTAACGCTCCCGGCAGCCGCTGAGTGAGATGACCGTTCATGGTCAATCCTTCGATGTCCGACAAAGAGGACCACAGGACCTCTCGCAAGCCTGTCAGCCGCTGCACTTCTGTCGACAGTGATTCCTGCGCCATAGCGGCAGCACAACCCATACCCACTATTTGGTGGGTGGCCAGAGTGCCCGCCCGCAATCCTCGTTCGTGGCCTCCCCCATGCATCTGAGCGTTCACAGCAACTTTGGGGCTTCTACGCTGATAAAACGCGCCAATACCCTTGGGGCCATAGAACTTGTGCGCGGACATCGACAACAGATCGATATCCAGAGCCTTCACGTCCAGTGGTATTTTGCCGACAGTCTGGGCAGCGTCTACATGGATCGGCACCCCAGCAGACCGACAAATTGCCGCTATCTCCGCAATGTCATTGATGGTTCCAATTTCATTATTGGCGTGCATCACGCTTACCAGGCAGGTATTACCCTGAATCGCATCGCGCACCAACTCGGGCTGAACTAGCCCGTCCTCTGAAGGATGCAGGTAAGTCACCTCAGCCCCTTGAGTTTCCAGGTACCGACAGCTGTCAAGGATCGCTTTGTGCTCAATCGCCGAAGTTACGATGTGCGGTGTAGCATTCCCCGCTTCACGAGCCGCAGCGAACACCCCTTTCAAGGCAAGGTTATCTGACTCAGTCGCCCCTGATGTCCAGGCCACTTCCCGCAAATCGGCATTGATCAGAGATGCAAGCTGCTGTCTGGCGGTCTCGACCGCCATCTCGGCCTCCCATCCATAGCGGTGGGACCGCGACGCCGGATTCCCAAAGGTGCCCTCCATTGTTAAACACTGGCTCATCGCCTCAGCGACCTTTGGATCGACCGGTGTTGAGGAGAGATAGTCGAAATATACGACCTTAGGCATCAGGCTTTTCCTTCGCTTTTCCTTCGCTTTGTCGATCCCAGTCAACAGGCTCACTGCGCTTTTGAGTCTCAGTGAGTATGCCGCGGAGAATATTCAACTCCATCTCATCCATGCCCAAGCGGTTATACAGACGCCGTAAACGCGGCATGAGTTTCCGGGGAGCTGCCGGATTGAGGAAGCCTATTTGACTCAAGGTCTCCTCCAGATGCGCATAAAAGCGCTCAATATTCTCCTGCGTAGCGAGGGGCTCGTCCCAGCCCTCATTCGGATCTTGGGGCAGGTCGTCGCCCGTTTGAAGCATATGTAGCTCGTAGCAAACAATCTGTACAGCCATGGCCAGGTTCAAAGAGCTATAGGCGTCACTGGTGGGAATCGCCAGATGCAGGTTACAGCGCATAAGTTCTTCATTGGACAGCCCGTTATCCTCTCGACCGAACAGAATCGCGACCTCTCCCCTTTCGGAGTTCGTTGACATTTCGACGGCCGCCCGGCGCGGATCCAGCACCGGCCAGGGCAGGCGCTGATCCCGCGCGCAGGTGCCCACTACAAAACCACAATCAGCGATTGCCGCATCCAGAGTGTCGACCACCACCGCGGCCTCAAGCACATCATTAGCCCAGACCGCACGCCAGGTGGCCTGCTCGTCGGGAAACTTCTCTGGAGCAACGAGCACCAGCTTAGCGAGCCCCATGGTCTTCATTGCCCGCGCAACGGCGCCAATGTTGCCCGGATGGCTGGGCTCGACGAGTACTATCCGAATTTGGTCGGGATTCATGTGCAGTGTTATTGCCAGATGTTAAAAGAACATTGTAACAAAGCAGTGCGGCTGACAGCCCGCTCCTCTGGTATACTCGCGCGCCTTTTTCGACTCTGTCTGCAGGTCTTTCTCCATGGAACCGATGACCAATATCGCCCTACGCGCCGCCCGAAAAGCGGGAGAGCTTATTGTGCGGGCCTCTGATGATCTTGAACGCATAGGTGTGCGCAAGAAAAGCGCCAACGATTTTGTTTCAGATATCGATGAGCTTGCGGAGCAGGAAATCATCCGACAGCTTCAGCGTGCCTACCCGGATCACGCCTTCCTCGGTGAAGAATCGGGCCGCAGCGGCCCTGAGGATGCGGACTATCTATGGATTATTGATCCTCTGGATGGCACCACTAACTTTATCCGCGGCATTCCGCACTACGCCGTATCAATCGGCTGTATCTATCAGGGGCGTCTCGAGCACGCCGTAATCGTCGATCCTGTTCGTCGCGAAGAGTTCACAGCTTCCCGCGGACGTGGCGCTCAGTTGAATGGGCATCGGATTCGCGTGAGCAAGCTAGCCTCCCTCGATGGGGCGCTTCTAGGCACGGGTATACCCTTCAAAGGCCATGAGGATGCGCATCTTCCGGCTTACGCTGAGAGCCTCGCAGTGCTCGCGGGCCAGTGCGCCGGCATCCGCCGTGGCGGAGCTGCGTCCCTGGACTTGGCGTATGTGGCGGCAGGACGCCTGGATGCATTCTGGGAAAAAGGTTTGTCTATGTGGGATATGGCTGCCGGCGCACTCTTGGTGCGTGAGGCCGGAGGCTTGGTATCGGACTTCGATGGCGCGGAAAACTTTCTGGATAATGGCGACATCGTCTGCGGTAATCCAAAATGCTTTAAGGCTGTACTCAAAGCGACCCAGACACTGCGTTCCTAGAAACTCTTCTTCCTAGAACCCCTTCTAGACAGACTCCAAAAGACACGGCTAATACTAACGAGGCGCCTGAAAAGCCCTGATCTGTTGATCAGGGCATCAAATCATCCTGCTCCGCACCTTCTTTGATGGGGATCATGAGATCTTCTTTGCTTACACCCATGCCAAGGAGCACGTTGGACGCCACATAGATGGACGAGTAGGTTCCGATCATTACGCCGACCAACAGCGCTACGGCGAAGCCAAAGATCATTTCTCCCCCAAACAACGCCAGTGCCAATAGCACCAGCAAAGTCGTTAAAGAGGTGACCAGGGTCCGACCCAGTGTCTCACTCAAAGAAATGTTCACAACCTCAAGAGGCTCAGCGCGACGCAGCTTTCGGAAGTTCTCCCGAATACGATCAGATACAACAATCGTGTCGTTCAAGGAATAACCAATCACGGCCAGCAAGGCTGCAAGTACCGTTAGATCAAACTCCAAGCCAATGATCGAGAAGAAACCCAGGGTAACAATCACGTCGTGGATCAGGGCGACAACAGCCCCGACCGCAAACTTAAACTGAAAGCGAAAAGCGATATAAAGCATCACGAGACCCAGCGCCAGAAGCATCGCCAGCCCGCCCTGCTCTCGCAACTCATCCCCGACTTGCGGCCCTACAAACTCAATACGACGCAACTCCACATCGACACCCGATGCCACTTGCAGCGTCTGCAGCATCTCCGTGCCTTGAGCATCGGAGTAGCCATCGGGCAGGCGAATCAGTACATCCTTATCGGTGCCAAAACTGACAACAATAGCACCCGCATAACCGGCATCAGCCAAGGTGCTACGAATTTCATTCAAGTTTGCTGAATCCGCGTAGTGCACTTCTACGAGGGTGCCCCCGGTAAAATCGAGCCCCCAGTTCAGCTGCTTGACGACCAGCGAACCCAATGCCGTCAGAATAAGAAGTGCAGAGAACACCGCGGCGATGCGGCGTTTGCCCATGAAATCAATAACTCTCATGCTGCATCTCCCATCTTGGGTACGCTGCCGATGGATAAGGTGCCCACGCGACGTCCTCCGTAGATCAAGTTCACCAGTGAGCGGGTGCCCATAATGGCGGTAAACATCGAAGTGATGATGCCTACGGACAGAGTAACGGCGAAACCTTTCACTGGCCCGGTGCCCACTGCGTAAAGGATAATTGCTACGATCAACGTGGTGATATTGGCATCAAGAATTGTCGCCACCGCTCGCTCGAACCCTGAATGGATGGCCATCTGTGGTGACAATCCATTGCCGAGCTCTTCCCGGATACGCGAGAAAATAAGCACGTTTGCATCCACCGCCATGCCCACGGTAAGCACGATACCGGCGATACCCGGCAAGGTCAGCGTCGCGCCTAACAGCGACATAATCGCGACCAGCAAAACCAGGTTGGCCGTCAACGCAGTCACCGCACAAAGACCAAAGACGCGGTAGTAAACAACCATGAACAGCACGACGAGCGCGAGGCCATACTGCACCGACTTCACGCCCAGACGAATATTCTCGGCTCCCAATGACGGGCCAACGGTGCGCTCTTCGACAAAGGTGATGGGCGCCGCTAACGCGCCCGCCCTGAGCATCAGTGCTAATTCCGATGATTCCAGAGGATTATCCAGACCGGTGATTTGAAACTGCGCACCCAGGGCACTCTGGATAACCGGTGCGGTGAGCAGCTTCTTTTCATCGTAGGGGACTTTCACAGCCACCTCTTCACCGTTCTCGTCCATCTCGTAGCGAGTTCGGTACTTTCGCTCAATAAACAAAACGCCCATACGGCGCTTAACGTTGTTCCGCGTCGCGCGGGACATCAGCGTTCCACCCTCGCTATCGAGGCTGATCTGCACGTTAGGCTGACCGTTCTGATCGAAGCTTGCCTGGGCGTTGGAGACTCGCTCTCCCGTGATAATGATGTCCCGCTCAAGATACTCGGTAGCCCCTTGACGATCGGCGCTTCGATATTCAAAACGTTGACGCTCAGCAGCAGGCGCATCGGCATTAGCGACCAAACGAAACTCAAGGTTCGCTACCTTTCCAAGTATTCGCTTAGCTTCAGCAGTGTCCTGAATACCCGGCAGCTCCACAACAATTCGGTTTCTACCCTGACGCTGTACCAAAGGCTCTGATACTCCAAGCTCGTTGACACGATTCCGAAGCGTTGTGAGGTTTTGACTCACCGAGTAATCAATGATCTCGTCCACCGTGACGTCGGTCATCCGCGCATAAATCATGAACTCGTCGTCTTCATCAACGCGGTCGAGCAAGAGCTCGGGAAATGCATCAGAGATAAGGCTGCGCGCCTGCTCACGAAGATCTTCGCTGCGGAATCTTCCGACTACGGCACGATCGCCATCGAGACCCACAAAACCACGAATACGCTCTTCACGGAGTGAGCGCTTGGTAGCATTAAGGTAGTACTCCATGCGTCGCTCTACAGCGGCGGCGGTATCGACTTCCAGCTTAAAGTGCACACCCCCGGACAGATCAAGCCCAAGCTTCATGGGCTGACCACCCAACCCTGTCAACCACTCGGGAGTGGTCTCGGCCAGGTTAAGGGCAATGATGTAGCCATCGCCGAGCGCTCGCGAAACCACGGATTGAGCCCGTAACTGTGCTTCCTGCTCTCGCAATCGGATCAGCGCACTTCGGCCGGTGGGCTCGAGAATCTCTCCAAAGTGCTCGATGCCCGCTTCATTGAGCGCGTTCGTCGCTCGACTAAGAAGACGCTCATCGATGAGCGTACCGCTGCTTTCACCGGCTATTTGCAAGGCCGGGTCAGGAGCGTAGAGATTGGGAGATGCGTACAAAGCGCCGCCGAGAACGACGACCAAAACGATCAGGTATTTCCAAATTGGGTAACGATTGAGCATGCCGTGGTCTGCAGTAATGCGGTGGCCACATCAAACGTACATCGCTTGATCCTATGCCACCGAGAATAAAGGTGGCGCATTATAGACGCTGACCGCTAGGTCTCAAGGGCCGAAAATTCACCCGATGTAAGCTCGAGCATTCCGGAACAGGTCCAACCAGGGCGATTCCTCGGGCATATCTTCCGGAGCCCAGGAAAATTGCCGGGCACGAATGACCCGCTCGGGATGAGGCATCATGATCGTCACTCTGCCACTTTCACTACATACACCAGTGATTCCAGAGGGTGAACCATTAGGGTTGGCCGGATACCGCTCGGCGATTTCCCCGCTGTTTTCAATGTAGCGAAGGCCAACCAGCTGCGCTGACTCGCAACGTTCCTGAGCCGCGCTATCCGACCAAACCGCCCGTCCCTCGCCATGAGCTACGGCAATAGGCAAACGAGAACCCGCCATACCTTGAAGAAACACAGAGGGGGTCTCTCCAATCTCTACCATTGAAAGTCTCGCCTCAAACTGTTCTGAGCGATTCCGTCGAAACCAGGGCCAATGTTCACTGCCGGGAATCAGCTCTCGGAGCACCGACAGCATCTGGCATCCATTACAAACACCCAGGGCAAAACTGTCGGGCCGCACAAAGAACTCGCTAAAACTGTCTCTCAATTGCGGGTTGAACAAGATGGACTTTGCCCAACCCTCTCCGGCGCCCAAAACATCGCCAAAAGAAAAGCCACCACAGGCCACGAGGCCGGCAAAATCTCCAAGGCTTGCTTCGCCAGCAACAAGGTCACTCATAGTGACGTCCACGGAGGTAAATCCGGCGCGATCAAAGGCCGCCGCCATTTCCACCTGCCCGTTAACCCCTTGTTCTCTAAGCACTGCAACCCGCGGCCTTACGCCCGTGTTGATCATAGGCACGGTCACGTTAGACTCCGCAGGACTTATACGCACCGACAAACCCGGATCTGGAGCGCTAATGCGCGCCCACTCTTCATCGGCACAATCGGGGTTATCCCGCAGCCTTTGCAGCGCATGACTGCACTGGCTCCAGCGTTCCTGCAAGGCACCTCGCATAGTGTCTATAAGAAGCTCATCCCCTGCCCAAATTCTCACCTGCTCATCCCCTCGGGCATAACCCAGAGTAAGCAGACAGTCACCGATACCCAGCTGCTCTGCCTGGGACGACCAGTCAGCCAGCTGGGACTTCGGAATTTGCACTACTGCACCGGGCTCCTCGCAGAACAGCGCAGCCAGCGCCTCGCTGCTTTCAGGCAGAGAAATCTCGAGGCCACAGCGTCCCGCAAAAGCCATCTCCAGCAGAGTGACGGCCACCCCGCCATCAGAACGATCGTGATAAGCCACCACATCCCCGCGATCTTTACCCCAGCGCAGCAGCTCAAAAAACGCCCGAAGATCCTCCGGGCTGTCCAGATCAGCAGGCTCGGTACCCAGCTCCCCGAAGACCTGAGCCAGCGCTGAGGCGCCGAGGCGGGATTTACCGCGCCCAAGATCCAAGAGCACTAGGCACAGTTCCGAGTCGGCTTGCAGCATCGGTGTGAGGGTCTTTGCGGTATCACCCACTGGAGCGAAGGCCGACACTACCAGGGACATGGGCGCGGTAACTGAATGAGATTCACCCTTCTCGTTCCAACGGGTTTGCATAGACATGGAGTCTTTGCCTACGGGTATCGCGATTCCCAGTGCCGGGCATAGTTCTTCGCCAATAGCATGTACGGCGTCATACAGGGCCGCCCCCTCTCCGGG
>NZ_JBGCFU010000129.1:0-9879 GCF_045107095.1 Congregibacter sp. | reverse complement strand
GGAAACCCGGCGATCGCGATTAACAGCACATACCGTATGAGTGCTTCTGGCAGGGACAGCGCCGGCAGCAGCACATCGGCCACTTGCATCAGTCCCCAGGTGCCGACGATATATAGCGCCAGAGTCCTGAGGACGCGCCTGCGGCGAAGCTCGGCGAACAGCGAACTCACCACAACGCAGCGCTCGACTTCACAAGCCATGCGGCGGCGGTAGCGTTATTCATCACAAAGCCAGTGGGAGCGATAGGGTGCATAAAAAACGCGACTATCCAATGTCAAAACAGGGCTAAGCGTAGCAGATCAGCAGGATGGGAGTCTGTGAACCAGACCATTGTGCGGCCTTTAAAGCAGCTGTGTTGATGACTCGGTGACGGGTCATGCCTTGCATGTAGAATAGCGCGGGAACCTGTTTTGGCTGTAAGTACATTGAACCTACGATTAGCTCCCTGTGAATCTCGCAGGCCCACGCCGCTGCGAAGCGGCCTGTGAAGAACGCTCTGATTCTCTCAGGTGGTGGCGCTCGCGCTGCCTATCAGGTGGGTGTGCTCAAGGCAGTGGCAGAGCTGCTGCCTGCTGGTGCAAAGAATCCGTTTCCGGTTATCTGCGGCACCTCAGCAGGCGCTATTAATGCGGTAACTCTGGCGGCCTACGACGGCAGTTTTGCCCAGGCAGTAGAGAGCCTGGAGTCCATATGGATGGATCTGAGTCCCGAGCAGGTGTATCGCTGCGGCTGGGGGGCAATGGGATCGAGTGTTGGCCGACTGATGCTCTCTTTAGTGAATCGTGGCGTGGGGGTGGGAAAGCCCATAGCGCTGTTAGATAACACACCGCTGCGCGGCCTGATCAAGCGTTCCATCAATTTTGAGAAAATCGACCGCGCAATTGCTCGTGGTGATGTCGACGCTGTTTGTGTGACGGCCACGGGCTATCAGTCGGGTAGGTCCATGTGCTTTTATCAGGCCAAAACGGGCACCGAGGACTGGACCCGATATCGACGCAGTGGTCGGCGTACCCTGCTCAATGCAGACCACTTAATGGCATCGTCTGCGATTCCCACTATGTTCCCCGCCACGCGCATTGAGTTTGAATACTTTGGGGACGGCGCGGTGCGGCAGTTGGCGCCTTTGAGTCCTGCTTTGCATTTGGGCGCCGACCGACTCTTTATTGTGGGTGTGAGTGCGAATCGGGAGCGCCCGGAGTCTTTGGCAGGAGCGAAGCTTACGCACTCTCCATCACTGGCGCAGATCGTGGGTCATCTACTTAATAGTGCGTTTATCGACAGCCTAGAGAGCGATATCGAACGACTGGATCGCATTAACAAACTGGTGGAGCTCTTACCCAACGAGAGTTTGGAAGAAGGATCGACCCTGCGCTACATCGATCGGCAAGTTATCTCGCCATCTCAGGAACTGGACATGATTGCCGGCCAAAACATCTCATCGTTGCCGCCAAGCGTACGTTTTTTACTGCGTGCCACTGGCGGTACCGAGAGCGGCGCAGGTTCCACTGCGGCGTCCTATCTGCTGTTTGCCAGGCCCTTTGTGGAGACACTCATTGAGCTGGGCTATCGGGATGCCATGTGGCAGCGGGACGATATTGCGCGTTTTCTCGGCGTGGCAACGCCTGACTGATCACCCCTTGGTGCGCGCTGCGCTGAATTCGTTGATGAGCGAGTTGAAGTCCGCTCGCGCCCGCAGTGAATCGTAAAACGGGAGTTGCGGTTCAACAAAGCGCATTGCCCTGCTGGGTTCGCTCAGCGCGCTGCGCAGGCAGGCAAGTGCCTCAAGCGCAGCGGCTTCAGTTTTCATAAGCGCTAGCATTTCACAGAGGTACGAACGGCCCATCCATTCGGCACGGTCCCAGTTTGGGTCCCTCCAAACTGTAAGAGCGTCGAACGCCTCATCTTCCTTACCGCCTGCCAACAGCATGAGAGCGCGATCGGGGGCCGGCATCCGGTCCAGCAATGCCTGTAAGTCCGGTTCCATAGGTTCAGCCAAACGCCTGACAGCCTCGGCGGACGCTTTGGCCGCAGACGTATTCCCCGTTACCAGGTGCTGTGCCATTTGTAGGCGGTGCTTGGGCGATAGCCAGACGTTTACTGAGGTTTTAATCAGCTCATCGAAGCTGATTTGATCAATGCTCTGCTGCGCTGCGGCAAATTCTCGCCGCGCGATCTGAACCTCCCATAAAGTGCTGAGCACATCGTCGCGCCTGTCCTCAGACAGATCGGTATTGAGCGCTGCACGGATATCTTGCTCCCACCGCTGCAGATCGCCGTGTTTGAAAAAACGCAGTATGGGCAGATATTGCGCGCTGAGCCGGAGACTGGGGTTCTCGATTTGCTCGGCTATGGCCAGTGCTTCTTCATAACGATGCGTGACCATAAGACGCCCGGCCAGAAATTCGGCTGCTTGAGCGTTGTTGGGCTCCAGCTGATAGGACAGGCGGGCACTTTCCAGGTAGCCCTCGTAGTCGCCCCGGCGTCGCTGAATCCAACTTTGAATGTTGAGGATGTGAGTGTCGCTGGGGGCTAATGACCGTGCTTTTTTGACCAACGCAAGCGCCTGGTCATAGTCTGCAAGTACGTTGTAAACATACAGCGTTTGCGCCGTGTAATAGTCTGCGGATTCTGGCGCGATGTGGCCGATACGGTCGATGAGTGACTCGATTTTTGGCAAAAACTCCCGCCCGCCTCCTCGGCGCGCCTGGAGGGTCAGAGTACCGATGACCTCGAGCATGGGTTGAATAAAGTTGGGATCGAGCTCAAAAGCTTTTTCCAGGCCTTGTACGAACTCGGGCGCATTTGCTGGCGTGAGGTGAATCTCATCTCGCCACTGCATGATCTCGTGAAACGCGCGGTAGGCCGCCATATTGTTGGTGGGGATGATATCAAGATCGCTATCTTCCGCCGGGCTGAGCGTTGTCGCCAGTGCTGCGGATATAGCCCTGGCAATATCGGCCTGCACGGCAAAAATGTTTTCGGGGCTTAAATCCCGGTCATAGGTCTCTGCCCACAGGTGTTCATCGCTGCGTGCATCAATCAGCTGCGCATTGATGCGAATCTTGCTGCCGGCGATGCGCACGCCGCCTTCTAAAATGGCGTCCGCACCCAGCTCATTACCGATTTGCGGAATGCTTTTGGTGGTCTTGGCGTATTGCAGCACCGAGGTTCGCGAAATGACTCGCAGGCTGCCCACTTTGGTGAGGCGAGTCAGCAGGTCATCGTGAACGCCCGTGGCAAAGAACTTGCCGTCGCCGGTATCGTCGCCGTAGTCAAAAGGAATGACCCCCACCATAGGCGGTCCATCGGTCTTTGCCCGTTCTGCGCTGACCGTTGGGGCGTTGTCCGCCAACGGGATCTCCACCACCCCGCCCATAAAACTGTACAGGATCAGGCCCAGAACCACGGCAAGCGCAGCAAGGAGCAGGTAGTCGACGCTGCGTAGTGGCTCCGCCTCTGCAGTAGCACCTCCCGTGAGGGGAGCAGTCCGTTGGATTCCGTGAGCACTGATGTCAAAAAACCAGCCAAATACCAGCGCCACGGGAAGTCCCGCGATGCTGGCAAACAGCAGGTAACGAATACTGGATTCCGGGAGCCCCAGCGCAGGAAGAAGCACGTCGGCAACCTGCATCAGTCCCCAGGCGGCGAGGATGTATAGGGCGAGGGTGCGAAACACCCGCCGACGGCGAAGCTCTGCAATCAGGCCGCTAGTGCTGGCCTCGCTGTTAGTCACTGGCTCTTGCATTTCATCTTGACTGAAACCAAAGCCGCGAGAATATCAGACCTTGTATGTGCGCACGCGCACAACGGCGACTCGGAGGCGGCAAGCTCGATTTTGGTGCGCGATTACGGTCTGTTTTCATTGTCAATTTTTACCGATTCGCTTGGCTATAGCTTACTCAGATAGGTATTGTTGAACGACTCGTATTCTTTGTCCTGAGATCGACTATGAAATACCGCTTTGCGCCAGCTGTTATCACTTTAGTCACCTCTAGCGCCCTGGCGGCGTCTGCCGTTTTTGCCCAAGAGCAAAGCACTCGCCTAAGCCCCACAGCCGCTGCGGGAGAGATCGAAGAAATCGTCGTCACCGGCTCGCGCATCAAGCGCAAAGATTTTACGTCGATTTCTCCGCTGGTCACCCTCGACGCCGAGCAGATCACGCTGTCGGGTGTTACCGCCATCGAGGATCTTGTCAACGAAGCGCCTCAGCTTGTCCCTGACGGCAATCGAACCAGCAACAATCCGGGGAATGGGCAGGCCAGCCTGAACTTGCGTGGCCTGGGGGCTAACCGCACTTTGGTAACCCTCAATGGCCGACGCATGGCACCGGCGGATTCCTTTGGCGCCGCTGACGTTAACCTGATTCCCTCGCAGTTAATCAAGCGTGTCGAAATTGTCACCGGCGGAGCGTCTACCGTGTATGGCTCTGATGCGGTGGCCGGGGTTGTGAACTTTATTTTGGATGATGAGTACGAAGGATTCGAGGTCACCGCGCAGTACGACACCTTTGAAGAAGGTGATGGTGCCGTTGCCGATGTCAGTCTCGCTTTCGGTTTTGGCAACGACAGCGGTCACCTGACGGGTTTTTTAAACTACCAGGATCGAGACTCGGTGTTTGCGGGTGATCGACCGTTTACCGCCGAAGCCCTGCGCGAAGACCGCTTCACCGGAGAACTTGTTGCTCTGGGTAGTGGTACTACACCTGCCGGCAGGATTGTGTTCCCCCGAACGTTTCTGCCCGGCAGTGATGCACCGGTGCAGGTAACCTTTGATGACAGCGGTACACCGGTGGCGGTAGGTCCCGATACGCCGAGCTACAATTTCCAACCGGTAAACTACCTTCAGGTGCCTCTGCAAAGATACTCCGGCGCGTTGTTCGGCAATTATCAGTTGAATGATCGGATCAAGGTTTTTGGTGAGGTTCTCTACTCTGAGACCTCGACGTCGGCGCAACTAGCACCGCCTCCGGCGTTTATCAGCGCTCGGGTAAACCTTGATAACCCGCTTCTTACGCCAGAGCAGGCGCAGTTGTTTGGGACTAGCTATGACCCCGACGGCGATGGTTTCGCTGATTTTGTATTTTCCCGGCGTTTGATCGAGACTGGTCCGCGGCAGTCAGAACGTGCGGCGGACACATTGCGAGCCGTATTTGGCGCAAGCGGTGATATCAACGCGCAATGGGATTGGGAAGCAACTTACAGTTTGTCAGAAGTCACCGGTGAGTTTATTACCGGCAATGCGGTTTTTGCCAGTCGCTTTGAACAGGGCCTGTTGGCTGATCCAGCCACGGGCGAATGTTTTGATACTTCCGACGGCTGCGTGCCCTTTAACCCCTTCGGGCTTACGATCCCTGAAGATGCAGCGGCCTTCTTGCTCGCCGGTGATATTGTCGAAAACTACACGGTAGATGAAGACATCTTCAGCTTTATTGTCACCGGGGACGCTTTCGAATTGCCTGCGGGGCCGGTAGGGGTGGCCGGTGGTTTTGAGTGGCGGGAGACCTCGTCTGACTACCAGCCGGATCCGAATTTTATCGGCGCAGGTGTGTTGGGTGCACTGGCGGCGGCGCCTGTTTCTGGTACCACGGATGTAGCCGAGCTTTATCTGGAGGCGCTGGTGCCGATTCTTTCAAATCAGCCATTCGCTGAGTACCTCGGTGTCGAGGCGGGTTATCGCTATTCAGACTACAAGTTCTCGGGCGTTGCCGATAATTGGAAGTTCGGTGTCGACTGGGCCCCCATATCGTCGCTGCGTTTTAGAGTTATGGCGCAGCGCGCCGTGCGAGCGCCCAACATCGAAGAGCTGTTTGCGCAAGCAGCAGAACAGCCAACAGTCCTTTTTAACCCTGATACGGACTTTTGTGCCGCATCGGCCGATCCTATAGGTCGCGGCTTGACGGATCTTTGTATTGCGCAGGGTATTCCTGCTGCCCAGGTCGGTGTGTACCAGCCTACTCCGGACATCGGCCTTACGGTATTTGAAGGCGGTGGAAACACAGGGCTGGATCCAGAGACCGGCGATACATTTACCGCAGGCCTGGTGATTCAGCCAAGCTGGGCGGAGGAGCTATCAGTATCTGTTGACTATTACCTCATTGAGATCGACAACGCTATTGGCTCAACAGATTTTGAAGCTGCTCTCGGTCTTTGCGGAGATTCCAATGACCCCGCGAGCCAGTTTTGCAGCTCGGTGGTGCGCGGCCCCTCCGGTGATATCAGCCAGTACACAAATCCTCAGTTCAATCTGGCGACGCTGGGCGTGGAAGGAGTAGACCTCGCGCTCAACTATCGTTTTGACCTGTGGGAGGGATTGGCCCTGCCGGGCTCAGATGCGTTCATGACCTTGCAGGTACTGTTCAACTATGCGATGGAGAATACGGTTCAGGCGACGCCCACGGACAGCGAGCGTGATTGTGCCGGCTACTATGGCGGTGCCTGCGCATTTATCGGTCCCGGGGTGTTGGTTCCTGAGTATCGCAGCAGCACGCGCTTAACCTATTATTCAGGACCTTTGTCCGTGGCTTTGAACTGGCGTTGGATCGGTGATCTCGAAAGCCACCTGGATATTACCTGCGAGGAAAGCCCTCAGTTTTGCTACGAGAGCGAGCTTGGCAATTTGGGCGACCACAGCTATTTTGAGTTATCCGGGCGATTTGAGTTCGGTGAGCACGGTGAGATTTATGGTGGTGTGAGTAACCTGTTTGAAGAGGATCCTCCGCTCATGGGTCTCGGTGCAACTCAGTCAAATACTGCACCGCAGCTCTACGATGTTTTTGGACGCCGATTCTTCCTCGGCCTGCGGTATCGACTATAGAGACCCCCAGTAGTGAAGAGTCTCATGGAATGACACGAACTATTTGTCTTTTGGATCGGGATTAGAGCGTGATGCGTTTTGTAGCTGAGGTGCGTCAATGACGAGGTTTGGTGAATACCAGTGCATCCCTCGTTAAGTGGGTAGAGCCTACAAAAACCCTCGCTTTTGCGGGGCTTCATTTATCTGGTAGGACCAGGCGGATTGACTGAAACAGGCTAGGGCCTGTTTCAGCCCTTCGGGCGTCCTCGGCCTACGGCCTCCGGGCGTCCAAAACGCTAGCGCGTTTTGTCGAACAGCGGTTCTCACCGAAACCTAATCCTCCAAACGAAAAACCCCCGCCGATGGCGAGGGTTTGTCATTTGGTAGGACCAGGCGGATTCGAACCGCCGACCTCTACCATGTCAAGGTAGCGCTCTAACCAACTGAGCTATGGTCCTAAAACGGACGCGGATTATAAGTGCCCGAACGAGGTCGATACAACCGTCTTTACCAAATGTCTTTCGAGGCAGATAACGGAGAGTTTGCAAGCATCTCAGCGTAAAATGGCCAAACTACTCGAGGAACCTCTATGACGACAATTAGCTGTGACTGCGGACATGCCAGAGTTGACGTGCTAGGCAAACCCTTACTGCGAATAATCTGTCACTGCACGTTGTGCCAGTCGTTCTATCAAGCTGCAGAAGGCGACCCCGTGATTTTCAAAGCCTCAGAGGTAAAAGTGCAAAATGAAGAAGCAGTGAGCTATCGCCGCTTACGTAAATCCCCCGCAGTAGATCGTGGGGCCTGCGTCAAATGCTCACAGCCTATCGTGGAGTTTTTTGCGATGCCGCTGCTGCCGGATATTGTATTTATCCCCGGTGATCGCCTTGCAAGTCATCCGGATTTGCTTCCCGAACCTGCACTGCGCATCTTCTACGACTCACGCACCGAAGACGCCAACGACGACCTTCCCCGACACAACGGTTACTGGCCCAGCCAGCTCGCCTTAACTCGGCGATTGCTCCCGGCATTACTCCGCTAATTCCCTGCCTTAAAGCTCGCCGAAGACCACTTTCCCACCAACAACGGTAGCGCGAACTTTGTTCTTCCAGAGTTGTTCTCGTGGCACGGCAAAGAAGTCGTCACGAACTAGAATAAAGTCCGCGGCATAGCCCGGAAGCAGTCGACCTACTTTCGCTTCGGTATGGCCAGCATAGGCTGCATCCTCAGTGAACAGTGAGAGTGCCTTATTCCGGCTCACCGCCTCCCCTACGCGCCAGCCACCAGGTGGCCCGCCGTCTCGATCCTGCCGCGTTACTGCCGCATGCAAACCATAGAACGGGTTCGGCGGCTCCACGGGGAAGTCAGATCCACCGGCCAGCTTTGCGCCGCTTTCGAACAAGGTCTGCCAAGCGTAGGCTCCTTCAAGACGCGCCTCGCCCACGCGATCACCGGCCATATTCTTATCGCTGGTTGCGTGCGTAGGTTGAACTGACGCAATGACGTCGAGCTCAGCAAAACGATTGATGTCAGCAATTCGCAATATCTGCGCATGCTCCACACGATGGCGCAGTGCCCGCTGCTCAGCGGACGCGTTGAGCGCTTCGAACTCATCAAGCACTTTGGCATTTGCCAGATCACCGATCGCGTGCACATTGACCTGATAGCCAAGCTCGGCCGAATCACGAATTTGCGACATCAGCTGCTCGTCCGACAAGAGCAGCAAGCCGCGGTTACCTGGATCATCGGAGTAATCCTCAAACAGCGCCGCACCGCGCGAGCCTAGAGCCCCATCGGCAGAAATCTTAACGCTGCGCAGTGCAAACAAATCATTCGCACTGTCTCTGGGACCTTCCAACCACTTCTCTTTAATGCTGGGGTCGGCCATGCGCAACATGGAGTAAATCCGCATAGGGAACTGGTCCTCCTCAAGGAGTGCGTCATAAGCATCAATCTCCAAAGCGGAGGATCCCGCATCGTGAGCGCCGGTCATCCCGACGCTGACCAAGTACTCCATTGCCCGGCTCAGGTCGCGCTTTTTGCTGGCAACCGTTGGGGCAGGCGTTGCCTCTCTCATCAGCTTCATGGCGTTGTCGACAAGGATGCCCGTCGGCTCACCGCTATCATCGCGAACAATGCGTCCGCCTGCTGGATCAGCGGTATCTGCGGTAATGCCCGCAAGCGCCAGCGCTTTACTGTTGACCCACACGGCATGACCATCAACGCGACTCAGCGCAATGGGACGATCGGCCGTAACGGCGTCCAGGGATGCCTTGGAGGGAAACTCACCGGACGACCAGAGCACCTGATTCCAGCCAGCCCCAAAGATCCAGTGGTCTGCTACTCCGTCGGTAACGGCTGTCGCTACACGCGCTGCCGCTTCCGCTTCACTTTCACTGCCCGTAAGGTCGACGCTCGCAAGGGCGCTCCCCAGGCCTGCGATGTGTCCATGCGCGTCTATCAATCCGGGTAGCAAGGTGAGCCCGTGACCGTCAATACGAGTCTCGGCGTCACTCTTCGATGCGGCAGCTTCGTCATGGTAGGTGGCAGTAACTACACCCTCGTCGTATTCAATAGCTGCAAAAGCAACGCGTTCACCGTCGCGCATCGTGTAACCCTGCACGTTGTGAATCAATGTCGCTGCAGACAAGTGCATCGGTAAAACCAACAGCGCTGCCAAAGAGCAAACACGCTTATTCATTAAGATCTCCTCTTGGAAAACTCTGGCAGTACCCTTGCACACACCCTGAAACCATAAGACTAACGCAAATATTTGCTGGGAAAGTATGCCCGACAGCTCTGTATGACCGACGCTGCCTCTCGCGCTTGCCCATTCGCCTGAAGACTGCGGGTTAGCCAACTGCAGGTCGCCTGCCCCCAGGGCCGAAGCTCATGGGCTCGGCTTGCTGCCGCAAGTGCAGCAAGCTTATCTCCTTGCTTCGATGCCATATAGGCAGCTGTCAGTTGGGTGTCGACGCTGTCGTCAGGCAATCGGAGCTGGGCGGGTACTGCAAAATCTTTACCTACAAGGAGCACGCCCCTGACGTCCTGATAAAGCAATTTCCAACGCCCGGTCTGTAAAAGACC
>NZ_JBGCFU010000128.1:0-22155 GCF_045107095.1 Congregibacter sp. | reverse complement strand
TCAGGTTTCAGATTTACGTAAACGGGCTGCGTTGAATCGTAAAGATATGGAGGCGCTGGTGGATGCTGATGCGCTTTCCAGCCTGAGCGGCCACCGCCACCAGGCTCGCTGGCAGGTTATGGCACTGGAGCCCGAGCGACCGCTTTTGCAACATGAGCAATACTCGGCCGGCACCACCCTGAACGACGAGGTGAGTTTGCCAGAGCCAGCGGTGGCTGAATCCGTCATTGCTGATTATCGAAGCACGGGAGTCACGCTTCGGGCACACCCTCTTGCTTTACTTCGCAGTCAGACGCCGTTTAACCGATGTAAAAATCAACGTGACCTGCAAGCTATGGATGACGGCCGCTTTGTACGCATCGCAGGGCTCGTAACCTGTCGCCAGCGCCCGGGTACCGCCTCTGGCGTACTCTTTCTCACCCTGGAAGACGAAACCGGCAATAACAACGTAGTGGTCTGGCCGAAGGTGCAGCAGAACTTTCGTGAGGCGCTCATGAAAGGGCGATTACTGCTTGTTAAAGGCACTCTACAAAAACGCGATGGCGTCACGCATATCGTCGCAGGAGCATTGTTTGATCACAGTGATGCGCTGGGGAACCTGGGGCTTAAGTCGCGGGATTTTCATTGAGTGAACTAGGCCCATCTAGCGCGCCAAACGGATTAAGGAGCCTCAGCCTCACGCATGAACTCCCGCAGCAGATCGCGATAGAGCTGCGGCTCACGGCTGATCGATGCGTGCCCTACTCCCGGAATGACCTCAAAACGCGAACCGGGAACGGCTTTCGCAAAACTCTTCACGGTATCTGGTCGTGCCTCGTCAAACTCTCCGGTGACAAACAGCGTGGGGACATCAATCTCGGCAAGGCGAGACGTTAAATCGAAGTCCTGCAGACTTCCCGTGGCATAAAACTCTGTAGGGCCCCACATCTGGTTATAGATCACTGAGTTCCACGGTGCGCCAGGGCAATCGACTTCTTCCTGAGCATCACCGCGCCTCACAAATTGCTCATAAAAGACTGCGGTCGCCTTCTCATAGTCCTCATGATCCGTAGACCCTTCGACTTCGTGCTTGTCCAGTACCGCCTGCACCTCGGGGTCCAGCGTGGCGCGCAGCGCGTTGGCATCGCGAATCCACAGCGGCGTGCTAATTAGCGGTGAGGACAGTGTCAACGAAACAATACCCTCGGTACCTTTTTCCAGAACATAATAAGCGGCCAGGGCCCCGCCCCAACTATGCCCCTGAAGATGCATCCGCTTCAGGCCCAACTCCCCGCGTAGGGTGTGCAAAGCTTCTACAAATCGATCTCTATTCCAAAGCTTGGAATCTCGCGGCCGACCCGACCGGCCGGTTCCCAATTGGTCGTAACGAATAACAGCGCGTTCATCGGAAAGGGGATACAACAACTGCAAGCCACAAGAAGTGCCGCCAGGGCCGCCGTGCAGCGTCACCAAAGGAGCAGCATCACCATCAATAGATTCTCCGCTGGCTATTTCATACCAAAGCGGACCGCCTTCGACCTCGATAAAACCAGAGCGAAGCTCTGTGTCAGCGTACGTGGAAAAGCTTGCCAGCAGCAGTGCGGACGCAAAGAATCGATTCATTATTCTCATTAGAGTACCGCCGCTAACAACATCACCAGAGTAGCTGCAAAACCCACAAACCAAATCGCTGATCGCAGCAGAGGAACACCCGAGGCGTAAGCCGGCACATAAAGAATCCGCGCACCAAGATAAGTCCAGGCTGCCTTGGCCGTTAAGGCTGTTCCTGCGTCGCCAAGCACGACCACCGCTACGGCAATAGTAAAGAGAATCAATCCCTCAAAGTGATTGTCCATTGCGCGCTTAAGACGCCCGGGGATCCCCCGTGCTTCCTGAGCCTCATCTCGAGGTCCACCGGTGTACTCCACGCCCAACTGAATGTTTAGAGGCACTGCCATCAATAGGAACTGCGCATACTGAAGCAAAGCAGCGTAGGCGAGCACTTGAACTTCTACAGGCATAAGAGCGTCTCGATTAACAAGTTACGTGTGAGTACCACCGGCGGGTTTCGACTGAGGATTATCAGGACTTCGGCGTCAAACGAAGCAGGCGTCCATTGCTATCACCGTAGTCGTCTTCAAGCACCCAGATACTGCCATCAGCAGACTCTTGAACGCTGCGAATGCGCGCCCCCATGTCAAAGCGCTCAACTTCTGTCGCCGAACCATCATCACCTAGTTCAACGCGAACGATTGCGCGAGAAGAGAGGCCAGCGATAAGTGCGCTGCCCTTCCAATCAGCAAACGCATCCCCACGATAGATCAGCATATCTCCCGGAGAAATCACCGGCGTCCACCAGAGGGCCGGCTTGTTGAATTCGGGTCGTGTGTCGTGATCAGGCATTTCGCGACCATCGTAATGGTCACCGTTAGAAACTTCTGGATAACCGTAGTTAGCGCCGCGCTCAATCAGGTTCAGCTCGTCACCACCAGCGGGGCCCATTTCAATTTCCCAAAGGCGACCGTCCAGTCCCAGAGCAAGGCCCAGAACATTGCGATGTCCTAAAGACCAGATTTCGGGGTAAACGCCGCCCCGACCCACGCGGGGGTTCTCGGAGTAGTAATCGACAAAGGGATTGTCATCGGGTACCGATCCATCGTCGTTAAGACGAAGCACCTTACCGGAGTTGGATTGCATGTCCTGAGCCGTCGTGAACTTCTGGCGATCACCTGAGGTAATCCAAAGATAGCCTTCATCATCAAATAGCATGCGGTGCCCGTAATGCCCATAACCCGAGAGCTTGGGATACTGACGCCAGATCACCTCAACATCGCTTAGCGAGGGTCGTCGTCCGGAAGCATCCAGTACTCCACGGGCCACCGCTGCACCGCGAGTGTCACCGACACCCGCTTCTGCATAACTTAAGTACACAATACCGTTCTCGGCAAAATCCGGATGAAGAACGACATCACCGAGTCCGCCCTGCCCTCCAAAAGCAATATCTGGCACACCGGCCACGGGGCGGGACTGCTCACCCTTATCATCTACGATAATAAGATTGCCCTTTGTTTCCGTTACCAGCAGCTGGCCGTCGGGCATTTCTGCGACCGACCAAGGCTCGTCGAACTGGCTCACTTCAGTAACCGTGAAGGGTAGCTGTGCTTGAGCCGGTGATAGCAACAGCAATGCTAGAACCGTCAGCGCTGTATTAATCAGGAGTTTCATTTGGTTTTCCTTATCAATTGTTATCTCTAAGTCTCTGTTAGGTGCCGTGAGCTATTTGGTGCTTTCAGGCTGCCCCGCCACCTCAAAACAAGGACGGTAAGTCGCCGGATCGATCTTCATGCGACCGTCGCGAACAAAGCCTTCCAGCAGATCAGCGAGGCCAGCGACGACCTCACCCGCTCCATGAAGTTGATACGGCCCATGAGCCTCAACGGCTCTCACACCGAAATCCTTTACGTTCCCGGCGACAATGCCCGAGAACGCACGCCGCAAATTCGCAACCAACTGATGCGCCGGCTGATCTCGATGCAGAGCCAGGCCCGCCATATTGTCGTGCGTGGGCAAAAACGGTTGTTGCAGCTCTTCGGGAATATGCATTGTCCAGCTATAACTGAACGACTCGTTTTGCTCTATCCGTTGGCGACGGAGGCCCTTGATAGAGCTCTTCATCGTACGTGCCACCGCAGCCGGGTCACCATTGATGATGGTGTAGTGCCGATCCACATCGTCTCCAAGACAGTCCTTCAAAAACCTATCGATCTGTTCAAAGTAAGCAGCGCTTTCTGTGGGCCCGGTAAAAATCAGCGGCAGTTCGATGTGCGCATTCGCCGGGTGCATTTTAATCCCCAGCAAAAACATGATCTCTTCCGCAGTACCCACGCCTCCGGGAAACACCAAAATACCGTGGGCCACTCGAACAAAAGCCTCCAGGCGTTTTTCAATGTCGGGCAGTATTACCAGCTCATTCACGATCGCGTTAGGCGACTCCGCTGCAATAATGCCGGGCTCGGACAAGCCGACGTAGCGAGTCTCGCTATTGAGCTGCTTGGCGTGAGCAATAGCCGCGCCCTTCATGGGGCCCTTCATCGCGCCGGGGCCACAGCCAGTGCAAATATCAAAGCCTCGAAGCCCCAGGGAGTAACCTACAGTCTTCGAATAATCGTACTCGACACGAGAAATCGAGTGGCCACCCCAGCACACCACCAACCGGGGCTGAACATTACTGCGCACGACATTGGCATTTCGCAGAATCCGGAACACGGCATCGGTGATGCCCTCGGAGCTGCTTAGGTCGAAGGTTTGCTGCTCCGCTAACTTGTGTTCGGTGTATACAACATCTCTTAGTGCGGAAAACAGGTGATGACGAATACCCTCAATCATTTTGCCATCAACAAAGGCCTCGCCCGGCGCATTGAACAACTCCAGCTTTAAACCTCGAGGCTCGGGAATAACTCGCAAATCAAAGTCCGCATAGGCCTCATAGACTTTACGAGCATCGTCGACGTAACCATCGGTGTTAAGAATAGCCAGCGCACAGCGGCGAAACAGTTCATGGAGCTTCGCATCGGCGTTAGCCAAACTATCCATTTCCCGTTGACTTAGGAGATCGAGGGTTTGCACAGGCCGCACTGAAGCTCGAGAAATACGTGCGAGGGTCATTTCATTGCCGCCGGTTGTTTCGCCGGCGCATTGATCAGGAATAGTCATATGCAGAGTATACCGTGAGGATATGACAGGTTCTTGAAAGCGTTCTCACGCCGTCCATACAGCTCAGTAAAACTAGGCGCTGGGTGCATGCACATAACGAAAAGTTAGATTGATCCTGGGACCGCAAGGTTTGCTCTGCTTGGGTACTTCATGCCGCCAATTGGCCTGAGTCTCCCCTCGCATGATCAGTAATGTGCCCGACGGAAGAGGTAACCGCAGGGGCTTAAGCGTTTTATCGAATCGGTGCTTCAACCTGAACACGCGTTCCTCGCCCAAACTCAAAGAAGCAATGACCGGTTGTGGCCCCAACTCAGGCTCGTCATCCGCATGCAGGCCCATGCTGTCGCGGTGATCGCGATAGAGGTTGGCCAGCACACTGTTGAACTTGGCGTCACAGAGCACCTCTATTCTTTTGCGAAGAGAGCTCAGCCGCGGAGTCCAGGGCAAACCATCGTGTCGAATCCCCGAATACTTGTACGTCACTCCCTCATCAGCGTGCCAAGCCAAAAGACGGGGCTGCATGTACCGCTTGCCGAACAGCTGAATCGGCTCTTCCCGCCAAGCGACTTCGCGGCGAATACTCTCAAAAAGCGTCGCGTAATCCGAACCAAGATCAGGGGTCCGATAAAGTACCAACTCGCCGCCCGGCAGATCTAATTGCTCTTTATCCTCCAACGAAAACAAATCGTTCATTAATCAGCTCATCTTGGCGGCGCGTTTAGCCCCAGCATGGAATCCAACTGCACCTTCACACCCGGCCACTCACTCTCCAAAATCGAATACACGCAGGTATCTCTGAGCGTTCCGTTACGGTGATGACTGTGGTTGCGCAGAACACCGTCGGCCTTTGCGCCAATGCGCTCGATAGCCCGTCTGCTGGCACGGTTGAAAGAGGACGTTCGAAATTCCACGGCGATACAACCGAGAGATTCAAAAGCGTGCCCAAGCAAGAGGCGCTTGCACTGAGTATTCAGCGGAGTTCGCTGCACGCGCTTTGCGTACCAGGTTGAACCGATCTCTACACGCGGTGATGTCGCATCAATGTTCATATAGGTCGTCATACCCGCTGGAGTCCCGCTTGCATCGAGCACCGTAAAAGGCAGCATGCGTGATGCTTGTTGCTCGCCCAGACGCCGCTCTATCTCCGCCTGCATATCTCTCGGTGCCGGGACATTCGTATACCACGCCCGCCAAACCTCACCATCGTCGCTGGCGACCGCCAACGCCTCGGCATGCTCCAGTTGTAGTGGAACCAGGCTCGCAAATTCTCCTTCGAGGGCAACGGGATCAGGCCACGACATTTCGAACATCCTCAACGATAGTAGAAAAACAAGAATGCCATGGTTGAGACAAAAAAAACCCGCTCTCACAGATGAAAGCGGGTTTTTCATGGCTGAGTTTCCTCAGCCGGAGCCACTGTGGCTAACGATTAGCTAAAAGTGCTACTTGTAAATTGCACTAACAAGCGACCCTAGCTGTATTGCTTAGCCTACAAACGCTTTGCGTGGCTCAGAAACACCTTCAGACTCAGTACCTTTCAGGTAAGCGAGCATAGTGTCGGCATCGGATACTTCAAACGGATCAGTCTCACCGTTATCGCAGTAGCCAGCTTCTGAGAAAAGCTTCTCAATGGTGCCGTCATTAACGAGCATGGAGTAGCGCCATGAACGCATGCCAAAGCCGATGTTCGACTTGTCTACGAGCATACCCATCTTACGAGTGAACTCGCCGTTGCCGTCAGGCAGCAAGAAGATGTTTTTGTTGCCCTGCTCCTGGCCCCACTTAAACATAACGAAAGCGTCGTTCACTGAAACACAGATGATCTCGTCAACGCCCTGCGCCTTGAACTCTTCATAGAGCTCTTCGTAGCGTGGAAGGTGATTGGAAGAACAGGTCGGGGTAAACGCACCTGGAAGTGAGAAAACCACTACTTTTTTGCCGCCAAAAATGTCGGCTGTTGTCTTCTCTTCCCATCGGAAAGGGTTATCACCGCCTACAGACTCGTCCCGTACGCGTGTTTTAAAAGTTGCTTCTGGTACCTGTGTAGTCACGTCTAAGATCTCCTAAAGTCAATCTACTTAAAGTATCGCTGGTTCGGCGATATCACTAAAAACCACCGCCCATCGAAATGCGGGAGCTGAATATTAACGAAGAATCGTTAATCGAGAAAACGATATTTATCGCTCTACTCGTTCGATTTTATCGATGAAATACCCGGCAAGAGCCGGGAGGCTAAAAACTTCTACGCGGCGCGCTGTGTATCAGACTCGGTTTTTCGCGGCGATTCATACTTGAGAGCCGCCTCGGTAAAGCTCATCTCCTCAAACTCTCGCTTCTCACGCAGGTAGTTTTGCGAGTTCACCCAGGGGTTCCGGTCACCTTGTTTTGGAAACAAGTGCATAACTCGCTGCATATAGCCTGCAGAAAAGTCATCAACCCATGGTCGCGGCTCCATGGTAGGAAGGTCTTCCTCCACAGCAGCGGTGACTACGGTTTCTCCCGTGCTGTCCATATGCGCGAGCAAACCGCACATCCACTGGGATACGATATCTGCACGGAGCGTCCAGGACGCGTTGATGTAGCCAAACACCGACACCAAATTGGGCAGGCCAGTACACATCATGCCTCGGTAAGACCAGCTGGAAGGGATATCAAAGTCCTCTCCATCAACCTGAAGGTCAATGCCTCCCATGAGTTCGAGCTCAAGGCCCGTCGCCGATACGATGATGTCCGCCGCAATCTCAGTTCCGTCGACCAGCCGCACGCCTTCGGCTGTGAGTGTATCAATCTGATTTGTTACCACCCGCGCTTTACCGCTGTGGATCGCGCCAAACAGATCGCTATCGGGCACCAGGCAAAGACGCTGATCCCAAGGATTGTACTCGGGCGTGAAATCCGCCATGTCTCCCGCATCGCCCAATTCTTTTCGCGTCTGGTCAAGAAGCATCTGGCGTACCTTCTCAGGCTTCTTGCGCGTCTTCTCATACAGCCAGTGCTGCATGCGGGTGTTTTTCCAGCGTGTAAGATTGTAAGCCCACTCTTTAGGCAACACCGCTCGGAGAAAATTTGCGATTCGGTCAGTGGAGGGTCGCGACACGACCCAGGTCGGCGAACGCTGGAGCATCACCACTTCCGCTGCCTTGTCGGCCATGGAGGGGACTAAAGTCATAGCCGTAGCGCCAGAGCCGATAATCAGCACGCGCTTGTTTTCATAGTTGAGATCTTCAGGCCAGAATTGTGGATGCACAAACTCGCCCTGGAAAGCTTCTCGACCCGGAAACTCAGGCTGATGTCCTTGGCTGTAGTTATAGTAGCCGGCGCAAAGATGCAGGAACCGCGTTTTCAGGCTTTGCTCGGTCCCGCCGGCGCCATCTTCGATAGTCAGCTCCCAGCACTGCTGCTCACTGTTCCAATTGGCCTGCTTCACCTTCTGCTGGTACCGAATGAGGGATTCAACACCGTATTCTTTGGCGGTTTCACGCACGTACTTCAGGATCGATGGGCCATCGGCGATCGCTTTCGATGCTTCCCATGGTTTGAAGCTGTAACCCAGGGTATGCATATCGCTGTCCGAACGAATGCCCGGATAGCGAAACAAATCCCAAGTGCCTCCGCTGCGCTCTCGAGCCTCGAGAAGAGCAATTTTTCGGTCAGGGCAATTACGCTTCAAATGACAGGCAGCGCCAACCCCGGAGAGTCCCGCACCAATAATCACTACATCAAGAATATCGTTCATAAACTACTGCCTGTGACGTGTAATCGAGCCAATAATCATCATTGGCTATTGTCTTACGCTAGCGTGCACTGCGACCCCGACCCGCCGCAATTCTCAAACGCAGCGCATTAAGTTTGATAAAGCCTTCTGCGTCCGCCTGATCATAGGCGCCAGCATCATCTTCGAAGGTCGCAATGCTTTCGTCAAACAAACTGTCGTCAGAGCTACGCCCCACCGCGGACACACTACCTTTGTACAGCTTCAAACGAACCGCGCCATTCACCACGCTTTGAGACTGATCTATCGCCGCCTGCAGCATTTGGCGCTCTGGCGACCACCAGTAACCGTTATAAATGAGGTTCGCGTAGCGCGGCATTAACTCATCCTTCAAGTGCGCCACTTCGCGATCAAGGGTGAGAGACTCAATGGCGCGGTGAGCTTTGAGCATTATCGTTCCGCCTGGAGTCTCATAGCAGCCCCGGGATTTCATGCCCACATAACGGTTTTCGACAATATCAAGGCGCCCAACGCCATTGGCACCGCCAATACGATTCAATTCTGCGAGCACCGTCGCGGGAGACATCGCGGTGCCGTCGATGGCGACAATATCGCCGCCGCGAAACTCGAGCTCGATATAGGTCGGCGTATCTGGTGCCTCTTCAGGGCTCACACTCCAGCGCCACATTGAGTCTTCAGCTTCGGCCCAGGGGTCCTCAAGAATGCCGCCCTCGTAAGAAATGTGCAGCAGATTCGCGTCCATGGAATACGGCGATTTTTTACCGGCTGCAGCAAAATCCACGGGAATGTCACGCTCACGACAGTACGCCATGAGTGACTCTCGGGAGCTGAGGTCCCACTCCCTCCAGGGGGCGATAACCTGAATACCCGGCTTTAGCGCATAGGCACCCAGCTCAAACCGCACCTGATCGTTACCTTTGCCCGTCGCGCCGTGGGATATCGCGTCTGCGCCGGTCTCCGTCGCGATGTCAACGAGTCGCTTGGCGATGAGGGGCCGCGCAATCGACGTCCCCAGCAGGTATTCACCTTCGTAAATGGTATTCGCCCTGAACATGGGATAGACATAGTCGCGGACAAACTCTTCGCGAAGATCCTCAATGTAGATTTCTTTGACGCCAAGAGCTTCAGCTTTGGCCCGCGCAGGCTCCACTTCTTCGCCCTGCCCTATGTCAGCAGTAAAAGTCACCACTTCACAATCGTAGTGATCTTGCAGCCAGCGCACGATTACCGAGGTATCCAGCCCCCCCGAGTACGCTAAAACCACCTTATTGACGTCCGCCATGCTGTTCCCCAAAGCGCAAAAGAGCGGAAGTTTACCGCTGCAAGCACCTGCATGCACGAATAAGCCGATTCCGCAGTGTTGTCATCGGCACCTTTGCGGTAGCATCACTTCTTCTCTCTTGCACGGCTCAGCCCCTTGGACACCCTGACCCTTATTCGCCCCGACGACTGGCACAGCCACCTCCGAGATGGATCCGCGTTAACCCAAACCTCGGCGGACATGGCGCGGTACATGGGTCGGGTCATTGTCATGCCCAACCTCGTGCCCCCGGTCACAAACGCCCGTCTGGCTGCCGAGTACCGACAGCGGATACTTCGCAGCATGCAGTCTACGGCCCGACAATTTGACCCCCTAATGACCTTGTATCTAACCGATGCTACCAGCGAGGCCGATATTCGCGAGGCAGCAGAGATAGATTGGCTGGCAGCAGTAAAACTCTATCCCGCGGGCGCCACTACCAACTCTGACGCTGGTGTTAACTCTCTCGAAGCTCTCTATCCAGTCCTCGCCACGATGGAAGAAGTGGACTTACCATTACTTGTTCACGGCGAAGTCACAGATCACGACGTCGATATTTTTGACCGCGAGGCGGCATTCATTGCTGAGCATCTGGCACCCATCGTCGATCGTTTTCCCAAGCTCCGGGTCGTACTAGAGCACATCACCACGAGCGACGCGGTAGACTTTGTAAGAGGCGCTGGCCCAAGAGTCGCAGCAACGATCACCGCTCACCACCTGCTCCTCAATCGCAACGATATGCTGGTCGGCGGTATCAAGCCCCACTACTACTGCCTGCCGATCCTGAAGCGACGACAGCATCAGGAAGCCCTCCGTGGCGCCGCGACAGGGGAAGACAGAAGCTTCTTTATCGGAACGGATTCGGCCCCTCACGAGCAGCACGCCAAAGAGAACGCTTGCGGTTGCGCCGGTGTCTACACCGCGCATGCGTCTCTGGAACTGTACGCAGAGGTGTTCGAGGAGATGACTGCGCTTGATCGTCTCGAGGATTTCGCGTCCCTTCGCGGACCAGACTTCTACGCACGTCCGCGTAACAGCGACACTGTTCAGCTGCGACGCGTCGACTGGACCGTGCCTGAAACGATTCCTTTGGGCGACAGCGAGTTAGTACCGCTGCGCGCGGGTGAAACCCTTCGCTGGCAAGTTGTCGATGCGGGAGCCTCCTGAGTCATGACCATGAGATCACGTTTCCGGGGCTTTCTACCCGTGATAGTGGATATGGAGACCGGTGGATTCTCCTCATCTACCGATGCGGTTTTGGAGCTGGCGGCGACTATCGTGCGCATGGACGATGCCGGACATATTGCCGTGCACGAGACCCACAGTTTTAACGTCGCACCCTTCGAGGGAGCCAATATCGAGCAGTCTGCTTTGGATTTTACAGGCATTGATCCCTGGCACCCGTTCCGAGAAGCGCACTCAGAAAAAGATGCGCTGGGAGAGCTCTTTCAGATCGTTAGACGGGAAATACGCGATCAGGAATGCACCCGGGCAATCCTTGTAGGACACAACGCACACTTCGACGCTGGCTTCTTAAATGCGGCGGTAGAGCGCTGCGAAATCAAGCGAAATCCCTTTCATCCCTTCTCTCATTTTGACACCGCGACCTTATCAGGCCTGGCCTACGGCCAGACAGTGTTGGCGAAGAGCTGCTTTGAAGCGGGAATTCCTTTTGATAACGAGCAGGCCCACTCTGCGGCCTATGACGCTGAGCGCACGGCGGAACTGTTTTGCGGCATCGTTAACCGATGGCAAATGCTCGGCGGCTGGGCACCCAGCAACGCATCCGCAGCCGATTAAGCGCAGAGCCGTCTCGCCTTCTCATTGGCTCTCACCACTGAGGGCATTGAGCAGTAAGTCAAGCTCACGCATGAGCTCTTCAATAGCCATCAGCGACAGAAGCTCAACTTTGAGTTCTTCCTCCAAGGGCAACAGCTGCACAAGACTGTAGGCGACCTGCCAGGCGTCGCTCATATCCACAGGCATGCCGATACGCTGAACATGGGGGTGAGCCTCCAGACCCTGGAGGACCGTTCGCATGGGCTCCCAGGCATCGATCATTGCCGCAGGCTCAAGCGGGGGCAATAACTCCACTTGCCCGCGGATCAAGCCGCTTTCCTCTCGCCAGAATTCGAGAGGCCGAAAGCGCTGCCCACCCTCAACAGTGACTCCCAGCAAGCCATTATCCAACTGATCCCAGTCTACGATTGAAGCAAGAGTGCCGATGTCTGCAAGCTCCGGCAGGCGTGCAGAGCCAACCTCGCCTCCTCGCTCAATACGCACCATGCCAAAGGGCTCTCCGCTTCGCATAGAGGACTTCACTAACTCGAGATACCGCTGCTCGAATATCTGCAACGGCATCCGCCCATAGGGCACCAGCGCTGCAGACAGAGGAAAAAATGCCAGCTCGGTCATTGCTCAGCACCCAGAGGTTTAAACAGCAGAATCAATCTAGGAAGCAACAGCAAAGCTCCCACCACAGCGGCGCTCATAGCGATAACTGTGAGTACGCCAAAGTACAAACTAGGGTTGAAGTTCGACAAGGTCAGCGTGCTGAACCCCACAACCAGCGTCAACGTGGTGTAGTACATCGCCCGCCCAATACTTCCGTGACAGCGATACATGGACGCCAGGTAATTGCGGTCTGCGGGAAACTCCCGTTTAAAACGATGCACGTAGTGAATGCAGTTATCCACTCCAATACCCACCACGATAGCCGCGATGGTAATGGTCATAATATCCAGGGGGATTCCCGCAAAACCCATGATACCCAGCACCATTCCAGCAGCTAGCAGGTTAGGCGCCAGAGCAATAAGCGCCAGCGAAAAGGAACGAAACAGAATCCAGAACATCAGCAGGATCACTGCAAATACAGCCCCCAGAGTGAGTATCTGGGAGGCAAAAAGGCTTTGCAGTACGTTGTTGTACATCACCAGCATTCCCGTGAACCGGGCTTGCCCTTCGTCAAGACCGCCTTCGGTTTGTAGCGCGAGATTCAAGTCTCGAAGGAACGCGGCGCGGCGCAAATCCTCACTGGTCTCCTTAACTCGCACCGTAATTCTCGCCTCATCCCGCTCGGCGTTGAAATAAGGCGCCACCAGTTGACGGGAGATATCCTCGGAAAGCGCGTTGCGAGCAAGAGCGAGCTCTACACTTCCCATATCATCGCCGAGGAGCTGGCGAAACAATTCGAAGGTAGTGGACAGTGACTGGGTCTTTCCAGTTTCGGCGTACCCGTCGACGATTCCCTGCAAGCGATCGATAAGACGCATTCCCTCTAAACTAAACCAGAATCCGGGGTCCACATTTTGATCACTGGAGCTGCCCGCGAAGGCATCTCCGTCGGACTCAAAGAAATCATCGCCATCCGCAAAGGCATCGTCGGCAAAGGCATCACCAGTGAAAGGATTATCCCCAAAACCATCATCAGCGAATTCGTCAGTTTCGGCGAACGAAGCTTTTGTCTCACTCCCAAAGGGATCCTCGAATTCTTCGGCAAACGGGTCATCCTCTGCCAGCGGAGTGACCGCTGTATTCGAGGAACTCTCCAATCCAGGTAGCGGCGCGGAACTATCGGGCGCGGCGATCACAATGTCCAGGGGAATGGTACCGCCCAAGCGAGCGTCGAGAAGCTCCATGCCCTGATAGATCTCGGTGGTTTCCTTGAAGTAATCGATAAAGCGGTTTTCGACCTGGAGTCGCAGCACACCCACTACAACGAACACACTAAGAGCTAAACTTCCCCACAGCACCAGCGATCCATGATGATCGGCAATCGACGCAAAACGCATGGTAAAGGGCGCGCCTTCCTCCGCGGAGACAGGCTCTCTATCCATTGGCCACAAGAGCATCAACGCTGGCACCAGACTGAAAGACACCATCAAGGCTACGCATATTCCCAGCGTCATCATCCACCCAAAATCGATCACTGGCTGAATTCCTGAGACCACGAGGGACACAAAGGCGACCATCGTGGTGACGCCGGTATACACGCAAGGGACCGCCATGAGACGCATAGTGTCGCGCACCCGATCAAAGGTCGGGGCATCCGGCTGTTCTTGATGAAGCTCGCGGTAGCGCACCACCAGATGAATAGCGATAGCGAGGCCGACGATGAGCAGCACGGCAACCACGTTCGAGGAAATCACCGTCATCCGCCAATCGAGAAAGCCCAGTATCCCAAGGGTGTAAGCCACACCAAGGGAGCAGCTCAACAAAGGAATGACCACCCACTTAAGACGCCGAAAAATAAGTGCCAACACCAACACCATGACAGCGAGAATCGCGCTACCAAAAAGCACGAGATCGCTACGGACAAAGCTCACCATGTCGGCAGCGATCATGGGCACACCACCGACAAAAATGCCGGCGTGATCGCGATAGCCGTCCACCACTCCGCGAACGCCTGCCACTAGATCACTCTGCTGCCCCAACTGCTCGGCGCTGCGGCGCTTCACTTCCTGTTCGACTTCAGCCAGACGCGCCGCGGCGGATGCATCAAAATCCCCGGAACGCTCAGCAAGGCGAAGCTCGTCCCGCTCCCGCAAAAGATCACCATCACCGTCAGCACGCACCAGATTCACCTGAATGGCTGTGACATCACCCTGCTCGCCCACCAGCAAGTTGCTATACAACGGACTTTGGGTGAATTCTTTAAGTGCCTGCTCTCGATCAATATTCGGGTCTTTAAGAGACGGTAACGGGTCACCGGAAGTCACCTGCGAGAGACCCACAGGCGGACTTTGCAGCAGGGGCACATCCATCACGGTAACCACCGAGGACACGCCGGGCAGCACACGAAGCTCCTCTGCCATGGCGGACAGTGGCTGCAAAGACTGATCTGACAGCAGAGGCGCCTTCGGTCGCCAGGTTATAACGATGAAGTCCTCACTGCTGTAGCGACGACCAACCTCTCTAAAGTATTCCAGCGCGGGATCACCCTGAAGCAGCAGGGAATCGGCCGACGCGTCAATACGAATTTTTGGAAACTGCAGCAATGCGAGCAGCAGCAATACCGAGAGCAGGCCGAGTACGGCAAAGGGTCGCCGCAGCACTAACTGCTCATAAAAGGCCAACATAGATTTACTCCCGGTGTTCTTACGGCTGATTCTGCGCCAATGCGGACAACAGACGCTGGTGAATGCCTCCAAAGGCACCATTACTCATTACTACGACATCATCGCCCGGCAAAGTTTCATCGACGATACATTTAACAAGCTCATCGATGTCCTCATTGATGGTGGCGGGTACTTCACTACTCTCAAGCACATCATCGAGGGACCAGCCCAGCGTTCTCGGTTGATACCAAAACACCGCATCAGCTTTTGCCGTGGATGGTGCAAGGGCAGCTCGATGCTCTCCCATACGCATGGTATTGGATCGCGGTTCGATAACTGCCACTACTCGTTTGCGCCCTGCGGCGCCTTGCATGGCCTCCAGCGTAGCGGCTATGGCGGTGGGGTGGTGAGCAAAATCATCGTAGACACGAACTCCATTGACCTCACCTCGCAGCTCCAGTCGCCTACGAACCCCCTTAAAACGCGCTAGCGCGTCAACGGAATGCGCCGGCGTCACGCCCACATGGCGCGCTGCAGCGCAGGCACCCAGGGCATTGGAGACGTTGTGGCCGCCCCTCTGCCCCCAGCTAACAGTCAGCTTCTCGCTCCCGGGAGCATCCAGGGTCCAGGTAGTGCCTCCCGCATCATCGAGAGAGGCCTGCCAATCCGCCGAGACATGATTCACCGCAAGAGTTTCTCTAGGCGTCCAGCAACCCAGCTCTAACATTTCCTCGATTGCCGGCACTCCTGCGGGCGTAAACACTTGGCCGTTTCCAGGAACGCAGCGGATAAGATGATGAAACTGACGCTGAATCGCAGCCAAATCGGGAAATATATCGGCGTGGTCGAACTCAAGATTGTTCACGATCAGCGTGCGTGGCCGGTAGTGCACAAACTTAGAGCGCTTATCGAAAAACGCCGTGTCGTACTCGTCAGCCTCAATCACAAAAAAGCTGCCGCCGCCCAAGCGGGCCGACACGCCAAAATTCAGCGGCACTCCCCCAATAAGAAATCCAGGCGCCAGGCCCGCATCTTCGAGAAGCCAGGCCAACATACTGCTCGCCGTCGTCTTACCGTGGGTCCCGGAAACGGCCAGCACCCAACGATCTGCAAGCACGGCTTCGGCCAGCCATTGAGGCCCCGACTGATACTTCATGCCGCGAGACAGCACCGCCTCAACGGCGGGGTTTCCCCGCGATAGCGCGTTGCCCACAACGATCAACGCGTCCTCGGGGAGATGCTCGGGATCAAAGCCCTCGTGTAAGGTAATACCCGCAGCGGCAAGCTGATCGCTCATAGGCGGGTAGACGTTAGCGTCGCAGCCGCTCACCTCCCAACCTAACTCCCGGGCGATCAAAGCCAGGCCCCCCATGAAGGTGCCGCAGATGCCGAGAATGTGCAGACGCTGATGCACAGCCAGTCCTCGCGAAAAAAGAGCGAAATTCTAGCACGGCATCACAGTACGGCCGTCCCACGCGGTGCACAGCACCGCCCGCTTCCCGTATGATGCTGCCATCGTATTCATGCCTCTTGAGGATCGCCAACGTGAGCCGCAAAGCCAACGCCTTTTACGCCCAATCAGGGGGTGTCACTTCAGTAATTAACGCCTCTGCTTGCGGTGTTATTGAAACGGCAAGAGAACACCGTGACGTCATCGGCAAAGTATTCGCGGGTCGCAACGGAATCATTGGTGCACTGCAGGAAGAGCTCATTGATACCGGCAAGGAGAGCAAGGCAGCGATTAGAGGGCTTCTTCAGACGCCTTCGGGGGCCTTTGGCAGCTGCCGACACAAGTTAAAGTCTCTTGAGAAGAATCGCGCTGAGTACGAGCGTCTGATTGAGGTGTTCCGTGCACACGATATCCGCTACTTTTTTTACAACGGGGGCGGAGATTCCGCTGACACCTGCTTGAAAGTATCGCAACTGAGCCAGACTTTGGGTTATCCCCTTCAGGCGATTCATGTTCCCAAAACGATTGATAATGATCTTCCGCACACAGACAACAGTCCGGGCTTTGGGTCCGTTGCCAAGTACGTAGCTGTCTCCACAAGAGAAGCAGCAATGGATGTCGCGTCCATGTGCGCAAGCTCTACGAAGGTATTCATTTTGGAAGTCATGGGGCGTCATGCGGGCTGGATTGCGGCGGCCTCGGGCCTGGCGGCTGAACAAGAGGGCGATGCGCCACATGTCATTCTGTTTCCCGAGATTGCCTTCGATAAGAAGAAGTTTCTGGCGCGGGTAGATCGATCGGTGAAACGTTTTGGCTATTGTGTTGTTGTGGCATCCGAGGGAGCGCAAACCGCCGATGGAAGCTTCATCAGTGACATGGGGACTCGCGACGCTTTCGGCCATGCACAACTGGGTGGCTTAGCACCTGCACTGGCGGGGATGGTGAAAGAGGAACTGAACTACAAGTATCACTGGGCGGTTGCGGACTATCTTCAGCGCTCCGCGAGGCATATCGCGTCTCAGACGGACCTCGACCAAGCTTACGCCGTAGGCGAGGCGGCGGTTAAAATGGCCGTAGCTGGTAAAAATGCAGTGATGCCGGGCATCGTTCGCGGCAAAGGTAAACGTTATAGCTGGCGCATAGTAGAAGCACCTCTCGAGGAAGTCGCCAACGTCGAAAAGAAAATGCCGCGAAGCTACATCAGTCGCGATGGCTTTGGCATTACACCCGCGGCCCGCGAGTACCTGCAGCCCCTGATTCAAGGAGAAGCCTATCCTAGCTATCGCCAGGGCTTACCGCAGTACGTGCGGCTGAAGAATGAACTGGTGCCCCGGCGACTGCGCAAACGCTTCAAGGTTGCGCAATAAAGCGGTAGCGCCAGTAAACGCAAATCATCAGCGCCTCGCAGATTTCCACGGGTAGCGGTTACAATCGCGCCCGATTTTTAAGTTGGATGTTTTTACCAGATTCACCACGGCACCGACGCATCCACGCGCGCCGTGAAACATTGAGGAGACACTATGTATCGCAACGAAAAATTTAACCGCTGGCGTCGGCACCCCTGGCACGGCCTCCATACACAAATGGATGGCGCAGACGATGGTGTAGTACAGGTTTACATCGAGATGCTGCCTACCGATGTAGTCAAGTACGAACTGGACAAGGCGTCGGGCTTTTTAATGGTCGACCGCCCCCAGCGCACAACCTCCAGTCCCCCTGCGTTGTATGGCTTCATTCCTCGCACCTATTGCGCGGAAGAAGTGGCCAAGCGCTGCCCGGGCGTCGAGGTTGCTGACGGCGATCCCCTGGATATTTGTGTGTATTCCGAGCGCCATATCAATCGCTCGGACATCGTACTCAACGCGCGCGTTGTCGGTGGCATACAAATGATCGACGACGGAGAAGCCGACGACAAAATCATTGCGATTCTTGACGGTGACAACATCTGGGGCGACGTGCAGGATATTTCTGACCTCCCGCAGATCAAAATCGAACGACTCCAGCACTATTTTTCTACCTACAAGCTAGTACCAGGTAAGGAAATCGATATTAAAGTTGATCATGTCTATGGCCGCGAAGAAGCGCTGAAAGTTATCGCCGCTTCCGAGACCGACTACTGGAATCACTTTAAGGACCTTCACGAGCAGGCCAAAGACTAAGCCTCTCGTTATCTGCTGCCGGCGACTACGCCGGTGGCAGGTATTTCAACGCATTCTCCGGTGGCTCAGCCACTCGCAATACAAAACGCTCAAACAGTGACTCCAGCTGCGAATCCAATACTTCTCGAGCACCAAGCCCCCCATACTCGGACTCTAACCAAGCTAGTCTGAGCACCTCTGCACTACTTGCCTGTTCGTAGGGCATTGCAAGCGGCGCGTAACTCAAGTGCCAACGCTCCGCCGCTACGCCGCCACGGTCCTTATCGTAGGGACGATAAAAACCGAAGCTCTCACCCACAGCAATACGTTCATCCAACCATTCATGTAGTGGTCCAAAAGGGCCGGCTGCATCTACCTCCGCAAGGCTCAGTTGCACGCGGTAATCATCGTCTACCGCCGCCGCGTCAAAGATATCGAGATCAGTTCCCCAATGGTGACGGCTGGCTCCCGGCATCGCCGAAAACCGCAGCACACAGCGAATACACTCCACGTCGCTCAACGTCGCAAGATCAACTACCTGATCATCATCATCAAAAACAGGACGTTGCCCTGCTAATTTAGCGTTCCAGATAGCCAACTGTCGTTCGTAGGAACGATAAGCACTGGCAATCTTCAACCGGAAACCAGCTTCAAATGCGGCGTCGGTTAGACACTGCAGAGCGGCCCAAACGGGCGCCTGCAGCCTATGCCCACCGCGCGCTTGCAGTGCATTCTCATGCAGGCCGAGGAGCTGTCGCTGAAAAACCGAAAGACTCAAAAGCACTCCAGAGCTAAGAACTTGCGTTCATTGATAAACCAATGGCTTACTGCTTCGCACAAACTTGACCAAAAGAATATACAACCTAAAGGACTCCCAGGTGGATTCACCCGACTCACCCAATTTATCCCTAGCGGATAACAGCAGCCAGAGTGTAACGCTCGAGGGGCGATCCCTGATACTGGTCAATCGACGGGGCGAGCTCTTCCTATTCGAAAACAACTGCCCGCATGCCAACGAGAGCATGGACCCCCTTGGCGGCTCCCTTAGTGACGGGAGCGGTGATCTCATCCGCTGTCAGCGCCACGGGGCAGAGTTTCTTGCGCATACGGGGGAATGCGTTGCCGGACCGTGCATGGGCGAAACATTAACACCCGTGGCATTTACCTTGGCCGGCGGACAAATCTACCTGGACTAGCTCCAGGCCATTGGCCATTCGTCAAGAGCGATTTTCGCTGGCGTGTAGCACGCAATTCTGGTAGCTTCTCCGCGCTTCGAAATGCGCCCCGCCAGAATCCCTCGCTGGGCAGCCAGAGTAAGATAGTTGGAACACCACTATGCCGACAAAAGCAGCACCTAAAACAGCACCGAAGAAGAAAGCAGCCGCGCCAAAGAAAAAGGCCGCAAGCAAAGCCAAGGCCGCGCCTGCCAAAAAGACCGCGACTCGCTCCAGCGCACGCAAAAAGACTAGTAGCGGCGTCGAGTTCCGTAACTTTGAGCCGTACAAGCCCAAGCGCGGCGAAGAGTACATGAATGAGCCTCAGCGAGAGCACTTCAAGCTCATCTTGATGCGCTGGAAAGCGGAACTCATGGAAGAAGTTGATCGCACCGTAACTCACATGAAGGACGAGGCGGCAAACTTTCCAGACCCCGCGGACCGCGCAACGCAAGAAGAGGAATTCAGCCTTGAACTGCGAACACGCGATCGCGAGCGCAAGCTGATCAAGAAAATTGATTCGACTATCGAGCGCATCGAGCAGGATGACTATGGCTTCTGCGATGCCTGCGGTGTAGAGATCGGTATCAAGCGATTAGAAGCTCGCCCCACGGCGTCGCTCTGCATCGATTGCAAAACCCTCGACGAAATCAAAGAAAGGCAGGAGCTGGGCTAAGCCCGCTCCCTAGTCCCGGTTGATGGCTACGCAGCCTGAGTACCGGGGCCGCTTTGCACCCTCTCCTACGGGCCCTCTTCATATGGGCTCGCTACTCACCGCTGTAGCTAGTTATCTGGATGCACGCGCTTCATCAGGTACCTGGCTACTGCGTATCGAAGACATAGACCCTCCCCGGGAAGTTCCGGGGGCTGGGGACAGTATCCTCCGGTCCCTGGAAGCTCATGGCCTCTACTGGGACGAAACTGAACTCTACCAATCCACACGTTTAGAAGCCTATGCAGAGGCGCTTGACGGATTAACCGAATGCGGTGAGGTATTTCGCTGCTGCTGCACCAGAGCCACTTTAGGACCCGGCGGTAACTGCCTGAAACGCTGCTCACCCGCGCCTGAAGATGTCACAGCACTACGCGTCAGCCTCTTAGGCAACGTGGGCTTTGACGACAAAATCCTTGGCCCTCAGGCACCCGGGCTAAGTGCAAACGATCTGGTGTTACGGCGCAAAGATGGTCTATACGCCTACGCTCTTGCAGTAGTGGTCGATGATGCGTGGCAAAGCATCACAGACGTGGTCCGAGGCGAAGACCTTCTTTCACAAACCTTCTCGCAACTCGAGCTGCTCGCTCAGCTAAAGGCAGCGCAACCCAGCTATGCCCACGTACCGATTGTCTGCGACGCATCTGGCGTCAAACTCAGCAAACAGGCAGGCGCAACTGCGATTGACGATAAAGCGGCCCTGGCAAATCTCCGCAAAGCACTAGAGCTCCTTTATCAGGACAGCGCACAATTGCCTGCGGGATCTACGCAAGAACTGTTGGAACTGGCAACATCGCTATGGAATCCCCGGGCCCTCAAAGCAGCAAAAGCGCTGGTTTACCCCTAGCTCTGGAGTCCGTAGCATGCTGGTCCTCCGCCGTTTAAAGCAAAGCACCGCAAAAAAGTACTCCCTTGCCCTCGACTGAACTCATGAATCTTATCTATTTTGCTGTACCCGCCCTCGCTCTGCCTATCGTGCTCGTACTTTTATACCGGCAACGGCGGGAGTACCAACAGACCTTTGAGGAGCTGCCTACAGGGCTTTGTGTTGTGGGCGGAGACAACCGGGTTCTCCGCTGGAATCGGCAAATGTCGAGCCTCAGCGGTGTATCGGCAGAAGAAGCGATCACGCAGAACATCGCAAATTTACCCAGTCCCTGGCCAATTGCACTGAGCGAGGCCCTGGTGGATCCCGACGGCACAGTTATCAAACAATCTCTGGGATACGACGAAAATGGCGGCGAGCGGTGGGTTATTGTGCACAGCAGCCCATTGCAGCTTCCCGGTCGCCGTCGCCAAATTTTGGTGGAGGACATCACCGATTATCAACGACTACAGGACGAGCTACTCCACAACGAACGCCTCGCCTCTATTGGCCGCCTTGCCGCAGGCGTCGCCCACGAAATAGGCAATCCCGTTACCGGCATTGCATGCATTGCCCAGAACCTTGCGGATAACGCCGACGCAACCGAGCTGGATGTAGGCACGCAGGAAATCCTCAAACAGACCGAACGTATCTCCCGCACGGTGAACTCGCTCATGCAGCTATCCCATCCGGGTAGCGGCGCGCAGGATGCTGACTCGGTAGCGTGCAACCTGGCGGACTGTATCGATGAGGCCGCGCACTTACTGAATCTGGACATGGATGTACCGCGAGGAGAATTTACCAACAACACCGATCGCGAGTTGCTTGTGCGCGGCGATAATCAGCTACTCCTTCAAGTGTTTTTGAATTTATTGGACAACGCTCGAAGCGCGGCAGCAGAAGAAGGACCGGTTACCATCGATGCTCATCAGGATGGAGACACCACGACCATTTCTATAGATAACCCGGGGCCAGCGATTTCACCGGAGGTCAT
>NZ_JBGCFU010000127.1:0-31723 GCF_045107095.1 Congregibacter sp. | reverse complement strand
CGCTGGGAAGGACTGATACTCCGCGAACCTCATGGTGATGGCGGCTTTGGCTACGATCCACTATTTTTTGTACCCAGCCATGGCGTCAGTGCCGCCCAGCTTGAATCCGCAGAGAAAAACGCCATCAGCCACCGTGGCCTTGCGGCGGCAGAAATGCTCGCGCTGCTGGGTCAGTCCTAAAACGAGCTGCGCGAATGCGGGCGCCCCAGCTTGGCCTTTACGTGCACCTGCCTTGGTGCGAGCGCAAATGTCCTTACTGCGATTTCAACTCCCATGAGGCGCTGGAGATACCCGAGACGGCGTATCTCGATGCCCTTATCGCAGACTTAAGGGAAGAAGCAAAAGGTCAGCGGTGCGACATACAAACTGTATTTATTGGCGGCGGAACACCCAGCCTATTCAGCGTCAACGCAATAAAGCGGCTGATGGATGCGGTAAGGAGCATCGGACTCGCCGCCGATGCCGAAGTGACTATGGAGGCAAATCCCGGCAGCACGGAGGCCGCGCGTCTTGAAGGCTATGCTGACGCAGGAGTTACGCGGTTTTCCCTCGGCATACAGAGTTTCGATGATGCTTGCTTGATGGCCCTAGGTAGAATTCACGATAGCAAGATGGGCCGCGAAGCAGTGGCGGCAGCCCGGGATTCTGGCGCAAGCAGCTACAACATAGATCTAATGCACGGTCTTCCAGAGCAGAATCTGGAGCTTGGACTGAATGATATTCGCAGCGCGCTATCCCTAAGCCCACCCCATCTATCGTGGTACCAGCTGACTATTGAACCGAATACGCGGTTCTACTCGAATCCGCCGCGGCTTCCTGCCGAATCGATTCTAGGAAGTCTCGAGGAAGAAGGAGCCCGTGTTCTACGCGCTGCGGGATACCACCGCTACGAAATCTCGGCTTGGGCGCAGCCAGGCCAAGAGTGTCAGCACAATCTCAACTATTGGCGCTTCGGAGACTATATGGCCATTGGCGCGGGAGCCCACGGCAAACTAAGCACCGAGAGTGGTGAAATTTTCCGCTACGCCAAAACGCGACAGCCCGAAGATTACCTTGCAGCGGGCGGTATCAAACGCAAAGCTTTTCGCGCGCTGGATGAAGCGGATCGCCAGGGAGAATTTGTGCTGAACGCCCTAAGGCTTTCAGAGGGCTTTAGCCTTGATTTATTCGAAGCCCGAACCGGTCTCAACGCGAGTCGCCTGGACACCACGGTGAGAAAGCTCGTCGACCGAGGACTAGTCCAGCACAATCAAGAACATATCCGCACAACAGATCTTGGACTGCGCTTTCTTGACGATGTAGTCGCTGCGTTTTTCGCCGAAGGTTCTGCTTAGGTCTTAGTGTTGCTACCGCGTCGATACAGCAAGTCCCATACCCCGTGCCCCAGACGCTGGCCGCGAAGTTCGAACTTCGTTAACGGACGTTCTTCCGGCCGCGGCACATAATCACCATCAGGACTACAGTTTTCCAGAGAGGGGCTGGCATTCAGCACTTCAAGCATATGCTCGGCATAGGGCTCCCAATCGGTGGCAAGATGAAGAATGCCGCCAACAGCTAAACGACTAACTAAAAGTTCGGTAAACAGCGGTTGAATCAAGCGGCGTTTATTGTGTCGCTTCTTGTGCCACGGATCGGGGAAGTAAATCTGTATGCGCTGCAAGGACCCCGGCGCGATACAGTTCTCGAGAACCTCCACTGCGTCATGGCAAATCGCCCGGATGTTAGTCAGCCCTCGCTCCTGCACCCCGTGAAGGAGCCTGCCAACACCAGGCCGGTGAACTTCCACTCCCAGGTACTGCGCAGTGGGTCGAGCCGCGGCCATATCCAGAAGTGATTGGCCCATGCCAAAACCGATTTCCAGGACTCGTTCGCCAGTACCCCCAAAAAGCTCGTCAAAGTGTAAAAGCTCTGGTCGATATTCAACGCCCCAAAGCGCCCAGCCCTCATCGAAGCCCCGTTGCTGAGCCTCGGTCATACGCCCGGCACGCAATACAAAGCTCTTGATGCGTCGCGGATTCTGCGCGCTATCGGTCATGGGATCACTGGCCTAGAAGTTGCCAGCCTGCCGCGGCCAAGCACGACCAGCCCGCAATAAATGCGAGTCCACCCAGGGGTGTAATCGCGCCCAACCAACGTATTCCGGTAAAACTCAGGACATAGAGACTTCCGGAAAAAAGCAAAATGCCCAGCACAAACAGAACCACGCTGGACTTCAGAAGAATGGATGCCGGGAATTGAACAAGAAGGAGGCCCGCTATGAGAAGAGCGAGGCTATGATAAAACTGGTACTGAACGGCGGTCTCGAAAACCCCGAGAGAATAAGCATCCAGACGATCTCGAAGCGCGTGGGCACCGAAGGCGCCAAAAGCAACGCTTAACAAACCACCGAGTGACCCTAAGAAAAATCCAAGCTGTGCCATGAAAAACTCGGCGCTATCGCGCCCCGGTATTGCCGAAGAGGCGACTAGGCTATCAGCACCTGACGAATTTTCTTCATCGCGGCCTGTTCGAGTTGTCGAATACGCTCTGCTGACACGCCGTACTCTGCAGCCAATTCGTGCAGTGTGGCCTTGTCGTCCGTGAGCCAACGTTGGGCAAGAATATTACGGCTGCGTTCATCGAGCTCGGCAATCGCTGAATGCAGCTGCGCCTGACTATCAGCTTGCCACTCAGTTTCTTCCACATCGATCGCAGGATCTGCAGTGTGATCTTCAAGATAGTACTGCGGAGCCTGCCAGCCCTCTTCGTCATCAGCGCCCACGGGAGCGTCAAAAGCCACGTCATGGCTGCTCAGTCGACCCTCCATACGGTGGACCTCCTGAACATCGACGCCCAAGTCATTCGCGACGGCTTTAGCCTCGTCAGCACTCAGCCAAGCCAAAGTCTTCTTTTGACCGCGAAGATTAAAGAATAACTTGCGTTGCGCTTTAGTGGTGGCCACTTTGACAATTCGCCAGTTACGCAAAATATATTCGTGTATCTCAGCCTTGATCCAGTGCACCGCAAAGGACACCAAACGTACGCCTTTAGTGGGATCAAAGCGCTTAACCGCTTTCATCAAACCGACATTGCCTTCCTGGATCAGGTCCGCTTCCGCCAGACCATACCCGCGGTAGCTCCGCGCAATGTGCGCCACAAAGCGCAGGTGAGACATAACCAGTTCGCGGGCAGCTTGCACGTCACCATCGTAAAACAGCTTCTCGGCCAACTCGTGCTCGCGCTCGGCACTGAGAACCGGGACCCGAGCCACAGCCTGCACATAAGCGGCAAGATTCGCTCCGGGTACCATCTGGTCGACGGCCAACATCTGCGTACCAGACGGCGCCGATGAATTATCATCGGTGCCAAGCAAGCCATCGTAAGCTGCTTTCATTGGTGTCGTAATTGATGTCGTTAGTGATGAAGTCATCAGTTCTGTCACGGTCTACTCCACAACGGGGGACGGATTCTAGCACTCTCAGTATTAGAGTGCTAAATCTGAGAAAGTTCCCTTCACAGAGTTATCTATACTATTTTGTTATAAGAGCGGATCACCTGGTCATCCTCGATCACCGGGGCTCTATAGCTTTTAAATGCCTCGCAACGGCCAACCAAGCGCCTGCAAGGCCCAAAAAGGCGCCGAGTAAGACTAACTGCAAGCTGTCTACGAGTCCGAGGCCCTGCAGTATAAAACTGCTCTGATAAGCGGCCGATAGCGCATTAACAGGCGATGCGAGCAAAAATGTACCGAGCGCGACCAAAATAGCACCTACCGCGCCACCACCAAGGCCGAACCATAAGCCCGTATAGAGTAAGGGTCGCCGCACAAAGGCATCGCTACCGCCCACGAGCTTTACGATAATGATTTCATCCCGGCGGCTCTCGATGGCCAGGCGGATGGTGTTTCCCAGCACCAAGACCACTGCGGCCAGCAGTAGGACTGCCAGCAACTGAACAGCTCTACGTCCCAGCGTCATAAGCGATTGAAGACGCTGTAGCCACAAAGTGTCCAGCAGCGCTTCCTCTACTTCAGGAAGGGACTCCAGATTCTGGCGGAGTTCACTCAAAGCTCCGGGAGAAGCGGGTACAGGCACCACCAAGAGCAAGTGCGGCAAGGGGTTCTGTGGCAACCCTTTGGCGAGTTCACCCATGCCAGAGCGCTGAACAAACTCAGCCAGAGCATCGTCGCGATCGACAAACTCTGTGCTTTGGATATCCTCTCGCTGCGACAGGGTCAGCGCCAGACTCCGAGCCTTATCGACCGGCTGTTCCGCCTGGAGAAACAACGACAGCTGTGCCGGACGTTCGAGCTGCTCTGAAAGCTGCGACACATTGCCCAGCACCACCCAAAGTCCCGTCGGCAAAGCGATCGCTATGCCAATCACCAACCATGTCATGCAACTGGAAACTGGCTGGCTCACGACTTTTGCCAGACTGTCGGCAGCCGATTGGCTGTGATGACGCCGCCAGCCGCGCCAACGCGCGACCCACCGAATCTTTCGGGGCCGTGCATTGCCCCCCGTCGACTTGGCCGCTTTACGGAACATCAATGTTGACTCCGGGAGAAACGAGACGACCGTCGTTCAGCGTGATAATCCGGTGGCGTAAGCGCGATATCAAAGCCAGGTCGTGACTCGCAATGAGTACGGTGACTCCTACCTGACTGAAGTCCACAAACAGTTGCATGATCTCTGCGGACAATTCGGGATCCAGATTACCCGTCGGCTCATCGGCGAGCAGAATGGAAGGGCGTCCCACCACCGCTCGGGCGATTCCTACGCGTTGCTGTTCGCCCCCCGAGAGGCTCATGGGCATGGACTGCACACGATCCAGGAGCCCAACCTTATCGAGCGCCGCATTCACCCGTCGGTCAATATCGCGATACTCAAAGCCCGCGATCTGCAGAGGTAAGGCGACGTTGTCATAAACCGGGCGATCCATGAGTAGTTTGTGATTTTGAAACACTACGCCGATAGATTGTCGGTGACGGGGAATGCTGCGCCGACTGAACTTGCTCAGGTCGGATCCCCCGACCGTGACCCGACCACGACTAGGACGCTCCATGAGCATAATCAAACGTAGTAGCGTGCTTTTACCGGCACCAGAATGCCCGGTCAGAAAGACCAACTCTTCGGGATCTATACAGAAACTTACTTCGCGCAGCGCATCGTGGCTGTTGTCATAGCGTTTACTGACGCGCTCGAATTCGATCATGGCTCAGTCAATCACGATCAAACAAAGCCTGAATAAACTCCTCGGCAACAAATGGCCGAAGATCCAACGCTGACTCACCTACCCCGATAAATCGAATGGGTAGGCCCAAGCGCTTTGCGATGGCAAAAATAACGCCGCCCTTAGCGGTGCCATCCAGCTTGGTAAGGGTCAAACCAGTGACGCCCACGGCATCTCGAAATTGTGCTGCCTGCGCAAGCGCATTTTGTCCCGTCCCTGCATCCAGAACCAGCATTACCTCATGAGGCGCGTCTGGATTGAGCTTGCCCATCACCCGCACCACCTTACTGAGTTCATCCATAAGATGACTTTTATTCGACAGTCGCCCCGCCGTATCGGCGATAAGCACATCGACTCCCCGTGCGGTCGCCGCCTGTAGTGCGTCGTAAATCACCGAAGCGCTGTCAGCACCCGTGTGCTGAGCAATCACCGGTACATCATGACGCTCACCCCAGTGCTGCAACTGCTCCACTGCCGCAGCGCGAAACGTGTCTCCTGCCGCAAGCATGACGGAGCGGCCTTCTTCCTGAAAACGGCGGGCCAACTTACCAATAGTCGTCGTTTTACCCACACCGTTAACGCCGACCATCAGAATCACAAAAGGCGCCCCGGCGCTTACATCAAGGCTCTTTTCGCAGGGCAACAAGATACTTTGAAGCTCATCGCGAAGGCCCTGCATCAACGCTTCCGGATCAGCCAGCTCTTTGCGGGATACTCGATCAGTTAAACGAGAGATGATCTCGCTGGTCGCCTCGATGCCCACATCCGCTATGAGAAGTTGGGACTCCAGCTCTTCAAGCAGCTGCGCATCGATGGTTTTGCGGCCCAAAAAGAGATTACCGAAACCCGTTGCAAGACTGTCACTGGTACGTCCCAGACCACGCTTCAGGCGACCAAAAAATCCGGGCTCTTTGGCCTTGGCATCATCAAGCTCAGGCTCCGCCACCACCGCTGCAGGCTCCTGTGTCATTACCTCGGAAACCTCGTCCGTCTGCACATCAAGAGTGGCATCAGGCGCCACGTCGGGAATGGCGCCAGGAGTAGCTTCAGAAGCTTCGTCAGGGGCGACTTTGGGCTTGGATTTAAAAAACTTCATCTCTAAAACGTTTGGCTCAGGCGTGTGTTGTGGTGAGGTCTCTATCGTATCATCGCGGGGAATCATGCTGCGACGGGAGTAGCGTCTTGGGAGAAAGAAAAGGTACGGGCAAGCTTCGGATAATCGCCGGGGAATGGCGAGGCCGAAAACTACCTGTGGCAGATCTTCCCGGGCTCCGTCCCTCTACAGACCGGATCCGCGAAACAGTGTTTAACTGGCTAGCCCCGGAGATCGTTGGAGCCCGATGTCTCGATCTGTTTGCAGGCACAGGCGCGTTAGGCCTTGAAGCACTGTCTCGAGGTGCGGCGTACTGTCAATTCGTGGAGCAACAGCAACAAGCTGCGCGAATGCTGGATCAGGCGCTTGCTGTGTTGGCCGCAAAAAACCGGGGGGCCGTTTATCGGGGTGATGCGCTGCAGTTTCTAAACAATACTGGCGCTAACGGCTTTGACTTATTGTTTCTAGACCCGCCCTTTGCCAGCGATCTCCTGGACAGCGTCCTGGATCAATTGCATGACCATAGCGTATTCAACCCAAATGCCCTTGTTTATGTGGAGTACGCGCCCTCGCAAAGCCCGGGGTTCCCGGACAGTTGGGAACAATACCGAAGTAAAAAGAGTGCTGGTGTGATTTACGAACTCTATCGACTCCCCACAGATTGATTGAGAGGGCGAAGTCGATTGTTTAGTATCCCTGTCTTCGGAGGCTCGGGAACACACTGTGAATAATCGAACCGTTATCTACCCCGGGACCTTTGATCCCATTACCAACGGCCACGTGGATTTGGTCCAGCGCGCATCCCAACTATTTGAAAGAGTCGTGGTAGCTATCGCCTTCAGCGAGAAAAAAACACCGCTCTTCAGTCTGGAAGAGCGCGTGGAGCTCTGCTCCGAAGCCTTGTCAGATATAGATAATGTAGAGGTGAAAGGCTTCAGCAATCTACTGACAGACTTTGCCATCAGCGAAGATGCTCGCTGCGTGCTGCGCGGACTGCGGGCAGTCGCAGATTTCGAATATGAATTTCAGCTGGCAAACATGAACCGGGCGCTCTATCCCGAGTTTGAGAGTATTTTTCTTACCCCCAGCGAGCACCTGTCTTACATATCATCTTCGCTGGTGCGAGAGATAGCAGCCCTGCAGGGGGATATCACGCCCTTCGTGCCCACCAACGTGAGTGCGGCGCTAGCGCAGAAGTTTCCCGGCTGAGTGCCCGGGGTTTCACTGCCCTGAAGCGGTAGAACTGGCAAACTTACAAGCCGCGGTTCACCGCGGCTCGAATTACCTTGAAGCTCTACTGTTGCTCAGCAGCTTCCATTGCTGCCTGCTCAGCTTCTTCTTCCTTGCGCTGGCGGCGTCGCTCCACGTCTTTGTAGCTGTAACCAGATACCCGGCAACCGAGGCAGCGCACAAAAGTTTCTTTTGCTGGACCCAGCACCAAACTCTCGGCTGACTCGGACACCGAACCAGCGAGCGCAGTAAAGGGCAACGAGACAATAAATGCTGCACCACCTACCGCGGTCATAACCAGACCAATTGGCCGAGCCACCACCAGGTCGCCGGCCATGGCGAAAGCGTTTGGTTGTTCATCGATGGAGCTCTGGGCAAATCCTGATGGCGCGATCAATAGGGCGACAAGGATTAAACCTATGTGACGTTTTACCTGCGATAGTTGAGCTAACACGTTGTTTCCTCCGCAATAGGGACTAACTGAGCCCACAGCAAGTGTACCCAGATCAACGCTGACAGGCTATGCAATAAACACTGGCGCGCTGCCCGATAACTTTGTCCCTCAGGGGCGTTCCACAGGCCTTACAGGGAGCCCCGGAACGCCCGTAAACATACAGCTGTTGGGCAAAGTAGCCCGGCTTGCCATCACCCCCTACAAAATCTCTAAGGGTAGTTCCGCCTTGCTCTATAGCGTTAGTAAGTACTTGCTTTATATGTTCTGAAAGTAGCTCATAGCGTGCCTCTGATACGCGACTCGCGGCGCGGTCCGGACGAATCCCGGCAAGATAGAGCGCTTCACTGGCGTAAATATTACCGACACCCACAACGGTTGCGCCATCCATGATGAAGGGTTTTACGGCCAACTTTCGGCCACGAGAGAGCTCAAACAGTCGCCTGCCATCAAAATCGATCGAGAGTGGTTCAGGCCCCAGACGGCCCAAGGGCGTGATCTCTTCACCCGCTTGAAACCATTGAAAGCTGCCGAAACGGCGGGGGTCGTTGTAGCGGAGCACAGCACCGCTATCCAGCTCTATATCGATGTGATCGTGCTTCGCTGGCGTTTGTGGCTCCAAGAGCACGCGCAGAGATCCCGACATCCCCAAATGCACCAAAAGGGTTCCATGGTCCATACGGAAGAGGAGATATTTAGCTCGGCGTTCCAAAGAACGCACGGCTTGTCCCTGAAGAATTTCGGGCAGTGTCGGAGGTACCGGCCAGCGCAATCGACCTTCGCGAAGAGCTACCGACACTACTCGACGCCCCTCCGCGTGGGCACGAAGGCCACGCCGAGTCGTTTCTACCTCAGGTAATTCAGGCATTCGCTGAGGACTCTACATTGACTTCATCACATGCTGGCTGCGCTAGTACTCTCATCGCTATCCATCCTTCAGGCATAAAAAACCCCGGCTATTGCCAGGGTTTATGCATCGCGCGCTGCATTCAGCGAGCTAACAAATCAAGACTTACTTGATTTTGCCTTCCTTGTACATCACGTGCTTGCGAGCGACAGGATCGTACTTCTTCATTTCCAGCTTATCTGGAGTGGTGCGCTTGTTCTTGTCCGTGGTGTAGAAATGCCCGGTGCCTGCGCTAGAGTTCATGCGAACTTTTTCTCTCATGATGCTACCTCTTCAAATCTCTTATCAGTGAGCCGCGTGGCGTACTCAGACTTTTTCGCCCCGTGCGCGGATTTCCCCTAGCACGGTATCGATACCTTTTTTGTCAATAATGCGCATGCCCTTGCTGGAGACGCGTAAACGTACAAAACGCTTTTCCGACTCGACCCAAAAGCGGTGCTGGTGCAAATTCGGCAGGAACCTACGACGTGTGCGGTTCTTTGCGTGAGATACGTTGTTACCGGTTACCGGACGCTTACCGGTGACCTGACAGACTCTGGCCATGATTTCCTCGCTGGACCGGAGCAATGCGTACCATCTATTGGTCGCTTACTCAGGCAAAAGCTCTAAATTTCAATAAGTTACGCGGTATGGAGCATTTTGATGGTGGCTCCCCACTTCGCGGAGCGCGACTTTATACCAGAAGCGCCCCAATCCAGCAAGCAAAAGGTCGGACAAGCAAATGCTCAATAGAGAGAAGACTTTGCGTCAACAAACGGTCCAGTGCATAGCAACGATTCGCGCGGAACTTACAACAACCCAGACTCTGCAAAAGAGTAGCAGCGACCCCTGCCAACAATCACATGGTCCAGCACTCTAACGTCTACGAGCTTCAGAGCGTCGCGCAAGCGTTCGGTGATGCGACGATCTGCGCTGGACGGCCGGGTGAGCCCCGACGGGTGATTGTGTGCGAGCACAACAGCAGCTGCGCGATGATGAAGAGCGCGAATTACCACCTCTCTGGGATAAACCGCGGCGCCATCAATGGTTCCCAGAAACACATCTTCGCAACACAGGAGCCGGTGCTGAGAATCGAGAAACAAACAACAAAACACCTCCCGGGAACGCGTACCCAAATGGTGCTGTAGAAAAAGACGGGTTTTATCGGGACTGCTCATCACGTCCCGCTGGGTCAGCGGCTGCTTCGCACAGCGCGCGGCGAGCTCCAAGGCCGCTAACAAACGCGATACCGACACAGGCCCCAGCCCAGGCATAGCAAGGAGAGCCTGCTGGCTGCTACTCACAAGGCCTGCGAGCCCGTCCGAACTGCCGAGTAACGTCGTCGCAACTTCGGTGGTACGTGTTTTGGCACTTCGGCAATGCAAAACAAGCGCCAGTAGCTCTGCATCTGACAGCGCCTGAGTCCCCCGGCCGAGCAGCTTTTCCCGAGGCGATTCTCCCCCGAGCCCTTTGCAATGCGCCATGGCTCACCCCTCCCTGGATGTGCAACCCCTACTTGCTTACCGTGTCATCCACAGGCGCAAGTGTTATCTTCTGAGCCGCCGTATTTTCCCAAGGTACCCAAGCTAATGGGACATCTAAACAATCGCCGGGTGCTTCTGGCGGTTTGCGGGGGCATCGCCGCTTATAAATCAGCCGAACTCGTGCGCAAGCTCCAGGATGCTGGAGCCGAAGTCCGCGTCATCATGACCCGTGGTGCGCAGGAATTCATTACGCCTTTGACGCTTCAGGCGCTCTCGGGACACACCGTGCATCACAGTCTGCTGGACGAAGAAGCAGAGCGCGGCATGGGGCATATTGAGCTCGCGCGCTGGGCCGACCTGATGGTTGTCGCACCCGCGACAGCGGACTGCATGGCTAGGCTTGCTGCAGGTCGCGCGGACGATCTGCTAACCACGGTGGCACTGGCGACCGCAGCACCGATGCTCTTGGCACCAGCCATGAACCAGCAAATGTGGAAAGACTCTGCAACGCAAAGCAATTTAGCCACGCTCACAGAGCGGGGTATCAACATTGCAGGCCCGGATAGCGGTGAACAGGCCTGTGGAGACATAGGACCCGGACGTATGCTCGATCCAGAGCTAATCGCCGAGCAGGCCGCATCGTTATTTGAGAGCGGTGTCCTCGCCGGGCAACGGGTGGTCATTACCGCTGGCCCCACCCGGGAGCCACTGGACCCTGTGCGCTACATTTCGAACCACTCTTCAGGAAAAATGGGATACGCCCTTGCTCGCGCCGCCATAGAAGCAGGAGCCACCGTTGATTTAGTCTCTGGTCCGGTGGCGCTTACAGCACCAGATCGAGTGCAGCTTCATAATGTAACCACAGCCAAAGAAATGCTTGATGCCTGCATGCAACTGGTCAATGACTGCGACATATTTATCGGCTGCGCAGCCGTAGCTGATTACCGGCCCGTCACTGCTGCAGAGCAAAAAATCAAAAAGTCCGAAGAAGAAATGTCTTTGCAGCTGGTGCGCAATCCTGACGTGCTCGCCCAGATCACAAACTGCTCCCCCAAACCATTTAGCGTTGGCTTTGCTGCTGAAACAGAGAAGCTGCGAGAGCACGCGATCGGCAAACTTGAACGGAAAAATCTCGACATGATTGTGGCCAACGATGTGAGTGACAGCAGTATCGGTTTTAACAGCGAGGACAATGCCGCCTTGCTCCTTTGGCAAAATGCCGATGGGCTTGATGAGCTAAACATCGAAAAGTGCTCAAAGGATGTACTTGCAGGCATGGTCGTAGTGCAAATTGGCGCAATCCAGCAGCGAAAACGCTGAGTCAATCGCAGGAGCGGGAGATTCCAAGTCGACGTGCGAGAGTTTATGATGTTTTTAACAACAAAATGCGCCCCGCGCAGCAGACGCTAGGGACGACCAGATATGCTTAAACTTCCCGGGAAGAAAAAACCCCAGCCGGGCAAAGCCTCAACGGACGAACAGCGAAATACCCACGGCGTTAACGCCAAAGGGAATCTGCTTCGCTCCGCCTCGATATTTGGGTTTGCCCTTGTTCTAGTGCCCCTTATTCTTGCTATAGCGTATCTGGCACTGCTTCATGCTCCCGCTCAAAAAGATGCGCTCATCAAGAGCGTCTCAGACAATTATGCCGCGCAACAAGCGCGCTACATCGGGGATTCCATCGCATCACTCCGCGCACGCGTTGCATCGGCAGTACGCTCACCGCTCGCCCTGCAGGCGATTGCCGAGCAGAGCCCTGCAGATATCCGCTTGGTTGAACAAGCCATGCTGGACTACTTTCCCGAAGCGGTAAGCCTGCGCTTACTGCCCCTAAGTGATATGGGCACAGCTGATCTCGCTGGCGGATTTCAGGGTCTGCGAAACCATATTGAAGTCGACCTGGTCAGACGCGTCAGCAACAACGAGCCGGCTGAACCCGAGGCCTATCAATTCGAAGGGCAGTGGCTTGCATCTTTAGCCCAGGTCACAACGCACCCCCGTATGCCGTCGAAGCGCGCAGTGGTATTACTTACCGTCGATGCAGGCACGCTTGAGGCGATGCTGAGTTACCCAACCGGCATGGTGGGTGAATTCGTCCTGGAGCAACGCATTTACAGCGAAGGTGCTGACCGGGACGTGCGCATCGCCAGCCAGGGAAGCGGCGCAAAAGTGGCGGCAAGTAAAGCCGATATCGATAACACGCCATGGCGCGTACTTTTTGTGCCTTCGCCAGCGGTCGTCGAGGAAGTCAGCAGCCACGTGAGGCCCCCCTACAGTATTTTGGGTGGGCTTATGTTGTTCTGCATCGTGGGGTTTCTCGTTTCCATGCAGCGTAGCAATAAAGCACTAGACGGCGAACTGACACGCATCATCGATGGAGCAGAGCATCGCACCCCCTTAGACGTACACATTCCTCAGCTGGTGCCCCTGGCTAAAGACTTACGAAAACTGACGCTCCGCAGGGCCCGGATGGGCAATACCAGTAACATTGTCCCGGCAGTAGATACCCACTCAGCCGCGCCCACGAATACCGCCATGACATCGGTCGACGGACCGGCGGACCGCGGCTTATCACCCAACATTTTTAGGGCCTACGATATCCGCGGTGTTGCAGACTCCGACCTGGACGATGAAACGGTCTATCGCATTGGCAGTGCCATAGGAACTATCGCCGGTGAACTGGGTGAGCAGACCCTCTGCATCGGCTATGACGGCCGGGCAAGCAGCAGCCGCATTAAAGGCGTTCTCGAAAAAGCCATACTGCAGGCCGGCCGGGATGTTATCGATATTGGTTTGGTCCCAACACCACTTCTATATTTTGCGACTTCACTATTGGAAGCCAAATCTGGCGTCATGATTACCGGCAGCCATAATCCAGCTGAGTACAACGGCATGAAGATCGTGCTCAAAGGGCAGACCATCGCCGAGGGCACCATTGAAAAGATTCGCAATATCGCGCAGACGGGCCGCTTCAGCAAAGGTACGGGGCATCTCATTCAGCGTGATGTGGTAGGGGAATATCTCGATGAGGTAGTCAGCGACATCGCGATTGCGGTGCCTCTGAAAATTGTCGTCGATGCCGGTAACGGTGCCACAGGTCATATCGCGCCAGCCCTTCTTGAAGAGCTGGGTTGCGAAGTCATCCCACTATTCTGCGAGGTGGATGGACGCTTCCCCAATCGATCGCCAGACACCAGTAATGAAGACAATCTTGCGGCACTCGTACGCGAAGTTATCTCCAACGACGCAGATTTTGGTGTTGCCTATGATGGCGACGGTGATCGTGTGGTGGTTGTCACGGGCAGCGGCCAAATCATCCGAAGTGACACTCTCATGATGATCTTTGCCCGCGATGTAGTGACGCGTAACCCGGGCGCTGACGTGGTCTACGACGTCAAGTGCAGCCGCAATCTAGCGCAGCTAATCACGGGTCTCGGCGGTCGCCCGGTACTGTGGAAGACCGGTCATGCGCTCATGAAAGAGAAGATGGTGGAAACCGGAGCGTTACTTGGCGGAGAGTTTTCCGGGCATATCTTTTTCGGAGAGAGATGGTACGGATTTGATGACGGGATGTACGCCACGGGGCGACTCGCAGAGATACTGTCGTCTCAGGACCAGAACATAGATGACTTCATCGCAGATCTACCCGTCGCCGTGAGCACCCCTGAGATTTTGGTTCCTGTTCCCGACGACGAAAAGTTCGCGCTTATGCAGAAATTCGTCGAGTCGGCCCGTTTTGTCGATGGGAAGCCTAATGACCTGGATGGCCTTCGAGTAGATTTTCAGGACGGCTGGGGCCTGCTCCGGGCATCCAACACCGGTCCGGCATTGACGGCTCGCTTTGAAGCCAGTGACGAGGCGGGCCTCGAAAAGATTCAAGCACTGTTTCGGGAGCAGCTCGCTGCAGTAGCGCCGGATCTAAAAATCCCGTTTTAAGAGCACTTTTTGATACTCTCCTAGCGCTCTCATCCAAGGAAATCCCATGTCGCTTACACCGGACTCCGCTATGAACGCCGCACGCGTTCTCACCGAAGCCCTGCCTTACATTCAGCGCTTTACCGGCCGTACCATCGTGGTCAAATTTGGCGGTAACGCGATGGTAGATCCGACTCTTCACGAGAGCTTTGCCCGAGACATTGTGCTGATGAAGCTCGTTGGAATGAACCCCGTAGTGGTGCACGGCGGGGGGCCTCAGATTGGCAAGTTGCTGGAAAAACTCAGTATCGAGAGCGAATTCGTGGAAGGCATGCGCGTAACGGATTCGCAAACCATGGACGTGGTTGAAATGGTCCTGGGTGGCAGCGTGAATAAAGAGATTGTCTCGTCGATCAGTCGTAATGGCGGAAAGGCCATTGGGGTGTCCGGCAAGGACGGCCGGCTCATTCGCGCCAAGCCTATGAAAGTGACCCGTCAAACACCGGGTATGGATGCGGCGGAGATTATCGACATCGGGCAAGTCGGAGAAGTTAGCCAGATCGACCGAGAGATACTCGATGTCATCCTCGGCAGTAACTTCATTCCTGTCATTGCTCCCGTCGGATCAGACGACGAGGGGAACACGTTCAATATTAATGCCGATCTCGTCGCCGGTAAGATCGCTCAGGTCATGCAGGCAGAGAAACTCATGTTGCTGACTAACGTGGAAGGGCTCCTCGATGCCAAGGGCTCTGTGCTGACCGGCTTGTCTACCGAAAAAGTAGATGAACTCATCGCCGACGGAACAGTGCATGGAGGGATGCTGCCAAAGATTGGTTGTGCCCTTGACGCGGTAAAGTCGGGGGTTGCTTCGGCCCACATCGTCGACGGAAGGGTGCCGCACGCCGTATTGTTGGAAATCTTTACGGACGAGGGTATGGGCACCAAAATCACACCTCGTGGAGAGGATTAGGCCTCCTTCACTACAGTAAATAGCGCGAGTTTTAGTCCAGCGTATTGCCCCGATGCAGGCCAGTCGCTAGGATGTTTGTTCTAACCGTCCTATGAGCGTCCCATGCCGAGAAACGTCCAGCGCCGTCAGCAGATACTTGAGGCCTTGGCGCAAATGCTGGAAGACAACCCCGGCGACCGCATAACCACAGCTCGGCTTGCAGCCAAAGTCGGCGTGTCCGAAGCCGCTCTGTATCGGCACTTTCCCAGCAAAGCGAAAATGTTCGAAGAGCTGATTCAGTTCATAGAAGACACGCTCTTTCAGCGCATCACCTTAATCATGCAAGAAGAAGAACAGGCAATTGCTCGCTGCAATCACGTTCTTTACCTACTCATCACCTTCGCGGAACGAAATCCCGGTATCAGTCGCCTTCTGACCGGTGAGGCCTTAACCGGAGAAACTGAGCGTCTTCGCCATCGAGTGAATCAGGTGCTGGATCGCGTGGAAACGCAGCTTCGTCAAATACTCAGAGAAGCGGAACTGCGGGAGGCCTTACGGCCAGTACTAGCCTTGCCGGAGGCTGCAAACCTGCTATTTGCCTGCGCCGAGGGCCGGATTTCGCAATTTGTACGCAGTGAATTCAAGCGCAGTCCCAGCGAAGGCTGGAACCAGCAGTACGACTATCTGATGCAGAGCTTTTTCCGCGAAGTGCCCACAGCCCGCGAAGTGCCCACAGCGCCTGAAGTGCCCACAGCACCTGAAATGCCCACTGTTTCAGACGGTTCGCGATCGCCAAGCGCTAATGCCGAGGCCTCGAGCGTAACTGATAGTTCGAGCGGGGTTGATAGTTCCAGCGATATGCAAAACAACAGCGCCGGAAGCGGCCTCTAGCTTTCGGCGGACATCGTTTTACGCATTTCAACAATGTCCAGAAGGGTGGTGAACCGCTCGACATCCTGCTGGTAATCAGACTCCACAGAAGCAATTTCTTCCTGCCGGTCCGTCACCGCACGCTCCGTAGCCGCGATTTCTGCCTGTAAGTCATCGATAGCTGCCAGGTGTTCGACATTTACGGAATTACCCAAACGCTCCTGGTCAGCAGCCAGCGCCTGATAGTTCTCCACTTGCTGCTTCAAAGACCGCAGCTTTCCTTTGAGAATGCTCACGCGAATACGCAAATCCCGAAGTTCTCTGTCCCGAGCCGCTTCTATATCTTCGATAGTGCTGTAACGCAGTAACAGCGACTCATCCCAGCGGCGCATGCGTTCGGCCTCTTCAGCGGCTTCTCGCTCCCGTTGGGCTTCGCTGTCCATACCCTCGCGTTCACCCGCGTCAAGCGTTCTTGGAACAACCGCAACCAATGCACCCGTGGGGCTTAAAATGTCGTAGCCATTGGCCACGAACTCAGGGGGCACCTGGTAGCCCACCACAGCATGTCCTTCCGCATTGGTATAGCGGTACATTTGACGCTCTTGGGCTGTCGCGGGATGAGCGAACAGAGCAATAACAAACGCCAAACCCGCAACAGAGCGTGTACTACGGCTAATTTTCATATCGGTAATATAGGCTCGCAAGACATGCACCACAAGTCAGACACCGTACTGTTCACGATATGCACGTAGAGCATTCAAAGCGCTCTCTGGGACGTCCATACCACTATCCCCATCCTCTTCCAGATAAACAATCAAGTCCTGCATGGCGATAATGCTGTACACCGGCACAGCCCATTGCTGCTCAATTTCCTGAATCGCAGAGATGTCTCCCTGCCCGCGCTCCTGACGATTAAGACCAATAACCACCCCTGCCAGTTCCGCCCCCGCGGAATGAATCATTTCAATGACCTCTGAAACAGCCGTGCCGGCAGTGATGACATCATCGATAACCAAAACACGCCCTTGCAACGCCGCTCCCACCAACACACCACCCTCACCGTGACTCTTTGCTTCCTTGCGGTTGTAGGCAAAGGGCACATCGCGGCCATGGTGGTCTGCTAAGGCCACCGCGGTAGCGGTCGCCAGAGGGATGCCCTTGTAGGCCGGCCCCAACAACACGTCGAACTCCACGCCGGAGTCTACAATGCACTGCGCGTAATAACGCCCCAGCGCTGCGAGCGCCGCACCGCTATCAAAGGCACCAGCATTGAAAAAATAGGGGCTCTGTCGTCCGGACTTCAGCGTAAAGTCGCCAAAGCGGAGAACATCACAACGTCGTGCAAGATCAATAAACTCGCGTTGGTAGGCTTGCATGTAAGATCCAAACAGTAGTGGAAAGTTTTTGAGACAGTGTATTCTGTCATCTGGCGTTTCTGTATCATAGCGCCTCGAGATATTAGAGGTTTGCAATGAGAATCATCAGCTTCAGCGCAGATGGGTTGCGTGAAGCCGCAAAACGGGGTTTTTACGACTGGCTCTCACGCCAGGACGCCGATTTCATCTGTATTCAGGACATCCGCTGTTCGGAATACGACTTACAGGATGACGTCTTCTTCCCAAGCGACTACAACGCCTATTTTTTTGACGACGTTAACGGTAAAGATAACGGCGTTGCAATTTATTGCCGCGAGCTTCCCAAGGCCATTATGACCGGCCTGGGTTTCGCGGACTTTGATATGCAAGGGCGCTACATTCAGGCGGATTACGGTGAGCTATCTATCGGCTGCCTTTTAGCACCGGTCGCGAGCGATGGCGACGCTGATGCGCAAGTGAATAAGAACGAGTTCTTCTCCTTACTGGGTGCGCATCTCGAAAAGGTCCGAAACAAGCGTCGTAAGTTTGTGATCTGCGGTAACTGGCGTATCGCTCATACCGCCTCCGATATGCAAAATAGCGCGGATAACAGCAGCCGCTCGGGCTTTCTTCCCGAAGAGCGGCAGTGGATGGATGAGTTACTCGAAAACGGTTACCGCGATGCTTTCCGCCAAGTGAGTACGGACAGTGATGCGTTTAGCTACTGGCCAGAGGAGCGCGGCGAAGATGGGTGGCGTATCGATCTGCAAATCATTTCAGAGGATCTGCAATATAGTGTCGAGCATGCCGCTATTTACACGGGCGACAGCTTTTCACGCCATGCGCCCGTGATCATCGATTACGATATCGACCTGTAGCTTATACCCCTACAAAAACATATTTGGACTCAGGCGCTTTTTTACGCCTTCACGCCTTCACGCCTCACACAAGCGGGCATCAACCCGCTGCCAGTGCCTCGCGCTGGCAGTCCATGAGCGTCGCAATTCCGCCGCTGGCCAAATCTAACATTTGATCCAGCTCTGAGCGAGAGAAGGGCGCCGCTTCGGCGGTTCCCTGAACTTCAATAAATTCACCACCCTCAGCCATGACCACATTGAGGTCTGTATCGGCCTTTGAATCTTCGATGTAATCAAGATCAAGCACGGCCTCACCCTTGTAGACACCGACAGATACGGAAGCCACGAAGTGTCGCAGGGGATCCGTGCTGATTTTTTTGTCGCGCTGTAGACCATTGATGGCGTCCACCAAAGCAACAAAGGCACCGGTAATTGAGGCTGTACGCGTACCGCCGTCCGCCTGAATGACATCACAGTCCAACGTAATGGTGTGTTCTCCCAACTTGGAGAGGTCTACCGCTGCGCGCAGGGAGCGGCCGATCAAACGCTGAATTTCCTGAGTACGACCACTCTGCTTACCACGAGCCGCCTCTCGGCCCATGCGGGAACCGGTAGAGCGGGGCAACATTCCGTATTCAGCGGTAATCCATCCGGAATTCTTACCGCGCAAAAACCTCGGAACACTGTCTTCAACGCTTGCGGTACAAATCACGCGGGTATTGCCGAAGCTCACCAACACCGAACCCTCGGCATGGCAGGTAAATTGGCGCTCAATGGAAATATCGCGCAGCTGGTCGGTGGCCCGGCCACTGGGTCTTGGCATTTGGGAAGTTCCTTGTCTTTGGCAAAGGGCGCAGTATACGCTGACAGATGAAGAGCTGAGACAAAAAGGATATCGATGACTCTGCACAGCATGACCGCTTTCGCCAGAGAGGCTACGCCATCGCCTGTAGCGCTAATCGTGGAATTACGCAGCGTTAATCACCGCTATCTCGACCTGCACTTCAAACTGCCGGACAGTCTTCGTGCCTTGGAACCCAAGCTTCGGGATGCCCTCGCCAAAGGCCTGAAACGCGGAAAGGTCGACTGCCAGATAAGAGTCATCGACAACGACAGCACGAATACCCTTGAGATAAACAAAGAACGATTGTCGGCGGTGCTTGAAGCTTTGAATAGCGTGAGCGCCCTATCGGACAAGATCGCTCCTACCGATGCGCTGGCGCTACTGCAGTTTCCCGGTGTGTGTACAGCCGAGCGAACCGATGAGTCGAGAGTTCAAAGTGCTGCCTGGGCGCTCTTCGAAACCGCAATCGATGCCTTGCAAGAAAACCGCGTGCGTGAGGGGCAGCAGCTTGAAGTGTTCCTTCGCCGGAGGCTTGAGGGGATCGGTGACGAAGTTGCCACGCTGCGCGAGGCGCTGCCAGCGCTTCGCAGCCGTCAGGAAGAACGACTCCGCCGCCGATTGGAAGAGCTGGAACAGCCCGTTGATGAAGGTCGTATCGAACAGGAGTTGGTCATGCTTCTGCAAAAAGCCGATGTGGACGAGGAGCTCGACCGCCTGGAAGCGCATATCGAAGAGACCACTCGAATACTGGACAAGGGCGGGCCCTGCGGGCGACGTCTGGACTTCCTGATGCAGGAGCTCAACCGAGAGGCCAATACCCTATCCTCGAAGGCGACGACGAGCAGTACGACGCAGAGTGCGGTGGAGTTAAAGGTTCTCATTGAGCAAATGCGTGAGCAGGTACAAAACATAGAATGAAGCGGAGCTAGACTGTCGCAATAAATCGCGCGCTACCGTAATCTTCTCGCCCTTATCCAATCGTTGACGACGCCAGACCCATCCCGGGGACAAACATTCGTATGCATCCACAGTCAGGAACCTTATTCACCATTTCCGCCCCTTCCGGTGCCGGTAAAACCAGCCTTGTACGAGCCTTAGTGGACGTCGAACCCAGTCTTCAGGTTTCCGTGTCTCATACAACGCGGCCTATCCGGCCTGGGGAAACCGATGGCGTGAACTATCATTTCTGTGATCATCACGCGTTTGAGGAAATGCTCAAAGAGGACGCTTTTCTAGAACATGCCGAGGTTTTTGGGAATCTTTATGGAACTTCGCAGCACTTTGTAGAAAATCAGCTCGCGGCAGATGCGGATGTCATATTGGAAATTGATTGGCAGGGAGCGCGGCAAGTTAAGCACTTGCTCCCGGCAACATGCTCTATATTTGTGCTCCCACCATCGGAGGAAGCCCTTCGAGACAGGCTGAGCCAGCGCGGGCAGGATGATGCCAGCACCATTGACCGGCGCATGGCCGCCGCAGTTTCGGAGATGTCGCACTATGTCGAAGCCGACTACCTGGTTATCAATGACGTTTTTGATGAAGCCCTTATCGAGCTACAGGCAATCGTGCGCTCCCAGCGACTGCAAACGCAGAAGCAGGCCCACCGTCATAGCGACCAATTAAAAGCTCTCCTCAGCTGATTTACCGTGAACGGCTTCGACCGAGCGTCGCGCCACGACCGATCGAAGCCCGAAAGATTACCGATTTACAGCGCACATCTTTTAGAGCCTTTGAGCTATAATATCCGGCTCTTCGGTGCGCACGTTGGTGTGTGCCGGTCCAAACAGACCTTTTGTGACGGCTCTTCGAGCTGGCTAACCAACGCATTTTAGCGATGTGTACCTGGTACGCAGGTTCAAATGCCAGGGGGATTGTTTTGGGGATTTACTGTCACCATACATGGGAAAGAATATGGCACGCGTAACTGTAGAAGACTGCCTTGAGTCCGTAGACAACCGCTTTGAACTGGTAATGGTTGCAAGCAAGCGAGCTCGCCAACTAGCTACCGGCGGCAAAGATCCTTTGGTTCAGGAAGAGTCTGACAAACCCACGGTTGTTGCTCTTCGTGAAATCGCCGAAGGTTTGGTAACACCAGATATGCTCAACCGTGAGGACGAGCTGGACGCCGAGGAAGAACTCGCCGAAGTGATGGGTGCAAGCGAAAGCTTCTAAGCCTTTGCCCGAATGCAGCGGCTGCGCAAGCAGCGCGCTGTTGTCGGTCGCGCTTCGAACGTCAGCTGGGCGCTCCAACCGACCTTACGTCTTTTACATCTTTCGTAGTCACCGATCGTCCTCTCGTCTTTGCTCATCATTCCCTCCTCTTAACTCATCATTCCCCCCTCTTGGCTCATTGCCGCGGCATACTCGCTCATCAGTCGCGCTGCAGCTGTCCACTTCAGAATCAGTGACAGGGCCATGTGCAGGAATGAGTGCATAGCATGCAGACCATTGACTCTCTCGACGCCAATCTGCGCTCCTATCTCGATGATCAACAGAGCACCCTAGTCCGCCGCGCTTACTACTTTGCAGAGCAGGCGCACTTTGGTCAGCAACGACGCAGTGGTGAGCCCTATGTAACGCACCCCCTTGCCGTCGCGGGCATTCTTGCGGACATGCACATGGATCATCAGAGCCTCATGGCTGCGATGCTCCATGATGTGATCGAAGACACCGGCATCGATAAAGATGCTATCGAATCGCAGTTTGGCGAGGCCGTAGCAGAGCTAGTCGATGGTGTGAGCAAACTCACCCAGATCGAATTCGATACGCTCGAAGAAAAACAGGCTGAGAATTTTCAAAAAATGGCTCTGGCAATGGCCCGAGACATTCGCGTTATCTTGGTCAAACTCGCCGATCGCCTCCACAATATGCGCACTCTCGGCGTGCTGCCCACCGCCAAAGCCCGACGCATCGCCAAAGAAACTCTGGATATCTATGCCCCCATCGCCATGCGCCTGGGGATGAACTCCGTGCGTATGGAATTCGAGGATTTGGGGTTCACCGCGCTCTATCCCATGCGCGCGCGACGCATTGAGGCTGCGCGCCGCTCTGCCAGAGGCAACCGCATTGAGCTGGTAGACAAAATGCGCAGTCAGATCGAGAACGCACTGGCTCAGGATGGCTACGAAGCGACGGTTATTGGCCGGGAAAAGCACCTGTACAGCATTTACAAAAAAATGCGGGCCAAGAAAAAATCGTTTTCCGAGATCATGGATATCTATGCCTTTAGGGTCGTAGTGGACTCCGTCGACAGTTGCTACCGCGTTCTCGGCTGCATTCACTCGCTGTACAAGCCGGTCCCGGGAGAGTTCAAAGACTATATCGCCATACCCAAAGCCAACGGTTACCAGTCATTACACACGGTCACCATGGGGATGCACGGTGTTCCCATAGAAATCCAGATCCGCACTCGCGAAATGGAAGACATGGCGAACAACGGGATAGCGGCACATTGGCTGTATAAAACGGACTCCGACACTGTGAACGGGTCCCATGCCCGGGCGCGTCAATGGGTGCAGGGTTTGCTCGAAATGCAGCAGCGTGCAGGCAACAGCCTTGAGTTCATTGAGAACGTTAAGATCGATCTGTTCCCCGACGAAATTTATATCTTCACACCCAAGGGCAACATCATGGAGCTGCCCCGGGGAGCAACCGCTGTAGACTTTGCCTATGCAGTGCATACCGAGCTGGGTAACACCTGTGTGGCCTGTCGAATCAATCGGCGACTCGCGCCGCTGTCCGAGCCTCTTCAGAGCGGTCAAACCGTCGAGGTCATTACCGCGGCGGGAGCACGGCCAAATCCATCGTGGTTTAACTACGCCATAACCGCAAAAGCGCGCAGCAATATCCGCCATTACTTAAAGCACCAAACACAGGAAGACGCGGCAGCTCTGGGTCGAAGACTCCTGGACAAGTCTCTTGCGAGCTTCGAGCTGAGCATCGCTGAGTTATCAGACGCGCGACTGAGCAGCTATCTCGATAGTGCGGGCCTTGCCAACATGGATGAGCTTCTGGCAGAACTGGCGCAGGGCAAACGACTGCCCGGCGTCGTTGCCAGCCAACTCGCCGGGGAAACGAATACCGAAGGGCCCACACCACAACCGGGCAGTGACTCTCCTCTGGCGATTCGCGGCACCGAAGGCTTTATGGTGAGTTACGCTCGCTGCTGTCGACCGTTACCAGGAGACCCTATCGCGGGCTACATCAGTTCTGAGCGCGGCGTAATCGTGCACCGGGAGAGATGCCGAAACCTGGCTGACATGCGTGAGAAGCCCGAGCAGTGGATCCCCTTACGATGGGACGACCAGGTCGACGGCGAGTTTCTTGCGGAGCTGAGAATAGAGACGGAAAACCGCCGCGGCGCTATCGCGACTATCGCAACGCGCATTAACAGCATGAACGTGAACATCGATAAAATTAGCTCCACGGATAAAGACTACCAGTTCACCTATGTGGATCTGGATCTCCACGTGGAAAGCAGGGTGCACCTAGCGCGCATTATGCGTCGTCTTCGCGGCATCGACAGCGTACGGCGCGTAAGCCGTGTGCGAAATTAGGCTTCGCCCTTTAAAAAACAGGAGTAACCCGTGAGCAACCGCGCCATTATTGCGACACCCAAGGCCCCCGCGGCCCTTGGCCCTTATTCTCAGGCAGTTAAAGTTGGGAATACCGTTTGGCTGTCAGGACAAATCCCCCTGGTCCCCGAATCCATGACCGTGGTCGAAGGCGACGTCACCGCTCAGGCGACTCAGGCATTCACCAACCTTGCTGCAGTTGCAGAGGCCTCCGGTGGCAGCCTCGATGACGCGGTGAAAATTAATATCTCACTGATTGATATGCAGGACTTTGCGGCAGTAAATGCGGTGATGGAATCCTTCTGCAATGAGCCCTATCCAGCACGAGCCTGTGTTCAGGTGGCGGCGCTACCAAAAGGTGTATCAGTGGAGATCGAGGCCGTCCTCGCGCTCTGAGTGTGCCATCCAGCGATGGAGCACCTCAGCATAGCCCTTTCGGTAATCCGGGTACTGCAGCGTATAACCACTGCTTCGCAGCCGCTCGTTACTGATACGCTTGTGCAATGGAGTTTCGCCCGACGGTGCCGAATGAGGCGGCTCATAAGACAACCCCAGCTGGGTGCAAAGCCAGGATTCCAGGTCCTGCAATGGAGCAGGGGCATCGTCGACAAGATTCACGATTCGCTGATCCAGCGTGATCTTTCCCGTGAGCGCCGCAGCCATGAAACCAGCCACATCATCACGATGAATCCGATTAGCATATCGCGGTGGCTCCTTGGCTGTGAGCTTGCCCGCCGCAACTCGTTTGAGCAAAGGCCCGGGCCCAGACCCGTAGAGCCCCCCAGCCCGAAGCACCACAGCGCTATCAATTCCCTCAAGAAAAATCTGTTCAGCTGCGAGAATAGCCGCCACATGGGGGTCGCTGTCAGCGGTATCACTACCTTCATCGATCCAGGCTTCAGAGGATTCTCGGTATACCCTGGTGCTCGAAACAAAAAACGCAGCGCGGGGCCGGTGCTCGCCAAGACCCGCAATAATATTGGCCATAGCTTCGGCAAACCCCGCTTGATAAGCCTCGGCACTGCGATCCGCTGGACTGAGTGCAATCACCAGGGCATCAGGTCGAAGCTTCTCAAGCACACTGAGACTATGAGCGTTGCGAAGATCGATGGCCACGCTTTCAACTCCCTGGGGAACGGCATTAGCACTCCGTCGCAGTCCAAAGCAGTGCCATTGGGGCCTGGGCAGAAGGCTACTAAGCCGCTCCCCAATATCTCCAAAACCGACTATAGCGATGGTCTCTTGCCGCGTCGTCTTGTCCACGATTCTGTCTCCTTTAGACTGATGCGCTTTCCCAGCCGCGAAACCGTTCAGGCTGGACTGTGAGTCAGATTGTCACACATAGCCTTGAGTCTCTGCGCGGGGTCGGACCAAAAATGCTTGAGCGCCTCCAGCGCTACGGCATCACAAACGTTGAGGACTTGCTGTTTCATCTTCCACTGCGCTACCAGGACAGAACACAGGTCACGCCTATTGGCGCACTGCAAGACGGCGCGGAGGTTGTTATCGAAGGTGATATCGCCCTAATCAGCGTTAGCGGAGGCGGGCGGCGACGCTCACTTATGGTAAAGCTCCAGGACGGAACCGGTACGGCAACACTGCGATTCTTCCACTTCTCGCAAGCACAAAAAAATGCACTACAAAAAGGCGATCGTTTACGATGCTTTGGATCGGTGCGCCGTGGTGCTCAGCAGGCAGAGATGATTCACCCCGAATATCGACGCAACACTAACGGCAATGAGAACGAAGACTCGTTAACGCCCATCTACCCAAGCACCGAAGGTATTAGCCAGGGCCAGTGGCGCAAGCTTTGTGGGCAGGCCTTACTCGCATTAGAAAACACACCGCCAGACGAGCTGCTGCCGACGCAGGAGAACGACTACGGCCTCGGCTCTGCCCTACGGTTTTTACATCGTCCTCCGCCAAACGCCGATCAACAAGCGCTGCGCGACGGCCGGCACCCGGCCCAACTGCGCCTCGCCCTGGAAGAACTGACCGCTCACCAGCTTTCCATGCGTGAACTACGGGCCCGGAGCAGGGAACGAGCAGCCCCCACCCTCAAAGACACGAAAGGTTTGAATCAGGGTTTTCTTGAGGCGCTGCCGTTTCAACCAACGGCTGCGCAGCACCGGGTTATCGACGAAATCACCACTGACCTTGCAAGCGAAAAACCCATGCTTCGACTCGTGCAGGGTGATGTTGGTTCAGGAAAGACCGTGGTAGCTGCTGCAGCTGCTCTCATTGCTATCGCCAGCGGTTATCAGGTCGCCGTCATGGCACCAACGGAGCTGCTTGCAGAGCAGCATCGACGTAACTTTGCAGACTGGTTTTCCGAATTGAATGTCTCCCAAATGTGGCTGGCAGGGAGCGTAAAAGGCAAAAATCGGGAACAAGCTCTGGGCGCCATTCAGAGTGGCGAGGCTTCACTGGTCATAGGTACCCATGCTCTCTTTCAAGATGGCGTTGAGTTTGCCCACCTCGGCCTTGTTGTTGTGGATGAGCAGCACCGCTTTGGCGTGCACCAACGCCTTGCCCTGAGTGAAAAGACCGGAGGGGCGTGGCGGGCCCACCAGCTAATCATGACGGCAACCCCCATACCGAGAACCCTCTCTATGGTGGCCTATGCGGATCTCGACTGTTCCGTTATCGATGAGCTTCCTCCAGGGCGGCAGCCTGTCGGTACCGTACTTATAGACAACCAACGCCGTCAGGAAATTATCGAGCGGGTTGCTCACGCCTGCCGGGATGGGCGTCAGGTCTACTGGGTCTGCACCCTGATCGAGGACAGCGATACGCTGCAGGCGCAAGCAGCTGAATCGAGCTACGCGGAGCTTGCCGAAGCTTTGGATGGCATCGCAGTGGCCATGGTCCACGGTCGCATGAAAGCTAAGGAAAAAGACGCCGTGATGACTGCGTTCAAAGCAGGGGAGTATCAGTTACTCGTCGCTACAACGGTAATTGAAGTAGGCGTGGACGTACCAAACGCGACGCTAATGATTATCGAAAACCCTGAGCGTCTGGGGCTGGCCCAGCTTCATCAGCTTCGTGGTCGTGTCGGGCGTGGCAGTGCTGCAAGCCACTGCGTGCTGCTCTACCAGTCTCCCTTGGGGCAGCACAGTAGGGCCCGCCTGCAAGTCATGCGCGAAAGCAATGATGGCTTCTACATCGCAGAAGAAGACCTTCGTCAGCGTGGACCCGGAGAGGTATTGGGCACACGACAGACCGGCCTTATGGAATTCAGGGTAGCGCGACTACCGGAGCACGAGCACTTGCTTGATAAAGTACAGAACATCGCAGAGGAGCTACAACAGCAGCGTCCTCAGTGGGTACAGCCACTCATTCGCCGTTGGGCCGGAGATAGCCAGGCCTTCGCCAACGTCTAGCCCCCGGGGCAAGCCCTCAAACGGATGTTCAGGCCATGATTGGTGGCAATAACTTCTGCAGTGTCATCTTCTGCTTTGTCGCTTCGCCGGTGAGGGCAAAACCCAGTAGGTCGCCCGCCGCATTGCGATACTCACCCTGAGTACTCATACCATCGACAGTAAACTGCCATTCGCCTTCCGCATCGGCCGCCGGTGGCGCTACAACGGTAGGACAAGCCGGTACCTTAATGGTCACGGGCATAGCGGGGTAGCTGACTTGTGTTGGCTCCCCGGCTAAGGTTTTGCCCAGCGCTCGAGCCGCTGCCATAAGAGGTGCCACGTAAACCAGAACATGACCCTCAACTTCAGCACAATCACCCAGGGCATAAACATCCGCGGCACTGGTCTTCAGGTGCCTGTCGGTAACGATGCCGCGGTTGACCGCTATACCTGAACTTTTCGCCAGATCGATATTGGGCCTGACGCCAACCGCCGAAACCACAATGTCTGCTTCCAGCATGCCTCCATCGCTCAAAGACACCTCTACAGAATCCGTAGAGCCTGCCGGATGATTGACCTCCGTCACCAGGGGCCCAAAGTGAAAACGTGCTCCCTTGGCCTCAAGTCCGGTCTGCAGGGCTCGGGCGCAAGGCTCGGGTAACAAAGTGGGTAAGCAGTGCTGCAATGGGTCGATCACATCGACCTCAAAACCACCATTGAGCAAATCATTGGCAAATTCACATCCGATAAGTCCGCCGCCAATAATGGCGATGCGTTTAGCTTCGAGGCGCTCCATCGCTGTGCGGAAGTCATCGTAGTCCATGAGATCGTTCACAGAGTAGACGCGCTCTAAGGCGTCACCACCCAAGGGTGGCCGAATGACACTAGCGCCCGTGGCAAACACGAGTGCGGCGTAATGAACTTCTGTCTCGCGATCCGCCAGACGTAAAATCTTACGCTGGGTATCAACAGCCTGAACGCGAGTCATCGTCCATACGCTCGCGTCGAGATTTGCGGCCATAGTGCCCGCATCACTTTGAGTCAGCGCGGCTCCATCGGTGTTTTTGGTATAGCCAGTGGACAACATAGGCTTGGAATAAGCCCTGCCGTCATCTTCTGTAATCAACAGTAAAGGTGTGTCGCTGTCATGCTTACGGAACTCCCTCGCAATTCCGTAGCCACCAAGTCCCGTACCGATAATGACGACCGGTGCAGGCTGGGTTTCCGTGCCTGGCACCTCATGGTGAGGGGCGTCCTCTTCCACGGCCTCCTCAATGAGCTCAAAGTCTTCTTTACCCACACCGCAATCCGGGCACAGCCAGTCTTCGGGAACATCCTCCCAGCGCGTGCCTGGTGTTATACCGTCATCGGGCCAGCCCTTGGCTTCGTCATAGATGAGTCCACAAACGATACATTCCCATTTACGCATGCCAGACTAACTCCTTGTGTGAGGCGCAGCTTTTTCGAAGGGCGGCAAGATTAACATGCCAGAGGATTACCCTGAAAACACCTTGGCCGGCTTGCAAGCAGGCTAGACATCACGCATTCTCGCCCTTCCCATCGACTAGATCTTTATGACTCTGCAAGCAAACCGCAGCGCAGGCGTCCCGCACTGGCGACGTGAAGAGCAGATTCCCGGGCCAGTACTGGCGTCGGTTCGTAGCTGGTTGCTCGACGATGGCTCACTCACTCAGCACTTGTTAGATTCAGGGAAGCAATTTTCCCTCGAACGCTGGCGTCAGCGCTGGGAAGCCCCAAATCAGGACGAACGTCGACTGTTGAATATGGGGCACAGAGAACTGGCGATGGTGCGCCAGATCGTGATGCGTTTGGATAGTAAGGCGGTGGTCTACGCCCGCTCTGTGTTTCCAGTGACTACGCTGGACGGCCCGCTGCTAAGGCTACGGCGCCTACAGAATCAAAGCCTGGGCAGTTTCTTGTTCTCTCGCCCAGATATGCGTCGAAGTCCTTTTCAAGTAGCGCTTCTCGCAGGCGATGATGCTTACCTACCCAAACCACTGCACCAACAGGAAAAAGCCTGGGCACGTCGCTCCTGTTTTCAGGTCGCCGCTAAGCCTATGCTGGTCAGCGAGGTTTTTCTTGAAGGATTTCCCCGCTGGAGTGCAGTAACACCTCTGCACCGCTCCCGGCGCGGCCAAGTCAGCGTTACAATTGGCAGCCAACGAGCCTGACTCTTACTTGATAAAGAGACAACAACCGATCCATGAGCGCCACCACCTCCCCTGCCACTAAACAAGCGAGCAAGTTCTCGACGCTGCTACAGCTGATTCGCTGGGATCGACCTATTGGCACCTTGTTACTACTGTGGCCCACTTTATGGGCGCTGTGGATTGCTGCTGAAGGGGTCCCGGATCTGAAGCTTCTGGTGATTTTTGGACTAGGGACAATCCTTATGCGTTCCGCCGGATGCATCATCAACGACTTGGCTGATAGAAACCTGGATGGCGGAGTCGAGCGCACTCGCAATCGACCCCTGGTTACGGGCGATGTCACGGTGGGTGAAGCGCTGGCCTTCTTTGCAGCGCTCTGTCTGATGGCCTTTGGTCTGGTACTCATGACCAACTTCATGACCATACTCCTGTCTGTACCCGCGTTACTGCTTGCCTCCTGCTATCCCTTGATGAAGCGTTACACCCATCTACCGCAGGTGGTTTTAGGTCTGGCGTTTTCCTGGTCGATCCCCATGGCCTTTGCTGCGCAGCAGAGCAGTTTGCCGCCTGCGCTGTGGCTCCTGTTTACCGGCAGCGTGCTTTGGACCGTGGTATACGACACCAAATACGCCATGGTGGATCGCAGAGACGACCTGGAGATCGGAATAAAAAGTACAGCTATTCTCTTTGGGGAATCCGACCGCAGTGTTATCGCCGTATTACAAGTACTGTGCCTCACGGCGCTGGTTCTGGCGGGAAGAGAGTTTGGTCTGGGATGGCCCTACTACCTTGCTTTGCTGGTTACCGCTGGCTTGTTTGGCTATCACCTGTACTTGATTCGTGAACGCGAAGAGGCAGCATGTTTCCGCGCATTTTTGCACAACAACTGGGTAGGAATGACTATCTTCCTGGGGATCGCTGCCCACTACGCCCTGCACACCTGAGACTAACAACGCCATGAGCCTCAGCATCGAGGTCCTGAGCTCTGTCGCAGACGTACCCGCGACAGAGTGGAATGCCCTTTGCCGGACTGACTATCCCTTTTTGCGTCACGGTTTTCTCCTGGGACTAGAGCAGGCGGATTGCACCACGCCAGCAGCAGGTTGGACTCCCGCACACCTTCGCCTAAAAGATGAACAGCGTACCTTAGCGATACTGCCATCCTGGTTAAAGAGCCACTCCTACGGTGAGTATGTCTTCGACTGGGCCTGGGCAGACGCCTGGCGACGTATGGGCCTGGAGTATTACCCGAAACTGGTCACAGCAGTTCCCTTTACCCCCGCCACGGGACCTCGCCTACTTCATGCTCAGGATCTTGATCCTGCAGTGATATGGGCCACTTTGAAACAACACATGCCTGAGCTTGCGGTTAGCCTAGGCGCGTCTTCCTGGCACGTGCTGTTTCCTCAAGAGCAAGATGCAAATGCTCTTGCCGCGGCAGGCTTACACACACGGCATCAGGTGCAGTTCCATTGGTATAACCGCGGCTACAGCGATTTCGACGATTTTCTCAGTACCTTCTCTAGCCGTAAGCGAAAATCGCTGCGCAAAGAGCGCCGCCGCGTTGAGGAGCAAGGGCTAAGCCTGAGTATGCGAAACGGCACCGAACTCAGTGAAGAAGACTGGTCGGTGTTTCATCGGTTTTACCAGATGACCTACGCCAAGCGCAGCGGTCACGGCGGCTACCTGACCCGGGATTTCTTTATGGAAACCGCTGCGGGGATGGGCGACCAGGTGGTGATGGTACTGGCCTACCTGGGCCAACAGGCAGTGGCAGGCGCCCTTTACTTTCGCTCCAGCGACACACTCTATGGGCGTTACTGGGGCTGCGAGCGGGAGTTTGACTGCCTGCACTTCGAAGCCTGCTACTATCGAGGCATCGAGTACTGTATCGAGCATGGCCTGCGGCGTTTCGACCCGGGTGCGCAGGGAGAACACAAGATCCAGCGCGGCTTCCGTCCCGTTCAGACCTGGTCAAACCACTGGATAGCGGACCCGCAGCTTTCTGCAGCGGTAGGAGATTTCACCCGTCAGGAGGAAGCCCATATCGACCAGTACATCAGCCAGGCCGCGAGCTTATTGCCCTTTAAATCCCTGGACTGATCAAGCCCCTTTGCGCCACACCAGCAGGCGATTATTGGCGGGCATCGGGTAATCACCCTGTATTGCAAAGCCCGCGCCTGCGGCGAGACGATCCACATCCTCGAAATGACGTATTGCACTGTCTGGATTTTGCTGCGCCAGCCACTGGTCGAAACGAGCATTGCTGTCGCTCGTGTATTGCCCGTTGTAATTGAAGGGACCATAAAGCGCCAGCACCACGTCCTCACCCGCGCCCCCGCCAAGCCCAGCGAAGAGTTTTTCCACGGCACCATATGACATGATATGCACACTGTTGGCGCTGAATACCGCATCGGGTATTTCCAGCGGCCAAGTCTGTGCGCGCACATCCAGGACCTGTTCCGGCA